>JAFDMF010000030.1 GCA_019306065.1 Deltaproteobacteria bacterium
TCTATAGTAGGCGAGTTAATAACTCCGATAGCAATGGAAGAAGGATTAAGATTTGCCATACGCGAAGGCGGTAGAACAGTAGGCGCCGGAGTAGTAAGCAAAATAATCGCGTAAGCGGCAGCTGTTAAGGAGCCAATAAGTGAGAATAATTATAACTCTTGTTTGCGGCGAGTGTAAAAGAAGAAATTATACTACTACAAAAAATAAACAGACTACGCCGGATAAACTGGAATTTAGTAAATATTGTAGATTTTGCAGAAAACATACGCTTCATAAAGAAAGCAAATAAAACAATAGGCCAGTAGCTCTAACGGCAGAGCACCGGACTCCAAATCCGGGTGTTGTGGGTTCGAATCCCTCCTGGCCTGCCACAATTTTTATATCGGGGTAAACCGTTAATGGGACGTTTATTAAGGAAAAAGCCTACGGACAAGAAAAAAAACGAGAAGGCAAAAAGGGATATCAAACAAGAATTTATCAGTAAGAAAGAGGATAAAAAGCCTTTCTTTGTAGCGGAAAAAATAGCCGCAGGTAAAAACAAGCTTTCTCAAAAAGAGGGAAAAAATACCATTGTTCAAAAAGCGGTTCGATTTTTAACCGAAGCAAAAGTCGAACTTAAAAAAGTAGTTTGGCCTTCAAAAAAACAGGCGGGAGGATCAACTTTGGTAGTGGTTATCCTCGTGATGATTATAGGCTTATTTTTGGGACTAACCGATTCCATCCTTTCTTTTTTTGTTCGTATAATTCTTCGTTAAGGAGCGTATAAGTGGCTAAAAAATGGTACATAGTGCATGTTTATTCCGGCTTTGAAGAAAAAGTTAAAAAAGCTTTGGAAGAGAGAATTAATACCTATCCGCATCCTGAAAAATTTGGCGAGGTATTAATTCCTACCGAACAGGTAGTTGAACTTGTAAAAGGAAAAAGAAAAACATCGGCTCGAAAATTTTATCCGGGTTATCTCCTTATAAAAATGGAACTTAACGACGAAACTTGGCATCTCGTTAAAACAACCGCCAAAATAACAGGATTTTTAGGCGGCAGAAAACCGGCGCCTGTTCCTAATATCGAAGCGAAGCGAGTTATAGATCGTATGGAATTCGGTTCCAAAAAGCCTCAGCCAAAGTTTTTTTACGATATAGGCGACGAAGTAAAAATAATAGACGGTCCGTTTACCGGTTTTAACGGAGTTGTAGAAAAAGTTGATCATGAACATGGAAAGTTGAAAGTATTAGTTAGTATATTCGGGCGTTTTACTCCCGTAGGGCTTGAATTCGTTCAGATTTCCAAAAAATAACATGGAGAGAAATATAAAATGGCAAAGAAAGTTATAGGACAAATAAAATTGCAGGTGCCGGCAGGCAAAGCTAATCCTTCTCCTCCCATAGGACCGGCTTTAGGCCAGCATGGCGTCAACATCATGGATTTTTGCAAAGCTTTTAATGCCAGAACTGAAAAAGATGAGGGTATGATAACGCCGGTTGTTATTACGGTGTATCAGGACAGATCATTTGCTTTTGTTACAAAAACCCCGCCTGCATCGGTTTTACTTAAAAAAGCGGCTAAAATTGCAAAAGGAGCCTCCGATCCTAAACGAGATACAGTGGGCGAGGTTAGTAAAAGTCAGATAGAAGAGATAGCTAAAACAAAAATGGTTGATTTAAATGCTCATAATTTGGATGCAGCTTGTAAAATAGTGGCGGGGACTGCAAGAAGCATGGGGATTGAAGTTGTATAATAATTGTAATACAACCGTAATTTATAGTTATTTTATGGAATTTTTTATAAAAAAGGAGCAGGGTTGTCAATATGCCAAAGCATGGTAAAAAATATCGTAATACCATACAAAATATAGATACGAATAAAAAATATGATCTATCCGAGGCGGTAAAGCTCGCGATAGAATTAACTTATGCCGGATTTGATGAAACCGTAGATGTTGCCGTACGTTTGGGAGTAGATCCAAGACATGCGGCTCAAATGGTAAGAGGGACGGTTGTTCTTCCGAACGGACTCGGTAAAAAGGTTACGGTTCTTGTATTTGCAAAAGGCGAAAAAGAAAAAGAAGCCAAAGAAGCCGGCGCCGAATATGTAGGCAATGACGACCTTGTTAAAAAAATCAAGGAAGGCTGGCTTGAATTCGATAAAGCGGTGGCGACTCCCGATATTATGGGTTCGGTTGGGAAAATCGGCAAAATATTAGGACCACGCGGGCTTATGCCGAATGCAAAAACAGGCACCGTTACTTTTGACGTTGCAAAAGCGGTAAAAGAGCTTAAAGCCGGCAAAATAGATTTTAGAGTCGAAAAAGCCGGTATAATTCATGCGCCTATGGGTAAAGTATCTTTTGGCGCTGAAAAAATAATGCAAAACATATCCGCTTTTATTGATAAAATAATGCGGTTAAAACCGGCTTCAAGCAAAGGAGGCTATTTAAAAAATATCTCTGTAGCCACTACAATGGGTGCCGGCTTATCAGTTGACGTTAATAACATTGAAAATATGATTTAAGTATAACTTTTCGTATTAAAAGTTTGTCAAAAATCGCAGGTTCATATTCGTGTTTAATCGGTAAAAATTCCGGCCTCGTTAGACAAAAAAATAGGAATGTAGTTTCCTCCGATTTTTGCAAATTAAAAGGGAGGTATTATACCTTATGTATCTATTAGAAAAAAAAGCGGTTGTAAGCGGTTTAAAAGATTCTCTTAAAGAGGCTAAAATCGTTATTCTAACCGATTATAAAGGGCTTAACGTAGAAGCTTTAAACAGCTTGAGAAGCCAATTACGGCAAGCGAAAGCGAGCTATCTTGTAGTTAAGAATACATTATTAAAAAGAGCCGCCGAAGACAGTGAACTTGCTCTTATAAATGAGCATTTTAAAGGGGCTACAGGAATTGCTTTTTGTTCCGAAGATCTTGTGGCGCCTGCAAAAATTCTTTACAAATTTGCAAAAGAAAACAGTAAGCTTGAAATAAAAATGGGAGTTATGGAAGGCAAAGTTATTGATTTAGAATCAATTAAAACCCTATCTGAACTTCCGGCAAAAGAGGTTCTACTTGCTCATGTTCTTTCCACTATGAGCGGAGTTCCTACATCGTTTGTAAGAGTTTTGAGCAGTCTTGTATCAGGCGTTGTAAACGTATTAAACGCAATCAAAAAAAAAGCTTAATCTATAAAATTGGAGGAAAAAATGGCAGATATTACAAAAGATGATGTTATTGAATTTATATCTAACATGTCAGTTTTAGAGCTTTCAAATCTTGTAAAAGAGTTGGAAGAAAAATTTGGCGTTTCCGCGGCGGCTCCGGTTGCTATGATGTCGGCAAGTCCAGCTGGAGACGGAGATGCAGCGGCAGAAGAAAAAAATGAATTCGACGTTGTTCTACTTAGCACGGGCGATAAAAAAATAGCCGTTATTAAAGAGGTAAGAGCTATTACAGGGCTCGGATTAAAAGAAGCGAAAGATCTTGTTGATGGAGCGCCCAAACCTGTAAAACGGGGCATAGTAAAAGAGGATGCTGAAAAGTTTAAAGAACAGCTTGAAGCTGCCGGCGCGCAGGTGGAATTAAAATAAAAATAGCTGAATAAAATTTGAGTTAATCTTTTATAAAATATATAATATGTTGATATGATAAGGGTTGTAAGACATTACAACCCTTATCTGCGGTTTTTGTTTTAAACATAATGGAATGGGAGATGTTATGTCGCGAAACCCTTTATTTAAAAAGAGGATAAGAAAAAACTTCGGTAGAATACGCAGCGTAGCCGATATACCGGATTTAATCGGTATGCAGAGACGATCTTACGACCGTTTTCTACAACGAGACGTTTTGCCCGATGAGCGTGAAAATATAGGGTTACAGTCTGTTTTTCTTTCCGTATTTCCAATAAAAGATTTCGTAGGCAACGCCTCTTTGGAGTTTGTTTCTTATAAGATCAGAGAAGTTCAGCATACGGTTGAAGAATGCCTTCAGCGAGGCTTAAATTACGAAATACCGATTCGTATAACCGTAAGATTGGTGGTGTATGACGTTGATAAAGAATTAGGCTCTTCAAATATCAGAGATATTAAAGAGCAGGAAATATATTTCGGCACAATTCCGGAAATGACCCCAAACGGAACATTTATAATAAATGGCACAGAAAGAGTTGTAGTAAGCCAACTTCATAGATCCCCCGGCGTATTCTTTGATCATGACAAAGGCAAAACCCATTCCAGCGGCAAAATAATCTATACCTCACGGATGATACCCGTCCGTGGATCATGGATAGACATGGAGGTGGATACCAAAGGGATAGTTTATATAAAAATAGATAGACGAAGAAAATTTCCGGCAACCATACTTTTTAAAGCGCTCGGCTATACCGTAGAAGACATATTAAAATATTTTTATCAAACCGAAAAAATAACTCTGTTTGAAAACAATTATTTCAGACAGACGAATAAAACCGTCCTTGTAGGGCGGCGTTCTTTGGGTGATATAGCAAATCCTGTAAATGGAGAAATAATAGTAAAAAAAGGGCGCATTTTTACTCGCAAAGTCATTAAAAGGCTTCAAGAGGCGAAAATAACCGAAATTCCCATAAGCGAGGAGGAACTTTTTGAAAAATTTTTTGCCTATACCATATACAATCCGAATACCAGCGAGGCAATAGCCCAAGCAAACGCTCAAGTTACACAGGAAATCCTTGACGCGTTTAAAAATGCCGGAATAAACCAGTTTGAAGTAATCTTAATAGACGGAAATATAAGCGGCGATTCAATCAGAAAAACCCTTGAATTAGACAAAGCGGATAGCCGTCCAGACGCTCTTCTTGATATATACAGAAGACTCCGCCCTGGTAATCCCGTAACTCCGGAAGTCGCTCTTGATTTTGTTGACAACCTCTTTTTTAAATTCGTTTATTACGATCTTTCCAGAGTCGGGCGAATGAAGATAAATCAGCGTTTCGATTTGAATACTCCCGTATCAATAACAACTTTAAGAAAAGAAGACATACTTATTACCGCCAAAGCTTTGGTAAAATTACGAGATACTCAAGGAGCGGTTGATGATATTGATCATCTCGGAAATAGAAGAGTTCGAGCCGTAGGGGAACTTCTTGCCAACCAATATAGAATCGGGCTTGTTAGAATGGAAAGAGCCATAAAAGAAAGAATGAGCATTCAAGAAGTTGATGCAATGATGCCCCAAGATCTTGTTAATTCAAAACCTGTAACCGCAGTAGTAAAAGAATTCTTTGCCACGAGTCAGTTATCTCAGTTTATGGATCAAACCAATCCTTTATCCGAAACAACCCATAAACGGCGATTAAGCGCGCTTGGTCCCGGCGGGCTTACAAGAGAAAGAGCAGGTTTTGAAGTAAGAGATGTTCATCCATCCCATTACGGCAGAATCTGCCCTATTGAAACTCCTGAAGGACCAAACATAGGACTCATCGTTTCATTAAGCACCTATGCCAGAGTAAACGACTTCGGTTTTATAGAAACTCCGTATTGTATAGTTGAAGACATGAAAGCCTTAAAAGAGGTAAAATACTTAACCGCTTTTGAAGAAAAAAATTATACAATAGCGCAAGCAAACGCCAAATTAGACGAAATAGGAAGATATGTCGAAAAAACCGTTACTTCAAGAGTTGAAGGCGATCTTAAAATCGTAAAACGGGAAGAAATAAAATTAATGGATGTTTCGCCAAATCAGCTTGTAAGCGTAGCTGCGGCTTTAATTCCTTTTTTGGAAAACGACGACGCAAACAGAGCCCTTATGGGATCAAACATGCAGCGTCAAGCGGTTCCTCTGTTAAAATGCCAAGCCCCGCTTGTAGGAACAGGCATGGAAAGCATAGTATGCAAGAATGCAGGAACCTCAATAGTGGCAAAAAAAGATGGAATCATAGATTATGTCGATGCTTCAACAATAGTTGTAAAGCATAATTACGATATAAATGCTGAAGATAAAGATGTTACGGTTTATAACCTGTCAAAATTTTACAGAACAAACCAAAATACATGCTTTAATCAAAGACCTATACTGCAAAAGGGGGATATTGTTAAAGTCGGAGACATAGTAGCCGATGGTTTGGCTACAGACAATGGGGAGCTTGCTTTAGGGCAAAATATTACAGTAGCATTTATGTCATGGGGAGGCTATAATTTTGAAGATTCAATACTTGTAAGCGAAAATTTAGTAAAAGAAGGAACGTTTACCTCCGTTCATATAGAAGAATTTGAAATTATAGCCAGAGATACAAAAATAGGTAAAGAAGAAATTACAAGAGATATCCCCAACGTAGGCGAAGAAGCCTTAAAAGACCTTGATGATAGCGGGATGGTCAGAATCGGAGCCGAAGTAGTCTCCGGAGATATACTCGTAGGCAAAATAACCCCCAAAGGAGAAACCAGGCTTTCGCCGGAAGAAAAACTGTTAAGAGCAATATTTGGCGAAAAAGCTGGAGATGTTAAAGACACATCCTTAAGAGTGCCGCCGGGAGTTGAGGGAATCGTTATTGACGTAAAAGTTTTTTCAAGAAAAGGAATCGAAAAAGATCAGAGAAACAAAGAGATTGAAGGCTATGAAAAATCAATGCTTGAAAAAAACAAGAATAAGGAATTAAAAGTTATAGAACAGGTTGCCAAAGAGCGTATCGCCGAAATCGTAACAGACAAAACAGCGGCTTCTACCGTAAAAGTAGGAAAAGATACCATCATAGCAAAAGGAAACAAAATAACCGCCGAAATTTTATCCCAAATCCCTTTAAAAAAGATAAGCGAGTTTATAATAGAAAAGGGCAAAGAATTCAAACAGCTTCGCGACATATTAGAAAAATATAAAAAACAGGTAGAAGCGGTTAAAGCAGAATTTGAAATAAAAATAAAAAAATATGAAGAAGGGCATGATCTTTTACCCGGAATAATAAAAATGATAAAAGTTCATGTCGCTATGAAAAGAAAACTCTCTGTAGGCGATAAAATGGCGGGGCGTCATGGAAACAAAGGAGTTGTATCCAGAATACTGCCACAAGAAGATATGCCTCATTTTGAAGATGGACGTCCTGTAGATATGATTTTAAATCCTTTGGGAGTTCCGTCTCGAATGAATGTAGGACAAATCCTTGAAATCCACCTTGGGCAGGCGGCGAGAAGCATAGGAGAACTCGTTGCAAAACTTGCGGGAGAAAAAAGAGTTTCCGAATTAAGAGAAAAAATGAAAAAAATATTTTCAAATCAGGATAAAGCGGAAGCAATTGATTCTCTTAATGACGACCAGATTCAAAAATACGCCTCGTTATACAAAAATGGCGTTCCTATGGCTACGCCGGTTTTTGACGGCGCGACAGAAGAGGAAATCAAAAGTCTTTTACATGAAGCCGGATTTTCCGAAACAGGGCAGGCAATATTATATGACGGCAGAACAGGAGAATCTTTTGATAAAGAGGTGACCGTAGGCGTAATGTATATGTTAAAATTACATCATCTTGTAGATGATAAGATACATGCCAGATCAATAGGCCCCTATTCGCTTGTTACCCAGCAGCCACTCGGCGGAAAAGCTCAGTTCGGCGGACAAAGACTCGGAGAAATGGAAGTTTGGGCCATGGAGGCTTATGGAGCGGCTTATGCGCTTCAGGAATTTCTTACAGTTAAATCCGACGACATGGTGGGTAGAACCAGAATGTATGAAAAAATTATAAAAGGTCAAAATCTACTTGAACCGGGGATCCCCGAATCCTTTAATGTATTGACAAAAGAGCTTCGTGGACTCGGTTTAGATATAGAACTTTTAAAAGCTTAATCTGTCGTTTTTTTCATTGAAAAAGGAGAGACAACCTTTGGAAACAAATATATATGATTTTTTTGCCAAACCTGCGGATCCCAGAGATTACCAAGGCGTCAGAATATCTGTGGCGTCGCCGGAAAAAATTCTTGAATGGTCTCATGGCGAAATAAAAAAACCAGAAACAATAAATTACCGGACCTTCAAACCGGAAAGAGACGGTCTCTTTTGCGCTAAAATATTTGGTCCTACCAAAGACTTTGAATGCAACTGCGGTAAATACAAACGCATGAAGCATAGAGGAGTGATATGTGAAAAATGCGGCGTCGAAGTAATACAGTCCAAAGTCCGACGCGACAGAATGGCGCATATCAAACTTGTAGCTCCATGCTCCCATATATGGTTTTTAAAAAGCCTACCCAGTAAAATAGGCAATCTTTTAGATATTACCTTAAAAAACATGGAGCGTTTAATCTATTTTGACAGCTTCATAGTTACGGACCCGAAAGATACTCCGCTTAAAAAATTTCAATTACTCTCAGACGAAGCATATTTTGAAGCATTAGAAGAATATGGAGAGGATAAATTTGAAGCTTTAATAGGAGCTGAAGCCGTAAAAAAATTGTTAGAAGAAATTGATATAGATAAAGTCTATGAAGAATTAAAACAGGAAATAAAAGATACAAGCTCCGAAACAAAAATAAAGAAAATATCAAAGCGTTTAAAGATAGTTGACAGTTTCAGAAAATCCGGCGTTGATCCCGTTTGGATGATAATGGAAAACATCCCTGTTATCCCTCCGGATCTTCGTCCGCTTGTTCCGTTAGAAGGAGGACGTTTTGCAACTTCCGATCTAAACGACTTATACAGACGAGTTATAAACAGAAACAACAGATTAGGAAAACTCATAGATTTTAAAGCCCCAGAAATAATAATTCGTAATGAAAAAAGGATGCTTCAAGAGGCTGTAGATGTTCTTTTTGATAACGGAAAACATGGCAGAGTAATAACAGGTACAAACAGACGTCCCTTAAAATCGCTTTCCGATAATCTAAAAGGAAAACAAGGACGTTTTCGTCAGAACCTGCTCGGAAAAAGAGTGGATTATTCCGGACGAACAGTTATTACGGTAGGTCCGCATTTAAGACTCCATCAATGCGGGCTTCCTAAAAAAATGGCTTTAGAACTTTTTAAACCGTTTGTTTATTCTTTACTCGAACAAAAAGGATTGGTTACTACTGTTAAAAGCGCAAAAAGAATGGTAGAACAGGAACTGCCAGAAGTTTGGGATGCATTAGATGAAGTTGTAAGAGAATATCCGGTGTTTTTAAACAGAGCTCCTACATTACACAGACTCGGAATACAGGCTTTTGAACCGATATTAATAGAAGGAAAAGCCATACAGCTTCACCCTCTTGTCTGCACCGCTTTTAACGCCGATTTTGACGGAGATCAAATGGCGGTTCATATTCCGCTTTCAATAGAAGCTCAGATAGAAGCAAGATGCTTAATGCTTGCTTCAAACAACATACTATTTCCAGCAAACGGATCGCCAAGTATCATTCCTACACAGGATATAGTATTAGGAATATACTACATGACATTAATGATAGACGGCTTGCGAGGCGAAGGAAAAATATTTTCCTCCCCAGTCGAAGCGCGTCAGGCTTATGATGCAGACGTTATAGACCTTCATGCCGAAATATATGTTAAAATGAACAATAAAAGAGAAACTACCACAGCCGGCAGATTACTGCTATGGGAAATAATACCCAAAGACAGCGTTTCTCGAATGCGTCATATACATCTTAAAATAAAAACGGATGCCGAAAAAGTAGTTATTAGCCTTAACGAGCGGACGGATTTTTCCAAACTTTTACAAGAATATTCAAACAAAAAAAATATTACGATAAAAGAGGATACCGGATTACTTCGTATAGATGAATTTCAAAGAATTTTCGATTTTTCTTCCGAAGAGGCGGAAAAACTTTATAAACTTAAAGACGGAGAAATAAGCGCTATAATGGAGGCAGAAGATGGCTTCCACATCTTCCAAATAATAGAAAAAACTTCGGAGTTCGAGTTTGCCCTTGTTAATAAACTTCAGGATAAAAAAACCCTTGGAGTTTTGGTAGATAACGCTTACAGAAGACTCGGCATAAAAACCACCGTAATACTTGCAGACAGGTTAAAAGATATAGGCTATCAATTTTCTACAAAAAGCGGCATATCGATTTCAATAGATGATATGATCATACCCAAAGCCAAGAAACAGATATTAAAAGATGCCGAAAAAGAGGTTGAATACATTGATAAACAATACAATGAAGGGCTCATTACGCGGGGCGAAAAATATAATAAAGTCATAGACATATGGACAAAAGCTACAGACGCCGTAGCAAACGAAATGATGAACGACATGAAAAAAGCGCCTTCCGCCTTAAAGTCCCACAATCAAAGGGTCGATAAAAGTTTAAATTCAATTTACATGATGGCGGATTCAGGCGCAAGAGGCAGCAAAGATCAGATGAGACAGCTTGCTGGAATGCGCGGACTTATGGCTAAGCCTTCGGGAGAAATCATAGAAACTCCAATTACTGCAAATTTCCGCGAAGGGCTTACAATTTTACAGTATTTTACTTCAACCCATGGAGCAAGAAAAGGGCTTGCGGATACTGCGTTAAAAACCGCAAATTCAGGTTATCTTACGAGACGGCTTGCAGACGTGGCGCAGGATTGCATTATATTTGAAGAAGACTGCGGAACAATGTTCGGTATAGAAATAGAATCCCTTTTGGAAGGCGGAGAAATAATACAGATATTAGGAGAGCGTATTCTCGGTAGAGTCGCGTCTGAAGACATTACCGATCTTTATTCGGATGAAGTTATCGTAAAAGCAGGCGAAGAAATAGACGAAAAAAAACAAAAAATTATTGAAGATTCTGGTATTACAAGTATAAAAATAAGATCCGTTCTTACTTGCCAGTCCAAATCAGGAGTTTGCGCCAAATGTTACGGTAGAGACCTTGCGCATGGAAGAAGAGTTGACATAGGACAAGCAGTCGGAATACTGGCGGCGCAGTCAATAGGAGAACCCGGCACACAGCTTACAATGAGAACCTTCCATATAGGAGGAGCCGCAAGCCAGCGGGGCGAACAGGCAGATATAAGAGCCAGAGTTGACGGCATAATCAAATACAACGATCTTAAAGTTATAAAAAATGCCGATGGAAAATTAATTGTGATGAACAGAAGAGGCGGCGAATTTTCCATAATTGGAGAAAACGGCCGCGAACGCGAACGATACCCCGTAATATACGGAGGTTATCTTAATGTTGAAGACGGCGTAAGAGTTGAAATCGGAGATCCGCTTGCCACATGGGATCCGTTTACTACGCCTATTATTACGGAAGCCGCTGGAAGAGTAAAATTCGGAGACATCAAAATAGGGGATACGATGCAGGAAAAAGTCGATCCCGTTACTGGAAAAGCAAGCAGAATGATCATCGAATTTAAAGGAAAAAAAGAGGTAAGACCCCGCATATCAATCAAAGATAAGGAAGGAAAAACAAGCAAACTTGCAGGAGGTGGAAAAGTAAGATACTTGCTTCCCGTAGACGCGATATTACTTGTCGAAGAAGATGATCAGGTGAAAGCCGGAGACGTTATTGCCAAACTTCCGAGAGCTACAACCAAAACTACAGATATTACAGGCGGTTTGCCAAGAGTCGCTGAGCTTTTTGAAGTGCGTAAACCAAAAAAAAATACAGTATTAAGCGAAATAAACGGTTACGTTTCAATAACCAAAGGGGTTAGAGGAGGGCAGAAAGTTATCATAACTCCTGTTGATTTCGGAGAACCCAAAGAATATCAGATACCAAGAGGAAGACATATCAATGTTTATGAAGGCGATTATATAAAAGCAGGGGAGTCACTTATTGGAGGGTCCGCAAATCCTCAAGACATATTAAACATAAAAGGAGAAATATCTCTTGCTCGTTATGTAGTTGACGAAGTGCAAGAGGTTTACAGACTCCAAGGCGTAAGAATAAACGATAAACATATAGAGGTTATTGTGCGCCAAATGATGAGGCGCGTTAAAATAGCAGACGCGGGTGATACCGATTTTGTGCAGGAAGAACAGGTTGATAAAATAATTTTTCAGGAAGCCAATGAAAAAGTGATTGCCAACGGAGGAAAGCCTGCTATGGCGATACCTCTCATTCTCGGTATAACCAAAGCTTCTTTAAGCACCGAAAGTTTTGTTTCAGCGGCTTCATTTCAAGAAACTACCAAAGTCTTGACAGAAGCAAGCATTGCGGGTAAGGTCGATAAGTTAAGCGGTCTTAAAGAAAATGTAATCATGGGACGCATAATTCCAGCAGGCACCGGTTTTTTCAAATCTCAAGATATTCAATTGAGTAATAATAAATTCCAGAGCAAAGCGGTTGAAGATATAATTTAATATAAAAATGGCTTGACAAATAATCCGCTTTCCTATAATGTTAGGAGATTATTTTGACAAGCAAAAATAAAAGAGGAAAAGATGCCGACTATTAATCAGTTAGTTCGTCACGGAAGAAAAAAAATATTAAAGAAAACAAATACGCCAGCATTAAAAGGAGCTCCGCAAAAAAGAGGAGTATGCACAAGAGTATATACTTCTACGCCGAAAAAACCGAACTCTGCTCTGCGTAAAGTTGCCAGAGTAAGATTAACTACAGGTATGGAAGTAACCGCATACATACCAGGAATAGGACACAATTTACAGGAGCACTCCGTTGTTTTGGTAAGAGGCGGTAGAGTAAAAGACCTGCCCGGCGTAAGGTACCATATAGTAAGGGGAACCCTTGATACGCTAGGCGTTGACGATAGAAAACAGGGTAGATCCAAATACGGCAGTAAAAAGCCTAAATAAAGACAATACAATCAATTAAGGTGTAAAAAAATATGCCGAGAAGACGAGAAGTTCCAAATAGACCTGTTTTGCCGGATTCCAAATACAACAATCCGCTTATTGCCAAATTTATAAATTCTATTATGAAAGATGGCAAAAAAAGCATAGCGGAAACTATTATTTATGATGCGTTTGATATCATTGAAAGCAAAATAAAAGAATCTTCAGTAGCCGTGTTTGAAAAAGCGGTAAATAATGTCGAACCGTTCATTGAAGTTAAATCGCGCCGCGTAGGCGGTTCTACATACCAAGTTCCCACCGAAATAAAGGCCGCCAGAAGAACGGCTCTTGCTATACGATGGATAATAGAATTTGCTAAAAAAAGACAAGGGAAAAGCATGGCTGAAAAAATGGCTACGGAGTTTTTAGATGCGTATAATAACAGAGGCGCGGCGATTAAGAAAAAAGAAGATACGCATAAAATGGCGGAAGCAAATAAAGCATTTGCTCATTATCGTTGGTAATGAAAAACCGGAGGATAATAAAAGATGGCAAAAGAGAAATTTGAGAGGACTAAGCCGCATATTAATGTAGGCACAATAGGCCATATAGATCATGGTAAGACAACGCTTACGGCAGCGATTACC
>JAFDMF010000031.1 GCA_019306065.1 Deltaproteobacteria bacterium
AGGATATATTCCATTACATATATGCTGTTTTACATAATCCGGCATACATTAAAAAATACAAATTAAACCTAAAGCGAGATTTTCCGCGAATACCCTTTTACAACAATTTTAAAACATGGGCGAATTGGGGAAAAGCTTTAATGGATATGCACATAAATTACGAAAATATAAAACCTTTTAATCTTAAAGTTATAGAAACCAAAGTAACCCGCTTTTGTAAAAAACCTTTTGAATCAAAACCGGACATAAAAGTAAAACTAAAAGCGGATAAACTATCGGGGATTATAGAGCTTGACGAAGAAACAACCATAAGCGGCATACCAAAACAGGCTTGGGAATACAAACTCGGCAATCGCTCCGCTATTGAATGGATACTAGACCAATACAAAGAAAAAAAACCAAAAGACCCTACCATTGCCAAACAATTCAACACATACCGCTTTGCGGATTATAAAAAAGACATAATTGAACTTATTAAAAAAGTATGCGCGGTAAGCCTTGAAACCGTAAAATTTATAGAAGAGATGGAAAGATAAAATTCCTTTGTATCTCTCTTACCTCAAATACCCCAGCTCGCTCGGCAAAGGTTTGCCCTTGCCCATAGTATCTTCCGCATAATTTACGCTTGCAAGAATCTTAATATCATCTATAGCTCTGCTATCTCCTTCAAAAATAACCTCGTCAACTTTATCCTTTGCAATCTTGCCTCCCGCCCACTGAATATCCAAAACGCTGCTTGCGTCAAAGCTGTCCTTATTTACCCACAACTTAACCTCTCCGCCGTAATGCCGAACAATCTTTGCAACAAGAAGGCTCGGTCTGCTATGAAACCCGCGGTCTTTCGGTATGGAAGCGACAATACTTTTTCTTTCTATATTTTCATTCAATATCTTTTTTGCCAGCTTCTTACCGCTTTCCAAAAAATGAGAAGCGTAAAACACCCCGTAATTAACTATCTTATCAAGAAGTTTATCCGGCGGAACAAGTTCCGCCAGCCTTTGCCGCGTCTTTTTATAAACATCTTTATAACCTATTTGATAAAGATGACGCTCGTAAAAATGAAGCATTCTGCCTATCTCTTGCGTAAGATGAAAAACTATCGAAAAACTACTTCTTAACTGCTTATATTTACTGTCTTTAAATTTATAACCGCTATGTATTACATAACTGTCAAAAGAAGACTGTAAATTATGCACAAGCATCTCGAAACGCCGCATCTCAACCTCGTTTATCTTTGACGGAACTATCTTTTTTATATCTTCTATCAAATACGGTTCGTAAAATCTAAACCTGTTAAAATCTTTTGCTACGGATAAAAACTCGCTTGCTATCTTTACTATATGTTTTTTTTGAACATCCTTATTCTCATCCTGAATATCATATTCCAACATAACATCCGTAGGAATTTGAACAAAATCGTTCGGTTTATACCTATGAGTCTGTATATAAATATTCAAACGCTTCGCCTCTTTCAAAATTATGGAAGCAAGTTTAATCAACGAATCATTTAAAAAAGCAAAGTTTTCGTTTCCGTCCTCTTCAAAATTTCCAATGTCTTCCAATCCGTAAAACGCCAGCCTCGTAGATATATGTTTTTGAGCATAACCCGCCAAGCTTAGATGCCTAACCGCCGCTGCAAGCTCGCGATAAAAATACCATTCGGAATTATTCTTTGCTCCGTGAATATCTAAAAAATCCTCTAACAAAACCGAATTGCTTATTAATTTGGAATAAAGCTTCTTTGTAAAAAAATTCTTTTTGCCTGCCTCCGCATTCTCCGATATAAAAATACAACATCTAAGATATGCGGAAGAAAAAAATTCTACCTTTTGAATAAATAAAAAATTGTTCATAATTAGTTACCGTATATGTTTTTGATAATAATCCGTTTTTTATAATACTTTTTTAAATTGCCGCGAATAACCGTATAACAACTTTTATCTTGCCGTATTAATTTAAATTGTTATAAAATATTTTACAATAATTTAAAAAAAAGAGGTTATGATATGAAGTTTAAAAAATCAACATATAAAGCAACCCGTAAAATAAGTTTAATAATTTTAATTATTATTACTTTAACAGGCGCAACCCTATATGCCGGACAAAAACCGTTATCCGTTTTTGTAAGCATACCGCCTCAGGCATATTTCGTAGAACAGCTTGCGAGAGAAAGAGCATCCGTTGCCATACTTGCCGACAAAGGAGAAAACCCGGAAAGTTATGCTCCCAAACCGCACGCCATTATAAAACTTAAAAAAGCGGATATATTCTTTACCATAGGAGTTCCATTTGAAAAAAGATTGTTGGAAAAAATTAAAAATTCCTTCAAGAATATAAACATAGTAAATACCGCAAAAGGAATCAAACTCCGTAAAATGGAAGGCGGCACAGAGGACGACCCCCATACATGGCTTTCGCCGGCTCTTGTAAAACATCAGGCAAAAATCATAACCAATGCGCTGTGTAATGCAGATAAAGCGGGAGAAAAAATATATAAAGAAAATTTAAAAAGATTTATTAATAAGCTTAACAAGCTAAATATAAAAATAAAAACCGCTTTAAAGCCCATAGCCGGCGGAACAATATTTGTTTTTCATCCGGCTTTCGGATATTTTACCGATCAATACCAATTAAAACAAAAAGCAATACAAATATCAGGAAAAACGCCCAAAGCGGCGGCAGTGTCAAGCTTTATAAAACAGGCAAAGGCTCAAAACATACGCATAATATTTCTACAGCCCCAGTTCGATAAACAGGCGGCTTCCAAAATAGCCAAAGCAATAAACGGCGCCGTTGTTTTTCTTGATCCGCTTGGAAAAAATTACATAAAAAACCTTGAAGACATTGCCGATAAAATACTCGCGGCTTTAAAGCCATAATAAAATACAAACCTGCAGCCGTCAATTTTTTATAAAAACAGACCAAATAAACATAAAAACCTGCCGTTATCAGCTTATCGATTTATAAAAGCATCTTAATAATATACAGAGTCAGACAAACAATTAACCGATATGGTAAATGCGCTTATAAAATCCGCAACAGAAGTTGCAAATAAAAAATCAACCCCAAGAAAAAATTTTTGAATATAGAATCCGCGCTTTAAATAGCATCGGCATCGGAGCCGCAAGCAACATTGTTACCGTAAAGTTTTAAACCAATCGCGGCTTGACTATAAACCCAAATAATTTTATTCTTTTTTTTAAAACCTTTTCGGATCAATACCAGACAATACATTTACCGCGCCGCAAAAGGCTTCTTTTAAGTCAAATCTAAAAAGGGAAATTTTATAAAGGCAGCAAATTTATGCAAAAATCAATTACCATAAACAACTTCTATAAAGATTTTAATTTTGAAATACTCAACTCTTCCGAATTCAAAGAAGATGCCGTGCGAGAAGAATTAATAAGCCCAATCTTAAAAAAATTAGGTTACAAAGCTTACGGATACAATAAAATTGTTTATAGCAAAAGATTACAACATCCTTTTGTAAAAACCGGATCTCAAAAAAGAAAAATAAATATTGTCCCTGATTATCTTTTTGAAATAGACGGAAAATATTCTTGGGTTCTTGACGCCAAATCTCCCAAAGAAAACATCATAAGCGGAGACAATATTGAACAGGCATACTTTTATGCAATACATCCCGATATACAAGCCGATATATTTGCTCTTTGCAACGGAAAAGAATTTATAGCATATTCAAAAGATAAAAAAAAAAAACTGCTCTTTTTTCAACTTTCGGAAATTGATCAACATTGGGAACAAATAGAAAAACTATTAAGCCCGGATAATTTTGTAGAAAAATCCATACTAAGAGAAACCCCCGCAGAATACCAAACCAAAAAAGAGTTTTTATACGATAAGTTAAAACTTCCCAAACCGATAAAAGTAAAAAAACAGGCTGTTAAAAGACATTTTGGGGTGCATGGTTATTTTACAAGACAAAGTTGGGACATCCTGCAACATTACATCAAGCATTTTACCAAACATGGCGATACGGTATTAGACCCTTTTGGCGGAACCGGCGTTACCGCAACAGAAGCGCTTATTTTGGGAAGAAAAGCAATACATATAGATTTAAATCCGCTTTCTCATTTTATTGTAAATGCTTTAATTACGCCGGTTAATTTTAACAAGTTAGATAACCAATACGAAAAAATAAAAAAAGCCTTCAATAAAAATTCTCCCCAAACAAAACAGGAGATTATAAAAGCAAAACAAAAATATCCATACCCTGCAAATCATATTTGTATGAAAGGAGCGGACGTCAAAACAGTTGAAGAGCTATTTTCCAACAAACAGCTTGCTCAACTGGCATTTTTAAAACATTTAATCTTAAAGATTAAAGACAACGCCATTAAAAACAGTTTACTGCTTGCGTTTTCAAGTAGTATTAACAAATTAAATCAAACATTTCATTATACAAAAACCGGAGGAGGAGGCGATAGCGCCCCTTTTAGATATTATCGTTATAGACTTGCTCCGCAGCCTGCCGATTTAGATACATTTAGCGTTTTTGAAACAAAATATAACAGAATAGTAAAGGCAAAAAAAGAGATTGCGCCAGTTATAAATCAATCTACAATAAAAAACGCCCGAATATTAAAAGGCACGGCTACCAACCTTAATAACATCGAAACCGAAAGCATAGATTACATATATACCGATCCTCCTTACGGAAACAAAATACCATATTTGGATCTATCCGTAATGTGGAACGCATGGTTAGATTTAGAGGTAACAGATGGGGACAGAAAAAAAGAGGCTATTGAAGGCGGCAGATTACAAAAAACAAAGAATGAATACGCCGCTCTACTATCCCAATCAATCAAAGAAATGTATCGGGTTTTAAAATATAACAGATGGATGTCTTTTGTATTTGCTCATAAAGACCCTTATTATTGGCACATTATAATAGATACCGCCGAAAAATGCGGGTTTGAATATGCAGGCTCCGTAAAACAGAACAACGGACAAACAAGCTTTAAAAAACGTCAAAACCCCTTCTCCGTTTTATACGGGCAGTTAATCATAAATTTTATAAAAAAGAAAACCCCGAAGGCTATACAAAAATTTCAACTCGGCGCAGATATATACGATCTGATAATCGAAACAATCGAAGCCGAAATTGCAAAAAACAACGGAGCGACATTAGAACAAATCAATGACGAACTAATAATAAAAGGTTTGGAATTCGGCTTTTTAGATATACTCAGCGGCAAATATAAAGATTTAACCCCAATATTAATAAGCCAATTCGATTACGACACGCAAAATAAAAAATTTTTAATAAGAAAAAACCATTAGACATGAGAATAGAATACTTTTTAATCTCCTATTTAAAACGAAAAGAAACGCAAGGAATAAACCCCACTACAGACAACATAATATTAGACATAATGCCCCTACTTAGAAATGGCAGAACCCCGAATAATCAGACAATCTTAAACACCCTTAAAAAATTATCCGACGAGATAAGCAAAAACCAATGGAAACTAAAACAGACCGGACAACTGCAATTTATAAAAATGATATAAAAGCAATTATAAAAATGTAGATCTAAGACAAGTCATAGAAGAAATAATTAATATCATTGTTGACAAAGATTAAAACCGCCTCCTCTCTTCCTCTCTTCCTTTCTCTTATATTGACAAATACCATAAAAATAGTTAAGCAAATTCATATTATAATTATAACATCAAAAAACAAGCTATGCAGGAGAAAGAATATGAACAAAATAGGCGTAATAGGCGCGGGCAACATGGGAAGCGGCATTGCTCAAAAACTGGCGCAGGAAGGTTTTAAAGTAATACTGATCGATACCGAACAAACATTTGTTCAAAACGGATTAAACAGAATAAAAACCCTTTTGGAAGAAGGAGTTAAACGAAAAATATTTACCTCGCAAAAAGTCGATAACATTCTTTCTTCAATCACGGCGTCAACAGACCTAAACCTTATTAAAGATGCGGATATAGTTATAGAGGCAATATTCGAAGATAAAAAAGTCAAAGAAGAACTCTTCATCAAATTAGACGCTTTATGCGATAAAAAAACAATACTTGCCACAAACACATCCAGCTTCTATGTAAAAGATTTTTCTTTCAAAACCTCAAGACCAGACAAATTCATAGGAATGCACTACTTCTTTCACCCTGCAAAAAACAGACTTCTCGAAATAATACCTACGGAGCAAACAAGTAAAGATACCATAGATAAAGTTATGCTTGCCTCAAAACTTCACGGCAAAACCGCAATAATAGTAAAAGACGCCCCCGGCTTTGCAGTCAACCGCTTCTTTGTTCCCTTTTTAAACGAAGCGGCTCGAATGCTCCAAGAAAAAATTGCAGACATACCTACAATAGAAGAAGCTGCAAAACGCGCATTTAAAATCGGAATGGGTCCCTTTTTACTTATGAACGTAACCGGAATACCAATAGCATATCATGCCGCGTCCACCCTTGGAAAAGAGCTCGGAGATTTTTACGCTCCGGCGCAAATATTAAAAGCCCAAATGGAAAAACAAAAAAACTGGAATATAAAAGGCGAAGTTGACGAATCTAAAATAAAAGAGGTTTCGGATAGATTCTACGGAGTATGCTTAGGAGTCGCCGCAGCATTAGTTGACGAAAAAGTAGCAAGCATCGAAGATACGGACAGAGGCGCAAAAATAGGTTTAAGATGGATATTAGGTCCTTTTGAAATAATAAATAAAATAGGAATAGATACAACATATGCCGCAGTAAAAGCGATATGCGAAAAATATCCTGATTTTAAAATGCCCCGAATATTAGAAAAACAAAAAACAATCGGCAAACCGTTTTCTTTTAAAGTAGTTGACCTAAACATAAAAAATAACATTGCATACATAACCGTAAACAGACCCGAAGCTATGAACGCTTTAAACGAAACGGTATTTACACAGCTTGAAGAAAACTTTAACAAGGCAAAAAACAACCCGGATGTTAAGGCAATAGCATTTGAAGGAGCGGGCAAAGCCTTTATAGCAGGCGCAGATATACGCTACTTCATTAAAAAAATAAACAAAAACAAAGTCCGAGACATATACGAATTTACAAAAAAAGGACACAATCTTTTTTTACAAATAGAAAACTGCAAAAAACCTACAATAACAATATTAGACGGCTTATCTATGGGCGGAGGAAGCGAGCTTGCTTTGGCAACCCAATACATAATAGCAACAAATGCAGGCTCAATGGCGTTTCCCGAAACAGGAATAGGAATATACCCCGGGCTTGGCGGAATGTTAAGACTTGCAAAACAAGTAGGAGCAGACCTTGCAAAATATTATGTTTTTACGGGAGCCCCTTTAAGCGCAAAAGACGCTTATGCTCTCGGAATAATAACCGAAATAACAACGCCTTCCGAAATAGAAAATACCATTAAAAAAATAGCCGATAAAACGCCGCCCGAAAATATCGAAAAAAATAAATACAAAAAAAGAAACATACCCGAAAAATACAAACAATTTGCCGCTGCATTCTCCAATCAAAACATAAAACAAATGTCAGAACAAAAACCGCCGCAAAACATAGAAAAAGAGACTGCGGAAAAAATACTTAAAATCATCGGTTATAAAGCGCCATTGGCATTAAAAGAGGCAGATAACATAATCAACCTGCAAATAGAAAAAACCATTGAACAAGGAATAGATATAGAACTGGCGCAGCTTGAAAAAATATTTTCTACAAAAGACGCTTTGGAAGGGCTTAGTTCCGCCGGCAGAAAACGCCCGGAATTTACGGGAAAATAATTATAAACAAAAAGACAAAGGTAAAGGAAACAATAAAGGAATTTTTCGCTTTGCCCGACAAGACGGAAAGGAAGTTTTTTTTATCCCGTAATGTCAACGAGCTGTTGTTTTCGCCATATCATTTAGACGAGCGCGGCGAGGAGAAATCCTTTAATTAAAATATAAACAGAGAAAAGGAATAAACAATGCACCCGCTTTTACAAGAAAATCCCGATAAAAAAATACTCGTATTAGGCAACGAAGCAATAGCCCGAGGCGCAATAGAAGCAGGAGTTGCTTTTGCAACAACATACCCGGGCACCCCGTCTTCCGAAATATCCGAAAACCTATTTAAAATTTCGCAACAAACAGACCTTTATTTTGAATACAGCGTAAACGAAAAAGTTGCTTTGGAAGTTGCCGCTGCAGCCGCAAACTCCGGCTTAAAAACCCTTTGCATAATGAAACACGTAGGTTTAAACGTAGCCGCCGATCCCTTGATGACGCTTGCTTACGTTGGAGTTACCGGAAGCCTCGTAATACTTACCGCAGACGATCCGTTTATGTTTTCAAGCCAAAACGAACAGGACAACCGCTTCTACGGCAAACTGTCCGGGCTGCCCGTGTTAGAACCCTCTTCGGTTCAAGAGGCAAAAGATATGCTTATATACGCTTTTGCTCTGTCCGAAAAACTAAAAGAGCCGGTGATATTCAGAACAACCACCAGAATAAACCATTCAAGCGCTTTTATAACTCTGGGCGAAATACAAGAAAGAAAAACAACCGGAGACTTTAAAAAAGACCCTTTAAGCTATGTAACCGTTCCAGCGGTATCTCGAAACCTACATCTAAAACTTTTAAAAAACATAGAACAGGCAGAATCAATTTCCGAAAACTGCGGATACAACTTTCAAAAAGGAGACGGAGAGCTTGGCATAATAACAAGCGGAGTAAGCTTTTTATACGCATCCGATGCAGTGGAAGAGTTAAACATAGCCGATAAAGTTAAAATATTGAAAATAGGCTTTTCAAACCCGCTTCCGCAAAAAAAGATTAGAAACTTTTTAAAAGACTGCAAAAAAGTTCTTATTATAGAAGAGGGCGAGCTTGTTTTGGAAACTTATATAAAAGCCTGCGCTCAACAGGTAGGCATAACAATTGCCATAAACGGCAAAGGAGAAAACCTTTTTAAACGCGAATTTGAATTTGACCCAGAAACCGTTAAAAAAGTAATAAGTTCATACTTTGGTTTTGATTATACTCCAAAGCCGAGATTAGACCTTTCAAACATACCGGAACTTCCCATGCGTCCGCCAAATCTATGTTCGGGATGCTCCCATCGGGCAACCTTTTACGAAGTAAAAAAAGCTGCTCAAAGCCTGAAATTAGATGCCATATATCCCAACGATATAGGCTGCTATACGCTCGGCTTTATGCCCCCTTTAAGCATGGGAGATTTTGTAATCTGCATGGGCTCTTCGGTAAGCTCTTCCTGCGGTTTTTCAAAAGCGATACCGGATAAAAAAGTTGTAGGATACATAGGAGATTCCACATTTTTTCATTCCGGAATAACAGGACTTATAAATGCGGTATTTAACAACCACAACATTACCCTTGTAATACTCGATAACGGCACAACCGCAATGACAGGGCATCAACCCAACCCCGGCGTAGATATGAAACAACTCGGATTAGAACAATACCAACGGGTATCTATCGAAAATATAGTAAAGGCAGCCGGAGTAAAACACGTAACCGTTATAAAACCGAAAAAAGTTAAAAAAAGCATAGAAGCAATAAAAGAGGCTCTTTCTTACAAAGGAGTTTCCGTTATAATCTCGCAAGAACTTTGCGTATTATACGCCAAAGCTTTAAAAATGCCGAAGGGACGTCCTTTTTATATTACGGATAAATGTAAAGACGATAGAGACTGCATAAACGAAATTGCCTGCCCCTCTTTTTATATAGACGAAAACAATAAAGTGAAAATCAATGCGGATACATGTATAGGCTGCACCCTTTGCGCTCAAATATGCCCCGAGAATGCTATAATGCCGGTTCCTAAATCTTAACGAAAATGTTCAAAATTTATTGTAAAAAAAGAAAACGGTAGAGACGTTGCATGCAATGTCTCTACTTTGCAACTTTGTATCTCTGTATCTTAATTATAAACAGAGGAAAGCCCCATGTCTAAAAATATTTAGACAAAAAAAAATGATTATCTAAAACAATTAAGGGATTTATATAATTAAAAGATAAAAAAGGAATTATTACGAAAGGAAATGTCTCGAGAAAATCCGAAGCGATAAGTAAGAAGCGAAGCAAACAAACTTGGACATCTCCAGACTAAACCATAAAGGATAAAAACATGAAAACAAAAAGACTAATAATGGTAGCCGTAGGAGGGCAAGGAAACCTTCTGGCATCTAAAATACTCGGAGAGGCAGCCCTCTTATCCGATATACCGGTTCGTATGAGCGAAATACACGGAATGGCTCAGCGAGGCGGAGTAGTGGAATCTGCTATAGTATTAGGCGCTGCCCAAAGCCCCATAATCTCAGACGGCAACGCAGATATTCTGCTTGGATTCGAGCCTTCCGAAACCCTAAGAGCTATAAATAAATGCAATCCCAATACATACGTTATAACAAATCTTGCGCCTCTGCCTCCTTTTACCGTAGCCATAGGAAAAGGCAAATACCCTGACATCAATCTAATACAAAAACTAATAAAAGAAAAAACAGCCCAATTAATAGCTTTTAACGCGCTTAACGCCGCAAAAGAGGCTGGAAATCCAATGGCGTTAAACATAGTTTTGCTCGGCGCTTTAAGCTGCGCGAATGTGCTGCCAATACCAAAAGAAAATTTTACAGCCGCCATAAAATCAAGAGTAAAAAAGAACTTTATAGATATAAATCTCAAAGCTTTTGAACTCGGATTTAACGCGGTATAAAAAAGACGTTTTTTAAAAAACGCAAAAAAGGCAAAGGAAAATAGGAAGAACAAAGGAAAAACATATAACTAAAAAAAATGATTAAATTTCGCCGGATAACAAACTACTTTGTTATCCGGCGAAATTTAAAAAGGAGGCGTTTATGGTATGGAATAAAGAATTTGAATGTATGCCGTTAGAACAACTGCAAAAATTTCAGTTAGAAAAACTAAAAAAAACAATCGGCTGGGTTGCGGCAAAAATTCCTTTTTACAAAAAAAAGCTTGAAAAGACAAAAGTTAGCGCAGACGACATAAAAAGCGTAGGAGATATCTCAAAACTTCCATTTACAGTTAAAAACGACCTCAGAGACAATTACCCCTTCGGATTATGCGCTGTTCCATTAAACGACATAGTAAGAGTTCACGCATCTTCAGGCACAACAGGCAAGCCTATAACCGGACCTTACACTACAGACGACGTTGAACAATGGCGCGAATGCGTAGCAAGAAACCTATGGGCTTACGGAGTAAGACCCGGAGACATCTTTCAAAACGCTTACGGATACGGGCTTTTTACCGGCGGACTCGGAGTTCATCAAGGGGCTTCCAAAATAGGCTGCACAGTTATACCTATAAGTTCCGGAGTTACAAAACGTCAAATCAGCATAATGAAAGACCTAAAAACAACCGTTTTAAGCGCCACTCCGTCTTACGCCCTTACAATAGTGGAACGAGCCGAAGAAATGAATGTTGATATAAGAGAACTTCCCCTTAAAATAGGCATATTCGGAGCCGAACCATGGACATTGGAAATGCGAACCGAGATAGAAGAGCGCATGGGAATAGAGGCAATGGATATATACGGATTAACCGAACTTTGCGGACCAGGCGTTGCATACAACTGCTCCGATAAAAACGGACTTCACATAAACGAAGACCATTTTATAGCCGAAATAATAGATCCGAAAACATTAGAACCGCTTCCTTTGGGAGAAAAAGGAGAGCTTGTATTTACAGCAATCCAACGCCGGGCAATGCCGCTTTTACGCTACCGCACAAAAGACATAACATCCTTATCGCGCGAAAAATGCTCCTGCGGAAGAACATTGGTAAGAATGGAACGCATATCCGGCAGAAGCGACGACATGCTTATAATAAAAGGGGTAAACGTATTTCCGTCTCAAATAGAATCTTTACTGTTAGACATACCGGAAGTTGAGCCTCAATACAGACTTATAGTTAAAAAAAGCGGCTATCTCGATTATCTTACGGTTCAGGTTGAAACCAAAAAAGAGATATTTAAAAAAGGAAAAACCATTCTTCATCAAATAGAAAACAAAATAATGTATCATATAGAACAAAGCATAGGAATAAAAGTTAAAGCGGAGCTTATGGAGCCCAAATCAATAGAAAGAAGCGAAGGCAAAGCGCAAAGAGTTATAGACGAGCGGATAAAAACCCCTGCATAACTTCTTATTTTGCTTATTTTCTGCGTTATGCTCAAATTTTAATCCTCTCGAAATGCTTAATGTTAAAATTTTCGCAAGCCGCCAACATAACAAAATACTTTGTTATGCAGCGGTATTTAAAAAAAATATCTACGACATAAAATAAAAAGGAGATATTAAAATGAATGACGAATCTGACTTTAAACCGAAAACCTTTGCAGTTATAGGAGCGGGTCCAGTTGGATGTATAGTGGCGGCATTTCTTGCAAAAGGCGGATATAAAACAATTCTATGCGACATCGTTCCGCAAATACTTAACGCCGCTTTAAATAATGGAATAATACTTACCGGCAAAGAAAATCTAACCCAAAAAGTATCCGCTATAACCACAGATATATTAGAACTTCAAAAACACAACCCTGACGTAATCATAATATCTACAAAAGCAAACGCTTGCGCAAAAATAGCCGAAAGCATAAAAAAAATTTATAAAGAAGGAACCTACATTGTAAGCTGGCAAAACGGAATTGATACGGAACTTGAAATTGCAAGACATATAGATAAAAAAGCCGTTATTCGAGCGGCGGTAAACTACGGCTGTATTCCCATAGGAGATGCAAAAATTAATGTGGGATTTCATCATTCCCCACATTTCATCCAAGAAATTGATCCGAAATCTGCAAACGCCGCAAAAGCAATAGCAGCCGTTTTTACAAAAGCAGGGCTTCATACCGAACATACGCAAGATATTACCGCAAAAATATGGAAAAAAAGCTCGATGAATGTATCTATGAATCCGGTTTCCGCATTAACAGGGCTTACGGTATCAAAAGCTATGAACAATTCAGACGTTAAAAAAACAGTAAAAGCTTTGCTTATGGAATGTATTGAAGTTGCAAAAGCCCATAATATAAATATAGGAGACGATTTATATAATTACGCCGTCAATTACATGGAAAACGCCGGAGATCATAAAACCTCAATGCTGATGGATATAGAAGCAAAAAGAAAAACCGAAATAGAATTTATGAATCAAAAAATTGTGGAATACGGAGAAAAAGCCGGCATACCCACCCCCTACAATTCGGTTATAACATCTCTTATAAAAGGCAAAGAAGCCGCAATATCAGACTAACATACAAACATGCCCCAAAGCGCGGGGATTTTTTGAAAAAATAATATCGTAGAGACGTTGCATGCAACCCCGCTTCAGCTTTTATAAACAATCAAAAACCGCTTCATTCTTCCCTATCCTCCTCTCTTCCTATTGACACAACCAAATAATTATAATTTAATATCCTTTATTTTTGCTTGCAATGACAACAAGCCGTTATCTTTCCAATGTCATTTGCAACAAGCGAAGCGAGTATCAATTTTTCAATTAAATCATAACCATTCAGATTTTTGCAGCTTATCAATAAAAGAAAATAGACACAAAAGAGGGATTTTCAATGCAGCCATTGAGTCAGC
>JAFDMF010000003.1 GCA_019306065.1 Deltaproteobacteria bacterium
TGGTACGTGAGCTGGGTTTAAAACGTCGTGAGACAGTTTGGTCCCTATCTTTCGTGGGCGTAGGATATTTGAGAGGATCTGTTCCTAGTACGAGAGGACCGGAATGGACGAATCTATGGTGTTCCAGTTGTCGCGCCAGCGGCATAGCTGGGTAGCTAAGTTCGGAAAGGATAACCGCTGAAAGCATCTAAGCGGGAAACCAACCTCAAGATAAGATATCCCTTTTAATGGCAACATTAAAAATAAGACTCCTTGTAGACTACAAGGTTGATAGGCCGGGTGTGTAAGTATAGTAATATATTCAGCTTACCGGTACTAATAAGTCGATAGACTTGATCTTATCTTTTTTATTGTTATTGTTTTTCTAAACGTTTTTATTTGTTTATATTATTAGTTTTTTTCGGTGACTATAGCAAAGAGGATACACCTGTTCCTATCCCGAACACAGAAGTTAAGCTCTTTAGCGCCGATGGTACTGCATGGGAAGCTGTGTGGGAGAGTAGGACGTCGCCGAAAATTTTTATATAACCCGATATTTGATATAATTAATTATATCAAATATCGGGTTTTTTTATTTTAGATAGCCTACGTTACAAATGCCGCATTGTTTTAAAAGGCGTTTGATTAACCATTGTGAAAATTAATGTAACATTTTGAATACATAGATAATAATTATAGCGAATTATAATTTGACCTGTTTTTATAGCCAACTGAATTTTTTAGTGCTCTCAAAATCTAAAAATTGAGAGCGCTTTCAATGAGAATATTGACAATGCGTTTTCTATTTACTAATAATAACAGTTATATTAACTTATAGCTAAGTTGATATAAAGAAAATGACTATCTTATGACTGGAATATCTTCGGGCTGGTGATGCATATTAAGCCAGAAGAGCGGCGTGAAGGAGGCTGTAGAAAGATTCGAATGACGTCGGTTTCTGGGGAGATATGACGGCATATAGTTGTGCCCAAGACATTTTTTTAAGGGAATGAGAGGGTATATTTTGACAGAATTACAGATCACGAATGCGCATAAAAGACATTTCGAATAACCCTTCTAACAAACAAATGCACTCGGACGTCAAAAAGCGTTGCTCCTTCGTCGCTCTGCTGTTTGCCGCTGGTGATTTGCAGCGTTATACATAAAAGAAAAAGATAAACAAATGAAGATAGCAAAGGATGAAAAATATATTGAAATTGTAACAACAAGGATTGATAAGCTTAATTTAATGCCTGACAGAACACTTGACTTACTGCACAAAACTTTAGGCAATTATTATTCAAAAGTTGAAATATCAATTATCAGTAGAGAGAAAGAATTACGAGAACTTGTAATAAAGAAACCAGATATAGTAATTTCGGGAATTAAATATTTAGGGTTTAATCTGGATTCAATTCAGAGAAACTCAACAAACAAAATATGGTTTTCTGATTTTTTAGATGAGCATAACATCCTCTATACAGGTTCATCTAAAAAATCTATTGAATTTGAATTTGATAAAAGCAAAGCAAAAGATATAGTTTCTAAGTACGGGTGTAATACAGCTTCTTTTTTTGTTGCAAAGCCCAATCAATATACCCAAGATGACATCCCTCTTGATTTTCCTCTATTCATAAAACCTCTTTATGAAGGAGATTCAAGAGGGATTGATTTTAATTCTTTAGTTTTTAATTTTAAAGAATATCATAGAAAAGTATCAGCCATCCTTGAAAATCAAGGTACAGTTTCCTTAGTTGAAAAATATTTAAATGGTAAAGAATATACTGTAGCCATTTTTCAAAATTTAAAAAACAATACATATCAAGTTTATCCAATTGAACTCTTAGCTGAAAAAAATATTGAAGGGGAAAGAATTTTGGGTTTTACAGATAAAATCGCAGATAAGGAATCGTCACTAAAAATAGAAGATGACAATATTAAAAATAGAATATCAAAATTAGCACTAGATTCTTTTAAGGCATTAGGAGCAAAAGGATATGGAAGAATAGATATTAAAATGGACGAGAAGGGCATTCCTTGTTTTTTAGAAGCTAATTTAATTCCTGGTTTGGGTGCTGGATATTTATATAGGTGTTATAATCTAAATACAGGACTACCATATGAACAAATGATTTTGGATATTGTAAGAAATGCATTTGAGGCTAATACAGCGAACCGCTAACAATGTGTATAATGTTCATACGCCACATACACGGAACGTTGAGAGGAAGGATAAAAGAAATGTATAACAAATCGTTGCACCTGACATTTTTTCGCTGTCGCTCTAAAATGCAGGTGAACTTAGTCATTAGAGGTTTTTTGAAACAAAGTCATCTGAAAAGTTAAGCTCTTTAGCGTCGATGGTACTGCACGGGAGGTTGTGTTGGAGAGTAGGATGTTGCCAAATTTTTTTATAATCCGATATTTGATATAATTATTTATATTGAATATCGGGTTTTTTTTTAATATATAATCCGATTATGATTATTCCTGTAATATTAGCTGGCGGTTCGGGCAAAAGATTATGGCCGCTGTCAAGAGCAAATTTTCCGAAACAGATAATTTCTTTTGATAAAAATCAAAAAACTTTTTTTCAAGATACGGTATTGCGATTAAAAAAAAGCGCTCCGATAGTCTTATGCAATAACAGTCAGAGATTTTTTATCAAAGAGCAGTTGGAATCAATAAATATATCCGCGGAATCTATAATTTTAGAGCCCTGTTCAAAAAACACTGCCCCTGCAATAGTCTCCGCCGCTCATAAGGCGCTTCAAATTTCAGAGGATCCTATACTTTTGGTTATGCCTTCGGATCATTTTTTTCAAAACAATGACGCCTTCTATGAAGCTGTTGCCATAGGAGAATTTTATGCTGATGCAGGTTATATAGTAGCATTAGGAAGCATTCCTACTTATCCTACAACTGCTTTTGGTTATATTGAAAAAGGAAATACTCTTTTTGATCATATTCCATCTCTAAAATGTAGCGGGCAGGCGGCTTCCATATCCTCCTTTGTTGAAAAGCCAGATATTATTTCCGCAAAAAAATATATTAAAACGGGCAATTATTTTTGGAATTCAGGGATATTTATATTTAAGGCTTCGGTTATTAGACAGGAGTTTAATAAATTTGCGCCGCAAATCTATAATCTTACGCTTAAAGCTGTTCAAAAAGGTTATTATAATTTGGGCTTTTTTAGGATAGATAAAGATTTATATTCGCAATGTCCTAATATCTCAATAGATTATACGGTTATGGAAAAGACCGATAAAGGAGTGGTAGTAACCTTTAATTCCGTATGGAACGATATTGGAACATGGGATAATATATGGCGTTTTGCTCAAAAAGATGAAAACGACAACGTGGCAGAAGGAGATGTAATACTTATGAATGTAAAAAATTCTTATGTACATTCCACCCGGCGTCTTATTGCAGCTTACGGAATAGAGGATATAATTGCCGTTGAAACTTCGGATGCGGTATTAATTGCAAAAAAAGAGGTTTCTCATAATATAAAAAATATTGTAGATCGTTTAGAGGCTTTAAACAGAGAAGAGGTGTTTTTTCATAAAAAAGTTTATAGACCATGGGGAATGTATGAAATAATCGATTCTGGCGAAAAATTTTTGGTAAAAAAAATAATCGTCAACTCCAACTCGGCTCTTTCACTGCAAAAGCATAATTGTCGAGCGGAGCATTGGACCGTAGTAAAAGGGCAAGCAGTAGCAAACCGCGGAGGGGAAGAATTTATTATAAAGGAAAACGAATCAATATATATACCTGCAAAAGTAATCCATAGTTTAAAAAACCTTCAAAAAACCTCTTTGGAAATAATAGAAATCCAGTCTGGCGAATACATAGGAGAAGATGATATTATAAGATTTGAAGATAAATACGGACGGATAACTCAATGAGATATTTTATTATTCAAACCCACTTGAATGTCGGAGATTCTTCTTGTATCGCAGGAGATGAGGCAAACCATATAATAAAAGTTTTGCGAAAAAGGCAAAAAGATATAATCGGTTTTTTTGATAAAAGAGGTTTTGAATATAAAGCGGTTATAACAAAGATATTAAAAAAAGAGGTTTATATAACTATAATTGATAAAATTTTATCTCAAACAGAATCTAATCTTAAAATAACCATAGGTATGGCGCTTTTAAAAGAAAAGAAAATCGAAAGACTTATAAAAACTCTTACGGAGCTGGGAATAGTTAGTTTTATGCCGTTTATATCAAAATGCTGCGTAGTTAAGCCTGATAAAGAAAAAATCAAATCCCGCGTTATTCGTTGGAAAAAAATTGCAGATGAAGCCCTTAAACAGTGTAAAAGATCCCGAGTCCCGAAAATATATCCGCCTGTATCTTTTGATGAAATTTTAAATGGATCCGAAACGGAATCTACAAAAAAAATTATATGTTATGAAGAAGAAAAAGATTTTTTTAATAAAACTGGCCATAATTTGTCTGAAACAAATAATTGGTTTATAATAATAGGTCCTGAAGGCGGTTTTACGGAGGAAGAAATTTTGTTGGCAAAAAGTAAAGGATTTATAAGTTACGGTCTGGGTTCTCGAATATTGCGTTCTGAAACCGCGGCGGTTGCGGTAGTTGCAATAATTCAATTTTTATACGGAGATATGGGGAGAACTTCGGAAAAAAATTTTCGAAGTTCTCAAGCAGTTTAGAGTCTTACTTAGGACAAAATACAGCTACCGCAAGCGCTGCAATGGGGTAAGACTCCGTGTAGAAATGCCCATCTCATTGATAATCACCTCCTTGATGGCAAAATATATATAAATTATGTTCGGTTTGTCATTTTTTTTTAAACAGATTGATTTTTACGGAAAGGAAAAATAATGAGTAGAATGAAATGGGAAGATATGCTTTCTTCAAATAGATTCGGTGCAGAAAAACAGAGCAAAGCCGATCAATCCGGACGGACAGGTTTTCATCAAGATTGCGATAGGATTACCTTTTCCAGCCCTTTTAGAAGACTCGGTAGAAAAACCCAAGTTCATCCGCTTGTTCAAAATGATCATATTCATACCAGGTTAACTCATAGCCTTGAGGTTGCAAGCGTAGGTAGAAGCCTCGGAATTATTTGCGGTGAAAAAATTAAAAATGAGTTAAAAGAATTGCCTCATAATATATATCCGAGCAATATAGGGCAAATTTTACAAGCTGTCTCTCTTGCTCACGACATAGGAAACCCTCCTTTCGGGCATGCAGGGGAAGAGGCTATAAAAGCATGGTTTAAAGATTCGGCTAACGCTCATATACTTGAAGGTTTAACCGAAGAGCAACGGAACGATTTTAAAAATTTTGAAGGCAATGCTCAAGGTTTTAGAATTCTTACCCGTCTTGAACATAATGTTAATAAAGGAGGGATGAGATTAACATATACGGTTTTGGGGGCTATGTTAAAATACCCTTGGACATCTTCTAATATAAAAAAAGAGAAAAAATTCGGCGTATTTCAAGCGGAAAAAGATTATTTAAATAAGATAGCCGAAGAGGTCAAATTAATTAAAACAGGTGATAATCTTTACTGCCGTCATCCTCTTGCTCTCTTATTAGAAGCTGCAGACGATATATGTTATAGAATATTGGATTTAGAAGATGCTTACGAAATGAAGATATTATCCTTTGATGAAATCTGTGATGTATTAAAAGATTTATGCAATCAACAACACCCTCGTTATAAAGATGTAATTGCTTCTAATATCTCAAATAGAAGAAAACTTTCTTTTATCAGAACAATAGCAATCGGAGGCGCAATTGACGGAGTAGTTGATACATTTGTTAACAAATATGATGAAATAATGAGAGGAGAATTTGAAGGAAGTCTTATAAAAGATAAAGATTCTAAAATTAAAAAACCGCTGAAGCAGGCATACGACTTGGATAAAGAGATGGTTTTTAACGAAAGAAGAAAAATAGAGCTTGAAATAGGCTGTTACTCGGTAATAGGCATACTTCTTAATGCTTTTTGTTCTGCCGTAAAAGAGAGGGTTACGGGTAAAAATATCTCATTTAAAAGTTCCAGAGTTTTGGAAATGATAGAGTTAAATAATCTGAAAAAAGGGGACAATTTATACGAATCTTTTTTAAAAGCAACAGATTATTTGTCCGGTATGACAGATAATTATGCAAGCCGCATGGCAAAACAGATTGCAGGAATGGGAGGATAAAAAGAATAAAAAATTATTGTAAATTTTAAAAAAAAATGATTTAAAACCAAATTCGACATAATTTTTAATAAAACAAGCTAAGGAGAAAAATTATTATGAGCGAAAATATATTTGTAGATGGAGCGGTTGAAATACGAATAGCTGGAGGAGCAATAAGACTGGATTTGGCTTCTTATTCTTCGGATAAAAAAGATAAAAATCAAAACCCTATGCTTGAAAAAACAGGACATACCTTAATTATGACTCCGGAGGGTTTTGTTCAGTTATACGCGGCGTTAGAAAAAGTTGCCGCCAGACTTACAGACGTAGGAATATTGCGTAAAAAAGAAAAGGTCAACAATTAAAAAAAATGGTGCGAAATATCATAATAATCAATCTTTTTTAGTCATGAGGGTTTTATATTTGGTTATAAAGGATAAGTTGTTTTGGAATACAGATATAGATGTATAGAATGTGGAAAAACATATAGTATTACGCCGAATTTAATGCTTTGCCCTGTATGTTCGCAACGTAAAAAAAATGACGAGCCTCTTGTAGGAATTTTGGAAGTCCAATACGTTACCCAAGATAAATCCTTTTCTTATAATGATCTTTGTCCTGTTGAAAAGGAATTTTTTCCGAAAATACCGGTAGGAGATACGCCTTTGTGGGAGCCTGAAAATTTAAGAAAAAAAATTAATATGCCGAATCTTTTTATAAAAGATGACAGCGTAAATCCCACAGGTTCTTTTAAAGACAGAGCTTCATATTTGGTAGCGGCTTTTGCAATAAAACATAATATTTACGATATAACGCTGGCTTCCACAGGAAATGCAGGCTCTTCAATGGCGGGAATAGGAGCCGCCGCAGGTTTGAATATAACCCTGTTTTTGCCAAAGGATGCACCCCCCGCTAAAATAGTTCAAGCGCTTCAATACGGGGCAAGAGTAATTCCTGTTGAGGGTAATTATGACGCGGCTTATAGCTTATCTTTACAATATTCAAAGTTAGACGGTTCCTTAAACAGAAATACCGCTTATAATCCTATGACCATAGAAGGAAAAAAAACAGTATCTTTTGAAATTTTCAAGCAGCTTAAAAAAGCGCCGGATTATATATTTGTTCCTACGGGAGACGGCTGCATATTATCCGGAGTTTATAAAGGGTTTAAAGACCTTGTTAGATATGGTTTTACGGATAAAATTCCGATAATATATTGCGTTCAGGCAGAAAAAAGTAACGCCATATCAAACGCTTTTAAAACAGGAAAGTTTCAAAAAATATTTTCTAAAACCATAGCGGATTCCATATCCGTAGATGTTCCGGGAAGCGGTTATCATGCTTTAAAACAATTAAAAAAATATTCCGGCAGATGTATAACCGTTGAGGATCGGGAAATTTTAAAATCTCAAAAGCAGCTTTCCGAAACTGCTGGATTATTTACCGAGCCTGCGGGGGCCGCGGCTTTTGCAGGTTTTTTAAAAGTCAAAGAAAATTTGGAAAAAAGCGCTTCAATAGTGATTTTATGCACAGGCAGTGGTCTTAAAGATACCGCGTCAGCGCAAAAAATTATACAATATCCTGGTTATGCAATAAAAAATATTGACGAATTAAAGGAATTTGAGGAGAAAAATTAATGATAAATCTTGCGGTTAATGAAAAAATAAGAGACGCAAACGCTAAATTTTGCAAAGAAAAAGGAATAACTCTGCCTACTTTTAAAATGATGAGAGACCCTGTTAATAATGTTTCGGAAAAAATCAAAGAAAAGCTTAAAAAAGTAGGACTTTGGGATATAAATCCGCTCAATCTATATAGAGTAACATGGAAAAACGAGCAAAAAGATATAGGAGGCGAATTCGGCGGGGCAAACCATCTTATTTTTCCGTCCGAATTAACCGGATGCAAAGCAAAAATTATCGCTTTGTCCGGGCGCTGGTTTCCTACAGGCGCTCATAAAGTAGGGGCTACTTTCGGATGTCTTGTTCCGAAACTTATAACAGGGCAGTTTGATCCGCTTACTACAAAGGCAGTATGGCCCTCTACCGGCAACTTTTGTAGAGGCGGGGCTTATGTGGCTGCCCTTTTAGGATGTAGTTCAATAGCTATTTTGCCGGAAGAAATGTCTCGGGAAAGATTTGAATGGCTTAAAACCGTTGCCGGCGAGGTGATAGCTACTCCGGGCTGCGAATCCAACGTAAAAGAGATTTTCGATAAATGCTGGGAGCTTAGAAGAAGCGGAGAAAAACTTGATATATTCAATCAGTTTGACGAGATGGGAAATCCGTTGTGGCATTATAACGTAACAGGTCCTGCAATCGAAGAGGTTTTAGAGCAATATACAAATCCTGATATTAATTTTTTCGGGGCAGTCTTTTCTTCAGGTTCTGCCGGAACACTTGGCGCAGGATACTATCTGAAAAAGTTTTTTCCAAAGGCGAAGCTTGTAGCCGCCGAAGCTTTACAATGTCCTACTCTTTTAAATAACGGCTACGGCGGGCATAGAATCGAAGGAATAGGAGACAAACATATTCCATGGGTTCACGATGCTAAAAATGTAGATATGAATATTGCGGTTGACGACGAGCAGACAATCAGATTAGTCCGTCTTTTTAATGAAAAAGCTGGGCGTAAAATTTTAATCCAAAACGGCGTGTCCGAACAGTTTGTAAAAAAATTATATCTGCTTGGAATATCCGGCATAGGAAATTTAATAGCAGCCATAAAGTTTGCGAAATATTATGAATTAACCGAAAAAGATTATATTGTAACCGTTTTAACCGATTCTATGCAGCTTTATGATTCCAGAGTAAAAGAGCTGCAAGAAGAAAGAGGCGAATATACCGAAAATAACGCGTATAAAGATTTGGAGCTATTACATAGTATAACTATTGATCATTTAAAAGAGCTTACATATTACGATAAAAAAACCGTTCATAATCTCAAATATTTTACATGGATCGAGCAGCAGGGCAGAGAAGTGCAGGAGTTAAACGCCCAGTGGTATGATCATACAAACTATTGGGATAAAACATTTGCTCAAGTTGAGCAGATAGACGAATTAATTGTTGAGTTTAATAAAAGAATCGGTTTGTGATTTTGGCGGATAACAAAGTAATTTGTCCAATTTTGGCGTTGAAAGAAATTTTTAATCCTCGAAATACTTTAGTATTCCTGCGGTTAAAAATTTTTTTCGCCTTGAACTTGAACAAATTACTTTGTTATCCGGAGAAATTTTATTATTTTTTTTATTTAAATTAAATTCGACTATATCTGAATTTATTTGCTTCGCTTCTTATTTACTGCTACTTAAAAAACTTCGGACATATTATTTCTTAATTCACATCGTTTTTTTATGATTAACTATATTTAATAACGTACATTTTCTATGCTAACTAATTGGAGATAAATTTTATAATAGCGGCGGCTCTTACAGGAGAGCCGTCCGCATTTTTAATTTTTAAAGGAAAACAGCAAAAAATAAAATGCCGGTTAATAATTTTTTTAAGATTACAAAGATTTTCTATAAGAATAATATTTTTGTTTAAAAGAATATTATGTATAGGCAGCAACTTTGAATCGATAAAGTCAAACGAAACGGCGTCAATCCCTATGCCTTTTAATGAAAAATCGGCAAGAAATTTTGTGGCGTCTTCGGATAATACGGGATAAGATTTAAAATATTCGTTTGTTTTCCAAAATTTAGCTTTGTCTGTATATAAAAGCAGAAAATCGCTTTTTTTAATATTATTGTTAAAAGAGATTAAATTTTCGATTTCAATAACGCCGTTTTTAACGTTAGATACGTCAATACAAAAAGAGTTTCCCATAAAATAATCAAGTCGGAATTTATCCAAAGATTTACCCTCTTTTAAAATATGATAAGGCGCGTCTATATGAGTTCCGGTATGAGAGTATAATAGGAGCTTTTTTTCGTTAAAGCCGTTTTTTTCAATTGTATGGGCGGAGGATATTTCCGACGAAATACTACCCGGAAATATCGGCATATCGGATGATAATGTCCGACTTAAATCGATTATTTCAAAAGAGTTTTCGGCCATTTTATATTTTATACGATTATATTTTTATCTGTTCTCGTATATGGTTAGAATTATTATAATGCTTTACTATGCTTGTCATATGCGAGTAGCATCGACAAATATTACTCCCGTAATAATTCCCGTTTCAATAGCAATACCACCCCATGTTTGTTGAGGAATATACTCTCTATAAATAAGGGAATTATCTTGTACAAGCATATTATTACCAAACAAATCTCGCGATGGACGATATGAAAAAGGGTCAAAAACGTACAGTTAAAAAAATAATAGTTAGCAATTTGAGTTTCATAGTTTATTCATTCTTTAGTATAACTATAAATACAACCTGTCGGGCGTTCCCGTTTTATAACATATTTTTCGGCATAAGAACCGCTACAACTTTGCCTTTTGCGCAAACTTTGCCTTTAGCGGATACGGTCTCTGTTACTACTACTTTACGATCCGTAATCTCTTCTGTTTTTCCTCTTATTTCAAGCGGCGTTCCGATTGGAGTCGGTTTTAAAAAATCAATATGTAACGATGCGGTTACAAATCTCAAAGTCGGTTTTGTGTCCATTTCGCGTCCTTCTTTTTTATACATTGCCGCGGAAGCCGTCCCCGTTCCATGACAGTCTATAAGAGAGGCTATCAACCCGCCGTAAACATAGCCTTTTGTTGCAGTATGATACGGTTTCGGATTAAAGATAGCATAAGTTTCCTCTCCATCCCAGTAGCTTTTAATCTGCAAACCATGCTTGTTATCCTTTCCGCATCCGTAGCAATGGCTTACATCTTCCGGGTAATAATCTTGAAAAGTTTTTTGCTCCATACTTTTTTACCTTGTAGTTCGTTGTTCAACTTCGTATTTTGCCCGTTTTCTGTGTTATGCCCTAATTTTAATACTCGACTTATTTTTAATAAGCCTTGTCGTAAGCCTTGAAAACGAACAAAATACGGGCTTTTCGGAGATGGACATCTCCTTTATAGTCATTTTTTTGGCATTTTAATTTTAATATGTTACGCCGATTTTAAATATTTCCCATAGAAGAAAGCAATATTGCATAACAAATAACCGTTTTCAACCGGAAAATTAAAAAATAGAGCGTTTTTAGTATAAAAATATAGAATTTTAATTCGGTCTAGGGTAAAAAGGGTTATTGATATTAAAGATGCGTTAAGTATTTTACGGGTTAATATTTTTAAACAAAAAAATAAGGCGGATATATGAGTGTGATATTAAGCGGTTTATCCGCAAAAAATTATAAGAATTTATCAATTAAACAAGGCATCGAACTGAATAACCTTAATATTTTTATAGGCTCCAACGGTTCCGGTAAAAGTAATTTTATCGCTATGTTGGAGTTTTTAAAAAACTGTATTATTCCAATATCAGACGAAAGCCTTTCTGCAAGTCCGTTTGAAAATGCGGTGTCTGCGCTCGGCGGTTCCAAAATTTTGGATAAATCTTTAAAATTTCCCGGAACAATAAATTTTTCTTATACATTTAAAAACGATTCCGAATTTGAAAAAGGGTTTAAGCTTTATATAGATATTTATGCCGCAGATAAAAATTCAAAAGTGTCTATAGCCGAAGAGTATCTATCGGACGCGCTTATAATGCGCCATGCCCCGTTTTTTTATTATAAATATCATGACAGAAAAGTAGGCGAGGGGGTTATATCGGTATGGAATGATTATCATGAGAGTAGTTCCCATTTTGAAAATGTATATGATGTGCCTACTAATACGCTTGGGCTTACGGTTTTGCATGATCTTTTGGAAAACAGTAAGAATCCGCCGGAAAAGACTCCTATTTACAAAGCCCGTAGAAGATTGATTGATTATGTAAGAAGGTGGCATTTTTATAAAGCCAATTATATGAATCTTAAAACCATAAGAACATCGGAGCCGAAAATCGGAAGCGGCGATATATTTCTTGCGCCTTCGGGACACAATCTTGCCATAGTGATAGAAAACCTTATTCAGCAGAATATAGATTTTGACGAGAGCTTAAATAATGCAATAAAATCAATTTTACCCGGAGTAAGAAAATTCAGACCAGTTAGAACAGGGCTTATGACGGTTAATCTGGAATTATATTTCGAGGGGATTTCGGAACCTTTTTATTTAAACGAACTTTCGGACGGAACCGTCCGAATGATCTGCTGGGCGGTTATACTTTTATCTCCTAATCTTCCGAGTCTGCTTGCCATAGACGAGCCGGAACTTGGAATACATCCGGCATGGCTGCCTATTCTTGCGGAATGGATAAAAAGAGCTTCCGAAAAAACGCAGCTTATTATATCTACTCACAGTCCCGATCTGTTAGATAGCTTTACAGATTCCGTTTCAAATGTTTTTGCATTTTCGGAAGATTGTGATCAGGCTCATTTTTCTATCACTCCATTGGCCGAAGAAAAATTAATCGAACGGATTAACAAAGGCTGGGAACTCGGAGACCTTTATAGAACAGGAGATCCTCTTGTCGGAGGCTGGCCATGGTAGTATGGCTTTTTGCCGGAGGAGGCTATACCGAGTTAAAAGGGTTGGTTCCTTTTTTAAAAAAACATTTTTCCGGAGGCTGTAAATTCGAGCGTAAAACGCCGGTAAAACATAAGCCGGGGCCTAAACCTAATAAGGTTAAATCCGGATACGGAAAAACGGGCAAAAGCCTTGAGGCTGAAATTAAAAAGCGTATTAGAATCGCTTTGGCAACAGGTGAGAAATGCGATAAAATATTGGTAATAGACGATTTGGACTGTAGAGATTATGTTAAACAGGAGAATAAATTTATAAGCGCCGTAAATGCTGTAAAAGATGCGGAAAGTATAGATAAATTTGTAGGATTTGCCGCGCCTGAGATGGAGGCATGGATTATAGCGGATTGGGACAATTCTATTGCAAAGCATAGCGATTTTAGAAACAGACAAAAATCTATGCGGCATTGGATAAGCCAAAGAATAACATTTAAGGCGCCGGAAACTTTTGGGGTTTATAATAAAAAAAAGGATACCTGTAACGAGAAATTATCGGATGCTATTATCGAAGCAAGCGTGTTAGAGCAAGGAGAGCGTTACTCAAAGCGGATTCATACTCCCTTATTATTGATGAGAATAAACCCGAAAAAGGTTGCGGAAAAATGTCCTCTGTTTAGAAAGCTGTTTAATTGGTTAAATAAATTATGTAATGAAACGTCTATAACTGAAATCAGATAATTATAAAAGGGTAAAAGAAATAATAAAGGGATTTCTCGCTTTGCCCGAAATAACAGAAAGCAATTTTTTTGCTTGTAATTTTTCGTCCTATCATTTCGACAAATCATTTTTTCAGCGTATCATTTCAACGATCGCCGCAAGATAAAATTTAATAATAAAAAACAGTATATTAATTAATATTGTAAAAATAAAAAAAAGGGAAAAAGGTTAGATGGAAAAGTTGAATAAAATAGCTCAAGAGGCGGTTTCGCTTGCGAAATTATGGCAAAACCGCGCAAACGAACTTCTTACAAAAGAGGAAAAAGCAATACAAAGCCAGATGTTAAGCCTTTTTACAAATCCTATGGATAAAGTTGTGCTTACAAAAATGATAGATCAAAGCTTCAGATCGCATGATACCGCAAGAGTTGCAGATCAGATAAACAATATTTTAAAAACTTATGGAACGCCGGATTTTTTTTCAAGGGTCGAAAAGTTGTTGGTTCAGATGTTTCGCGGCTTGGGAAGACATTTTCCGAGTTTTACCATACCTAAAATGATAGAAAAGATGCGGGATGCCAGCAGCAGAGCAATTATTCCCGGAGAAAAGGATAAATTGTATGCGCATCTTGCAAAAAGAAAAGAGCAGAACGTAAGGATGAATATTAATCATCTCGGCGAAGCGGTGCTTGGAGAACAGGAGGCTAAAACGCGTCTTGCCATTTATGTAGCGGATGTGAAAGACCCTGCCGTAGAATATATATCTGTAAAGATTTCAACCATATATTCTCAAGTTTCATCCCTTGCATTTGATCACAGCGTAGAAGTGTTAAAAGAAAGACTTAGCCAGCTTTATAAAGTTGCTATGAATAATTTTTTTGTCCGAAAAGATGGCGCAAAGGTTCCAAAACTCGTTAATCTGGACATGGAGGAATACCGAGACCTTGATATTACCGTAGAAGCCTTTATGCAGACGCTTGATCAGGAAGAGCTTAAAGGATATTGCGCTGGAATTGTTTTACAGGCATATCTGCCGGATTCTTATCCTATTCAGAAAAAGCTTACCGAATGGGCAAAAAAACGGGTTGCAGACGGGGGAGCGGCTATTAAGATTAGGATAGTAAAAGGGGCTAACATGGAGACGGAGCTAACCGAGTCTTCTTTTAACAACTGGGCGCTTGCAACTTATGATAACAAATTAGATGTTGATGCAAATTATAAAAAGATGGTTATTTATGGAATGGAGCCGGAAAATATAAAAGCGGTTAATCTCGGCATCGCTTCTCATAATCTGTTTGAACTTGCTTATGCTTATAAACTCGGAATCTATAATGGGGTTAGCGAGTATTTTTATTTTGAGATGCTTGAAGGTATGGCAGATCATGTGCGAAGAGCTCTTGCGGAAAGCGCAAAAGATATGCTTCTTTACGCGCCTGTTGCAGACGAAGCGGAATTTATCAACGCTATAGGTTATCTTATACGCAGACTTGACGAAAATACTTCCGAAGAGAATTTTTTACGTTATTCTCCCAAATTAAAAGTTGATTCCAATGAATGGAAATTTTTGGAAAAAGGCTTTTTAAATTCCTGCGCTATTTTGGAAAAGGTATCGGAGACGCCTAACAGAATTCAGGATAGGAATATCGAAACTTACGAAATTGGCGGAACTTATTACGAAAAACTGTTTAAAAACGAAGCGGATACCGATTTTTCGTTGTCTCAAAACAGAAAATGGGCGGAGGCTATAAGAAATATTTGGAAAAAAAGCGCTGATGATACTGTTGCGGAAATACCTTTGATAATAGCGGGGGAAGATATTTATGAAAACAGGGAGATTAAAAAAATAGGCGATTTTTGCAGGTTTAAAGAAAATATTGTTGTTGCAAATTACAGATACGTCAATGAAGAGGATATTAAACGGGCTGTTAAAACCGCAAAAGACGACCCTGATGGATGGCGAAAAAAAGGATTGAAAGAAAGACATGAGATATTATCCGATGTCGCAAAAAATATCAGACGTTCAAGAGCTAATCTTATAGGAGCGGCTGCGGTAAATACAGGCAAAATTTTTATAGAAGCGGATATAGAGGTATCCGAAGCGATAGATTTCGTAGAATATTATCCGTATTCTCTTTATAATTTTGATAATTGCGAAAATTTAAAGTGTTCTGGCAAAGGCGCTGGCTTGGTAATATCGCCTTGGAATTTCCCTATAGCGATTCCCTGCGGCGGCATAGCCGCAAGTCTTGCGGCAGGCAACACAGTAATATTTAAGCCGGCTTCCGCAGCGGTATATGTAGCTTGGGAGCTTTGCAAATGCTTTTGGGATGCAGGAATAAGTAAAAATACTTTACAATTTGTTCCGTGTTCAGGCGCTTTGTTTGGCGAAAAGCTTACCGTGCATTCGGATATAGATTTTATAATATTAACCGGAGGCACAGATACGGGGCTTTCGATACTTTCAAAAAGACCGAATGTTCAGCTTGCAGCGGAAACTGGCGGTAAAAACGCTACCATAGTAACCGCAATGTCGGATAGAGATCAGGCTATTAAAAACGTAATATGGGCGGCATTCGGAAATACAGGGCAGAAATGTTCGGCAACCTCTTTGTTAATACTTGAAGATGAAGTATATAAGGATGAAAATTTTAAAAAGCAGCTTATTGATGCGGCAAAAAGTTTTTCTACCGGCTCGGCATGGGAATTTAGAAATAAGATGAGCAGATTTATAGCTCCTCCTTCCGGAGATTTAAAGCGGGCTTTAACAACTCTTGAACCAGGAGAAACATGGGCGTTAAAACCTGAGATGTTAGAGGATAATCCGTATTTATGGTCGCCTGGAATTAAATGGGATGTCTGTCCTGGCTCATATACTCATACTACCGAATTTTTCGGACCTGTTCTGGGGGTTATGCGGGCAAAAGACCTGCGTCATGCCATAGATTTGGCAAATCAGACAGGATACGGTTTAACCTCCGGGCTTGAAAGCCTTGATAAAAGAGAGCAGCAGATATGGAAAAAAAATATCTGCGCCGGAAATCTTTATATAAACAGAGGCGCTACAGGAGCGATTGTTTTGCGCCAGCCGTTCGGGGGAATGAAAAAATCGGCTTTGGGAGCCGGGATAAAAGCGGGCGGACCTAATTATTGCATCCAATTTATGAATATCGAAGAGATGCCGTATCCTTTAATAGTAGCAATAAAAGAGGAGAATTATCTGTTAAGATTAACATCCGGCTGGGAAAAGAAGATTTTATCCGGCAAGTTTGGAATATATACTTCTGATATTAAAAAAGTAATTCGGGCGGTAAAAAGTTATGCTTATAATGCGGAACAGGAATTTTATTGCGAAAAAGATTATTTCCATCTGCGCGGGCAGGATAATATAGTCCGTTATTTGAAAATGAAAAATATCTTAATACGGGTTCATAAAGCCGATTCCTTATTTGAAGTTTTGGCTATGGCAGCTGCTGCAAAGATTGCAGGTTCGGCTACTATATTAAGCATGCCGAGTAATCTTAATAACAAAGTAGTTGAATTTTTAAATACCGAAGACGGCAAAGCATTTTTAAAAGGGATAACCGTTAAAAAAGAGGCGGACGAAGATATTTTAAAATATATGCCGGATCAGATAGAGCGTATCAGATATGCCTCTTTTGACAGGGTGCCGGACGCTGTGTTTAAAAAGGCTGCGGAAACCGGATTTTATGTAGCAAGATCAAAGGTTATGTGCGAAGGAAGAGTAGAGCTTATTAATTATTTTAAAGAGCAAGCCATATCAGATACATATCATAGATATGGGAATTTGGGAGAGCGTTTTTTTGTATAAGAAAGGGAGGCTTACGCCTCCCTTCTTTGCTTCAATTCAGTTTTATTTTTTTTCTTATAAATATATCCTGTTCGTTTACAAATTCGTTTTTTCTGCCGTCTTTGATGGCATTTATAAGACAAATACCTTCAATGAGCGCTTGGTTAAAACTTTCGCAAGATTTATTTCAGCCTCTTCTCCATTTGTAAAAGCAAGATATAGTTGATAGTTTTTGATATGCCGGATTCCGGCTATTCTTGGAAGCATTATTTTATAATTTTGATGCAGCGCCACAAAGATTAACTTTCCAATTCGAAGGAATCGACGATATATCACGCCGTAATCGCACATATCCGAAATCGTTATGAACGAATCGTCTGTTTTTTATGCAGCCTTCCATTAGTTTATCGATTTTATGTTCCGTTTTAACTTTTTTCTCTCTAAAACGCGCTGTAATATAAGCGTTTGGCGTTTTTTCGGATATTCTTTGAATATCGGAATTATTAGGAAGAATTGTGCTACCGTTTTGATGTGGCGTTAATACTGCAAAAGGCTGATTATCTACCATTTTTTGCCATATTTCCGAATTGTCGGCATTTGAAGAACCATGATGCGGAATTTTGAAAACTTTTGCTTTTTCTAACGGAGATGCATTCGAAGATAAAATTGCAGCCCAACCGGTATCTTTTTTTTTGGTATTTTCCAGATCAGAGCCTAATAAAATTATATTATTATTAACGCGTACCATAACACAACCGACGCATGATTGGGCGTTATTGAAGGAAGTCTTCTTTTGGGAGCGTTTAATTTAGGTATTAATTTGGCAATTTCCGAATGGGATAATAGTATTGCCGCATCGGATGGTGATAACGATCTGATTTCACAAGAATAATTTTTGTTTGTATTCTTCTTTTCCCATAGAATTCTATCTTGGCAGGCAAACTTCGGTTTTTTTTTAACGGATTGCAAAAAAGATATAATATTATAAAGTTCTTGAATTCCCGATTTTGAATTAATTGTTGTTTCAAAACCATAATATGACATTAATTTTATAAATTCGCTCTGACGAACAGCCTGTGATAAAAAAAAATCTGCGTTCGGACAGGTTTTAACGATTTCATAAAGTCCTCTTATATGATCGTCATGCCAGTGTGTCGCAATAATGAGTTTTATACAATCGAAGGAAAGTCCGATTTGTTCCAAATATTCCAATACGGCAGGTTTTTTAGTCTGGGGATTTATACAGGAATCTACGATTATCCAGTCGCCGTAGCCTATATGTATAAGGATAGACTCGCCGTAACCGGGGCCAAAAAACAAGATTTCAATCTGCTCTATAGTAGGAATTTTCATTCTAAAGTTCAAAAATAGAGAAAATTATTTAATTCTTTTTCTAATGCTTCGGCTATTTTAATATCGCTTTTCGTCCATACCGGCAAACGTCTAAAACGAATGATTGAGCTTTGTTTTTTTGTGCCGTGCTCCGTTTCATATCCGATATGCCAGTTAAAAACCGACCCTGCTTTTACCAAAGGAAGATCATCTTTTGATATAGCTTCCTTCTCTATTTCAACCTCTTCGTCAGGATATTTGCTGGACAAATTAGTTATTCTTGCCAAAAAAGAATCATTATAAACTTTAATTACATAACCTTCCCATTTGATTGATGAATTAAATGTTCGATGTTGAATTTGCATTTTCGGAGCAAGAGCAATTAACGGTTGATCATCTTTTAATGGAAAAGGCAGAATATTCGAATCATTTTTTTCTTTAGCCTCTTCATGAGGCTGCGTCGATGATTCTTTTGACTCGTTTAAGAATGAACGTATTCTCTGCTCGGAAATTTCTATCGGTTTTTCATCTTCTCTTAGGAATGTTTCGTTTGTTTCAACCCTTGAAAAATTCGAATAAGTTTCCGCTAATGCGGTATTCATAACTAACTCCTTTTTAAAAACTTGTCTATTATGGCGCTTACAATCGTTTCGGATTTTTCGTTTGATTCTTTCCACTTCTTTTGAAGCCTTGAAATAATTTTTTTACTGCCGCTTGCTTTTTCTTGCGCATCAATTGAATAATGGTCATTTATTGAAAAAAATACGCCAAATCGAACCCTGTTTGACGGTTGAACAATGACTGTTAATTTTCCATCCAAGGGATTTTCAGGGGAGTATTTTTCGCAGATTTCAATTTTTTTTAATGCAGATTCTTTTTTTAAAATTCCTTCCCATGGACTTTGAGGAGCTAATAAATGTCCGAAATCATGCCATTCTTTTTCTGAATCGCATTGTATATGAAATTCTCTGTTAATGCCCATAGCCTGAATCGGAGTATGTTCGAGTAGTTGAAAAGTTCCGACAGCCAAATCAAAAACAGATGAAAAATAAACTTCCTGTTCGGAAAGGACAGAAAAATGATCCCTTGTCGTATAAAATCGAAACCATGGCAGTTCAAACATAGTAATGTCAGGATGAATTACTTTAACATCCGATCCTTCGGACTCGGTTTCGCCTATCAATTTTTTAGAGGCAAACCATGCCGGACTAAAGATTGCAGGGTTAAAACTCCCGATAAACACAATATCTGCCATTTGAATTTCTGCTTTTTGTTTCATTGTAAATATATCTATAATCTTTATTATTTCAAAAGCTTTAATAAACTATTTCTCAAAAATTGATATTACGGGATATGTTTAGCTAAATTCTTTTATCCTCTCCTCGAACTTCGGCTTTAGCGTTTGGTTCGTAAAATAGATTTTTAAAAGGTTAAAGTATGTTGTTTGTTTGAATAAAAAAATTACGCCGATGTTGTCTCTTTATTATAACAAAGCCTGCAACAATCAAGGCATCTGTCCGCTTCATCCAAAGCCTCTTTTTCGCTTATTACAAGATCAACTTCATCCATAGTTTTGATGCGCTCTTCTACGGGAAGTTCCGGCATAGCGACTCTCGATTTTTTAACTATGCCTTCAAGCGATTCAAATATACTTTCTGGGATATGTTTTTTATAAAGCGCGTTTTCGACCGGTTGAATTTTATTTATTTTATTTTCCTCTTCCTCTTCGGCTTCGGATGTAATGTAAAGATGGATTGATCTGGCGGCTCTTCTGCCTCCGCCTATTGCATCAACCACCAAAGATGGTCCTGTAGCGCAGTCTCCTGCTGTAAAGATGTAAGGAAGATTGGCTTGAAGTATAAGAGGATCGTTATCGATGGTTTTCCATCTTGTGGTTTTTAATTCTTTTAGACCCGTATCTTTATCCATGAAGGAGATATCCGGAGATTGTCCTATTGCGGTTATAAGGATGTCTATTTCCAGCGTTGTTTCGGAGCCTTCTATTGGAACAGGTCTTCGTCTTCCGCTGGCATCGGGTTCGCCAAGCTTCATTTTTAAATATTCGAGATGGGTGACATCCCCTTTTTCATTTCCTATGACTTTTGTAGGCGCCGCAAGAAATACGAATTTTATTCCTTCATGTTCTGCCGCTACTATTTCCACTTTATTTGCGGGCATCTCTTTTCTGGTTCTTCTATATACTATATAAACCTCTTTAGCTCCTTTTCTAACAAGGGTTCGGACGCAGTCTATAGCAGAGTTTCCGCCTCCTACTACAGCGGCTTTTTTCCCTTCTATATTAATTTGTCTTCCGTTGGCGACAGATGAAAGAAAATCTATTCCTTTCCAAGAGCCTTTTAAATTTTCTCCTTCAATGCCGAGTTTGTAATCGTTCCAAGCGCCTATTCCTAAAAACATGGCTTTAAAATCAGACGCAAATAAAGATTGAAGGTCAAAGTCTCTTCCGAGTTTTGTATCTATTCTAACTTCTATTCCCAGATTTATAATTCCTTCTATTTCCCAATCCAAAACTTTTTTAGGAAGTCTATATTCGGGTATTCCGTATCTTATTATACCGCCGAGTTTGGGCATTGCCTCAAATATTGTAACGCTGTGCCCGAGTCTTCTTAAAAAGTATGCGCAGCTTAATCCAGCCGGTCCTCCGCCTATAACTGCCACTTTTTTTCCAGTATCGGGAGCGCAGGGTATAGGAATGTGTTTTCCGGAATTCATTTCATAATCTGCTGCAAACCTTTTTAATTGATTAATTGATACGGGATCGTCAACTATTCCTCTTCTGCAGTATGTTTCGCAAGGATGGGGGCAGACTCTTCCGCAGGATAATAAGAGCGGGTTCCTTTCTCGGATGGTATTTACCGCTCCTTGATAATCTCCTTTTTTTATTTGCGAGATGTATTTTGGTATGTTTATCTCCGCAGGGCAGGTTTGTCTGCATGGAGCAAGTTTGCCGTTTGTGCTGTTGAATTCCAAAAGTCTTTCGGACATAGTTTTAACCGAAAGTATGTTTTTGGGGCAGGCTTTCACGCAAGCGCTGCAGCCTACGCATTTATTTTGGTCGATGACAGGAAAAGAGTCTTCGCCTATTTTGATGGCGTCGAAATTGCAGGCTTTAACGCAGTCGCCCATTCCAATGCAGCCTATATCGCATATATTGTTGCCGCTGTAAAGGCTGCTTGCGGCTTTGCAGGTTGCAACTCCTATATAAGAGAATTTTTCCTCTTTTCTATCTCCGCCTTTGCAGTCATTATAAGATATTGCAGGTTCAACGCTTCCTGTATCCAAACCCATGATTTCGGCAATTGCCGCTGATGATTCGGCATCTCCTACAACGCAAACATTGGGGCTTGCTTTGCCGTTTACTATCGCTACCGCAGCCGCGGAACATCCCGCATAACCGCATCCGCCGCAATTTGCGCCGGCAGTATAATACTCTATTTCGGCAATACGCGGATCTTCATAAACGTAAAAGACTTTTGATGCGATACTTAAAACGGCTCCGCAAACGCCGCCTAATGCAAGCATTATTAAAACAGCTTCTGACATTGCGTTATTTCTCCGTTAGTTATTTTTTAATTAAGCCATTCCTTTAAAGGCATAAAATGCAAGAGCTATCATTCCCGCCACTACCAATGCTATGGAGGTATCCTGCAGCGGTTTGGGAACTCTGGCAATAAGAACTCTTTCCCGCACTCCTGCAAACAGAATTAAAGCGAGTCCGAAACCTACGGCATAAGAAAAGGAGGAGACGAGAGTTTGAATAAAGGTATATTCTTCTTTAATATTTATTAAACATGCGCCCATTACCGCGCAGTTTGTAGTAATTAAAGGTAGAAATATTCCGAGTCCCGCATAAAGAGCTGGTATGCTTTTTTTCAAAAACATTTCTACAAACTGAACAAGAGAGGCTATTACCAAAATAAAGGCTATGGTTCTTAAATATTCAAGCCCGAATTTTTTTAATAGATATGTATCTGTTACCCAAGTTATTGCACCTGCAAGCACAAGCACGAATATAACAGCCATAGCCATACCGACTGCGGTTTCCATTTTTTTGGATGTTCCCAAAAAAGGACAATTGCCGAGATATTGAGCCAAAAGTATGTTGTTTACAAGGATGCAACTTACAGCAAGGAGTATATAATCGCCCATAATTTTTCCTTAGATTTTTATATATGATTAGATTATTTTTTGCCTGCCAAATTCATAAGAGCAAGCATAAGTCCCAAACAGACAAAAGCCCCGGGCGCTTCTATTAGAAAGGTAAAAGGTTTGAATGAAGGTCCGAAAACGGAATATTTAAGCAGGGTGCCGTTTCCGAAAATTTCTCTTACCGCGCCAAGCGCTCCGAGCGAAAGGGTAAAGCCTATTCCTATTCCAAGTCCGTCCGCCAAAGAGTGTATGATTGGTTTTTTGTATGCAAAAGCTTCGGCTCTTCCCAAAACTATACAGTTTACAACAATAAGGGGTATGAATATGCCGAGTGTTTCATAGAGTTTATATGCGTAAGCCTGCATTAATAATTCTACTACGGTAACAAATGTAGCGATAATTATAATAAAACAGGCAATTCGGACTTTAGAAGGGATAACCTTGCGCAACATTGACACTAATACGTTGGAACAGACAAGCACAAATGTAGTGGCAAGCCCCATTCCTACGCCGTTTTGAAGCGATGTTGTAACCGCCAAAACAGGACATAACCCGAGCACCAGCCTAAAAGGAGGTATCTCTTTCCATAAACCTTTTCCAAATTCATAAGCAATGGATTTAGCCATTAATTTTCCCCTTATTTAAACTTATCTAATTGTTTGGCGATTTCCGGTTTTAATCTTTTATATATTTCGCCTGCTTGGGTAACAGCCATACATACGCCCCGTGAAGTTATGGTGGCGCCTGCTATGGCGTCTATATTTCCGCCGTCCTGTTTTACGCCGAAAGTGTCGGTTACTATTTTTTTTGTAAATTGAGAAACAAAGGAAGGATCATCTTTTGCTTTTGAACCTACTCCGGGAGTTTCGTTATGAGTGGTAACTTGGGCTCCGAGCATGCTGCCGTCTTCGAGATTAACGCCTACTATAACTCCTACCTTTCCTGCAAATCCTTTCCCGTAAGTTTCAAAAGCTACCGATTTCGGCTTGCCGTTGAATATGCCTACAAAAAAGCTTCTTTCCTGTTCGCCGTCTGTTATTTTAAATCTATCTACTATAGGGTCGTTTTCGCAGCCTTTTAATATTGATTCGATTGCAGGACCTTTTACATTTTTAAGTTCTTGATAATCAATTTTTTCTTGAGTTCCGTTTTTTAAGGCGGCAAGCAGCCCGCCGGAAAAAGAGCTTAAAATCGTTAAAACAACAATCATTTTTATCATTTCACGCATGTTATCAAACCTTTCCGAATGCTTTAGGTTTAATTTTATCAATAAGCGGATTAATAAGATTCATTATAAGAATCGCATAGATTATTCCGTCTGCATAAACTCCGATGTTTCTGATAAGAATCGTCAATATTCCGCAGCCTAAACCGTATATAATCATAGGCATTCTATTAACCGGCGAAGAGGAATCTTCTGGCGCCAAAAAGAATACTCCCAAAAGGGTATAACCTGTAAAAAGATGGAAAAAAGGACCTGTATAACTTGCAGGAGCAAACATAGCAAATGTCATAGCCGTAAGAAGTATTCCGGCTATAAAAGAGAAACATATTTCCCACCTTATTATGCCTTTTGCTATAAGGTAAAGCCCGCCGATTATTATTCCTATTCCGAAAACCGCTCCTATTGCCCCCGCCTGTTTTCCGAGCATAAGATCAAAGATGGAAAAGGAACTTATAGATGATGCTCCGAAACTTTTTAAAGCGGCAAGTGGATAAAACATATTAAAATCCATATCAAAGTTAATAAGAGCCTGATTAAAATCAAAATACTCTTTCCAAGACAGCATTATAATAGCTATTCCCAATATGGAAGGGTTAAAAGGATTTCCTCCTATACCGCCGAATATTTCTCTGCCGATTATAACGGCTACAAAGGTTCCTACCAGTATAAGCCACCATGGAGCGGTAGCAGGCAGCATCATGGCAAAAATTATGCCTATTACCGCAGAACTGCCGTCTCCTATTCGTTTTTCGCTTTTTGTAATAACGCTGAAAGCAAGCTCCCAAAAAATGGAAAAAGATATTGATAATCCGACTACTCCTACAGCCCGAATACCGTAATAATAGAAGCCTGCCAAAAGAGCGGGTAGAGCCGCTAACATGATGTTATAATTTTTTATCGAAATTTTTGAGCCGTTATGTATAAACGGCGCATGGGAAACAATAAGCTTTTTTTGTTTAATCATCGATTTCCTCCGCTGCTTTTGCTTTGATTTTTGCAAGTTCATATTTCCCTAATTTTATATATTGAAAAACAGGTATTTTGGAAATACATACATAGCTGCAAAGACCGCATTCTATACACGCCGAAAGATCATATTCGTCGTCTGCGGTTTCATAAAGACCCGCTTCAAGATAACGAACCAGCATATTAACGGATAGTCTAGCAGGACATGCCATTACGCATGTTCCACAGTTTATGCAGGGATAATCGGATATACGCGATATCTTATTTGCAGCTTGGACAATTACTGTATCAGTGTTGTTTAAAATCGGATAATTATCTGTATATATTGCCGAACCTGTCATTGGTCCGCCTATAATTAAGCGGTCGCTATTATCTATTGCGGTATCGCATGCGGCGCATAAATCTTTGAGCGGGGTTCCTATTTTTGCTTTTGCAAGTATTTTGGAGCCGTCTTTTTTTACGAAAGTAAGAAGTTTTTGAACAGGAACTTTGCCTGTTTTATAAGCTTGGGCAATTGAGGCAACCGCCTCTGCGCTTATGAAATCGACGCCTATATCTTTAAATGATTTATCGGGAGGCAATTCTATATTAAGCAGTTCTTTTACTATCAGCTTTGGTAAAGATTTCGGATATTCGGAGCTTATTACCTCTGTTTTTATCTCGGCGTTTAATGCGGTTTGTTCCAGATATTTATTAACAACTAATATTACGTTATCTATTCCCGTGATATTTTTTAATATCTCAATACCTTTCTTTAAGGATTCTATTTCGGAGCTAACGATATATTGGTTGGTAACGGAAAAGAGATCGTTATCCGTTCCGCATACAAAAATAGTTTTGATTTCGCCTGTATTTGAAAGGATGTTTTCCGAGATTCCGCCGGGAATACAACTTAAAAATTCGGAAGCATTGGCAAGAGTAGGCTCTTTGCTTTTTTCCGAAAACTCTTCGCAAAAAACCTCTTCCTTTTCTCTATTAACGATTATGGAAATATATTTTTTCCCATAGTCGCTTTGAAATGTATTTATCGAAGAGATTTTTCCGGTAATGCCTGATGTTAGATATTTTGAAGATTTATCTTTAAAAGGCAGAAATTTTTCGCCTGTTTTTAGTAAATCGTCCTGTTTAACAGATAATAAATCCTCCTGCTTAATTTCCAAATCCTGTAATCCGTCAAAAAAAAGAATGAGTTTTTCAGATAATGGAACTTCAACTATTGAGGATGAAAATTCTTTGACGGATTCGTATTCAAGTCTATGTTTTGTTAAGTTAAAACATGGTTTTTTGAGCATAATTTAACCCTTATCATCTTTTTAATAATTATTGACTACATGACGTGGCATTGCGAACAATCGACCGGACCGCGTCCGCTCTCTTTATGGCAGGCAATACATTGATCATGAAATACATCTATACTGTTTTTCATTTCGGTTCCTTCAATATCCCCTGCATCATGGCAGTCAAGGCAGGATTCCGGCAGATTGGTATTTTTATCATCTTTTGTATGGCACGAATTACAAGCCGTTAAACCGGAATCATCATCTTCCGGATGATGATGACAGTCCGAGCATACAACTCCGTAACCTATCTCGGAAGCATGGGTTTTATGATCAAATAAAACGTTGCCTGCGCTTGTCTTATACATAATTCTTAGAGGATTTTCATAAGATTTTTTAGAACAAGCGGCATAGGTTATAACGCCTACAACAAATAAAATAATCATTAACCAGTAAGCTATTCGGAGCTCTTTTTTATGATTCATTTTCTCTATATTCCTTTCTATATGCTACACAAAAAGTAAAGTATAACATAAAATTTGAAGCTATAAAGCGTAGGTTTGCTAACATAAAGTTTATATATACGCAAGTATTTTTTAGTTTCCTCTGTTTATATTTGATTAAATAGATTAGGAGATGTCCAAGTTTATTTGCTTCGCTTCTTGCTTGTCGCTTCGCAAAAAACTTTAGACATCTCCTTTCGTAATAATTTTTTGTGTGTCTATAAAATAGGCATGAAAGTTTCCTATAAAAAAGTCTTTTTTGTTTAGGTTTTAAGCGTTGAATAAATTTGGAGGCTGTTTGATTTAAATTACGCCCTCCGGGCATTTTTATTTTTTAACTCATGTTTGACATGTTTCTTTAAAGGCTTTATTAAGTCTCTCTAAAAATTTTTTAAAAGCGGATTGTTTTTCCGGGCTTTTTAAGTTTTTTTTGTTTCCGGTTTTTTGTCTTTTTTTTTGGTTTATGTTTTTCATAATTTTATAAAATAGAATATTTATGCTTCTATTCCTATTATAACAAGGGGAACAGCGGGAACGCCGCGTCCTTGTCTGATAACATTATATAATTCTCCTTCATAATAAGCAACGCCGGAGCTCATTTGAGATTGTAAGGATTTCATAGGCAGTATTTCTATGCCTACGTCTATTTTATCTCCTATATAAAAAGCAAGATGTTTTACGAATAGATCGTAAGCTACAAAAGAGTATTTGCCGAATTGCACCTCTATTGCGACTCTTTCTTTAACAAAATCGGTCTGATTGTAACTAAAGATTGGAGTATAACCTGCCTGTTTAATTTCATCTTTCTGTTTTTCAGTTTCCATCGTAAGCGTTTTACGAATCAATTTTTCATTTTTAGTTACCCAATAGCTTACTCTGCTTTCTATCCATTTTTTTGATTCAAGAAGTTTTTTAAAAGACTTATTCATATCAATAGGACTATAGAGCAATCTGCCTTTCATATTTTTTTCTTTTGATATTTTTGTCTTACAAGCATCAGCGTCAACATATCCGATAACGGTTTTTATTTCTTCCCATAAATTCGGTTTGTGAACTATTAAAAATTCAAGTCCGTTTAAATGAGAATAAGTTTCTACTATTTTCATAACGCCTCTCCTGTATGTTTTGCAAACAATCCTATATGGTTAAAATTTGTCGAATTTTTAATTTGCGGATAAAAAGGAGATATAGTCAATTTATTATTATCGGATTTCGGATCATATTTCGGTTTATACATTGGTCTTGTTTTTAATGTTCCGTTAAGCGCTTTTTCTATTCTATCTTGCGCAATATTCACATATCTTTTTTCGGTTTCCGCTCCCGCTCCTTTTCTGTTGTTTCGTATTGCCGCGATAATTGATGTTCCTGTTCCGAGAAAAGGATCAAACACCCAGTCTCCTTCGTTTGTCATTGATAAAACCAGACGTTCAATTAATTCTATAGGAAATTGACAAGGATGTTCGGTTTTTTCTACATGATTGCTTTTAACATTAGGAATATCCCAAACGTCTCCCGGATTTTTGCCGAGAGGATTACAAGAATACTGCCCCGCTTTGGGACCTTTGAAATATTTTTTAGCCGGATATTTCTGAGGAACCCGGACGGGATCAAGGTTAAAAACATATTCTTGATTTTTTTTTGTAAACCATATTATTGTTTCATAACGCCCTGAAAATCTTTTTGAACAGTGAAGACCATGCTCAAAATGCCAGACGATTCTATTTCTCATAACAAGATTTAGATTCTGAAATATCGGGTATAAGATGGCGTCAAGAGGAATAATAGCTCCTTTGTTTACATAATTGCCAACCTGCCAGCATATACTTCCCGTATCCGAAAGGACGCGGACAGATTCTTTTATTACTTCTGCCTGCTGCTTGATGTAGATATCAATGCCCAGTTTTTTTTCATATTCTTTGCCAATATTATAAGGAGGCGAGGTAACGATTAATTGAATTGATTTGTTCGGAATTTGTTTTAATAAATCAAGGCAGCTTCCGTTATAAAGTATTATATGCTTATTCAAATCGAATTTTTCCGAAATATGTAGAGTAGCTTTTAACATGTTATCCGTTTTACTTTGTATTTAAATTATAAATAGATAACAGATATTACAAAAGAAGCGATTTGATCAAGCCTTAATCTGTCTCCGTTATAGTCATATTATTTCTATGAATAACTTCGGCTTTTGTTTTGCACCCGAGTTTTTTAATAATATCTGCAGATTGAAGCCCCATAATTTTTAAAATATCATTTGCGGAGTAATTGGAAAGCCCCATTCCGATTTTTTTGTTATCCGCGTTTAAAATTTTTACCGGCGAATCTTGATCGAAGTTTTTTTTTACTCCGATTATTCCTCCTGCAAGAAGACTTTTGCCTTTGTGCAATATTGCGGCTGCTGCTCCGTTATCTATTATTATGCTTCCTTCCGGTTTTATTGAATAGCCTATCCATCGTTTTCTACTGGTTATTTTTACGCTTTTTGGATAGAAGAATGTTCCGTATTCTTTGCCTTCTATTATAGCAGGCAGTATTTCGGGAGTTTTTCCGTTTGCTATAATCATAGGGATTCCTGCAGATGCCAATTTTTTTGCGGCTTGTATTTTACTTATCATTCCGCCTTTTCCGAGGGCTCCGGGTATGGAGCTTGCCGAATGAGCTATTTTTTTTGTTATTTCGGAAACCTCTTTTATCATTGAAGCGTTTTGGTTTGCACGGGGGTCTTTATCGAATAATCCGTCTATATCGGTTAAATTTATTAATATATCCGCATTTATTAATAAAGTTATCATTGAGGCAAGGTTGTCGTTGTCTCCGAATTCGATCGATTTTACGGTTATGGTATCGTTTTCATTTATTATAGGTATGGCGTTTAAGCTTAAAATGGTTTCAATTGTATTTCTGGCGTTAAGATAGCGTTTTCTATCCGATAGATCATCGGATGTAAGAAGTATTTGCGCAACTTTTTTTTTATATGGCTTAAAAGCGTCTTCGTATTCTATCATAAGCTGTGGCTGTCCTACAGCGGCTGCGGCTTGACGTTTCGGGGTTTCGTCTGGTCTTTTTGCAAAGCCGAGTTTTTTTATTCCTGCAGCCATAGCGCCGGAAGATATAAGTATAACTTGGATGTTTTTATCGAAGATGCCCGCCATCTGTTTTGCAATATCTCTTACTATAGCTATGTTTAAACCGTCTTCTGTCGTAAGCAGGTTGCTACCGAGTTTAACGGTTATTCGTTTTAAATTACGAAGATATTCCGTTCGCATAGTTATTATCTTCCTCTGTTTATTATGAGATTTCTCCTCGCTGCGATCGTCGAAATAACAAGCAAAAAAAGGGTTCGTTGAAATGACATGGTAAAAAAGGTTAATTGATAAAACGCCTGCCAAAATAAAAAGCCTGTCATTTCGAGCGAGGCGAGAAATCCCTTTATTGTTTCCTTTTAACCTGTCTCCGTTCTGCCGTCTTCGGTCTCCGTTTTTGATAGCTCTGATGCTATTTTATTGCAAAGCAGGTCTATATTTTTTTTTGTATGAGAAGATATTTCTATTATTTCCACAGGGTTTAAAGTCTCTTTCAGTTTTTGAATGCCATGCTCGCATCCTTTTATATCTGTTTTGCTTATAACGGTTATTTGAGGCTTTTTATGCAGATCTGCTTTATAATCTTTTAACTCCCTGTTTACAATATCATAGTTTTTTTTCGGATTGTCTGGATCAATTGCGCTAGCGTCTATGAGATGTATGAGTATTTTTGTTTTTTCTATATGTTTTAAAAATTGAAGCCCTAGTCCCGCTCCTTTATGCGCTCCTTCGATTAATCCGGGAATATCCGCCATTACAAACGGTTCGGCATACTTTGTTTTAACTACTCCAAGATTAGGGGTTAAGGTTGTAAACGGATAATCGGCTATTTTGGGTTTTTTAGCGGAAACTACAGATAATAGGGTGGATTTTCCTGCATTAGGAAGCCCTATTAATCCTATGTCCGAAAGGAGTTTTAATTCGAGTTTAAGAGTAAATGTTTCTTGGGGTTCTCCGTCTTGGGCAAATTTGGGAGAGCGGTTTGTAGAGGAGGCAAAATGTTTGTTTCCTTTACCGCCTCTGCCTCCTTTTGCTATGGTAAAAGTTTGATTTTTGTCAAGAAGCTCTTTTATTATTTCGCTGGAAGATTTATCCGAAATAATTGTGCCGGGGGGAACTTCTATTATGATATTTTTGCCGCTTGCGCCTGTTTTAAGGCCTGATCCTCCATGCTGTCCGTTTTCGGCTTTAAATTCTTTTTTGAAGCGAAATTGGTATAACGTTTTTTTATCTGAAGAGGTTTTAAATATTACATCTCCGCCTTTGCCTCCGTCTCCTCCGTTTGGTCCGCCTTTTGGAATGTATTTTTCCCGTCTAAAGCTTACGCATCCTTTTCCGCCTTTGCCGGAGCTGACGGTTATAAAAGCTTCGTCTATAAATTTCACTTAGAAAAAAGCCTCATTTTGTTTAATTTTGGCGTTGTAGAGGCAGTTTTTATTAAGTCGCTGCATAAACGCTTATTTTTTTACGAAAGCGTCCGAATCTTTCATACGCTACTAATCCGTCTGTTTTTGCAAAAAGGGTGTAATCTTTGCCAACTCCTACGTTTTCGCCCGGATGTATTTTTGTGCCGAGTTGTCGAACCAAAATGTTTCCCGCTCGAACTTTTTGTCCGCCGAATTTTTTAATTCCGCGCCTTTGCCCCGCGCTGTCTCTGCCGTTTCTGGAACTTCCGGCAGCTTTTTTATGCGCCATTTTTTATCTCCCGATTTTATACGTCTATGCTGTTTATTTTTACTTGGGTAAAAAGTTGTCTGTGTCCTTTTTTAAGTCTGTATTTTTTTCTGCGTTTGTATTTAAATACTATTATTTTTTTATCTTTTGCCTGTTTTACTATATGCCCGCGCACAGATGCGGATTTTATAAAGGGTTGTCCGATTGTTACGTTTTCGTCATCTCCGGCAATCATAAGAACTTTTTCAAATACTATAGGCTCGCCTACTTCGCCTTTAAGTTTTTCAACTTTAAGGGTATCGCCTAATAAGGCTTTATATTGTTTGCCTCCTGTTTTTAGCACGGCATACATTTTTATTTTCCTCCTGAAATTGAAACTTGTGTTCTGATAGTTATAAAAAGAGTTATTTTTATAATTTCTGGGTTATTTGTCAAGTATCTTTTTATAAAAGAGTAGAATATTTTTTAATCGGTTTTATGTTCAATTAAAATTTTTTCTGATGTTTTTTTTTCGCTTGTCACCTGACAATTAGATTCTTTTAGTCAGGTTGAAATTCCGAATTTTGGCAAGATGTATGCCTGTAATAAAAACCATAATCCGAAAATAGCTAAAATTATTAGTAGTTGTTTCATATTATTATCCTATATTTTTATTATTTGTTCTGCGGGAATCGAGCCTTCTCTTAATATTTTGATTTTGTTTTTTTTATCCGTAACATCAATTACTGTGGAGCCCTTGCCCCCTTTTAATTTTCCTGCATTTATTATTAGGTCGAAATTTTCAATGAAGTTTTTGTCCGCATTTTTTATTTCAGATATTGCAGGCGTCCCGGATATGTTTGCGCTTGTTGCGGTTATGGGAAATTTGGCAGATTTTGCAATAGCCGCGGCTATCGGATGCGCCGGCAGTCTGATTCCGATTTTTTTGTCGGGAGCAAGTATCGGGTTTACTGTTTTTGCGGCGTTGAATATGATTGTAAGTCTGCCTGGCCAAAATTTTTCCATAAGGGCTTCCGCAATATCCGGTATTTCTAAAACAAGTTTTTTAAGATCGTTTTTGTTTTTAATTAATATTAAAATCGGCATTGAAAGTAAACGTTTTTTTATTTGAAAGATTTTTTTAACCGCATGAGGATTAAAAGCGTTTGCGCCTATGCCGTAGAGGGATTGGGTAGGAAATATTATGATTTTTCCTTGTTCTAATGTTGAAATCGCTTTTTTTATTAATTTGTGGTCGATGTTTTTTTTGTCTGTTTTAAATATGTTGTTCACGGCTTTTTCCTATGTCTTTTCTATAAAAAGCTCCTTTCCAAGAGATTTGTTTTATGGCATTATAAGCTTTTTTTGATGCGTTTTCAATGTTGTTTCCAAGGGCGGTTATTCCTAATACTCTTCCGCCGTTTGTTGTTAGGTTGTTATTTTTTTTTTTGGTTCCGGAATGGAATATGAAAAGGTTGTCTTTTGGCGTTATTTTTTCAAGTCCTGTTATTAGGGCGCCTTTTTCAACGGTTTTGTTCGGATATCCGGAAGAAGCCATTATAACGCATACGGATGCTTTTTTATTGATGTCGAGGGTAAATTTATTCAATTTTTCTTGGATGCACGCTTCCATAATTTCAATTATATCGTTTTTAACGCGAACAAGAAGGGCTTGAGCTTCGGGGTCTCCCATTCTGCAGTTAAATTCCAAAACTTTAACGTTATCGTTGTTGATTATAAGCCCTGCGTATAAGAAGCCTTTATATATGGCGCCGGATTTTTTCATTGTTTTTACTGCGGGAAGTATGATTGTCTCGGCAATTTTTTTATATAGGGTTTTATTTATGAAGGGAGCCGGAGAATATACGCCCATTCCTCCGGTATTTGGTCCTTTGTTGTTGTCGAAAGCGGGTTTGTGGTCGCAGGATAAAGGAAAGGGAAGTATGTTTGTTCCGTCGCAAAATGCTATAAAGGATGCCTCTTTTCCTATGGCATACTCTTCTATTAATATTTTTTTGCCGGATTTGCCGAATTGGTTTTTTACCAGCATATTTCCTGCCGTATTGAGCGCTTTTTGGGTAGTATCGCAGATTATAACTCCTTTTCCTGCCGCCAGTCCGTCTGCCTTTATTACTATGGGGGTTTTTTGTTTTTTAATGTATTGGTTTGCTTTATTTATATCTGTAAATGTTTCGCTTTTTGGGGTGGGGATGTTTGCTTTTGCCATGATTTTTTTTGCAAATGATTTGCTTGCCTCTATTTGTGCGGCTTTTTTAGAGGGCCCGAAGATTTTTAAGTCTTTTTTTTCAAAAGTATCTACTATTCCTAATGCCAAGGATTTTTCTGGTCCTACTACGGTAAGTTGTATATTTTTTTGCAGCGCAAAGTCTGCAAGCGCGTCTATATTGTTTATATTGATATTAACGGGTTCTGCTATTTCTGCTATTCCAGAATTTGACGGCGCGCAGTATATTTTATTTACTTTTGGGCTTTGAGCTATTTTAAAAGCAAGGGCGTGTTCTCTGCCGCCTTTTCCTATTATAAGTATGTTGATTTTGTTTTTTTTCATAATTTTTGTCCTGTCGAGCGAAGCGATAAGAGCCGCTACGTAAAAAACTTTGAACATCTTCTTTCATAATCATTTTTTTTGTCTATAATATATTTATGGGCGTTTTCTCTGTTTATATTTGGTTTGGATATATCCAAGTTTATTTGCCCTGCTTTTTGCTTAAACTATATAATAATTGTTGTAATATCAGGTGATCTTTTTTTTATTTTGTTTGCTATGTTTAAAGCCAGTTTTGTTTTATTTGTGTGTCGCGCTTTATTTAGCAGTAATATTTTTTGGCATAAAACCGGGGTTTTTGCAAAGAGTCCTTTTTTTGATAATATTAGTTTGGTTATTATTTTTTCGTTTATTTTTGCGCCGATTTTGGAGTTTGTTATTTGGCAAAATATTTTGGCTCTATGAACATTGTTTTCTTCTATAGTTGTTCCTATTGCGTCTATTCCTATTATTCCGAATGCTGTTGTAGTGGCTTGCGGAATAATAGGTTCGTATTCTGCGGAGGCTTTTATAGGTTTTTGTTTTGCGCCGTCTGCTTCTACAAGTATGATATCGAATTTGTTTTGCGCAAAAATTTTATTTATGTATTCGGGCTTGCTTCCTATGATTTTTTTTTTAAAATCCGGCTTTTTGCCGAGGCATGTTATTGTGCCGTTTTTGATTTTGTTTAAAAGTTCGGGATTGTCCGACGCGTCGAATATAAAGGTATCGCAGCCGTTGTCTTCACTCGGAAATAGGATTTTTGTAGTTGTGGTTATTAAAACTTTGTTGCCGAGTTTTTTAAATTTTTTTGCCAGATTAAACATTGTAGTTGTTTTGCCTCCCGCGCCTACAAACGAAATTAGAGAGGGGTTTTTTATTATATTTATGAGTTGTTTGTAATTTGATATTATCTGAGGCATTTTTTTAATAATGGGCGTTTTTTATCTCCCTTTTTTCCTTCGTATCTCTCTTCCTCTCTTATTCTGCAAATTTGCATTTAAGGATTAACATGTCATCTTCTATTGCTTTGGTTGTTTTGTAGCCTACGGAATTAAATAGTTTTATCATTCCTCTGTTGTCCGGCGAGGTGTATGCTACGAATCCTTCTATGTTGTTCATTTTTGCCGCATAAGCAAGTTTTTTGATTAATATTTTTCCAAGTCCTTTTTTTTGGAAGTTTTTGCTTACGGAAAAGGCTATTTCTGCAAATCCGGTATCTTTTTCCAAAAAGTATTCTCCTATTGCTTCTACTTTTCCAAAGCCGAATTCTCCGATAACCGCAAGTATTGTTAGGTTGTTTTGATAATCTATTTGAGATATGTCTTTTATTTCGTCGCTTACGAAGCTGTTTTTTTTGTGAAAGAATCTGGATATTACGTCTTCCATATTAAGGCTGTAAAAATGTTCTTGTATTCTTCTTTCGTCAACCGGTTTGGATGGGCGTATTGTAAGTTCGGTATTTTCTATTTTTATTATTTCTTCTAATCTTAGCGGGTATGTTCCGTAGATAAATTTGGATGCGGAGTATTTTTCGGTAAGCAGCCCCATTTTTTTTGCATTGTAAAGCAGCTCTTCTCGGAATTTGGGATGAGCAAGGCTTATCATAGCTATTGCTCTTTCTTTTAGGCTTTTTCCGAACAGGCTTACGGCCCCGTATTCGGTGGCAACATAATGAACGTCCTGTTTTGGTATTATTACGCTTTTGTCTATTAAGGGAACTATTCGGCTTTTTGTTTCGTTTTTTGAGGCGGATGTAAGCATTATTATGGGTTTGCCTTGTTTGGACATTGAAGCGCCTCTTAAGAAGTCCGCCATAGCGTTTACGCCGGAAAAGTTGTTGTATGGAAAAGCGTCCGCCGCAACCTGTCCTGTTAAATCCATAGCGGTGGCTACGTTTAAAGCCGTCATTTTATGGTTTTGAGCTATGATTGCGGGGCTGCATACATAATCTGCGGGGTAGAATTTAATTTCCGGGTTGTTATTTAAAAAATCGTATAGATGTTTGCTTCCTATTGCGCTTGTAGCTATGGTTTCGCGGGGATGAAGGTTTTTTTGTTTATTTGTGATGATTCCTTCCGCCAAAAGATACATTATTTCGTCTGTCATGTATTGGGTATGCAGACCCAGATTGTTTTTGTCTCTTAAAGCTATAAAAAGGGCTTCCGGTATTGTGCCTAATCCTATTTGTATTGTTGCGCCGTCGTCTATAAGTCTTATGACATGCTCTGCTATTATAGAGGCGGGTTTTAATTTTGGCGGATTGCCTCTGTTTAAAAGCGGCTCTTCATATTCTACCAGAGCGTTTATTTTATTTATATGTATAGCTGTTTCCCCTAATGTTTTAGGCATTTTGGGGTTTACTTGGGCTATAACTATATCTGCGGATAATGCCGCTATTAGGGTTATATCTACGGATATCCCCAAACTCATGTGGCCTGAATCATCCGGCGGAGATACCTGTATAAAAGCGGTATTTATATGCATTTTTTTGCTTTTAAAGAGCATTGGAATCGAAGATAGGTTTAGGGGCGTAATGCAACGTTTGTTTTTTGCCAAGATTGTAGAGGCTGCCGAGCCTGTATAAAAGGATCTTATATTTAAGCCGGCATCTTGGGTTTTGTTCGCAAGCAGGGTTAAAGGAACGGTTTCTAACGATAATGTTCTTACTATTTCTATGTCCGTATAGTTATGAGCAATGTTTGCAAAGCCTCTTAAAAGATGCTGGGGTTCGCCGCAGCCTGTGCCTATAAATATTCTTTGACCGGATTTTATTAAGCTTAAAGCTTTTTTCAAACTTACGGTTTTTTCTTTATATGTATCCCGCCAATTGTTCATTGTTTTTTTGTTCTCCTTTATGATTACGCTTTTTTCTTTTTAAAGTCTGCTGTCTAACTTTGTATTTTGTCCGTTTTGAAGCGTTATGTGCAAATTTTCATTAAAGATACAAAGTTGCAAAGTGGAGAGGTTGCATACAATATCTCTACCGTCTTCTTACAAAAAATTTTGGACATATCCTTATATAATCATCCCTTTTTATGTTTAAATTTTAGTTTTGGCATTTTTATGTTTGTATTGGTTTGGATATTTAAAATAAGAATGAATATATAAAATTATAATTAATCTTATAGCATTATGAAAGAAAAATGGCAAAAGCTAATAAGCCTCTTGCATAACTTTTTATTTTGCCTGTTTTTAAGCGTTGAAAAAAAACAAGATGTTTTGTTGGGCAAGGGGTTTGTTATGATTTTTTGCGCGGTTTTATATACATGCGCTTTTTGGCTGCGATTCAGCAAGCGCTTTTAACAAGTTGACAAATAAAGTTTAATTTATTACTTTTTTGCCGGTTTTAATTTTTAAATAATAGAGTCGACTAAACAAAGGAAAAAGATTTATGAAAAAAATAAGTATCGAAAATATGTCAAGCCTTTCTATACCTGAAAGAATATCATTGGTAGAAGATATATGGGATACGATTGCGGCAGGATATCAGGATATGATGATATAAAACTTTACAAATGATGAAAAAGAGATAATTGACAGACGATTAGAAGTTTATTATAAAAATTTGGACAAAACATCCGAATGGAAAGATGTTTATGATAGGATAATTAAAACTAATGAATTATAAACTTTCTATTTTTTTCTTGCATTTATTTTTCTTGTTATTTATTAACCCAGTTTAACTATTAAAATACATTCGAAGAGGTATAGGTTAAAAGTTTTCGGTTATTATATTTTATTTGTTAATATTTGCCGTAAAGCTTTTTAAGTAATTTTATAATATTTTTTTTACGGAGGTAAGCATAGCCACTATAGCTAGAGAAAAATCGAAGAGGTTTAATGTTAACGTAAATCGAAGAATAAGAGCGCCCGAGGTTCGGCTGATAGATGAAGACTCTAATCAGATGGGAGTTATTTCTATCAAGAATGCGCTTGATCTTGCAGAATCTAAAGGTATGGATTTGGTGGAAATTTCGCCTAATGCAAAACCGCCGGTATGCAAGATTATGGATTACGGCAAATATAAATATGACGCAGCAAAGAAGCAGAGTAAAAACAAAAAACAACAGAATACTGTTCAGATTAAAGAGATTAAAGTTCGCCCCAAAACAGATGAGCATGATATTTTGGTTAAATTAAATCATATCAGACGATTTATAGCAAAAAAAGATAAGGTTAAGGTCACTCTTTTTTTCAGAGGAAGAGAGGTTATGTTTAAAGATCTGGGAAAAGAGGTTTTTAATAAAATCATATCTGGAGTAGTCGATGTTGCGGTAATTGAACAGAAGCCTAAATTTGAAGGCAGGTTTATGGTGATGTTGCTTGCGCCTAAGTAGTTTCTATAGAAAATAAGTAATAAATAATGAGGAGTTTTTTATATTATGCCTAAAATTAAAACTAACAGATCCGCTGCAAAGCGTTTTAGAAAAACAGGAAGCGGTAAGTTTGTTTTTTCCAAAGCAAACTCAAGTCATATTTTAACAAAAAAAAGCAGAAAGCGTAAACGTTCTTTAAGATTAGCACAATGCGCAAATCATGCGGATACTAAAGAGATAAAACGTTTGCTGCCTAACGGATAGATAAAGATAATTAATGGAGATATTTAAATGCGAATTAAAAGAGGTTTTAAAGCAAGAAGACGAAGAAACAAAGTTTTAAAGCTTGCAAAAGGATTCCGCGGAGGAAGAAGCAAACTGTTTCGCACAGCTGCAGATTCGGTAGATAAAGCGCTTTTTTATTCATACAGAGACCGCAGAACCCGCAAAAGAGATTTTAGACGGCTTTGGATTATAAGAATAAATGCAGCGGCTCGTTTAAATGATTTATCTTACAGTAAATTTATACGCGGTTTAAAACTTGCAGGAGTAGATCTTGATAGAAAAATATTAGCTCATCTTGCGGTAAATGATGCCGCAGGGTTTAAAAAAATTGTAAATCTTGCTGCAGCCCGACTTAAGCCCGTTTAATAATTTTTTGTATAAATTTAAAAATTGGCTACAAATTAGAAATTTGGCAAAAGAGAGCTTTTTTTACGGAAATTGAAATAAGGAAGAGATGAGCCAAAAGATTTTAAGTATCAAGCAGATAAAAGAGGATGCCAGTCGCGAACTTGAAGCAGCGGCAGACATCGACGCAATTCAAGCCCTTTCTGTCCGATATTTAGGGCGAAAGGGTTTTGTAACTTTATTTTTAAGAAACATTTCAACGCTTCCGGAAGATCAGCGTCCTTATGCTGGCGAAAAGGCAAATGAACTTAAAAGCTTTTTAAAGCAAAAATTTGAAAATAAAATTGAAAAGTTACAGGCAGAGGCGGCTGATGCAGAAAAATATAACAGTATAGACGTTACTTTGCCCGGTAGAAAAGGGGATCAAGGAACCCTGCATCCTATTACTATTATCGGAAACAAAATTTGCGATATTTTTCTGCGAATCGGGTTTGATATTGCCGAAGGTCCGGAAATAGAAACAGATTATTATAATTTTGAAGCCTTAAATATTCCGAAAGATCATCCTGCAAGAGATATGCAGGATACCTTTTATACGGTAAACAATCTTGTTTTAAGAACCCATACCTCTCCTATTCAGGCAAGAGTAATGGAAAAGGTAAAACCTCCGGTTAAAATTATAGCCCCCGGCAAGGTTTACAGATGCGACTCCGATATTACTCATACTCCTATGTTTCATCAGGTAGAAGGGCTTGTTGTAGATAAAAACATCTCTTTTGCGGATCTTAAAGGGGTTTTAACCGTATTTATACATCAGATTTTCGATAAAGATACAAAGATGAGATTTCGTCCCAGTTTTTTTCCCTTTACAGAGCCGAGCGCGGAGGTTGATATATCTTGCGTAATATGCAGAGGAAAAGGCTGCCGTATATGTTCTAATACAGGATGGATAGAGATTCTTGGTTCCGGAATGGTTCATCCCGCAGTATTTGAAAACGTTGGTTACAATCCGGAAAAATATACGGGGTTTGCTTTTGGAATGGGGATTGAAAGAATTGCTATGTTAAAATACGGAGTTGACGACATTAGAAAGTTTTTTGAAAACGATATAAGATTTATAGGGCAGTTTTAATTATGCTGGTTAGTTTAAACAGGCTTAAAAAATATATTGATATTATTGAAATACTGCCGGAAAAGTTGGCAGATTCGCTTACAATGTGCGGTTTGGAGGTGGAAACTTTTTATAATCCTTATGCTCATCTTGAAAAAATAATTGTTTGCGAAATAAAAAATATAGTTAAACACCCTAATGCAGACAGACTTCAAGTTTGCGAAGTAGATACGGGAGATAAAATAGTTTCCGTAGTATGCGGAGCCCCTAATGTTTATTTAAATATGCGCGCGGCATTTGCTTTGCCGGGGGCTAAATTAAAAGAAGACTTTGTTATAAAAAAAACCGTTATAAGAGGCGTTAAATCTGTAGGAATGTTATGCAGCGAAGCGGAACTTGGTTTGGGAGACGGAAAATCCGGCATAATTGATTTGGATAAAAATTTAAAAATAGGCACGCCTCTTTGCGAGGCTTTAAATTTATCCGATTACATTTTTGATATCAGCATTACCCCGAATCGCTTCGATTGTTTAAGCATCATAGGAATTGCAAGAGAAATCGGGGCAATTTCAGGCAAAAAGGTTAAATATCCGGAAATAAAATTTGAAGATTTTATAGATAAGAAAAGCAAAGAAACCATAGAAGATATAACATCGGTTACAATAGAAGATAAAGAGCTTTGTCAGAGATATGCGGCTGCCGTTATTATAGGCGTTAAACCGGCGACTTCCCCTTTGTGGCTTGCAAACGCTTTAAAAGCCGCCGGTTTAACGCCTATAAACAACATAGTTGATATAACCAATTTCGTTATGCTCGAGACAGGGCAGCCGCTTCATGCTTTTGATTTTAATCTGCTTTTTGAAAACAGAATTGTTGTAAAAAAAGTTTTGAAAAATCAGAAGGTTATAACTTTAGACAATAAAAAAAGAATTCTTGAAGATGAAATGCTTATGATCTGCGACGCCCAAAAACCTGTGGCAATAGCAGGAATAATGGGCGGATTAAATTCGGAAATTAAAGATAATACTAATAAAATATTATTAGAAAGTGCCTACTTTAATCCCATTCCCGTGCGAAAAGCTTCTAAAAAACTTGGTATTAATTCCGATTCTGCTTACCGTTTTGAAAGAGGAGTTGATCCGGACGGAACAATATTTGCATTAAAAAGAGCCGCCGCGCTTATAGCCGAAATTGCAGGCGGAAAAATTGTGAAAGGAATAATTGATAAAAATTTTATTCCGAAACAAACAAATTCTATCAAAATAACAGAGGCGCAGGTTGCAAAATTGCTCGGGGTGACTGTTGATAAAAATAGCATAAAGAAGCTTCTTGAATCTATAGAATTTAAAGTTGAAGATACAAAAGACGGACTTTTGGTAACTCCGCCTTCTTTTAGAGCGGATATAACTCGTTCGGCAGATATTATAGAGGAGATAGCAAGATTAAACGGATATGATAAAATCCCCGTCCGAATTCCTGTTTTGCCCATTCGAATAACCCCTTATCGAAGAAATATTACTTTAAGAAACAACATAAAAGCTATTATGAAAGGGCTCGGTTTTTCGGAGGTAATCAACTACAGTTTTATAGATACAAACTCATGCGACAAATTACAGCTTCATAAAAACGATTATAGAAGAGATCAGGTTGTTTTGTTAAATCCTTTGTCTTTGCAGCAAACGGTTATGAGAAGTTGCCTTATTCCGTCTCTTCTTGAAACCGCTTCTTTAAATATAGCCTCTCAGATTAAAAGATTAAAAATTTTTGAAACAGGAAAGATATTTTTAATAAATAAAAATGTGGATACTCCTATAGAAATCGAATTTACGGTAGGTTTATGGACTGGTAAAAGATGCGCGGGCATGTGGCATAATAAAGAGGAACAAGCCGATTTTTACGATATAAAGGGGGTTGTTGAGACCCTTTGTCAATATCTGCATATCGAAAAAGTTGATTTCATTCCGTTTTCTGCAGAAGAATCCTTTTTTACCAAAAAAGGAGCCTGCGCAAAAATTATGGCAGGTAATACTGAAATCGGAATTGTAGGAGAAATTGCAGATAAGACGCGTTTGGCTTACGACATAAAACAGAAACTGTTTGTTTTTGAAATAAACTGTAAACTTTTAACCGAAATTATCCCGGATACAATGACTTGTGGAAACATTTCCAAATTTCCTGCTATAGTAAGGGATATAACTGTTATTGTTTCTAAAGATATAAATGCCGCGGATATTTATCAATATATTATTTCCGGCAAAAAACAGGGCGGTTTTATTGAAAAAGCGGAGATTTTCGACATATATGAAGGGGAGCAGATACCTTCCGATAAAAAGAGCATATCTTTTAGCATAACCTATCAAGCATCGGATAAAACCCTTACAGATGAACAGATAGCTCCAATTCAGCAAAAGTTAGTCGAAAAAACGCTTAAAAAATTTAACGCCAGTCTGCCAGCATAAGACAGGTTGGAATATGCAGGCAAATATGAAAAAAGAGGGTAAATCAGCCGCCGATAAATTATATTTTAAAATCGGCGATGTTGCAAAACTTGCTTTAGTGAATTCTTCAGTTATCAGATTTTGGGAAACCGAATTTCCCGGAATTGCTCCTATAAGAACCCGCAGCGGACAGCGTCTTTATACTAAAAAAAAAGCGGAAAAAATATTAGTTATAAAAGATCTTTTATATAATAAAAAATTTACCATAGCAGGCGCTAAAAAATATCTTAAAAATATAAATTCAAAAAAGATTCCCGCAGGTTTTGAAACCGTTATAAAACAGGTAAAAGCGGAACTTTATAGTATAAAAGAGATGCTTCGATAATAAAAAAGCAAAAAATGCTTAGAATTTTTTTTTGTGGAAAATAAAAAAATAGCGAAAGAACTCATAGCTTTTTCAAATCATAAAGGCGGTTATCTTTTTTTAGGCGTAGATGATAATAGAAAAATTATAGGGTTTACCAGTTTTTAAAGATGATTTTTTTTAAAAATTAAACTGCCATTTTACTGTCAAATAGTCTATTTCGCCTTCGTCAATGCCGTTTGACGTTTGGTAATCGGTTTTTCCTATTTCCGGGGTAATTGTAAAACCGTCTGCTATTTTTATTTCGGACTCTAAATAATATGCCCGAGCTTTATTTTTTAAATTATTATAGTCATTTCTGTTATGTCCGTATCCGGCTTCTATTATTACCGTATCATTTATTTTATATCCTGCAACAATGGTATATGCTTTGCTATCTATATTATGGAACAAGTCCGTTATCAAATAAGGCGACTGGAGTTGCGGGGGGCTCGCCTTCGGAATAATAAGTAGCCGCAGTAATTCCCATATTAGATACATTTTGCCCCCAGCCGTAAGTAACTCCTAACATAATTTTACCGCATAAGAATCTATATTATAGTTTCGTCCCGTAGTAGCGTTTTTTTCTTCATAATTTTGATAATTTGATACAGCGTCAAAATTAATATTTTGATATTGAAAGTTGTATGCGGCGGATATTTGAGGATCTTTGATATCAGGATTTACGGGTAACAGGTTCTATAAACTTAATCATTTCGTTTCTGCCTCCGTCCAATCCTCCGTAAGTTCCAAGTCCGTAAAAGTGTCTGAGCGTAAGAGCGTTGCCACCGCCAAGCTCGATATTTGATCCGACAGGTTTATATTCATTTCGGAGATGTCCAAGTTTATTTGCTCCGCTTCTTACTCATCGCTTTGGATTTTCGGCAAGTTTTGCTAATAATGTAAAAACTCAAGCTTCGCTTTCAAACAGTTCATAATGACAAGTAAGAAAAAGCAATAAAAAATAGGGGCATAATTTTTTATATTATGCCCCTATTTTATCAATATGTCAGCGTAAAGGCGTCATTAATTTAAGTTCAATTATTAGAAATCAATCTGCCATTTTGCGCCGAAATAAGAGATATCTCCTCCGTCATACATTTCTGTGTCTTCATTTGCCTTTTCAAAGGTATATTGATCGCCATATTCTATTTTTCCTATTTCCGGAGTTATCACAAAGCCATCTAAAATTTTTATTTGTGCCTGTAAATAATAGGAGTGCGCTTCCGTATTTTTAAAATGTGCCCAATAGTCCGTTTCATTTTCTATATACCCGTAACCTGTTTGAAAACTCAGCATATCATTTATTTTTATCCCTGCTACTAGGGTATATCCTGAAGTTTCTACGTCATATATTCCGGCTGGTCCAATCGGCGCTTTAGTGCCCTCTGCATAGATAGCGACAGGGTTATAGCCATAATGCGAATAAGCTAATATTCCCATGTTGCCGATGTTATCGCCCCATCCGTAAGATCCGGAAAAGGTGAAAGGATCTAAATCAACCGTTGCTCCGATTTTGAAAAAGTTGGAGTTTACGTCAAGAGATTTGTCATAATGATTAGGACGCGGGTTCTTGGTTGCGGTGGAGTTGTTATAGTCTGTAAATTCATAATGCTGATAAGCTGCCATACCTTCCAGAGTAAGTTTATCATAAGTAAAGGTATAAGAAGCCGCTATTTGCGGAATAGATTTGTCAAAATCCGTTGACGCGCTGTCGCGAATAGGATCATTGTGTCCAAATACCGTATTTGCCTCAAAGAAATCGAAGTTTTTTATTATCGGCTCTATAAAATATAACCCGAAATTGCCGAATGAAAGTTTAATCATCTCGCTGCGGCCTCCGTAAAATGCCCCATGCTCGCCAAGTCCGTCGTCTTCGTCCCATATCTGGCTGCTGTAACAGGCTATTGCGCTTGAAGGATGCCATGTTTGCCCTATAAGAATTTTACCGAGTCCGAAATCATATTCGCCGTAAAAATGTCTTAATTTTAAATCTTCGTCTCCTACTCCGAGTTCAAAAACTCCTGTAAGTTGGTCGGAAAGTTTAATTGTAGCGCCTACTCTGCTGTGTCCCCATAACCCCCAATCTGTATCACGGTCTGATTTCAAGGCTATACGTTGTGGATAATCATTGTGGTCCTTGTTATTAAGCATTCTGTTTATGCTTATCGTGTTATACCTGATACTTCCGTAAAAGTTGAATTCAGACGCTGCGGCAGTTAAAGCAAAAGCGCTTACTAAAGCAGCGGTCGTGAATATAGCCAATATTTTTTTCATTATATTTTTCCTTTAATTTGTTAAGTTAGTTCCCGTATTAAAAAGCCTTCTTTTGCTGTGTTTTAAGCTTTTTATTCGCCATAAACCCAAGCAAAATAAAATCTGTTTTTGCGGGAACAGGTTGATAACTTTTTTTCCTTTAACTGACAAACTTAATTGTATTTACTACAATATTTAAAAAAATCAATAAAAAAAAGGCGGAATGTTTTATTCCGCCTTTTTTATCAAATAATAATTAATAATATTGAATATTAAAAATTAATTTGCCATTTTGCGCCGAAGTAAGTCATATCCCCTTCGTCAATTCCTTCAACATCGCCGTAGTCGATTCTTCCTATTTCAGGGGTTACTACAAAGCCGTCTGCTACCGTAATTGCCGCTTGCAGATAATATGCCGCCGCGTCGTTGTCAACGCCTGCAACTTCGGTTTCGTTATAACCGTAGCCCGCTTCAAATACGAGTCTGTCGGTTGCTTTAAACGCGCTTACAATGGTAAAGCCTTTGCTGTCCGCATCTAATAAGGTATCCGAGGCTTCGACATATTCTGCGCCTTGGAATCCTCCGCCTATGCAGGCTCCGCTTCCCATCTGCATTACGTTTTCTCCCCATCCGTAAGTTGCGCCCAGCATAAACGGACCGAATTCTCCTTTTGCGCCGAGTTTAAATACATAAGAATCTATATCGTGGGTTCTTCCTGAAGATTCGTTATTCTCTTCGTAAGTCTGATATGCGCCTACCGCGTCTAAAGTTATGTTTTCATATTTAACGCTGTAGCCAGCCGCAATCTGAGGAAGAGAAGTATCGGTATTCATATCGGAACCGCTTATTACTGTCGAGGATGTATGAGGTTCGATAAAAGCCAACTGGAAGCCGCCGAAAGTAAGTTTAATCATCTCGTCTCGTCCGGAATAGAATAGTCCGTAGTTTAATAATCCGCCGTCGTTAAGCCCTACCTGATGGCTGTAAGCGCCAAAAGGTATTCCTACGGGATGCCATGTTTGACCGATAAGAATTTTACCGAGTCCGAAATCATATTCGCCGTAAAAATGTCTGACGCTTAACGCATCGTTTCCTACAGCTTCTACAGCCAACTCAAAGAGTCCCGTTATATTTTCGGAAAGTTTTATTTTGGAGCCGATACGGCTTGTTCCGATGGTTCCCCATTTGGTATCCGTGTCACTTTTTCCGGTATCTTGAGTCTCTTTTGAAAAGTCTTCGCTAAAGGTTTGGAAACGAAGGCTTCCGTAAAAGTCAAAATCTGATGCCGCAGCCGTAAACGAAAAGGCGCAGATCATAGCTGTTGCCGATAATAGAATTAATAATTTTTTCATTCTTTTTACTCCTTTAAGTAATAATTTTTTTTATCCTTTTAACCTGCACACTGCAGATTAAACTTTATTTACTATAATATTTTAAAAAATCAATAAAAAAATAGAGTTAATAAAAAAAATTACTTTTTTTATTTAAAAGATGTTTTAATTGAATCTGTTTTTAAAAATCAATCTGCCATTTTGCGCCGAAATAGGTCATATCCCCTTCGTCAATTCCTTGTTTGCTTTTATAATCCACTCTTCCTATTTCGGGGGTTACCACAAATCCGGGAGCGATTGTAATGCCAGCTTGCAGATAATATGAACAGGCGTCATCTTCTGCTCCTATAGCGTTTATTTCCGATTTTATATAACCGTAGCCCGCTTCAAATCTTAAATTATCGGTTGCTTTATATGCTCCTACAAAGGTATATCCCATGCTGTCTATCGTATTTTCGGTATCGCTTGTATATGCCGCAGGTCTGGCGATTGCGCTTGATCCGATCTGCGAGGTATTTTCTCCCCATCCGAAAGTAGCGCCCAGCATCAAAGGTCCGAATTCCCCTTTTAATCCGGTTCTTATTAAATAAGAATTTACGTCAAAGCTTGTATTATTGTTATGATTTTCCACTTCATAGCTCTGATACGCGCCGGTAATGTCAAAAGTGAAGTTTTCATATTTCAGATCGTAGCTTGCGGCAAACTGCGGCAGCTTTGTATCCGCGTCAAGCCAAGCATCATTGTCGGCATTTATATTAGGCTCAATAAAATACAGCTGAAAGCCTCCGAATGTAAGTTTGATCATCTCTACCAGTCCGCCGTAAAATACGCCGTATTTTAATAATCCGCTGTCGTCCATACCTACTCGGCTGCTAAAAGATTCTCCCATAGGATGTCCTGATTGACCTATAAGAATTTTTCCCGCTCCGAAATTATATTCGCCGAAAAAAAGCCTTACCGTAAGGTTTTCATCTCCTACTCCCAGTTCAAACATTCCGGTTATTTTATCGGAAAGTTTTATCTTGGCGCCGAGTCGGCTTGTTCCGAGAGTGCCCCATTTGGTATCTTGGTCGCTTACTCCCGCGCCAGTAGCCTCTTTTGAAACATCGTCGCTAAAGGTTTGAAAGCGAAGACTTCCGTAAAAGTTAAAATCTGATGCCGATGCCGTGATTGCAAAAGAGCATAGCATTGCCATCGTAAATAATAACGCCAATAATTTTTTCATTTTTTTCCTTTTTTAATAACAATTCATTAAGATTATGAAAAAATTGTCTATAATATTTTTTTTTAAATTACAACCAATGGTTTTCTCTGTTTATAATTAAGATACAGAGATGCAAAGAATTTTATCAAAATTTTAATCATATCCTGTTACATTAATCATATAAATTACAGTTTAGACAATTAAGGGATTTCTCCTCGCTTGCGCTCGTCGAAATGACAAGCAAAAATTACTTACTGTCATTTCGAGCAAAGCGAGAAATCTTTTAATTATTCCCTCTGCAACAAAACCGAATAAAATACTAAGATTTTATTTGCGTTGAATTGGCTTTTTACATAAAACAGGATAGTTTTACTAATATAAGAGGATAAACAGATTAACCTTAATAGATAGAAATATGACGATAAATAAAGAGTTATTACAAGAAGCCGAAGAAAAGCTTAATTCTTTTAAAAATCTGTTAAAGGATGAAAAAGAGATTTTTCTTTTTGAAAAGATTAAAGAGGATTTAAAAAAAGTTTTTGTATCAAGCGATTTTATATATAAAAATTTTTTAAAAAATCCGCATAACTTAAAATGGGCGAAACGGTTTTGCAATTTTGATAATAAGATTGATTTTTTCAACTATGGTAAGGCGCTTTCTTGTATGTTATCGGATAGCGAATCCGAAGAAAGCTTTGCGAAAAAGATAAGAATATTTCGGATTAAAGAGACTGTAAAAATAGGGTTTGCGGATATAATCGGTAGGTTTGATCTTTTTAAAACAATAAAAAGGTTATCTGCGCTTGCGGATGTAATTATAGAAAAAACCGTTGATTTTTTATATCTGCGATATTGTCTGATATACGGGGTTCCGCAATCCGAAAGCTCCAGAAGACAGTTTCCGGTAGTTTTGGGGATGGGAAAACTCGGAGGAAAAGAGCTTAATTTTTCTTCCGATATAGACCTTATTTTTGCATATCACAAAGATGGGCGGACAAATGGAGAGGAAAAATTTGTAACAAACAGAGAGTTTTTTACAAAACTTTTTACAAAGTTAATAGAGATACTTGATAATTTTACGGATGACGGTTTTGTTTTCAGAGTGGATATGCGCCTTCGACCTTACGGGGAAAACGGACCTATAGTTATGAGTTTTGACGCTACGGAAGATTATTATCAGACCGAAGGCAGAGAATGGGAGCGATACGCTTTTATAAAAGCAAGAGTTTGCGCGGGAGATAAAAAGGCGGGGACAAAACTTCTTAAAAGGCTGTATCCTTTTATATATAGAAAGTATCTTGATTACGGAACAATCGAATCTTTGCGGGGGATGAAAGATAAAATAGATGCTCAAGCGGCAAAAAAAGGATTTGAAAATAATATAAAGCTTGGAAAAGGGGGAATTCGGGAGATAGAATTTTTCGGGCAGATTTTTCAGCTTATAAGAGGCGGAATAGATGCGGATCTGCAAAAAAGAGATATTTGCGCTATACTTAGATTGTTGGAACAAAAAGAATATATTACAAAAGAAGCGGCGAATTCTCTTGTTTGCGCTTATATTTTTTTGCGTAATACAGAGCATAGATTACAAGAGTTTGCAGACGCCAGAGCTCATAGTATTCCGACAGAAGATATGCGGCTTACCCGTCTTGCTTATTCCCTTAATTTTTCGGATACCTCCGATTTTTTGTCCGCTTTAAATAAGCATAGAAAAAATGTTCGTTTCTATTTTTCAACCCTTCTTTTTCCGGAAAAAAAAGATACGAGCAAAAATGATAACCTTGTAGAAAAAGAGTTGAAATACCTTTGGGAAAAATTAGAAGACGGGCAAGAATCGTTTAATATTTTAAAAAAAGTCGGATATGAAAAACCGGACGAAATCTATAAACTTCTTAAAGGATTAAAAAAAGATATTTTTTCGGAAGCGGTAAGCGTAAAAGGAAAAGCAAGACTTATAAAGCTTATACCCGCGCTTTTGATAGAAGCTTCCGATCTGGCGGAGCCGGATATAACCTTAAAACGAATCTTTTTGCTTATAAAAATAATTATAAAACGAACCTGTTACCTGTCCTTATTTTTGGAAAATCCTAACGCTTTAAAACAGCTTATAAAACTTGCGGATGCCAGCTCTTGGATTATAAGCTTATTAACAAAACATCCGCTGCTTTTAGACGAGCTTATAGATCATAGAACCCTTTACGCGCCGCCCCGAAAAGCCGATTTTAAAAAAGAGCTTAATTTTCGTATAAGCCGTTTTGCGCCGGATGATATTGAAAGCCAGATGGATGAAGCAAGAATATTTCAACAGGCTAATATGTTAAGAGTAGCCGCCGCAGAGGTTACCAATATAATTCCCGTAAAAGAAGCAAGTTATAAGCTTTGCGAAATAGCGGATACCCTGTTAGAAAAAGTATTAGATGTTTTGTGGAAACAGCTTACCGCAAAATACGGCGCGCCAAGCTGCGTAATGGACGAAAAAATATGCGATAAAGGATTTGTCGTAATAGCTTACGGAAAACTGGGCGGAGAGGAGCTCAGTTATGGCTCCGATCTTGATATGGTATTTTTGCATTCAGGAGAAAAAGAGCAGACATTCGGAGATAATTCGGCTTTTTTTTCCAGACTTGGTCAAAGAACCCTACATTTTTTATCTTCTCGCACAAGCGCGGGAATCTTATATGAAACAGATATGAGACTTCGTCCTTCAGGGGCTTCCGGTCTTTTGGTAAGCCATATAGATTCCTTTAAAGAGTATCAGGAAAACCAAGCATGGACATGGGAGCATCAAGCATTAGTCCGCGCAAGACCGGTTACGGGAAATCTGATTCTTTTTGAAAAATTCAATCTAATAAGAAAAGAGATTCTATCCAAAAAGCGAGATAAAGAAAAGCTTACAAAAGATATTATTGGTATGAGAGAGCGCATAAGAGAAGAAACAATATATAAAAAACAAGATGTGTTCGATTTAAAGCAGGGTTTTGGCGGAATTGTAGATATTGAATTCCTAATTCAGTATCTTGTTTTATTACATGCCTTTTTTTATCCTAACCTGTTAGAAGATACAAATAATATAAAATTTATCCAACGCTTTGAAAAAATAGGAATATTGAGCTCCGATCATGCCAAAACCCTTAAAAAAGGTTATACCGCATACAGAGCGGCTATTCATAGATTAAATTTTGCCGAAAAAAAAGGATTAGTTAATGCCGGCGATTTTAAAACAATGAGAAAAGAAATTATAAAAATATGGGAGCATTTTTTAGTTCCCGTATAAAAAAGTCTTCTTTTATTCCAGCGGTTAAAATTTTGATTTGCCTTAAACTCAAACAAAATAAAACATTTTTTTACGAGAACTATCTATACGGGTTTGATAGCAGCTAAAAATAAAAGATTTTTCTACGGAAGGCAAATTAGAAAATTTATTTTATTTTTGATTATTCCTGTTGTAATTTTTTGAAAAAAATATATATAACATTAGATTGTAATTAGTTTACATAGAAAAAACTCGTTTTTACTTGATTTTAGCTAACAATCCAATGAATGATTTTATAAGAGAAAGTAATTTTGTCCAGCGGTATAAAAAAAATAATTCCGAACTCAATTAAGCAAAATGATGTTGTAGGAATAGTTGCTCCGGCAAGCCCTTTTAATACAGAGGAGCTTTATAAAGGGGTTGAAATTATAAAATCATTAGGATTTAAGGTAAATATTCCGCAAGATATTTTTTTTAAAAAAAAATATCTTGCAGGCGAAGACGCCAATAGAGCCCGCATTATAAACAAAATGTTTGCCGATAAAAACATAAAAGGAATTATGAGCGCAAAAGGAGGTTTCGGATCTATGCGGCTGCTGCCTTATATAGACTATCAAACCGCAAAAAAAAATCCGAAACTTTTTATAGGATTTAGCGACATATCCGCATTATTATCCGCATATTATACTTTTGCAGATATTATGACAGTCCATGGTCCTGTAGTTACATCTTTGGCTGCGCAAGATGCCGAAACAATAAAAAGCTTTTATGATACGGTTACTTTAAAATCGGATATAAATCTTAAAATTGAAAACGGAGTTGTTATAAAACAGGGAAAAAGCGAAGGTAGTATAGTGGGAGGCAACCTTGCCACCCTTTGTCATCTTGCTGGAACCGCTTATCAGCCCGATTTTAAAGACTGCATACTTTTTTTAGAAGATACGTCCGAAAAACCGTATAAAATAGATAGAATGCTTACTCATATAAAGTTTGCAGGTTATTTTAAACAAATATCCGGAATCCTACTCGGCTCTTTTGATAATTGCGGGCAGATTCAAGATATTTATCAGATAGTTGCCGATAAGTTTAAGAAAGAGAGTTTTCCGATATTGGCGGGCTTTAAAGCCGGACACGATAAAACAAATCTGTCCTTTTTAATCGGAAGAAAGGCTTATTTAAACGCGGACGAAAAAAGATTATCTTTTGAGAATGTTTTATAAAAAGAATAAAAACTTCGCAACCAAATTTAGATACAAAAAAGAATGATTATAAATGGGATATTTTATAAGAATACGATAGAGACGCTGTATGCAACTTTGTATTTCTGTCCCTTTGTATCTCTGTATCTTATAAAATGAGTTATAAAAATATAGACAAATTAATGTTCAAAGGATTAGACGAAGCGGTTTTTCCTGGAGCCGTTTTTTTTGCCGCGCAAAAAAAAAAGATACTTTTTTTTAATTCTTACGGATATGCGGATATATTTTCAAAAGAAAAAATGAGCAAAAAGACGATATTTGATCTGGCATCTTTAACCAAGCCTCTGGCTACGGCTTTGGCTATAGCCACGCTTATCGAAGATGGAAAAGCGGAATTTAATACCGCAATAAGCGAAATAATACCCGAATTTTACGATAAAAATAAAAAAAAAATAACAATAGAAAATCTTCTTTATCATAATTCCGGGCTTTGCGCTTATAAACCGTATTATAAAATATTGGAAAAAGAATCGTATTTAAAACGGAAAAAAGCATTGTTAAATATGATCTGCACAGAAACCCTTATTGCCGAACCCGGCAAAAAAGAGTTATACAGCGATGTAGGTTTTATGCTTTTGGCATTTGTAATAGAAGTTTTATCAGGGATGAAGTTTGAAGATTATATCTATAAAATTTATAAACCTTTTAATATAAAAATGTTTTTTACGGATGGCGGCAATAAAAAATTTGCTTCTACCGAAAAATGTTTTTGGAGAAAAAAAATATTAAAAGGGGTTGTCCATGACCAAAACGCTTACATAATAGGCGGAGCCTACGGACATGCGGGGCTTTTCGGATGCGCCGAGGATATTTATAATCTTATTTGTATCTTAATTTCAATATATAAAGGATGCGCATCCTCTTTTTTAAAACAAAAAACGGTTATTAAGCTTTTTAAACGAAATACTAACGGAACAAGAAGTCTCGGCTTTGATATGCCGAGCGGCGAGGGTGCAAGCTGCGGCAAACATTTTTCGGCAAATTCAGTAGGACATCTCGGATATACAGGCGTCTCTTTTTGGGCAGATATTAATAAAGAAGCGGTTGTTATTCTGCTTGCCAACCGAATCCATCCTTATTCTTCTAATCAAAAAATAAGAAATTTCAGACCGTTGTTACATAATGCGGTGATGATGAATTTATCAATTTAATTAAAGGGATTATTTTATGAACATGTTTTTAAATCCGATTTCAAGTATATTTTCAAATGATCTTGCAATAGATCTCGGCACTGCAAATACCCTTGTTTTTGTTAAAGGGCGAGGAATAGTTTTAAGCGAGCCTTCGGTAGTGGCGGTAAAAAACGATTCAAGAGCTAAAAGCAAAGTTCTTGCCGTAGGTATCGAAGCAAAAAAAATGCTGGGAAGAACCCCCGGCAATATTACCGCAATACGTCCCATGAGAGACGGAGTAATAGCCGATTTTGAAATAACCGAAGCGATGCTTCGTCATTTTATACATAAGGCGCATAACAGACGCAAATTTGTAAGACCCAGAATGGTAATAGCGGTTCCGTCCGGAATTACTCAGGTTGAAAAGCGGGCTGTTCGAGAATCTGCGGAATCTGCAGGGGCAAGAGAAGTCTTTTTAATAGAAGAGCCTATGGCGGCGGCTATAGGAGCAGGGCTTCCTATAACCGAGCCTACCTGTAACATGATAGTAGATATAGGAGGCGGCACTACAGAGGTTGCGGTTATATCTTTAGCGGGAATAGTTTACAGCAGATCATTAAGAGTGGCGGGCGATAAAATGGATACCGCCATCATGCAATACATGAAACGGGAATACAATCTTCTTATAGGCGAAAGAAGCGCGGAATTAATTAAAATGACAATAGGGAACGCATTCCCCGAAGAATCGACTGTTGAAACAATGGAGGTTAAAGGAAGAGACCTTGTTTCCGGAATACCTAAAATAATGGCGATAGATTCAAGAGAGGTAAAAGCGGCTATTTCCGAACAGATCGATTCCATAGTAGAATGTGTAAAAATAGCTCTTGAGCAGACTCCGCCCGAACTTGCCGCAGATATAGTAGATAGAGGCATAGTATTAACAGGAGGAGGCGCTCTTTTAAAAAATTTAGATAAACTTTTAAGAACAAAAAGCGGACTGCCCATAACCGTAGCAGACGATCCCCTTACTACCGTAGTTTTAGGTTCAGGCAAAGCAATAGACAGCATGGATATACTTAGACAGGTATCTATAGAATAATTATGTTTACAAAAAAAAGAATAATAGTTATCGCAACCTTCTTTCTAATCATTCTGCCGGTTGTTATTCTTTCGTTATCATTTACATATCATTATACCTCTTTTAAGGACGGCAGGAATCTTTTTGTTTTTGTAGCGGCTCCTTTTCAAAAAGCTGTAGTAACAACTACAAAATTCGGACGAGACATTTGGTCCGATTATTTCGCTCTGCTTTCCGTAGCTCAAGAAAATAAAGAGATTAAAAGAAAGTTAAACGAACTGGCTTCGCTTAATAACAGATTTTACGAATTAAAAACTTCATACGCACGGCTTGTAAAACTTTTGAATTTTAAAAAAGAAACCCCCTATAAAAAGTTAATTGCCTCAAGAGTAATAGGAAAAGATTCCTCTCAGTGGTTTAAAACAGTCCTGATAGATAAAGGCAAAAAGGACGGCGTCAAAAGAGGAATGCCGGTTATAGCGCCGGAAGGAGCGGTAGGACAAATTACAGACATATTTACTCATAATTCCAGAGTTCTGCTTATAACCGGACAAAACAGCGCTGTTGACGCTATAATACAGCGGACTCGGGCAAGAGGAATATTAAAAGGAAAAGGCTTTGATGAAGAGTGCGCTTTGGAATATGTTCTTAGAAAAAATGACGTTCGTATAAAAGATGTTGTTATATCTTCCGGGATGGACGGAATATTTCCAAAAGGATTAATGATAGGCATCGTATCGGATGTAACCAAAAATCATTCCGAAGTTTTTCAACAAGTATCTGTTTCCTGTTACGTTGATTTTGAAAAGCTTGAAGAGGTGTTAATAATAGATACTTCCGTCGTTGATATAAGAAACTTCCAAAATTATGCCGGAGAAAGAAGCCGGTTTTCAAGATGATTATAATATTAAGCTTTACGATAGGACTTTTCTTAACAGTATCGCGAACAGCATATCTGCCGTCTTTCGGCTTATTCCAATACCTTTTTGATTCCAACATCTCATTAATCATTGCCGCTTTTCTTTTCGGGGAAAAAAAAGACGGCTATATAATAGCGGTTATATTAGGGCTCATAACAGACAATCTATCAGGAGGACCTTTCGGCATATATTTATTGTCTTATATATGGACAATCATAATTACCCAAATAATCTCTTTATATCTGCAAAAAGAAAGTCTTCTTATAATCTGGGCGGCTACATCAGCCTGCATTATCATACAAAATATTTCCATATATTTTATGCGGGAAGGCCTATTTTTTACCGAAATATTTACCGTGCTTTTAAAACAGATAGCTATAGGACTCTTTTTATTCCCTTTATTAATATTATTAATAAAACATATTTTTAGACATTTTACCAGTTTAAATCGGAAATCTCGGAAAATATCAGGTGAATCTTAATATAAAAAATTCGGATATAGGATGGCATAAAAAAAGAGTCGAAAAAGCTGCCATATTGATATTGGCGGCGTTTTTCGTGCTGATTATAAGACTTTTTTATCTTCAGGTTATCAAAGGCGAAAAATTTGAAGAGCTTTCCAGAAACAACCGTATCAGGCTACAGCAAATCCCCCCGATCAGAGGGCTAATTTATGATAGAGATGGAAAACTTTTAGTTGATAACAGACCCTCTTTCGATATAAGCATAATCTCCAAAGATGCCGCGCCGTTAAAACAGACATTGGCAAACCTTGCCCGATACATTAATATACCGGCGGACCATTTAATGGAAAAAATAAAAAAAGAAAAAGGAATCGCCTCTTATAAGCCCATTGTTTTAAAAACCGACATTGACAGAGATATGCTCGCGGCAATCGAAGTCAACAAATTCAATCTTCCCGGCGTAGTTTTAACCGTTAGTTTAAAAAGAAATTATATCTATGAAGACTGTGCGGCTCATCTGATAGGTTATTTGGGCGAAATAGGCGCGGCAAAACTTAAAGATAAAAAATATTCTGATTTTAAACCCGGCGATTTTATAGGCAAATTCGGAGTAGAAAAAAAATACGAAGATTTTTTAAGAGGCAAAAGAGGAGGCAGGCAAATAGAAGTGAATGCAAAAGGGCAAATGATAAAAGTGTTAAATACTGTTAAGGCCAAGTTAGGAGATAACCTATATTTAACCATAAATCTGCCCTTACAGCTGAAAGCCGAAGAACTATTAAAAAATAAAGCCGGAGCAATAGTCGCAATAAACCCTAATACCGGCGAAATACTTGCTATTGCAAGCAGCCCGGCGTTCAACCAGAACGATTTTGTAAAAAGCATGTCCCATCATAAATGGCGCTCTTTAATCGAAAACAAATTAAAGCCCATGGTAAATAAAGCGGTACAAGGGGAATATCCGCCCGGCTCCGTATATAAAATAATAACGGCAGCGGCAGCTTTGGAAGAAGGAATAATCAACCCCGAAACAAAATTTCGATGTTCCGGCAAACTACAATACGGTAACAGAACATACAGATGTTGGAAAAAAAAAGGACACGGCGCAATTAAAGTGGAAGATGCAATTGCCGAATCCTGCGACGTGTTCTTTTATGAAATCGGACAAAGATTAGGAGTTGACAAACTCGCCAAATATGCCAAAGCTTTTGGACTCGGAATACCTACAGGTATAGAATTAGACAGCGAGGCTGCCGGATTAGTTCCTACTTCTACTTGGAAAAAACGTAAAATAGGCAGAAATTGGCAGAGCGGAGAAACCCTTTCCGTTTCCATAGGGCAAAGCTACAACCTTACAACTCCGCTTCAGATTGCGGTTATGACCGCGGCGATTGCAAACGGAGGAATAAGATACAAACCCATAATAGTAAAAAAAGTTTGCGAGGCAGACGGAACAGTTATAAAATATAACGCTTCCCAAGCAACAGGCAGACTGCCCATTTCCGATTATACGATAAACATCATTAAAAACGGACTTTTTAAAGTGGTAAATTCCGGACGCGGAACCGCCAGATTGATATTTTTTCCGAAAATAGCCATTAGCGGCAAAACAGGAACTTCGCAAGTGGCAAGCAGCAAAGAAGAAGATGAAGACGTGGTTAAAGAATACCATCTAAGACCCCATGCTTGGTTTGCGGCGTATGCGCCGTCCGATAATCCTGAAATTGCGGTTTCCGTATTTGTAGAACATGGAGAACACGGCTCCCGTGCAGCTGCACCGCTTGCAAAAGAGGTAATAAAACAATACTTGAGTGAAAAAGAGATGCCAGATTTAAGAAGATAATTTAAAAATTATAAACAAAATCAAATCCCATCAGATATAACTTCTGTCAAGGCTATAATTTTCGCTTCTTTTCGAGGAATTCTTTTGCTCATTTTTACCACCTTTTAATTGTTTGTTTAATAGATTTATTAATTGCAGCCGTCCAACATATAACTGCAGCTCTGCAATTGGCAATTGTCGCAATCTATTGAAACGCCTATAACTATGTTATAGATACAAAAAAGAATGAGACTATAGAACAACTTTATTCTTTACTTATTATTTTTTTAAGCATATCTTATGTTCGATTTTTGAGTTTTATTGTATAGACGGCTTATATATAATTATCGGTTTAAGAATAATTTTAAATAAATATGTTTGACAGAAGACTTTTATATTCTTTTGATTGGGGATTTTTAATCATAGTTTTTACATTATGTTTTGTAGGAGGGCTAACCTTATACAGCGTAGTGGAAGCGGAAGGCTTTTTATTCAACCGAAACATATATATAAAACAGTTAATATGGTATGGAAGCGGATTTGTTATAGCTATTATAATATTTTTTTTTAATTACAAACTGTTTGATAAATTAGCATACATAATATACGGATTATCAATTATACTATTAATATGCGTTCTTATCTTCGGCAAACATGTTGCCGGGGCAAGACGATGGATAGACCTCGGTTTTTTTTCTTTCCAGCCTTCCGAGTTTGCCAAAATAGGCTTAATAATACCGCTTGCAAAACATTACGCCAAAACTTCCGATTCCGAAGGACTTACTTTTAGCAAGCTTGTAAAGCCGTTAACATTAACTCTATTGCCTTTTTTTTTAATAGCCCGTCAGCCCGATCTTGGAACGGCTATGCTTTTAGTTCTTATTGCAGGTTCTATGACCATTTTTGTAAAGATAGAAAAAAAAACATTTTCGGTTCTTGTAGCAGCAGGCGCTGTAATCAGCCCTATTATATGGTTTTTTTTAAAAGATTATCAAAAACTAAGAGTTTTTACATTTTTATCGCCGGAGCGGGATCCGCTGGGAACAGGTTATCATATAATTCAATCCAAAATAGCGATAGGCTCCGGCATGCTTGCCGGAAAAGGATTTATGGAAGGCAAACAAAACGCGCTTTTATTTCTTCCGGAGCATCATACAGATTTTATATTTTCCGTTATTGCCGAAGAATGGGGATTTATAGGTTCTATAGCAATACTTTTTTTATTCCTTTTACTAATATTTTGGGGATTTAACATAGCTTATTCGTGCAGGGATAGTTTCGGGGCTATATTATGCGTCGGAGTAATAATAATGATAACATGGCAGGTTGTAGTTAATATAGGAATGACTATGGGATTAATGCCGGTTGTAGGAATACCGCTGCCTTTTATAAGCTACGGCGGATCTTCGGTTCTAACCGTAATGATAGGCGTAGGAATCCTTCTTAATGTGAGCATGCGCGGTTTTATGTATGAATAAAGATAGATACAGAGACACAAAGGGACAGAGGGATTATGTATCTTCAATTTTAAATATTGACCTATGCTTTGCAAATTTGTATCTTTTCAATCTTATTTTAATTATAAACATAATAAACGTATAAGATCGAGAAACTATGATACTTTGTATTTTTGTATTTCTGTCTCTTTAACATTTAAAAAGGCTGGTGAAATTATAATGGTAAAAATTTTTAATAAAAAAGATAAAAAAGCGAATCATGACGTAATTACTACTTTTTTATGCCCCGATACCGTTATTGAGGGCATAATCAAGTTTACCGGAACAATAAGATTGGACGGAAAAGTAAAAGGGGATATTTACAGCTCCGGAGAAGGCGCGGGGACGGTGATAGTAGGAAAAACGGCAAAAATAGAAGCGGAGCTAAAAGTTGATTCCGCCATTATAATAGGCGCAGTAAAAGGTCGTATTTCGGCAAAAAAGAGAATAGAACTATATCCTCCAGGAAAGGTTGACGGAGACATGGACGCTCCTATAATTTCGATTGCATCCGGAGCGGTATTTAATGGAAAATGTTCTACAGTTCTAACCCCTATACTATTGGATAATGAAAAAAAAGGTGAAAAAATGCTTACAAATAAAATTACGGCTTCCGATTTAAAAAAAAATGAAACTCAAAAAGATACAAAAAACCTTTGACACATCCTATTTTTTAATTTAAATGGCAGTCTATTATTTAAAACGGAGGAGTAATGAATTTAAAAACATTAATGCAAAAGTTTATCGTTGGAACTATTACGTTTTTATCTTTGTTGGCAATATTTCAAAAACCTGCTTTTTGTTCGGGCGGAGGCATAAGCGTTTTGCCCGACGCGTCTGTTTTAATACAGGTAATCAATTTTATCCTTCTTATTTTACTTTTAAACATCGTCATGTTTAAGCCGATACGAAACATTATAAGCAAAAGAAAAGAGAGGATTGACGGATTTTCAAACGATATTAAATCATTGATCAGTAGCGTAAAAGAAAAAGAGAAAGCTTTTGATCAAAAAATCAAAGAGGCAAGGGCAAAAGGTTTAAAAGAAAAGGAAGTGATGATTACAGAAGCCGAAAACCAAGAAAGAAAAATTCTTGTCGAAATAAATAAAAAAGCCGGCGCAGATATGGAAGCAATAAAAGAGAAAATTAAAAAAGATGCCGATGCCGTAAGAAAGTCACTTCAAGATGAAATCAACAACTTCGCCGCGTTCATAAGCAAAAAAATATTAGGGAGGGAAGCATAAATGAGAAATTTTCTTGATGCGGGAAAAGGTTTTAAAGTTATACTTTTTACACTCTTTCTATATTTTATTTTTATCGCCGTCTCTTTCGCCTCTTCAGACGGAGGACGCGGAGAAGCCATAGGCTGGGTGGCGACCGATACATACCGAGTAATGAATTTTGCTGTTTTGGCTATCGCTCTTTTTTATATTGTGAAAAAACCCGTATCTACCGCTTTAAGTGCAAGAATTAACGGCATAAAAGAACAATTGACTGATTTGGAAGCAAAAAAAGAGAAGGCTTTGCAACAGGTTGCAAATTATGAAAAAAAGTTTGCAAATTTAGATAAGGAAGCCGAAAACATAATTGACGGTTACGTCAAACAGGGAGAAGAGGCAAAAGCAAGAATATTAAAACAGGCTGACGAGGCTGCAAAAAAAATGGAAGAAGCGGCAAAAAAGAACATCAACTATCAATTTGCTCAAGCCAAAAAAGAACTTCAAAAAGAGATCGTATCAGAATCATTATTAAAGGCGAAAGAACTTATTAAAAACAAGATAAATCCTGACGACCATAATAGACTTATTGACGAATATTTAAATAAGGTGGTGGCATAGTGAAAAATTTATCGGTATCAAGGCGTTATGCAAAAGCTCTTTTGCTTATAGGCAAAGAAGATAATAAAGCGGAAGATTATAAAAAAGAGTTGAATGATTTTGTTTGTCTGATTGAAAAAGAGGAACAGCTTTTGCAGGCTATCAATAATCCTTTATATGAAACTGCAAGCAGAAAAAAAATCTTACGAATAATTATAGAAAAGTTACAATTTTCTTCCGTAATGAAATCTTTTTTAATGCTTTTGTTTGATAAAGGAAGAATGAAATTTGTAAGCGTCATTGACGAAACATATCGGAAATTATGCGACGAGCTTAAAGGCGTCGCTCATGCAACTCTGTTTTCGGCTTCGGAACTTTCATCTGAAACTATAGAAAAAATCAGAGCGGTTCTTTCAAAAAAGACAGGTAAAGATATCAGATTGGAAGTCAAGCAGGATCAAAGCCTAATCGGAGGCATAATTACAAAAATAGGCGATTTTGTTTTGGACGGCAGTATCAAAACACAGCTGCATAACATGAAAGAATCTTTAAAAGGGGTGAGAGTGTATAATGGAAATAAAAGCTGAAGAAATAAGTCAAATAATTAAAGACCAGATTAAAGACTATGAAAAAAAGATTGAGTTAAGCGAGACCGGCATAATTTTATCCGTAGGCGATGGCATCTCAAAAGTTTATGGACTTCAAAATGTTATGGCTCTCGAATTAGTGGAGTTTCCGGGCGGCGTACTCGGTCTAGTTCTAAACCTTGAAGAGGATAATGTAGGAGTCGCCATTATGGGAGACGACTCCAAGCTTAAAGAAGGCGATATAGTTAAACGCACGGGAAGAATCGCGCAAGTTCCAGTAGGCGAGGCAGTATTAGGACGCGTAGTAACTGCGGTTGGCGAACCTATTGACGGAAAAGGTCCCATTGATACAAAAGATTTCAGTAAAATAGAAGTGGTCGCTCCCGGCGTTATTGACCGTAAAAGCGTTCACGAACCAATGCTTACAGGAATAAAAGCAATAGATGCAATGACTCCGGTAGGCAGAGGACAACGAGAACTTATAATCGGAGACCGCCAAATAGGAAAAACCGCTATAGCTATAGATTCCATTCTAAGCCAAAAAGGACAAGACGTATATTGCATATATGTTGCATGCGGGCAGAAAAAATCTACCGTTGCCCAGATAGTCGCTACATTGGAAAAATACGGCGCTATGGAATATACTACCGTAGTAGCTGCATGCGCAAGCGACCCTGCAACATTACAGTACATTGCTCCTTATGCCGGATGCGCTATGGGCGAATATTTTATGAAAAAAGGACAGCATGCTCTTATAATCTACGATGATCTTTCCAAACAGGCAGTCTCATATCGTCAGATTTCGCTTCTTTTAAGACGTCCGCCAGGACGCGAAGCTTATCCCGGCGATATATTTTATAACCATTCGAGACTTCTTGAAAGAGCCTCTAAATTAAACGATAAGCTCGGAGGCGGTTCCCTTACTGCATTGCCCATTATCGAAACCCAAGCAGGAGACGTTTCCGCTTACATACCTACAAACGTTATATCAATTACAGACGGGCAAATATATCTTGAACCCAAACTATTCTTTGCGGGAATAAGACCTGCAATCAACGTAGGACTCTCCGTATCTCGAGTAGGAGGCGCCGCACAAACAAAAGCTATGAAACAGGTAGCAGGAACATTGCGTCTCGATATGGCTCAGTATAGAGAACTTGAAGCTTTTGCGGCTTTCGGAAGCGATCTGGACAAAGCTACTCAGGCGCAGCTTACAAGAGGAGAAAGACTTATAGAAATATTAAAACAGCATCAGTATAAGCCTTTGTCAATGGAAAAGCAGGTAACAATACTTTTTGCGGGAACAAACGGATATCTTGACAACCTGCCAGTATCTTTTGTCGCAAAATATGAAGAAGGAATGTATAGATTTATTCAGGATAGATATTCCAACATATTTACCGAACTTGCCGATAAAAAAGAGATAACCGACGAGCTTAAAACCCTTATGAATCAAGCTTTAACGGAATACGGTAAAGAATTCGAGGATCAGGGATTATAATTTTGCATAACCTAAACACATACATTAAAAGGGCGTTAATATAAAATGGCTACGTTAAAAGATGTCCAGATAAAAATAGGCGCGGTTAAAAAAACCAAACAAATTACCAAAGCTATGAACATGGTTGCCGCTTCCAGATTAAAAGGGGCGCAGCGAGACATGGACGGCTTTAAACCTTATGCCGATAAATTTGCAGAAGTTTTAGGTAGCCTTGCCGAAAAGTCCGAACAAAAAAGTCTTTTACTTGCGCCGAAAGAGGAAGTAAAAAAAATAAACATTATTCTATTTACTTCAGACAGAGGACTGTGCGGCGGTTTTAATATGAATCTTATAAATAAAGCAGAGAAATTAATTGAAAAATCAGGAACAGATAAAGAGATTTTATTTACGGCTTTTGGTAAAAAAGGAAAAAGTTGGTGCAAAGGCTGCAATCAAAAAACAGATTATGAATATATAGGCATAGTCGGTTCCAAATTCGATTTTTCGGTTGCGGCGAATGCGGGGCAAAAGCTTATAGATAATTTTATAGGCTCGAAATATGATGAAGTTTACATTGTTTATCCGGAGTTTATAAATGTTGCCAAGCAACGGCCTGTTATAAAACAGGTATTGCCCATACCGCTTTTGGAAAAAAAGGAAGAGATAAAAGATGAAAACAAACCCTTTTTAGCGGAGCATATTTGCGAGCCGTCTGTAAATGAACTTTTGGACGTAATGCTTCCTAAAAGCATCTTTGTCCAAATACACAGCGCATTATTGGAAACTTCGGCATGCGAACATGCTGCCAGAATGACTGCAATGAATAATGCTACAATCGCGTGTAACGATATGATACAGACTTTAACATTGGCATATAATAAAGCGAGACAAGCGGCAATTACGGCAGAATTAATGGATATAGTAGGCGGTGCGGAAGCCCTTAAAGGATAAACTGCCACATAGTTTTTTATTAAGGAGGAGAACTATAGATGGAAGAAAATATAGGAAAAGTAGCTCAGGTTATGGGACCTGTAGTGGACGTAGAATTTGAACAAGGGCATCTGCCCGAAATACTTACTGCATTATCAATCAGCAATACCGCTATCAGCGACGAACCTGATAATCTGGTTGTTGAGGTAGCTCAGCATCTCGGAGATAACGTAGTTAGAACCATTGCTATGGACGTAACAGATGGTTTAGTCCGCGGCATGCCTGTAAAAAATACAGGGCAACCGATATCAATGCCCGTAGGTAAAGCGGCATTAGGGCGTGTTCTTAACGTTGTAGGCAGACCTGTTGACGGATTAGGTCCGATAAGTATGGAAAAAATAAGCCCAATACATAGAGCCGCTCCGAAATTTACAGAGCAGGATACCAGCGTAACCGTATTGGAAACAGGCATTAAAGTTATCGATCTGTTAGTACCCTTCCCGAGAGGCGGAAAAATGGGGCTTTTCGGAGGCGCAGGCGTTGGCAAGACAGTTATTATGATGGAGATGGTTAACAACATTGCTATGCAGCATGGCGGTATATCCGTTTTTGCCGGCGTTGGAGAAAGAACCCGCGAAGGAAACGACTTATACCATGAAATGAAAGATTCCGGAGTACTTCCGAAAGCTGCGCTTGTGTATGGACAGATGACAGAGCCTCCGGGAGCAAGAGCAAGAGTAGCGCTTTCCGGCCTGACAGTTGCAGAATACTTCAGAGATGAAGAAGGACAAGATGTTCTTATATTTATAGATAACATATTCCGCTTTACTCAAGCAGGTTCCGAAGTGTCCGCGCTTCTCGGAAGAATGCCTTCTGCGGTTGGTTATCAACCGACTTTGGCTGTTGACTTAGGCGGACTTCAAGAAAGAATTACCTCTACGGACAAAGGCTCAATTACTGCGGTTCAATGCGTATATGTGCCGGCAGATGACTTAACAGACCCTGCTCCTGCAACTACATTTGCTCACCTTGACGGAACAGTTGTTCTTTCAAGGCAAATAGCGGAACTTGGCATCTATCCTTCGGTTGACCCGCTTGATTCTACATCTCGAATTCTTGATGCAAACTACATAGGCGAAGAGCATTACAATGTAGCGCGAGAAGTTCAGATAGTTTTGCAAAAATACAAAGAGCTTCAAGACATCATAGCCATATTGGGTATTGACGAGCTTTCCGACGAAGATAAGCTTACCGTTGCAAGAGCAAGAAAAGTACAAAGATTCTTGTCTCAGCCCTTCCATGTTGCCGAAGTTTTTACCGGCAGAGCAGGAAAATATGTTAAAATAGAAGATACGGTTCGAGCATTTAGAGAAATATGCGACGGCAAGCATGATGAAATCCCGGAACGTTGCTTTTATATGGCTGGCGGTATAGAAGATGTTGTTGAAGCGGCTAACGCTTTAAAAGAAGAAAATAAATAATTAACAGCGGGAGTCTAAAATGACTGAAAATATCAGATTGGAAATCGTTACTCCGGCAAAAAATGTTGTGAGCGAAGATGCCCAAATAGTAATGGCGCCAGGCGTCTTAGGGGAGTTCGGAGTACTTGTCGGTCATACTCCTTTTTTAACCGCTCTTAAAACAGGCATCATTACTTATAAAGATGTTGACGACAAAGAAAGGTTCGTATTTGTAAACGGCGGTTTTGCCGAAGCTTTACCGGATAAAGTAACTATACTATCGGAATCTGCCGAAAGAAGAAGCGATATAGATCTTAGCCGCGCGGAAAAAGCGCAAGAAAGAGCTTTAAAACGTCTTGAAGAGGATAAAAAAGGCGATATTGATTTTATAAGAGCTAAAACGGCTTTAAGAAGAGCTATAAATAGAATTAGCTTGGCGCAAACCCGTTAATTATTCGTTAAAAATATATTATATATAGGAAGGTTTTTTTAAAAGCCTTCCTATATTTTTATAAACTTCTCCTTCCCGATATTATTCCTATACGCAAAACACTCCTTTTCAGCATCAGCATAATGGATAACAATAAAATAAAAAAAACCGCGGTAATCATATTAGCCGCAGGACTTGGCAAGCGAATGGGTTCCGATTTGCCTAAAGTTCTTCATAAAATAAACAATACGCTTATGATAATGTCAGTATGCGATGCCGCAATAAATTCGGTCAACGCAGATATTATAATTGTTATAGGATATAAAGGCGAAGAAGTAAAAAAAACAGTCTCTCAAAAATACGGAGAAAAAAAATACAACATTAAATTTGCATATCAGGAAAAACAATTGGGAACAGGCCATGCAGTAAAATGCGCCGCCCCTTATCTTTCCGACAATATTGAAAATGTTGTTATCCTATACGGAGACGTTCCTTGTTTAAAAACCTCCACCATTTCAGAGTTGATTCATTACCATAATTCAAACCAATTAGATATTACCGTATTAGGCGTTAAAGTAAAAAATCCAACTGGATACGGCAGACTGATTATGAATTCTAATACGGGACTTTCGGCGATTGTAGAGGAAAAGGACGCCGGTTATGAGCAGAAAAAAATCAACATTATTAATTCCGGCATATACTGCATAAATAAGAATCTTTTATCCGATTATATTTTTAAGATAAAATCAAATAATGTTCAGCAAGAATTTTATCTTACCGATATAATAGGTATAGGATATAAAGAGAAAAAGAAAATCGGAGCCTTTATAAAGGATGATAACATCGAATTTATGGGTATAAACAGCATAGAAGATTTAAAATATGTTAAAGCCTATATTAATTCCGGCAAAAAAAACCAACCTTTTTTATCTTAAACCCAGCCTAATTTTTAACTATAATAAGAAAATTAATATTGAAAAACAGGCGAATTAAAGCTATAAACAAAATTTTTTTATAAAAATGGAAAGGCTATTGAATAATGTTATAATATATTACAAAAAACAATCGGAATAAAAAGCAGTTATAAAGAAAGAAAAGAATGAAAAAAATAAGCTATATCCTGTTATTACTTCTTGTCATGTTAATAGGAGTATCGAACGCCGAGGACATACCCCAACAAACAACTTCAAAAGACGGCTCCGTTATGATTTTAATTGATAAAGGCGATTGCATAATAGGAGACGACAAAACCGAACAAACCGAGTATCTCAAATCCTTTTACATAGATAAGTATGAAGTTTCAAACGCTCGATACAAAAAATTTTTGGAATGGGTAAATGAAAATTCGGATAAAAGCGCCCGGCATCCAAATCAGCCGAAAGGCAAAGATCATACCCCAAGATATTGGAAAAAATTCAGCCCCGATCTTTTAAAAGAAACAGGTATATCCGAATTACAAAAATTTGACGAAACTACCTTTATAAAAGATAATCATCCGGTAGTAGGAATAGACTGGTATGACGCTTTTGCTTATGCAAAGTGGGCGGGCAAAAGACTTCCTACCCAAAAGGAATGGGAAAAAGCCGCAAGAGGAACAAAAGGCAATCTATGGCCGTGGGGCAATAAATGGGTTTTTGAAAACTGCAACAGCGGAGGCTACGAATGGAAAGGGGAACGGGACGGTTACATATATTCCGCTCCGGTTAATTCATATCCGAACGGCGCAAGCCCTTACGGAGTTTATAACATGTCCGGCAATGTGTGGGAATGGACGGCGGACGCTTCCGCTTCCGATAACTTAAAAAAAATAATCAAAGGAGGAGGCTCCGAATCATATCCCAGCATAGTTATGCCCTCTTTTAAAAAGGAATACGAACCGGAATACCAATATTTTGCTCTCGGATTCAGATGCGCAAAAAGCATGGAATAGGTTTTGCTTTTTTAATCGAAAAAATCTTAATAAAAAGAAAGCTCCATGATTAGAAAGAGATAGACACAAAAAAGGATGGTTATAAAAGAAGGAGATGTTCAAAGTTTGTTTGCTTTGCTTCTTGCTTGTCTCTTCGGATTTTCGGCTGCGTTTTCCTAACAATGTGAAAACTCAAGCTACGCTTTCAAACAGTTCACATTGTTTGACGTAAAACTTGCCGAAAATTATTTCCTCATCGACAAGAGCCGCTACGCAAATAAACTTTGAACATCTCAGGATCGAATATAAGCAGAGAAAAACATTAATAAAAAGAAAGCCCTATGATTAGAATAAAAATATAAACTTATAAAAGACTATGATAAGAATTATAATAAAACCTTGTCGGAATAAAATAAAATTATGGAAAAAGCCGCCTCTATTTACGATATAAAACAGGAAAACAAAAACCGGACAACACATCATATAACCGCAGCCGTTAATAAACCCATTTATCGAGTATCCGAATGCGAACAGGTTTTTTTTAATCTATTTGACTATATAAACAGAAACAATATACACATATTACAAGAACGAATATACGGAAACGCTTCTACAATTTGCGAAATATTTGAAGCAAGAAAAACAGCCGCTAACAAAACAAATCAGAATCAAATACCTGCAACCTTTGTTGAAGGCGCTCCCTGCATAGGAGGCGCTTTTGCAGGAATACATATAACCGGCGTATCTTTTAATGATAATAAAGCCTCTATAAAAACAATAAAAGATAATAACAAACCAATAGGAAGAGTCTTTGAAAACAGGCTTGTTAAAGAGATATTTTTATCCGGCATATCAGATTATCAACAAGCGGAAAGCCTTGAAAAACAGGTTAGCCTAATGTTTTACAAGGCAAGAAAAATCCTTGCAAAAGAGAATGCAAATATAAGAGACATAATCCGCACATGGATATATTTTCCGAGAATATTAGATTGGTACGGAGAATTCAACAAAGCAAGAAACAGGCGCTTCAAAGAATTCGGGCTTATATCCGAAAAAGGCGTCTATCTGCCGGCAAGCACCGGAATAGGCGGAAAACGTTTTAAAGGCGAAGAATGCTTTATGGATCTGTTAGCCCTTATTCCGAAAAGCGACGAGATAAAAATATCGGTTATGGATAATAAACTGCAAAACCAAGCCTTTGATTACGGTTCCGCATTTTCAAGAGGAATAAAGGTAAGTTACAATAATAAAAGCAGCTTTTATATATCCGGCACCGCAAGCATAGATAATAAAGGAAAAACAACCTATTATAACGACCCTCAAGGGCAGATAACCGAAACCTTATTAAATATAGCCTCCCTTCTTGAAAGCGAAGGCGCCGGATTAAAAAATATAGCCCGCGCCGCCGCATATTGTAAAAATAAAGAGGTTTATGAAAAAGCAAAACAGATAATCAAAAGTTTTGATTTAGAGGATATACCTTTTATATTTCTTTTTGCAGACGTATGCAGAGAAGAGCTTTTATTTGAAGCCGGAGCAATCGCCGCTAATTAAGTATTTTTTAAAGCCGTTATTATTATGGCATATTGCGGCTTAATAAAAAATATTCTTGCCAAATTGTATAATTTTTTGCTTTATATAATAGAAATTTTCATTTACATAGTTTTATTAAAATATAAGCGGCGTAATAAAATTTTTTCTTGCTTCGTTCACCGAAATAACAAGTATTTGTAAAGCAAACGGAGAATTTAAATGTTAAAAAAAATAAAAATCAAAGGACTTTTTAATAAGTTTGATTATGATATCGAACTTAAAAAAGAAGGACTTACTATCTTAACCGGACCCAACGGATACGGCAAAACAACCATACTTAAAATAATTTACGCTTTGGCGGTTAAAAATATATTCTTCTTTTTTCAGCTTCCTTTTAATAAAATAGAACTGATTCAGGAAAAGGAGCAAATAACCATAGTTAAAAAAGGAAAGCAATCGTTAGATCAATCGGAATTAAAAAGTAAGCCTTTTAAAGATATTATTATTGAAATCCAACAAGGAAACAAAAAGCCAACGTCTTATAACAGGAAAGATATAATAAGATTGCTAAGAAAAGAAAGTTTACTCATACCGATAGATAAAAATCGTTGGATAAGTAGAAGAACGGACGAATTTTATACTACCGAGCAGGTTATCAATGAATTGTTAGAAAACGACAATAAACTTTTTCAAAAATATTATAAATCCTTACCTGAATTTATTGATGTTTACTTTATTAAAGAGCAGCGTCTTATTAAAAAAAAGACGTTGAGTAAAAGAAGAAGATTTTCTTTTGAGGATGAAATTGAAAACAGTTTTATTGATACCATTCAAGAATATGCCGTTGAATTATCAGAAAATATTAGAAATATTATGGCGGAATATTCTCGGATTGCCCAAGGGCTTGACAGCAGTTTTCCCAAAAGATTATTTAATCAGAGCAAAGATATAACCGAAAAAAGTTTTAATAAAAGATATGAACAGATTAAGAAAAAACAAGAACTCTTAAGCTTATTTGGACTTCCTGCCTCCAAAGATGAAAGCCATACATCTTACAAAAAAGAGAATGCAAAAGCGCTTCTTGTATATCTTGAGGATACCAAAGAAAAACTTGCGGTTTTTGACGAGATTTTTAAAAAACTTAAAACCTTTTCAACTATTTTAAATGAAAGAAAGTTTGTTTTTAAAAATTTTGAATTTTCTTCGGATTTTGGTTTTAGGTTTATATCCGAAGACGGTAAAGAGATTCCTTTAACAAATCTATCTTCCGGCGAACAGCAGGAGGTTGTCTTATTGTATGAGCTTCTTTTTAAGGTTAAACCTAATACCCTTTTGTTGATTGACGAGCCTGAAATGTCTTTGCATGTGGTATGGCAAAAAGAGGTAATTAACGATCTGCTTAAAATAATAGAGTTGCAAAAAATAAATGTTATTTTGGCAACCCATTCTCCGCAAATAATCGATGAACACTGGGCTTTGTCCATTGACCTTTTTGATCTGTCTAAAAAGGAAATTTTTAAATGAATCTGAAAAGCTCCCTTGATAAAAACAATGTTGTAAATTCAATACGCCTTAAATTAAAACATCAGATAGAAGCGGGCAAAGTAGGAATTATAGTAGAAGGGGAAACGGATAAGAAGTTATTTAAAAAACTGATAAACGAATCTTTTGCCGTATTTGAGATAGCTCATGGCATTGCCAACCTTCTTAAAGCCGTGTCCGAACTTTTAAAAGAGACAAAGAAAATTATAGGAATAAGAGATGCGGATTTTATACATTTGGAAGAAAAAAAAGAAAAAACGCAAAACATCTTTTTAACAGACTGCCATGATGCCGAAATGATGCTCCTTCAATCTGACGGCGCATATAAATCGGTTATGGCGGAGTTTTTTACGGAAAAGATGAATATAATATCTTTTCGTCAAAACATATTAAAATCAATATCATTTATCGGAGGGATTAGATAGATCAATGCTATTGAAGATTTAAATTTAAATTTTAAAAATTTCGGATTGGGAAGTTTTTATAACGGAGAAATGCTTACCCTTGATAAACAAAATTGTTTATCTGCAATTATGAAAAGATCCGGCAATAAAAAAAGAGAGGTTGAGCACAAAGAGATAGTTTTAAAAATAAAAGATGTTGACGATCTTTTTAACCTTTGCAACGGACATGATTTTCAAAAAGCGTTTGCTCTTTGCATAAACGCCAATTCAAATAAAGGGATTAATGATAAAAGAGTAGGCGAGACATTTAGGCTTGCTTACGGATTTGAAAACTTTAGTAAAACCGATTTATATAAACAACTTGAAAAATGGGCGGAAAAGCGGTCGGTAACTTTATTCGATAGCGGACAAGTTAGCGCGGCATAAAATAATAAAGTTAAAAAACAGGTATAAATAAATGTATAAAACTGAGCTTGATAAAAAATTGACAAGAAATATATGCGTTACCCTTTTAATCTTTACCCTTTTCTTATTTTTTAAAAACCCTTCTCAAGCTTACGCTTCCGAGTATGAAAATAAGAATCCGCCAAAAGGAATTGTTCTACAAGATAACAAATATATAAATAACAAAGATAACTCCGTAATGGCTTTTATTGCCGCCGGCGAATTTATAATGGGCGATAATAACGGAAGCTATAATGAAAAGCCGGAGCATAAAGTTTATTTAGATTCTTATTTGATCGATATTTACGAAGTTACAAACGCTCAATTTGAAAAGTTTATATCGGATACAGGCTATAAACCTAATGGCCCCTGGCGGCGGGGTTATGGGCAGCTTCAAGAAAATCATCCTGTTCGTTTTGTAACATGGCAAGACGCATCCGCTTATGCAAAATGGGCGGGTAAAAGACTGCCTACGGAAGCGGAGTGGGAAAAAGCCGCAAAAGGAACAAAAAACAGTAAGTATCCTTGGGGCAATAATCGGGATAATAATTTTGTAATAAAAGATAAGAGTTTTAAATCTTATGAAGCGGACGCTTTTTCTGACGGCAGAAGCGAATACGGCTGTTTTAACATGGGAGGCGGAGTTTGGGAATGGACAAAAGACTGGTATGACAGATACTATTATGAGCAGGCAGATATAAACAAAGTTAGTATAAATCCGAAGGGTCCAGAAGATAACGCAAAACCCGAACAACGATTTTTAAATACCGAGTGGAATGCAGCGGGAAACGAAAGAAGCACATTAAAAGTAATACGCGGGGGCGGCAATTGGAGCGCTTGGGCAAAGGATAACGCAAGAACATCAAAAAGAAGCTGGGGCAACCCTTCTTACTGGTTTAATGATACAGGCTTTAGATGCGCAAAATCTATTGAAGATTAATGCAGACGTTTTTTTAACTTTGATAAGACTGCGGCAATTTATTAACCTTTTGATAATTTAGGAGGTATTATGCAGCATAAGGATATTCCTTTAAACGAACGAATTATTTTTGCGCTTGACGTAAATTCAAAACAGGAAGCGGAAAAATGGCTGAACAAGCTCGGCGATCATATAAAATTTTATAAGGTAGGTTTGCAGCTTTTTATATCCGAATGGTTTAGCGTAATAGACATAATTGCCCAACGCGGCTGCAAGGTTATGTGCGATCTTAAGCTGTTTGATATTCCTGAAACAGTTAAACTTGCCGTAACAGGTTTAAAAGATAAAAATATAGAATTTTTAACGGTTCATGGCAACGATCCTATTATAAGAGCCGCAGTAGAGGTAAAAGAGAAAATGAAAATTTTGGCTGTTACGGTTCTTACCAGTTTTGACGAAAAGGATATGGTTTCTATGGGATTAAAAGGCTCCATAGAAGATCTTGTTTATAAACGGGCAAAACGGGCTATAGATATTGGATGCGACGGAATAATATCTTCGGGGCTTGAGGTTCCCAAATTAAGACAGGATTTAGGGGATAACTTTGTTGTAGTTACTCCGGGAATACGCCCCGGTAAAAACGACTATGACGATCAAAAAAGGGTTGCCACTCCGGCTCAAGTAATAAAAAACGGAGCGGATTATCTTGTAATAGGAAGAGCTATAAGCCGTTCGAAAAATCCGGTAGACACGGTAAAACAGATACAAGACGATATTAATAATGCATTATCAAAGCCCGCCGCATAACAAAGTATAAACAGAGGAAAGTCCCGTTATTAAAAATATTTAATCACAAAAAAAGATGATTATAACCCAGTTAAAAAAGGGATCAAATCTGTAGAGACGTTGCATGCAACGTCTCTACTTTATTACTTTACAACTTAAATATAACAAGAGTACCCCCCAAGTCTAAAAATATTTTAGATACAAAAAAGGATGATTATCTAAAATAATAAAGGGATTTCTCCCCTCGGTTCGAAATGACAGGCTTTTTATTTTGATCAGCGTTTTTTGCCATGTAATGTCAACAAGCGTAGCGATGAGAAATTTCATAATAAAAAGGAAAAAAGCGCGGCAAGAAACAAACCGATAAAATAGTATAATATAAAACGGAGATAAAATGGGAAAAACAAACGCAATAAATCCTACAAGAGATCAAAACTATCCGCAGTGGTATCAAGAGGTAGTTAAAGCGTCCGATATGGCGGAAAGATCGCCCGTAAGAGGATGTATGGTTATAAAGCCTTGGGGATACGCTTTATGGGAAAACATGGTTAAAATATTAGACGATATGTTTAAAGAATGCGGCGTTAAAAACGCTTATTTTCCTCTTTTTATTCCTGTAAGCTTCTTGGAAAAAGAGGCAAAACATGTAGAAGGCTTTGCTACGGAATGCGCTGTTGTTACCCATCACAGACTCGAGAAAAAAGAGGACGGCTCTCTTGCTCCGGCAGGCGAATTACAAGAGCCTCTTATAGTAAGACCCACTTCCGAAACCATTATAGGAGAATCCTTTTCAAGATGGATAAAAAGCTACAGAGACCTTCCGGTATTAATAAATCAGTGGGCAAATGTAGTAAGATGGGAGATGAGAACAAGAATCTTTTTAAGAACCACAGAATTTTTATGGCAGGAGGGGCATACTGCCCATTTATCAAAAAAAGAGGCGCTTGAAATGACGTTTAAGATTCTTGATATATACCAAAAATTTGCAACGGAATATCTTGCAATACCTATAATAAAAGGAAGAAAAACCGAAGCGGAAAAATTTCCCGGAGCAGAAGATACCTTATGTATAGAGGCTATGATGTCGGATAAAAAAGCGTTGCAGGCAGGTACTTCTCATTTTTTGGGTCAAAATTTTGCAAAAGCTTCGAATATTAAATATCAAACAATTAATAAAACCGAAGAGTTTGTTTGGACTACTTCTTGGGGAGTTTCTACGCGGCTTATCGGAGGTATTATAATGACTCACGGAGATGACGACGGCGTCATTATTCCGCCGAGAGTAGCGCCTTCGCAGATAGTATTAATGCCTATTTTTAGACAGGATGCAGAAAAAAGCAGAGTTTTGGAATACGCCGATAATGTTGCAACGGTTTTAAATAAAAAATATTACTGCGGGCGTAAAATAGTAGTTGAAACAGACAAACGAGATATAGGCGGGGCAAGAGGCTGGGAATGGATAAAAAAAGGCATTCCTATCCGTATTGAAATAGGACCCAGAGATATTGAAGCAAACTCTGTTTTTATGGCAAGAAGAGATAAAAAGCATTCCGAAAAAGAGTCTATTAATACGGAGCATTTTATAAACAACATAACCGATATATTAGATGATATACAAAAAAATATTTTTCAAAAAGCAGCGGATTTTACTAAAAGAAATACTGTTATAATCGAAGATAAAAAAGATTTTTATAAATTTTTTACTCCCAAAAATAAAAAAGAGCCCGAAATACATGGAGGTTTTGCTTTATCCGGCTGGTGCGGCAAGCAAGAATGCGAAAAAGCCATAAAAGAGAATTTAAAAGTAACTATCCGCTGTATTCCTTTTGACGGGGAGAATAAAAAAGGAAAATGTATCTGTTGCGGAAATCCTGCGGAAAAACAGGTTATTTTTGCAAAGGCTTATTAGTCTTTAACGCCACAATCAACAGGAATTAAAAAAGGAAGCATCGGCTTGTAAAAATATAGTTTTTACTTTATTGGCTTTAACAACTATTGCTCCCGGATAATTATCCGTAAGAGTAAAACGGTTTATAGTCCATTGCCAATCAGACAACATTTTTTTTTTATAAAAAAGAGTCGGTTTTTTTTGCTCGTCAAATTTTATGGCAACATCTTTAAGCCCTGATGCAAGCCCTTCTCCAGTGGCTTTAAGATACGCCTCTTTTAACGTCCATATTTCAAAAAATTTTTTAAGCCTTTTTTTTTCCTGTAGCAAAAAGAGCAGCCGGCATTCTTCCGGCGCAAAAAAACGCTTTGTTAAAAGCTTTATGTCGGTTACGCAACGGATACGTTCAACATCAACGCCTACGGAACCCGCGCCTGATACCGCAAACAAACCTATATTATTTGAATGAGAAGAATTAAAAAATATTGGCGGGTTTTTATAGATAAAAGGTTTGCCGAGTTTTTGATAATTAAATTTTATATCGGAAGGCAAAATATTTAAATAACTACTTAGAAGCTTTTTTAAAAAACCTCTATGAACAATAAATCTTTTTCTGTCCTTTTCAAAATAGAACTGTTCGGCTCTTTTTATTTCCTTTTCGGACAGTATCCTTTTTATTTCCGAAAGCCGATTATAAAAAAGATCAAAACAAACCTGCCATATATAAACCTTATCATCTGTTAATCTCGGCTGCATATTACTCCGGCGTTTACAATACTTGTTAAGGCTCGTCCGCTGCCTATCATAAATAGAATTAAAATTTGATATTGATTTTATTGAGAAATATAATAATAGTATTATAGAATTAATAATTCAAATTAATTTAAAGAAATAAAAATTTTAACCATCTAAAAGGGTAAATATTCCTACGATTAAAACTTTATTAAGTTTGATTTTAAATAGAATCAAGCGGTTTTATAATACAGCAAAATATGGATAATTTAATGGATATTCAGCATTTTTTTGAGAAGCTGCATTTTAAATTCAGAAAGAATTTACATCCTGTTATTTTGACTTTTAAAGAAGCCGAATTAACCAATAAGCTTCAAGATAAGATTTATTTTTATAAAAATTCAAGTAACGCTAATACAGCTTTTTATCTATTTGACGATATTGACTTGACTGATGAAGATATAAAAATAATTCATAAAAGAGTATGGAATGAAAACAGAGCCGATTTATTTATTATATACGGAAGCGAAAATGAAAAAGTTGATATATACTACAGCAAAACGCCTCCTAAAGTTAATGAAAAACCAATTGAAATAGATAGTATTTCTACTATTTCTGATGATAAAAAACTGCTTGAAAAAATAGGTAAGGCTAACTTTGATAGCGGGACTTTTTGGCTTAATTATCAGGAAGCTTTAAAGGAGATTGAAAAAAGAGGCGAGACCGTTGATAAATCTCTTATTAAATCGCTTCAGTATTTAAGAAAAAAGCTTGATGAGCTATATTCGGATATTATTTACGACCAACATGAAAAAAGCGTTACAATTCAGGCATTAATAGATAGAACATTATTTATAAAATTTTTGGAAGACAGAGGCATTATTAATTCTCATTTTTACGGACATTTTTTTAAAAATAACAGTTTAGATTATAAAACATTACTTCGTAATAATAATCAGCCTTCTCAGATCAATGATCTTTTTAAAAATATAAACCTTATTTGCAACAACATTCTTTTTGCCGAACCTATTATAAAAGAATCCTATTTAACCCAAAATGTTTTAAATTTGCTTTATCACGCCATCGCACAAACTGCTCCTAACGATAAGTTTAGACAGCTTTCCCTTTTTGACTTTGAATTCGATATTATTCCGGTTGAATTTATCAGTAGAATTTATGAAATATTCTTAGAAGATAAACAAAGAGAAGAGGGTATTTATTATACGCCAAAAGGGCTTGCAGAGTTAATTATAAATACGGTTATTCCAGAAAATAAAATTGGAAAAGTTTTAGACCCTGCCTGCGGTTCAGGAGTTTTTTTAGTTCTGGCTCTAAGAAAAATGATTAAAAACCAAAATATAGCATCTAATCAAAATGTTTATAATACTATTAAAAAAAGAAATAGTTTTTTAAAAGAGAATATCTTCGGAATAGAAAAAGAAGAGAGAGCAAGAAGACTTGCTATTTTTTCTTTATATTTGGAAATATTAAATGATATTGAACCTAATAAAATAAAAAAGCTTATCGAGGAAAACATCGCCGATAATAATTTTAAACTCTTTACGGAAGATTTTTATAAAAATATAGTATTGGGAAATACCCTTGAAACCGATTCTAATAAACAGATTTTTATAGATAAAAAATTTCATTTTATTATAGGAAATCCGCCTTGGAGAAAAATTGAAAATAATGATGACGAAAATAGCTATTGGGCACAACATCAAAAATTTTTTTCCAGTGAAAAGCAGGCTTCTCAATTCTTTTTACATAAAATACAGGATTGGGCGAATATCAATACTAAATTCGGCTTTGTTGTCAACAGTTCGATTTTTCATAATGAAAAGGATAAATTTCAGAACTTTTTTTATAATGCTTATAATATTGATAAATTTTACGAGCTTTCACATGTAAAAGATATATTATTTGAAAATGCAAAAGAGCCTGCTTCCGTAGTAATTTTTAGTAAAAGTAACAATAATAAAAATAATGCAATAGAATATTTATGCCCGAATTTTACAGAATTTACAAAAAAGTTTAAAACCGTATTATTAAGAGAAGATGATTTAATATTAATACCTCAAAAAGATATAATAGACAAGAAAATCGGTTTTCGAGATTTTCTTTTCGGCATTGAAGATAAAAAATTATGCGATAGTATATTGAAATCAGATAATAATATTGAATTATTAAGTTTGTCATCTGATTCGGATAGTATAAGAGGAGCGCAACTATCCGGCGAAGATAAAGTAATGCAATATTTCGGAATAAATAAAGAAAAATTAAAAGCTTCAAAAGATAAATACTATAAAAAATTTATAAAAGATCACTCGTCGCCTACAAGCGCCAAAAGCTACCCTTACGCTTTCTTAAAACCTAAAATGATTGAGAAGTTTAAAATTGTGTATGAAAATGTTGAATTATATTTAGGCGAAAATATTCAATGGCGCGAGCGTCCCAGAGATGAGAAATTGTATGAAGGTAAAAAAATTTTAATTCGATATAATAATAAAAGGTTATCCGCCGTTTTTGTTAAAGAAAAAGTCTATTTCGATTTGCATCTTTATATTATACAATTAAAACTGGAATATGAAGATTATTATTACGTTATATCGGCAATTTTGAATTCTACGATTGCCGAGTATTTATTACATATAAAATTTTTTAAAAGATTAACAGCTTCTTATCCGCGTATAAATAAAGAAGATATTTTAAATTTCCCAATTCCGAAACATATACCCAAAGATACTTACAAGCAAATTGAAAAACTAACAAAAAATATAACGTCCGGCAAATATACTTATGAAGAGAAAAAAGAGGAATTAGACGAAATTGTTTTTGATATATACGGATTGAATATTGTAGAACGTGATAGAATATTAGATTTTTTTAAAAAAGGAGAAGTAACCGAACAGGAGATAAAAAAATATTGCGAAATATTTGAAACAGTATTTAGACCCTATCTTAAAAAAGGAGTAAATTTAATATTCGAGTATTATTTAAATAAAAATTCTTCTCCGATTAATTTTGCCGGCGTAAAAATTTTATTTGAGAAAGGCAACAAGAGGAATAACCAACCCGCCATATCTAAAGCAGTAAAATATATTGATCTTGATTTATTAAAAAGTAGCGCCGGTAAAAATATACTTACATTTAAAGAAAAGCTTTACGGCAATAACTGTATATATATTATTAGGGAAAAAAATAAAAAAGGCTGGACTCCTACCAAAGCGATAGAAGACGCGCAAGATTTAATTAAAAAAGGTTGTAAGTAATGCCGGATACGCAATTTTTTAACTCATCCAAGTCCGACAAGTTGCCAACCAAGCTTTTAAAGATAACCGAGCAATTTTGTAAAACAGGTTTGGCAACAGATGACGAAAAATGGAAAAATCTGGTTTTTCATTTTTTATCCAAATTTTATAACCAGCATATTGATAAAAAAATAATCTTTTTAAATAAATCCGAAAAAGATATTACAAAATATATCCGCGATTGGCTAAGAAAAGATAGGCGGTTTTGCGGCAGTTTTATAGTTAACTGCGAATCTCTTACAAAAGATACCGATCAGGAAGGTTATAACGATATAATTTTTGAAAGTACTTTATGGAATACAGGTAGAAGTTATTTTATTTTTGAATGCAAAATAATAGATGAAACCAAAGCAAAAATAACCGAATACGTTTATAGACAACCGACCCCTTCAAAAAAGGCGGACGGCGGACTTTATCGTTTTTTAACAAGCAAATATGCTTCCGGTAAAGATTTCGGCGGTATGATAGGTTTTGTTCTACAAGGAAGAGCGGCGGAAGTTATAAATAAATTAAAAAAAAGAATTTCCGAATTAAGTATAACCGAACATAATATAACGTTCGGAGAATTAACCGATAAAAAGTTTCTTGAAAAAAAAATTGAAGAAAACAAAAACAGCTTTTTATCAAAGCATACTCGAATAAATAAAGATACAAATAAAATTGTCAGCCCAATACTTATTTATAACATACTTTTTGATTTTACTTTATTTTAAAGCCGCATAAAAAAAATATTAAATATAACGCTATCAAGACATTCTATTAGGAATAAAATAAAAAAGGAGATAAAATACATGGAACGCGAATCAATTAATTTTGATGTCCTTATCGTCGGCGGAGGTCCTGCCGGTTTGTCATGCGCTATTAGGCTTATACAGGTTGCAAAAAAGAACAATAGAGAAATAGAGGTGGCTCTTATAGAAAAAGGAGCTGAAATAGGAACTCATGCTTTAAGCGGAGCGGTATTAAATCCTATAGCTTTAAAATTATTAATTGGCGATTATAAAGAAAAAGGATGCCCCATAGAAGCGGATGTACGAGAAGACGAGTTTTATTTTTTAGCAAAAGATAAAGCGTATAAGTCTCCGAAAACTCCAAAATATATGCATAATAGCGGGTTTCATATTATAAGTTCTTCCAAACTTTGCAAATGGCTTGCAAGTATTGCAGAGAGTATGGGAGTTAATATCTTTTCCGGTTTTGCGGGAGCTGAAGTTTTATTTAAAGAAGACGGTAAAAAAATAGCCGGAGTTCGCACAGGAGATAAAGGGTTGGATAAAGACGGAGGCAAAAAAGGAAGCTTTGAGCCGGGGATAGATCTGCTGGCAAAAGTAACCGTTTTTGCCGAAGGAGCAAAAGGCTCTCTTGTTGAAAGCATAGCCGAAAAATTGGATCTTTTCGATAAAAACATGCCTCAAGTTTTTGAAATAGGAATAAAGGAGGTAATAGAATTAGGAGAGAGTAATTATTTTAAAACAAGCAAAGGCAACGATATCCATACATTAGGTTATCCTCTGGGGCTTAATACCGTAGGCGGCGGCTTTATTTATGAAATGAAAAACAATCGGGCGGCAATCGGGCTGATAATCGGGCTTTGTTATAAAGATTGCGAGCTTGATATTTACGATGAATTTATAAAATTTAAAAAACATCCTTTTATTGCAAATATAATAAAAGGGGGTAAAGTTATAGCTCAGGGGGCGCGGACAGTATGCGTCGGAGGCTATTATGCTATGCCGAAACTAGCGGTTGACGGAGGAGTTTTTGTCGGAGGCTGCGCGGGTTTTCAGAACTCTCCCGGATTAAAAGGAATTCATCTTTCGATGTATTCCGGGATGCTTGCGGCAGACGCCATTATTGAGGCTTTAGAAAAGATGGATTGGACGAGCGACAGTCTAAATTTATATAAAGAATTATTTGAAAAAAGCTGGGCAAAAGCTGAAATATACGAAGGAAGAAATTTTGCGCAGGCAGTATCTAAAAAAGGAATTTTAAAATTTTTACATCTTGGATCCCAATATTTTACAAAAGGAAAAGGTTTAAAAGATCCTATGTCTTTGAAACCGGATTATAAAACATTAAAACCGAAATCAAAAAGCAGTATAAAAAAAGAGAAGCATAAATATGACGATACATTGTATATTGATAAAATGACAGGGGTATTTCTTTCTAAAACAATACACCGCGAAGATCAGCCCTGTCATTTAATAATACATGATATAAAACTTTGCGTAACTACATGTTATAAAACATATAACTGCCCATGCGTTAGGTTTTGTCCGGGAGGAGTTTATGAATTAAAAACCGACGAGGCAGGCAAAGAGCCTGAATTAAGCGTTAATTTTTCTAATTGTCTGCATTGTAAAACCTGTGAAATAAAGGATCCGTATCAGAATATAAAATGGACATGCCCCGAAGGAGGCGACGGTCCCGGTTATACGATTCTTTAACATAATAAAAAAAGTATGAATAAATTTAAGATAGTTTTAGTAATAGCGTTTTCATGTCTTGTCGCTTTTCTTCTTACATTATTTAAGCCGGAAGTTGAAAAAGCTCGGAGTCTTCAAAAAGGGATGCTTGTAGAGGTGTTTTCGGCAAAACCGGAAAGCCCTAATATGATAGTAGAAACTTATGGAACGGTAGAGCCGAAAGAGTCGCTTAAATTTATAGCCGAAGTAAGCGGGAAAATAACCCAAGTATCCGCTTTTTTTGTAGAAGGCGGATATGTTGCCAAAGGAACAAAACTGCTTACAATAGACAGACGCTCTTTTGAACTCGGGTTGAAAAGCGCAGCTGCCGGCAGAATACAGACAGAGGCGGCGCTTGCAATCTTTAAACAAAATGTTATAAATTTACAATCAAGCATAAAAATAGCCCAGGCGGATTTTCGGCTGGCAAAGGCGGAATTTATGCGCATTAATACTCTTTTTGGAAAAAAAGTCATAGCAAAAACCGCTCTTGATAAAGCAAAGCAGGTTTACATTAGAAGCCTTAATAACCTCGACAATCTTAATAATCAGCTCAAGCTATCCGATTCGCAGCACAAAGAGCTTTTATCGCGTAAAAGTATGGCAGACGTCGCACAAGAACAGGCGAAACTTCAACTTCAAAAAACAGTAATAACCGCGCCCTTTAACGGGTATATTTTGGAAAAAATCGTAAAAAACGGAGAATATGTTAATCCGGGAGCATATCTGGGCAGTTTGTATAAAGAAAACAGTTTTGAAGTTACAGGCAATATAGCTCAAAAAGATTTGGAATGGATTGTGCCGGGTATTAATATTAAACCGCTTGACGCAGAAGTTATTTTTGATAATTTGCAAAATAAAATAACATGGCAGGCAAAAGCGGTTAGAACAAAATCTGCGGTTGATATTCATACAAGAACTCTTCCCGTAGTAATTCAAATAGACGCAGAAGGCTTTGATAATAAAAAAAAGGCGATGCTGCGTCCCGGAATATTTGTTAAAATCCTTATAAAAGGAAAAAAGGAAAACGGCATATATATTCTGCCTGTAAATCTTATTGGCGAAAATAATACAGTCAATATAGCGGAAAAAAACCGGCTTGTTAAAAAACAGGTTGAAATTATAAGAATATTTAAAGACAAGGCGTACATTACAAAAGGAATCGACGCTCAAGATTTTATAATAAAAACAGATATTGCCGGAGCATCGGAAGGTATGCAGGTTAGAACTTCTTATTTCCAAAGGCTCAGACTTAAAGAGAGATTTTAGCAAAAATTATGAGAGCAATAGGAAAATGGTCTATAGACAACAAAGTTACCGTCAACCTTATAATGATCTTTTTAATTTTTACGGGGCTTTTTACGGCTTTAAATATGAGGAGAGAAATACTTCCGCAGTTTCAGCTTGATATGATACAGATAGGCGTCCGGTATCCGGGAGCGGCTCCGGAAGATGTAGAAAAAGGAATCTGTATAAAAATAGAAGAAAGAATAAAAGGCGTAGAAGGGGTTTCCCGCGTTTTGTCTACCGCTTACGAAGGATACGGCTCGGTAATAGTTGAGTTGGAAAACAACTTCGATATAAAAAAGATTACGGACGATATAAAAACCGAAATAGATTCCATAGAAACATTTCCGGAAGAGTCAAAAGAGCCGGTTATAGTAGAGATAGCTAACCGCGAACCTGCTATTACAGTTGCGGTTTACGGAGATGTTTCGGAAAAACTTTTGCGTAAAACCGCCGAAAAAATAAGAGACGATCTGGTAAATACTCCTTACATATCTCTGGCATCCTTTGTAGGGGTTAGAGATTATGAAATATCCGTAGAAATATCCGAAGAAAAGCTGCGCGAGTACGGTATTACATTCGATTATATAGCTGCTGCTATAAAAACTCAAAGTTTGGATCTGCCCGGAGGAGTTATAAAGGCTGCTTCCGGCGAAATACTTTTAAGAACAAAAGCCCAGCGTTATACTGGAGAAGAATTTAAAAAAATTCCTTTAATTACATTACCAAACGGAACTACTTTACTACTCGGAGATATTGCCGAGGTAATAGACGGGTTTGAAGATGCGGATATAAAAGCAAGGTTTAACGGCAAGCCTGCGGTTCTTATACAGGTAAATCGAACAAATAAAGAGGATATGATAAAGATTGCCGAAACCGTAAAAAGTTATATAGCGCAAATCCAAAATGATATGCCCCGAGGAATCAGCCTTTCTACATGGTTTGATCTTTCCGTAATGATACAAGAGCGTATAGACCTGCTTTTAAAAAACGGGGCGCAGGGAATTTTTCTTGTTTTTTTAATGCTTGCCCTTTTTTTAAACCTTCGCCTTGCATTCTGGACAGCGCTCGGCTTGCCCATATCATTTATGGCGGCTTTTTTAATACTTGATTGTTACGGCGCCACCATAAACATGCTTTCTCTTTTTGCATTTATTATGACGCTCGGAATAATAGTTGACGATGCAATAATAATAGGAGAAAATGTTTATACCCATTTTAATGCGGGCGCTTCTCCTAATAAAGCGGTTATAGAAGGGCTTGCTCAAGTAGGCTCCCCCGTAGTTCTTGCCATGGCAACCACAATGACGGCTTTTTTACCTCTGTTATTTATAGCCGGCGTAATGGGCAAATTTATAGCTATACTTCCACAGGCGGTTTTGGTTATACTTGCCGCATCTCTTTTTGAAGCTTTAGTTATTTTGCCTGCGCATCTAAAACATGCCTTAACCATATCTTTGAAAAAACCTTCCGGCAAACTGCTTCGGCTTCACGAAAAATTAAGAGAAAAGTTGGAGGCAAAGCTTAATCTGATAATCGAAAATATATATAAGCCCGCTATAAAATATATATTAAAAAACAGGTATCTTGTTTTATCTGCAGGCGTAGGAATACTTATAATAACCTTCGGACTTATTATGAACGGATACGTTGCTTTTGTATTTTTTCCTAAAAACGACGGCAATTGGATAATAGCCGAAATTAACTATCCGTTGGGAAGCCCGATTGAAAAAACAGAAAAAACAATTGAATACATAGAAAAAAAAGCTTTTGATTTAAATCGAATAATAAAAAAAGAATATAAAATAAAAAAAGATATAGTAAGCAATGTTTATGCTTTGGCGGGAATGATTCCCCGAAGAGATTGGAAACCGGAAAGTTTCGGCGGAAATTGCGGCGAAGTATGGCTGGAAATAATAGGCTCCGAACAACGTCCGAATATTAATATAAGTATGGTATTAAATAAATGGCGCTCAATAACAGGAGAGATAGCCGGTATAGAGCGGCTTGCTTTTACTCAGGTAGCGCAAGGTCCTGCGGGAAATCCCATAGAGATACAATTAACCGGAGATAATTTTAAAACTCTTAAAAAAGCGGCAAACGGGCTTAAACTCCAAATAGCAACATACCCCGGAACATTTGATATTACCGATAATTTTAAAACAGGCAAATCGGAAAAACAGTTTCGGTTAAAAGAGGGAGCGGCTTCTTTGGGGGTTAATATGGCACATATTGCAAAACAGATAAGGCAGGCTTTTTACGGAGAAGAGGCGGTAAGAGTTCAAAGAGGTAAAGACGACGTAAAAGTTATGGTAAGGTATGATCAAAAAAACAGACGAAAAATTTCTTCAATACAAGATATGCAAATAAGAACCTCTAACGGGCATAGCGTTCCTATGGAAAGCGTTGCAGACATTACGTCCGGAAGAGCATATTCGGTTATCAACAGAGTTGACGGAAAAAGAATGATAACCGTAATATCAGATATTGACGAAAGCGTAGCAAATGCAAATAAAATAGTATCGGACTTAAAAGCGGACTTTTTGCCGAATCTTATAAAAAAATATCCGGGTATAAAATTTGATTTGGAAGGGCAGGCAAAAAGAACAAAAGAATCAATAGACAGCCTCAAAAAAGGGTTTTTTTTTGCTCTGATAATAATATTTTTTTTACTTGCAAGCCAGTTTAAATCATATTACCAGCCTACAATAATAATGTTGGCAATTCCTTTCGGATTAATAGGCGCTATAGCGGGGCATATTATAATGGGGCTTCCGGTATCCTTGTTAAGTATGTTCGGAATGGTAGCTTTATCTGGTATAGTAGTAAATGATTCCTTAATATTAATAGATTTTATAAATAAGGCAAGAAGAGCAGGAACCGGCATAGAAGAAGCCGTAATAACTTCTGGAGTTTCAAGATTCAGACCGATTCTTCTTACATCCATCACCACAATTGCGGGGCTTTTTCCTTTATTATTAGAGCAAAGTTTTCAAGCGCAGTTTTTAATACCAATGGCTGCAAGCATAAGCTTCGGACTTCTTGCGGCTACCTTTCTTACCCTTGCTTACGTTCCCGCATTATATTTGATTGTAGAGGATATTAAGAAAAAACTTTTTCCTGCAAAGGTATCAAAAGAGGGGTTTGGGGATTTCTGATTAAAAGCTTTTTGATTTTTCAAAATAGCGCTCGTTCATTCTTTTGCTATGGATTTTTTTTGTTAAAAAGTTATTTTATTAAGCCAGCCTAGCGTTTACAAGCCGGTTAATGCTTACGCCGGCTTCTGCGGACTGAATAGCAAGCCTGCGATGGATTTCCGGTGGAACGCGAACCATAAATTTTCCGCTATAATTTTTATCGGCAAGCGGTTCGGGTATTTTTTCTTTGTTTTTTTCCATGTCATAAATAATGTCGGATACAATATTTTGTATTCCTTTTAAAGCTTCCTCCTGAGTTTTTGCAAGCCAGCTAATGCTTGGAAATTCTGCGCATAAACCTACATACTCGTTGTCTTCTTGAGACCATGTTATTCTATAAGTCCAATGATCGTTATTAAAAGGCATTTTTTGTCTCCGATTTTTCTATAGCGTTTATTATTTGTTTAACCTGATAAACTTTAGCTTTCCCTTTATTATTTTGTATATTTATGCGGGGGTCTCCTTGCCAAGCGGTTTTATAAATTCTATGAGAACCGCTTGTTTGTCTTGCTTTACCAAAGTAGTAATCGCATATTTTGCATAAATCCGAGAAAGAAATATTATTAGGATTTTGCTTTAGTTTTAGAAGAATTTTTTTTATCTTTTCCATATAGAATAAATATCATTATTGATACTAATGTCAAGTTGATTAAGATACAGAGTAACAAAGTTGCAAAGTAGAGACGCTGCATGCAGCGTCTCTACAGATTTTTTTCTTTTTTAATAGTGGGTTGATAATCATTCCTTTTTTGTGTCTTAATTTAGTCAAGAGGTTTTTTTGAAGACATCTATATATTTTTTAATATGTATTGAAATCGGCTTGTTTTTGTTTTACTTTCTTTTTTGATTTTATAGTAAAAAAATTAAAGGAGAATAAAAAATGGAAAAGTATCCCCCGGATTTTGAAATATATCTTAACCCCACGCCTTTTCTGGATTTTGATTCAGTAGAGGTCAGCGGTTTTATTAATGAGGTAATAGATCTGAATAAAAGCAGGTTCGATAATTTAATGAAAATTTATTATACGGTTAGAGACAGTTTTTTATATAATCCTTATAAAATAAGTCTTACTGTCGAAGGTTTTAAGGCGAGTACGGTTATTAAAAACGGATACGGGTTTTGTATTCCCAAAGCGGCTCTTCTTGCCGCATCTGCGCGGGCTATAGGGATACCCGCAAGGCTCGGTTATGTTGACGTAAAAAACCATTTTACTTCGGAAAAGCTTACTAAATTTTTCGGGGATGTTTTTGCTTATCATTCTTATGCGGATATTTTTTTAAACGGAAAGTGGGTTAAGGCGACTCCTGCCTTTAACGCTTCTTTATGCGACCTGTTTAATGTTGCTCCTTTGGATTTTGACGGCAAAACCGATTCTTTATTTCAACAGTTTAATAAAGACGGTAAAAAATATATGGAGTATGTAAAAGACAGAGGCGTTTTTCATGAACTGCCTTTTGATAATATTGTAGCCTTTTTTAAAGAAAAAATAGAAAAAACCGCGGTAAAATCCAAAATAGATATAGCAGGAGATTTCGGATCGGACGCTTTAAAGGATAAGAGGGCAAATATTGTTATTTATACGGACGGAGCATGCAGCGGCAATCCGGGAGCCGGAGGTTACGGAGCGGTTATAAAAGAAGGGGATAAAAGAAGCGAGCTTTTTGCAGGATACAGACGCACAACAAACAACAGGATGGAGCTTCTTGCCTGTATTGAAAGTTTGAGCAGGTTTGAAAAGAAGGCGTCCGTTACTCTTTATTCGGATTCAAAATATGTGGTTGACGGAATAACTAAAGGCTGGGCAAAAAGATGGCGGAAGAATAACTGGATGCGCAATAAAGAGGAGCTGGCGCTTAATGCCGATTTATGGAAAAGGCTTCTTGATTTGTGCCAAAAACATGATGTTAATTTTAAATGGGTAAAGGGGCATGCCGGAACCGCCGAAAACGAGAGATGCGATAAGCTTGCAACAAGCGCGGCTTGCGGAGAAAATTTGCTTATAGACCATATCTATGAGAATAATACTTTTGCATAACTTTTTTTGCATTATGCTTAAATTTTGATGCTCGTTTTATAAAGGGATGTTCAAGTTTGTTTGCTCCGCTTTTTGCTTGTCGCTATGCAAAAAAATTTTGAACATCTACTTTTTCGTATCTAACAAGGGGTTATCTTTTAAAAAGGAAAAAAATGAAAGGCTTATGGATTGTATTTATAAGCGTTTTTTTGGCGGAACTCGGAGATAAAACTCAGCTTGCCACTTTAATTTTTGCAACGGACGGACGGCTTAATAAATGGGGGGTATTTTGCGCCTCGTCTCTCGCCTTGATTTTATCTTCTTTAATAGCCTCGCTTTTGGGAAGTCAATTGAGTAATTGGATTAATCCTAAAACGTTAAAGATGATTGCAGGCGTTGGATTTATAGGAATAGGGGCTTTTATGCTCTTTAATATTAAAAGCTAACCCTTTTTGCTTGCGCTTGTATAAATAAGAAAAGAGAAGCAAAAATTTTTGCTTCTCTTTTATATCAAAGCGAGAAGTTTTTTATAAATCAAAAGATATTAAGAAACTTGCTCCTTTTGTTCCTATCATATCCCCTTCTTTTGCTACTAAAACCGCCATAATTTCTTTTTTACCGTCGTTATCAAAATCTCCGATTGCAAAATCGCTTATTCTGCCGGTTATTTTTCTTGTTTTTCCCATAGGCGCAAAGCCTGCTCCATCCCATGAAAAAGCAAAAATTTGAGTTGAAATATACTTTTTATATCTTAACATTTCCAAAGCCGCAGGCTCATGATTTTTTACTATAATTACATCCTCTTTTCCATCGTTGTTTATATCGGATATATTAATCCGCATAGGGAAATAGGATTGGGAATAAGGGTCGTGGGTAGAGGTCTTTTTTTCCATATAAAGCAGGTTGCCGCCGTAAGCAACTCCGCTTTTCCAAATCTCTTTTCCGAAATTATTGGTTATCTGCACTTTATCGGAGGAGCCGAAAGATATAAGGCTTGTCTTGTTTTTAGAACCTCCGATACTCTGATTTGATAAGGCTATTCCCAAAACATTGGCGGTTTGTTCGGTTAGTATTTTCTGCCCCTGCACATAAGTCGAACCGTTCCAAGTAAGCTCGTAAATAGGATTTTCAAACTGATCGTAACCGGCTTTCTGTTTTTGTCCGTATAACACTTTTCCAAGTTCCGTATTTATCGCTCTGAAATACCAATCGCTTCCTTTTACGATATTTACAAAACTTTTCCCGTCCCATTCGTAAACCGAAGAGTCTACGCTTGATTTATGGGTATTAAGGCTTGTAATAAAGATTTCCGGCGTTCCGTTGTTGTTTATATCCGCTATATCAACCGCTATATTATATTTATGTTTATTGGTATCTATTGTATCGGTTTTAATTATTTTAGGTCCGTCCGCCTTATAAACAAATATATTATGATCGCCAATCATTACTATTTCGGTAAAGTTGTCATTATTTATATCTCCTATGGCGGCTCCGTTTATTCTGTATGTAAAGCGCTGGCTTCTTTTATAGCGTCTGCTTTTGCCGGACGGGGCGGGTCCTAAACCGCCGAAAAAATCATCCGAGTCGTCTGCATAATGGAATCCGAAAGCGCCTTCGTTAAAAAGTTTTTCCGGATGTATATTAGAAGCGTCTTGAGCGACTGGGGCGTTAGGCGCAGGCGTTGTTCCTTCCACCGCTTCAACGGCGCCGAATAAGCTTTGATAAATTTTATTTGCAAAAAGATTTGCCATAGGAATAATCCGAGATTTATCTTCGGTCTGTTTGGAAAATGAAATAGTCTCTTTTATTCCTGATACGTCGATCATTTTTGCGTCAAAGCTTACGCTGTTTCCAAGCAAGGTAATGCTTCCCAAAATTATATATTCGGCGTTAAGGGAGGCTCCAATCTCTTTTGCTCGCTTTTCATTTGACAGATCATAGTTTTGTCCCGTCAAAGCTTTTTCTACCTTGCTTTTTTCTATTATTGTAAATTTTGCGTTTTTTCCCAGTCTCGATGCAAGCATATCGAAGATTCCGTTTTGTAAAAAAGACATATCCTGTTGGGAGTTTATTTTAAAAGGGGTTAAAGCGGTTTTTAAAGGAGATGCGACTGCATAACCGTAAAAAAACAGCGTGACAAAAATAAAAGTTATCAATAAGTATTCGGCTTTTTTCTTCAATTTGTTACTCCTTATCTTTATATTATTGAATAAAAAATATTTTCAATGTAAAAGCGTTATTTGCTACGAAACAATTTACATATATCAAAACGATTTACAATACTTTTTTAAAAACCGCTTATGTATTTATTATCCGATTATGATTATAATCTGCCGCAGGAGCTTATAGCTCAAAAGCCTTGCGAGCAAAGAGATAGTTCCAAGCTTCTTTATATGGATAAAAAAAACGGAGCGCTTGCGGACCGGTTTTTTTTTGAAATCGAAACCTTTTTTAAAAAAGGGGACATTCTTGTAATAAACAATACAAAGGTTTTACCTGCGCGCCTTTACGGCAAAAAGGAAACGGGCGGCAAAATAGAGGCGCTTATATTAAGCTTTTCAGCTGCTCCCCAAGCGCTTATAAAAAGTTCCAAAAGGCTTAAAAACGGAGCGTACATTTTTTTCGATAAGGTAAAGGCGGAGGTTTTAAGCTTTAACAAAGGGGTTTATCAGATTAAGTTTTCTTCCAAACAGGAGTTGGAAAGTTTGCTCGAGCGTCAGGGACAAATGCCTCTTCCTCCTTATATTCAAAGATACGGCAAAGAGGACAAAACCTCGTATCAGACGGTTTACGCTTCAAAAGAGGGCGCGGTCGCCGCTCCTACCGCAGGGCTTCATTTTACCGAAAATCTTATTAATAGAATAAAAGCCGTTGGAGTTGAGATAGTAGAAATCACCCTTCATGTAGGATACGGAACATTTTTTCCGGTGCGGGTTAAGGATATAAGAGAGCATCAAATACATTCGGAGCAAGTAATTATTACGCCCGCCGCCGCCGATAAGATAAATAATGCAAAAAAAAACGGCTCAAGAGTTATAGCCGTAGGAACAACTTCGGTTAGAAGCTTAGAGTTTGCGGCGTCTGAAAACGGCAAAATAAAGCCGATACAAACCGAATGCGATCTTTTTATATATCCGGGATATAGATTTAAAATAGTAAACGCCATAATTACAAATTTTCATCTTCCGAAATCTACTCTTCTTATGCTTGTTTCCGCTTTTGCGGGACGCGAAAATATATTAAAGGCATATGAGCAAGCGGTAAACAAAAGGTATAGATTTTTTAGCTACGGAGACGCTATGTTTTTGTATTAATAATAAAGGGTATAACCTTGAAGATTAAAAGCAAACAAACGCATTTGAAAAAGGGCTATTATAGGAATGCTTAAATTTAAAAAAATTACGCAATCAAAAAAAACAAAGGCGAGGGCAGGAGTTATTACCGCAACTCATGGAGAGATAAAAACTCCGGTTTTTATGCCTGTAGGAACATTGGCAACCGTAAAAGCGATGACGCCGGAAGATTTAAAATCTTGCGGCGCGCAGATAATACTCGGCAATACCTACCATTTATATTTAAGACCCGGAACTTCGGTGATAAAGCTTTTTTCAGGGCTTCATAATTTTATGAACTGGGACAGACCGATTTTAACCGACAGCGGCGGGTTTCAGATATTTTCTTTGGCAAGGCTTTCAAAACTTACCGAAGAAGGATATTCTTTCAGATCTCATATAGACGGCTCGCTGCATATGCTTACTCCTGAAAAATCAATCCAAACCCAGCTTGTTTTAAACTCCGATATAATGATGTGCCTTGATAAATGTATAGGTTATCCGGCAGATAAAAAAGATGTGGAAGAGGCGGCGGAACTTACAAAAAGATGGGCAAAAAGATCAAAACAGGCATGGGATGCGGAAGATAGAAAAAATGCTCTGTTCGGGATAGTGCAGGGCGGAATGTATAATGACCTTAGAATAAAATCTGCGGAATCTATAATCGAATGCAATTTTCCCGGGTACGCAATAGGCGGTTTGAGCGTGGGAGAACCTACGGAGTTAATGACCGAAGTTGCGGATTATACCCTTGATATGCTCCCCCGAGATAAGCCGAGATACATAATGGGCGTAGGAACTCCTAACGATCTTGTGCGGCTTATAGCCTTAGGCGCAGATATGTTCGACTGTGTAATGCCAAGCAGAAACGCAAGAAACGGGCAGCTTTTTACAAGCGCCGGAAAAATCAATATAAGCAACGCTCAATATAAACATGATAAAGAAAGATTGGATGAAAAATGCGAATGTTATACCTGTAAAAATTATTCCAGAGCATACCTTCATCATCTTTATAAAACAAAAGAGATACTTGCTTACAATTTAAATACAATACATAATATTTTTTATTATATAATTCTTGTAAAAAAGATAAGAAATGCGATAATTGAAGATAAATTTGAAATCAATCGGTTTTTAATGCCAGAGTAACGCGGCTGCTTTATATCTTGAATTTAAAAGGAGGAACAATTTTATGTCCATATCGAAAAAGGTAGATGCCATAATAAAAAAATCTTCTTGGATAAGAAAAATGTTTGAAGAAGGTATGAAATTAAAATCAATATATGGAGAAGATAATGTATTCGATTTTTCATTGGGAAATCCAAGCATAGACCCGCCGGAAAAATTTAAAAAAGTTATTACCGATATTGTGAGCGATATGTCCGGTCCTCACGGATATATGCCTAATACGGGCTATCCGAGCGTTCGTAAGGCGGTTGCGGATTACATATCAAAAGAGCAAAATATAGATGCGGATGCAAATGATATTATAATGACATGCGGGGCTGCCGGAGGTTTAAACATAATATTTAAAGCGATTCTTGATTCGGGAGACGAAGTTGTTACTCCCGCTCCTTATTTTGTAGAATACAATTTTTATACGGACAATCATGGCGGAGTTTTAAAGACCGCTGCTACAAACGAGGATTTTACTTTAAATACAGATGCGATAGCTTCGGCTATAACAGATAAAACAAAAGCGGTTTTAATCAATTCTCCTCATAATCCTACAGGGCAGGTTTATTCGGAAGCAAGCTTAAAAGAGCTCGGAAATCTTTTAAAAGAGAAAAGCGCTCAATACGGAAAAATAATATACCTTATATCTGACGAGCCGTATAGAAAACTTGTTTTTAACAACATAAAAGTGCCAAGCATATTCGACTTCTACAAAAACAGCATAATGACAACCTCATATTCAAAAGACCTTTCTCTTGCAGGCGAAAGACTCGGTTTTACGGTTATAAGCCCTAAAGCCGAACTTAAAGAAGAAGTTTTATCAGGAATGGCGCTTGCAAACAGAATACTCGGATACGTAAACGCTCCTTCTTTAATACAGCTTGTAGCTGCCCGGCTTCAAGGGGAATCTGCCGATATATCCGAATATGAAAGAAAAAAAGTAATTTTTTGCGAAGGGCTTAAAAAAGCCGGATACGAATTTATAGAACCAGCTGGAACATTTTATATATTTCCCAAATCTCCGATTAAAGACGACGCAGAGTTTGTCAGCGAACTTCAAAAAGAAAAAATATTAGTAGTGCCTGGAAGCGGTTTCGGGGGACCCGGATACTTTAGAATTGCTTTTTGCGTATCCGATAAAACAATAATAAACGCTTTGCCCGGTTTTGAAAGGGCTATGAAAAAATATAGATAGTAAAAAACCGTTTGCGAAGAATGGAAAAAGGTAAAACCGATTTTTAAAAATTTTAATGATTCTCAATTTAAACTTATATAATGAAAAATACCGCAGAATATATAAAGGAACTTAAAGCCGGCAACAGAAGAACCCTTGCTAAAATAATTACCCTCGTAGAAAGCGTAAGACCCGACGATACCCAAAAAGCGAGAGAAATTATAGACGCTGTTATGCCAAATACAGGCAAATCAATAAGAATAGGAGTAACAGGCGTACCGGGCGTAGGCAAAAGTTCTTTTATCGAAAGCTTCGGGCTATATCTTACAAAAAATAATCATAAAGTAGCGGCGCTTGCTATTGACCCGTCCAGCATAAGAACAGGCGGAAGCATACTTGCCGATAAAACCAGAATGGATAAACTCTGCTTAGAAAAAAATGCTTTTATCCGTCCGTCTCCTTCAAGCGGCGCCCTCGGAGGAGTTGCAAGAAAAACAAAAGAGGCAATGCTGATATGCGAAGCCGCCGGTTTTGACGTTATAATAGTCGAGACCGTCGGAGTAGGGCAGTCCGAAACAACAGCGGCGTCAATGGTAGATTTTTTTCTTGTTTTAATGCTTGCCGGAGCGGGAGACGAATTACAAGGAATAAAAAAAGGAATACTTGAAATAGCAGACGCCATAGTAATAAATAAATCGGATGGCGATAACATAAAAAATGCCGATATAGCGCGTAAAGAATATCAAAACGCTTTATCTTTGCTTCATCATGAATCCCCCTTATGGAACCCTCCGGTTCTTACCTGCTCGGCTCTTAATTCCGAAGGAATAGAAAAGATATGGCAGACAATAACCGAATATAAAAAAATAGTATCGGCTTCCGGCGAGTTTGATAAAAAAAGAAGAAAACAGGCTATAGACTGGATGCGTTTTCTTATAACCGAAGAGATAAAAGAGAGATTTTATAATAATAAAAAGGTAAAAGAGATGCTGCCGGAATTAACCTTAAAAGTGGAACAAGGGCTTATTTCTCCTTCCGGCTCGGTTGATAAGCTTATGAGGGAGACGACGGGATAATGAAAAAATTTTACGAAATTAAAAAAGCTTCACAAATATTATTCGGCGATGATGTGGAATTGTTGCCGTCAGTAACCGAAATGTTTGAA
>JAFDMF010000015.1 GCA_019306065.1 Deltaproteobacteria bacterium
TGCTTAAAAAATTCTTCTTCTATTGCGGGGGTTCTGCGCTTAACTATTTCGGCAAATACTCTTTTGCCTGTTTGCCTTTCAATTTTGTAAATTTTGTTAAAAAAGTTTTCCGTTTCCGTTTCCGCTGCCGCTGCCGTTTCAATACTGTTTTTGTTTTTCAATTTGAATTTCCTTTATTAATTATCGGTTTAAAGATTAACGATAGAGTTTATTGTTTTACGTTTTTATGCGGATTAAATTATAATTGAGCGGTTGTGTCAATAAGAGGAAGGAAGAGAGTAACAAAGGGAGGGGATAAAGGAATTTGAAAAGGGGTTTATAAATTATTATTTATTGTTTTTATGGAGTTTATAAGGGGTTCAAATATTTTTAAAGCGGTTTTTTTAAATTGGCTATCTAACGGATATTGATTGTCGAAGCATAGTTTATAATACGGATTATCCGATTCTTTTTTTGCAAAGGCTGTGCTTTGCCATTCTTTTTTTGCATATAATAGGGCATTTTTTTGGTTTTGTAAGTGATGATTAGCGTAAGCATAGGAGGTATTGGGAAAGAATTTTAAGGGGCTTTTGTTTCCTTGTAAAAATAGGATGATTATATTTAAAAGTATTTTTTCGGCATCTTTTTTAAAAAGGTTTTGGTCAAAGGTATATATTTTTGTTTGATTTGGATTGTAGGGGTTTTGCCCTATTAGTTTTATATTGTATGCCTCGTTTGGTTTTGCAGCTTTTAATATTAGATGATTAAGCCATGCTTTTAACTTATCTATGGGTCTGATTTTTCCATATCTGTATTTAATTATATTGTTGTCGTATATGGAAGGTATGCGGGTAGATAGGGTAATTTTTTTTATTTCGGTTTTTATGTTGAGGTAAGCGGGGCTTTTTTCTTTTGTAATTTTTTTTATTGTTTTGAAAAATTTATCGGTTTTAAAGAGTATCTCTGTATATATGGCTTCTCCTATTGCGCCATGCGGTAGTAGCCCGGAGGCTTTTATAAAATTTTTTAATTCCTTGTTTTTAAGTATAAATTTTTTTTCTATTATAAGGTTTTCTAATTTGTATTTATTAAGTCCGCTAATATTAAAGTTTTCGCTTTTATCTATTGTATCGAAATGGTTTGGTAAAAAAACGGATAAGCGTTTGTTTGCAAAGTATTTTGAAGGGTTTGAAAAGAAGTTTTTCATCTCGTCAAGTTGTAATGTGTTGTTATGTAGTTTTATAGCCGGCAGTTTTGGGGCGGTAGATTTTTTTGTTTTTTTTTTAAAAAGGGATTTTGCGGTGTCGAACTGGGTTTTTGAGTATGTAAATAGTTTGTCCATGTTGTTTGGTTTGAAATAATCTGCGCAAAAGGGCTGTAGTTTATGTTTTGTTATTATGTGCTGTTTTATATCGGAGTTGTTTGATAAAGCAAAACTATCCTCGATGTAATTGATGAGTTCGGATGCCAGAGTAGAAGGCGGTAATGTTTTGTTGCTGCGGATATCTTGTCCTATGTAGCTTATATAGAGTTTTTCGCGGGTGCAAAGCAGCGCTTCTAAAAAGAGGTATTTATCTTGGTTTCGTTTTGATTTGTCGCATGGTATAGGATTTGTAGAAATTATATTAAAACCTATTTGATTATCCTGTCTGGGAAAGCTGTTTTCGTTAAGTCCTATGAAGCATATAACTTTAAATGGTATGCCGCGCATTGGAAGAGCCGCGCAAAAGGTTACTTTTCCTGTTAAAAAGCCATAATCTGTTTTTTTGTCCGCAAGTTTTTTGGTTAGATATGCTTTTATGGTTTCTATGCCGATTTTATCTTTATATTGGGCGGTTTTTTCTATTTGGATTAAGGTTGCCGCTGCGTTGAATATAGCTCGAACTTCTTGTTGATTTATATTTGTTGTTTGAAAAAAATCGTTTATTATTTCTTTTAATATTTGCGCCCATTGTTTGATCGGGTAGTTTTGGGATAATTTATTGGGAAGAGATGTAAGTCTGCTAAAGAAATCGAAGAATTTTCCTGCTGCAACTGCGGTATCTGTTTCTATAGGATACGGAGCGGTTTGATGGAAGGTTTTATCGGTATTGCCTGTTGCATATCCTAATATGAGTCTGTCGAAACCTGCTTCCCATGTGTTTTGATCCGATTTTGGAACCCCGAAATGTTTTGCTTTGTGTTCGCCGTTTATTCCCCATTTTATTTCGGTTTTTTTTACAAGGTTGTAGATTAGTTGTATTTGGCTGTCGTTGAGTTTGAATCTGTTTTTAACCGCAGTAGTGGTAAGTATTGTAAAAACAGTGGATGGTTTGTATCTGCTTTTGTATGTATCTAATATTGAAAAGAATGTCTGTATTAATTGGCTTGAAGAGGTTATGTTTTTATCTGCTATGCTGTATGGGATTTTTTTTGAGTTTTCTTCGGGGGTATCGAAAACCGCGTCAATATAAGAAGAATATAGTTCTATATCCGGGGTTATTACTATGATGTCTGACGGTTTTAAGGTTGGATCTTTTTCAAATGTGTATATTAGGTTGTCGTATAGTATTTGAACTTCTCTTATGTGGCTGTGGCAGGAATGGATGGCAATTGATTTGTCTTTTTTTGATACGATTTTTTTTGGGGCGTCTTTTCTTCGTTGAGCAAGATTGAAGATATTTGCCTGTATTGCGGTTAGTATGCTGTTTCCCAGCGGTTTTTGAAAGGCGTTTATTTCGTTTGTTTTTTGATGTTCTATTATAAGTTCTATAAATTGTTTGCCTGATGTTCCCATGGATGCAAGGAGGCTGTTTTGGCGTTGGATGTGTATATCTTTAGTATTTATTGTGATGCCTTTTTTTATGTATTTTTTTTCGGTTTTTCCGATTTGTTTATCTGATAATATGTCTCCCCAGTATTGGTAAGAGGGGTTTAAGATAAATAGGTTTGTTTGGCAGAATGCGGAAAGGGCGGTCATTATGTGAAAATAGATGGGGGGAAGTGTAGTTATTCCGAAGATTGATATTCTTTTGGGCATGGTTTTGGGGTCATAGATGGGATTTCGGATAAATTTTTTTCCTATATATGCTCTGTGGTTTTTATTGTTTGCAGTAAGGTTTTGCCATAAAATAGCCTGCCAGTTTTTCTCTTTTCCGCTCTCCCAGTTAAATATTATATGGGGCCTGTAAAGTAGGTATTGATCGAATGTGTCTGCAATTTTTTCGGAAAGTCTGTATAGTTTTATTTTTTGTCGGGGCTGGGTAGGGTTGATTTTTTCTTTATTACCAAGGTATGATTTGATTTCTTGAAATTGGGGCGTATCGATAAGTTTGGGAAGGGTTGACATTATTTTAAATGTTAATATTTCGGGAGTAAATATTGCCGATTGCTGCTGCTGCAGATTTATAATGTTATCTATGAAGCGGTTGGGGAACAGGAAGGAAAAATTGGCGCAGATTCCTATTTTTTCTGCTATTTGTAATGAAAGCCACTTTGCCATACCCAAACTTTGAACTACTATTATTTCTTTTTGAAAGGGGCTGCCGTAATTGTTGCTTTTTAAAACGGATATCAGGTTGTCGAGTAGTTTTTCTGTTTTGTTGCTCGAATAGACGTTTATAATTTGGCGCGTTATTATTTTACCCCCTTGATTTCTAACAGTTTGGTTTGGATGTTTTGCGTAATTGACGCGTTTACTATGGCTCCTTTTTTTATGACTATGTTTTTAGAGGTTATTTTACCGGAGCAGTTTCCGCCTGATAGTATTGTAAGCTCTTTGCCCGCGTTTATTTCTCCTTGAAAATCTCCGCCGATTATAATGGTTGCAGAGGTAATATCTGCGGCTACTTTTCCTCCTTTTGCTATTGTAAGGCTTTCTGCTTTTAATGTTCCGGAAATGTCTCCTTTTACTATTAATTCGTTTTTGGAGTATATGTTTCCTTTTATTTTTATATCTTCGTTTATAATTGATATGTTTTTATTTTTTTCAATCATTGTTGTTGTGTCCTTTTTTTAGTTTCTGTTCCGGTTCCAAATTGTTCCCATAGAAAAACGTCTTCTTTATAAAACGTTTTTCTACAAGGAGCTAAATTATAATCTGACGAGCGCGTATTCTCGGATTAATATGAGTTAGATCGAAAAATTTTTTGCAAATATTAGCTTGCCTTCTATGTTGTATGCAAATATAGAGATTTCTTTAAAGTTTTTTGGAGGCTCTTTAATATTGGTGGTAAACTCCGCCTCTTTTCGGCAGTTGATGATGAATTTTTTGCCTTCTTTATAAGAGGCAGGTTTGTTATCTACCAGTTTGCAGCCTGGTATTGTTGTCCAAGTTGTGTTGTCCTCTTTTTCTCTTTTCATTATTATGAACATATATCCGCTTACCAGATCAAGATTCTGAGATATATTTTTTATTTTAAATTTTATATTTAAGTTTTTGCTTGTTTTATCTGTAGAGATTTTTAAATTGTTTACAATAACGAACCTGTTTATAGGCAGAAGGTTTTGCTCTTTTGGATTGTTTTTTTCTTCGGCGAGCACTAACCGAGTTAAAAGTATCTCTTTTTCCTCTTTTAGCAGATCAAAATTTTTTTCCGAAGTCTTTATATTAGTTTTAATGATGTTGTATTTATTTGATTCGGCTTTATATAAAAATATAAATAATCCGGAAAGCAGAATCGAAGATATAAAAAGAAAAAGAGATAATATGACAAGCGTTTTAAAGCGTTTTATAACAAATGTTTTGCCATAGTTTCCTATGAAAAGGATTGACCAATGTTTTTCTTTTTTTTTTTGTTTCGGAATTTTAGGACTTTTTAAAGTTTTTTCCATCCTTCTTGATAGATTTTCCATTCATTATTCTCGCGTATTAAGGTAAGAGTTTTGATTCCTTTTGCTTTATATGCATCGGAACTGTATTTTTGAATAAAGGTAACTATACATTGATTATTTTCTATGTTAATTTTTATATTTTCTGCGGTTACTTTTATAAATTTATATTGCTTGTTTATCTCTTTTTTATTCTTGAGCCATTTGTCAAGTTTCATGCTGCCGGATCTAAATTTTTCGGAATAGCATTTTGCATAAGAGTTAATATCTTTTGAAGACCATGCGGCAAGCCAAAGATTTATTCTTTCTTTTATCGCTTTGGTTTCGGCTTGTTGATTTGTTTTTTGAATGAGTTTTGAGTATGCCGCTATAAGCGCGGGACTTTTTTTTGTTTCGGTTAGATTTTTCGATATTATAAGAGGTTCTTCGGATATTATAAGAGGTTTTTTATCGTTAAATTTTATAAATTTTTTCTCTTTTCCCGTATATATTTGTTCGCCGCTGTTTTTAAGTTTTATATATTGATCAAATACCGCAATATAGAAGTCTTTATATTTTAAGATTAAAATATTATCCTCTTTGACGGAATTTAATATTGCATCTTTTTTTAGGTTTTTTCTGTAATTAATCCATTCGATCCACCATGTTATATCGGGTAAAAATTTTGAGCTGTAGCAGCTCAAATAATCCTGATATGTTCCGCTTTCAATAGCGTTGTTTGTTTTAGAAATTAAGGATAATATTTCTTCCGCCTCTTTTTTGTATGATTTTTTTTTTATGTAGTTGATTTTATCAACCACTATAATGGGGGTTTTTTTAAGGGTTATATATTTTTTTAATTTATCTAAAATGCTATTATCCACTACTATGCAGCCGTTAGAATCTGTTGACTTTATCTTTTTATTGGCGCCATGAAGCCATATTGCACTGCCGTCGATTTGCAGAAACCTGTCTAAAGAATTCGGAAAGTCCATAGAGAATGCGCCGTTTCCATAGATAGCCGCAAGCTGTTTTGCATTGTATTTATTGTCGAAAAAATAGATTCCTTCGGGCGTTTTTTGATCTCCTTGAGCTATTTTTGCTCCTTTTACTTTTCCGGTAGAACATGAGGTGTTTAAAATTTGTTTGTATGAGGAGCCGTCATAAGAATATAGATAAAGCGTTTGGCTGTTTTTTTCTACTAATATGAAATAGTAAGTATCGTTTGCAGGAGCGGATACAAATATATCGGGGATTTTGTTATCGAAAAGTTTAATATTGCCGGCTGCATCTAAATAAATCGGAAGGAATAAAGAGTATAAAAATAATATAATTATTAAGTATAAGCGTATAAAACGAAACAAGATGTTTTCCTTTTTTTTTATGTTTGGTTTCCATAGAAGGATTTTTTGGTTTAAGGTGGATTGAAATTTTTACCCGACGCTTAAATTAAACAAAAAATGGCTTTTTATACGGAAACTATGTTAATAGTTTATTAATATTGTTCCAAATTTTTAATTCTACATTATCCGCGGTATCATTTCCGTCAATAATTACAATTTTTTCCTCGTTTTTTAATTTATCAAAAGCCTTAAAATAGAATTCTCTTACTTTTTGCATGTTTTTTATGTTTTCATATAACTGAAGACGGCTTCCTTTTTTTTTTAATCTGTTAAAAGCTGTTTGAGGCTCGGTATCTATAAATATGTTGATATCCGGTTTAAGTATTTGCGCGCTTATAGCATTTGCTTCGATAACTTTTTCCATTTGGATGTATGGGCTGTGATAAGCATAGGAGGAAAGGTAGTATCTGTCGCTTATAACGTTTATTCCGTCTTGTAACATTGTCATTATTCCGTTTATGTCGTTTAGCAAATGATCGATTCTATCCGCTGCAAAAAGTAAGGCTATTGTTTTATTATCGGCTTTTATTCTTCGGGTCATCATTTGTTTTGCTAATGAGCCTATGGGTCCATCTGTAGGCTCGAATGTTTTATATACTTTTTTTTTCTCTTTTATAAGACGGTTTGCAATTCTTTGAACTTGTGTAGTTTTGCCGGATCCGTCTATTCCTTCGAATACTATAAATTTGCCTCTGTTTTTGTTCAATTTATATGCCTAGTCTTTTTATAACCGAATTTATATTAAAGCAATTAATTATACCTTTTTGTATAGTTGTTTTGCTACCGAAGCCTTGTATAATAATTCCGGATCTATGTCCAAATGATTATCCCATTCTATTGGGTCGAATTTCACTTTTGTTAAGATAGTCGGACATATTAAAGATTTTTTCTTCGTTGTTTTTAAATTTTAATAATAGCTTGTAATTATCTAATGGGTTAACGTTTGTTACTGCAAGATATATGTTTATATCAAAAAATATTTTTTTGTTTCAATTCTTTTTCGTTCTTTAAAGCTATCCCGAAATGCTTATAAGCTTCCGGTAAAGCTTTTCTGCCGGAAGATGTTCTTATAATAAAACCGAGTTTTAACAGATACGGCTCTACAACGTCAACTAATGTATCGGCTTCTTCCTGTAATGTGGCGGCGATGGCTTCAATTCCTACGGGACCTCCATTATAAAATTTTAATATTGTATTAAGGTAGTTTATGTCAAGGTTTGTAAGCCCTTTGTTATCTATTCCTTCCATGTTCAGCGCTTTGGTTACCGTATCTGCCTCTATTTTGTTTTGCTTTTTTACCTGCGCATAATCTCGAACTCGTTTTATGAGTCTATTTACTATGCGCGGGGTGCCTCTTGATCTTTTTGCAAGCTCTTCTGCTCCGTCTGGAGTAATTTTTATGTTTAAAAGATTTGCGGTTCTAAAGATTATTTTTATTAATTCTTGGTCTGTATAAAAATCAAGGGTTCTAAATATGCCGAATCTGTCTCTTAAAGGCGCGGATAACAATCCTACTCTGGTAGTCGCTCCTATTAAAGAGAATCTGTTTAATCGGAATCTATGGCTTTTTGCGTGTATTCCTTTATCAAATATAAAATCTACCGCAAAGTCTTCCATAGCCGGATATAGAAGCTCTTCTACTATTTTGGGGGTTCTGTGTATTTCGTCTATAAAAAGTATGTCCCCTTCTTTAATGTGGGTAAGTATTCCCAGCAGGTCTCCTCCTTTTTCCAAAGCGGGTCCGGATGTAATCGTTATGTTGGAGTTCATTTCGTTGGCAATTATATAAGCCAAAGTGGTTTTGCCAAGACCGGGAGGCCCGTGAAAGATGATGTGTTCTAAAGCCTCTTTTCTTTTTTTTGCTGCATTTATGGCTATTTTTAAAGATTTAACCGTATTCGTTTGTCCTACATAATCGTAGAGTTTTGCGGGTCTTAAAGATAAGATTTTCGAATCTGCATCTGTCGGAATGCTTTTATTGGTTGTAATATTTTGATTTAAAGAAAAATGCTTTAATATTTCCATCTGATTATATTAGTTCTGATATGTTCAAAGTTTGTTTGCTCCGCTTCTCGCTTACCGCTTCGCCAATAAACTTTGAATATCTCCTTTATAATTGCTTCTAATTGTGTATTAAATTATTTTTTATATATTTGCTCAAATAGCTTTTCTGGCTCGGTAATTTCGGGATTCTGTTTTAAAATCTCTTCTACCATTTTATCTGCCTCTGCAAATTTATGCCCAAGCTGGTTTATAAGAACTTGCATTACCTGATTTTTTAATTCTTTTTTGGTTTCTTCTATTTTATATTCTATGGAATGGTGGGTTGCGAATTTTTCCATTTTTCCAGATAAAGAGGCTATTATTTTTTTTGCGGCGCTTTCCCCTATTCCTTTTAACGTTTTCAGTTTTTCAAGGTTTTTTGTTTCTATAGCCGCGGCTATTTCATTGATCGGTATGTTTATAGCTTTAACGGCTTTTAACGGCCCTATACCCGCTACGGATATAATGTTTTGAAAAAATTTTTTTTCTTCTTGGGTTTCAAAACCTATAAGAATAGATTTCGGCTGCCTTTCCGTTTGTTGATAGTATATGTATAATATTAGCTCTTCTCCTGTTTTTTTTGCATTGATTTTTTGCATAAGAAAAGCCGGTATTAATATTTCGTATCCTATATTATTTACGAGTAATAATACTTTTTCTTCCTCTTTTTTTAAAAGTGTGCCTTTAAGATAACCTATCATATTTTTTTACTTATATTTATAACAAAACGGAGTTGATATAAAAAACCCGCTATGAGATTTCTTCTCGCTGCGCTTGTCGAAATGACGATAGCAATCTGTTGCTATATCTGAAAAGTCCTATTAAAGCAAGGGCAAGAGCATCGGAGGCATGGCATGGCTTGATTAAAGCTGTGGAGTTTAGAAGGTTTCGGACGGCTGTTTCAAGCTGTGCTTTGTCTGCTCTGCCGTTGCCTGTCAATATTTGCTTTGCTTCTTTTACGGTTATTTCGATAACCGTAATTTTTGATATTGCACAGGCAAGAAGAAGAACTCCCGTAACCTTTCCTAATAATATGCCGGATTTGGGATATTTATTAAGAGAGAATATATCTTCTATTATTACAATGTCAGGCTTTTGGCTTGTTAAAATTTTTTTTGTTTCGGAAAAGATTATATTTAATCTATCTCCGTTAGATGTTTTGCAGGGGGTGTCTATTACGCCGAAAGAATAGTCGGTTATTCTGTTGTGTAAGCCGCTAACTATACCTATGCCGGTCGAGGATAGACCCGGATCAATGCCTAATATTTTCATAACCTATTTATAAGCTTGAAGTTTTTTTTCCGCATTTTTAGCTTCGTTTGAATTCGGATATTTTTTTATAAGCTCTTTCAAAATAATAGAGGCATTCTCTTTTTCGCCGAGTTGGTAAAAAGAGGCGGCTTGTTTTAAAAAGGCTGACGGAGTTTTGTTTCCATTAGGAAAATTTTCTATGACTTTTTGATATTGAAGTATAGCCTGCCTATACATTTTTTTTTTATAAAAGATTTCTCCTATCCAGAAGTGGCAGTTATCCGTATATATGGAATTAGGATATGTTTTTAGCACTGTGTTAAAATTTGCCAAAGCCTTTTCATGATTTTGCGTATCATAAAGACTTTTTGCGGCATTGTATAGTTTTTTTTCCTGTTGTCGATTCGATTCGGTTGGTTCCATGGCTGGATCTGCCGTATTATTTGTATTGTCGGCGGCGCTATTATTAAGGATACCGAAAAAGTTTTCTATTGCGGTTATTCTTTTTTGATTGTTTTGAATTGCTTCTTTTATGTTGTAAAAAGCCTCGCTTTTATTATCGAATCCGCTTTTGATGTTTTCTATTTTATTATTTAATCTGTATTCTGTTTCGGAAATTATTCCGGATAGCCTTTTGACTTCTTCACGTAGTCCTTCAATTGTTACGTTTAAAATGGCAATTCTTTCTCTTAATTGTAATATTTCGGCATTGTTATTAGAGGCATTTAACGTTGACGGCAAAAAGAATGATAGGATACAATATAATGATATAATAATATAATGTCGCATAGTTTTTTTATTTTTCGGGGAGTAGCGAGTTAGTTTTCGTTTCTACAGGAACGCGGGTTAAGATAATAAAGTTTATAGCGCCGGATAATATATCCGGCGCTATAAACTTTATTAATATTTTTTGATATTGACGAATTATTTTAATACAAAATGAGCGCATCTATTTTTTGCCCATGCAACTTCGTTTGGTTCCGGATCAAAAGGTTTTTCCTCTCCGTAAGATACGGTTTCTATTCTGGAAGCGTCAACACCCGCGTCAATTAAGAACTGTTTGACGGCGTTTGCTCTTCTTTCTCCCAAAGATAAGTTGTATGCTTCTGTGCCTCTGTCGTCGCAATGCCCTTCTATTATCATTGCTATATCAGGATGAGTCATAAGCCATTTAACTTTGATTTGGAGTATGGTTACATATTCGGGCACGAGGGCATAGCTGTCAAATTCAAAATGAATATCTTCATTCATAAAATTTATACGAGCTTCTTCTAATGTTTTGCCATAGAGATTTTCTTCCTCTAAGTTTGCCATATCCTTTGCTTCGTTTTGTTCTGTAGCTTGTGTGTCTTCGGTTACCGCTCCATCTGTTTGTACGTCTTTTTTAGCGCATGCCGTTGTAAATAATAGAGTCGAGATAGCCATAACAAACAACAAACCCTTTAGAAAATTTTTCAACATTTTTTTCTCCTTAAAATATTTATCATATTATTTGTTAAGAACAGGCGACCATGCTGGCGAAGTTTGTTCGCCCGGCATATTTAGTAAACGCCGCTGCTCTTTGTCATGAAGACTGATTATATAAAGTCCGAATGTACCTTCTTTGGTAGAAGCAAAAACAATAAGACTTCCATCCGGCGCCCACGAGGGTGATTCGTTGTCCCCCCCCCCATATGTTAATCTTGTTAAACCGCTGCCGTCTGCATTTATTACAAATATATTGGTTCTCCCCTTGGATAATGACGTAAAGGCTATTTTATCTCCCTTGGGAGACCAGTTGGGCTCTTGGTTATAATTATGTTCATAAGTTAATCTGTTAAATTCGCCGGTTAAATAGTTGCCTATATATAACTGAGGCGTGCCTGTTTTTCTGGATACGAAGACAAAATTTTTTCCGTCCGGCGCCCATGAAGGCGAGACGTCAATTCCTACTTGATGTGTGAGTCTTTTAATTATTTTTCCATTTCCAGTCAACAAATAAATTTCAGGATCTCCGGAAAATGAAAGGGAAGCGGTCAATTCAAATTTTCCTCTAACCCAAGCTGGAGTAATATTTGTGCCTTTTTTATTTACGATAATTTCGGAGTTGTCTTTTAAATTTTTTATAATAATATCCGCTTTCCCGTTTTTAAAGGATGTATATGCAAGATGCGAGCCGTCGTCGGACCAATTCGGCGATGTGGTTATGCTGTTGTATTGGGTAATGGGACGGGGATTATATCCGTCGAATTCGCAGATATATATTTCTTTTTTTTTGGAAATTTTGGATACAAAGGCTATTTTACTAAAAAAAACTCCTCGGCTGCCGGTAAGTCTATATGTTATTTCGCTGCAAAATTTAAGTAATATGTTGCGTAATTGATTTTGTGCACCTCTGTATTTTTTACCTATAAGTAATCTTTCGGACAGTATATCGAAAAGCCTTAATTCCACTTCGATATTACCGTTATTTTCATTTATTTTTCCTGTAACCAGCATTTCGGCTTTCATGTCTAACCACCAGTTTTGAAAAATAATATTTTCAATGTTGTTGATGGAAGAGTTGCTGCCTATGCTTTTGAAATAACCTGTAAAATCAAGAGCATTGCTGATAATATGAGAGCTTTCTTTTGCTATGTTGCTGCTTGAATCGGATTGAAAATTCGGAATCGCTATAGGAATTTTACGCATTGAAGGAGAGTTTATATCTATATAATCTACCTGCGCAAAACAGTTTGCGGCAAATGATACATAAATAAAAAAAAGCGTGAAGAAGATTTTTAAAAGCATAATTTATTACCTCTCTGCCTTCATTTAGCTTTAAGAACGGAAATTGGCTTTTATTCTATACCGGACGGCGTAAAAGTCAAGCCCAGTTTATAGCTTGAAACCCCGAAAGCATCAGGAAGAGGGGGTAGAGGATTCGATTTTAGCACCGCTTTGTAAGCCGATTCGTCAAGATAGGGGCTTCCGGATTTTGTTTCAAAATAGACCTCTTTTATTTCGCCGTTTTTCATTATTTCGATTATTAATACTGTTTTTATATTCTGTTTTCCTGTCGTCTGCTCGGAAAAGAACCAGTTTCGTTCTATTCTCCAAGCCACCTCCGCCTGATAAGCCGATACTATATTTCCTATTATAGAGCCGGGTCTGCCGATTTTTTGTGAAGAGAAACCTCCTTCTCCTTTTTTTGTATCGGAGGTTGAGTTTGCCGGATTGTCAGATGGCTGATTTTTGGTTATGCTTTGTTTTATTTTTTCTATTGCATCTGCAACTTTTGCTAAATTAGCTTTCGTATTTTTCTCTTTTTTTACGATTTTTTTTGCTTCTTTTGTCTTTTTTTTTGGAATGGTTTTTTTAGGAGGCGTTTTTTTGATTTTTTTTTCAGGTTGTTTTGCGATTTTTTTTTTCGCTTCTTTTTTTGGTTTTGGCTTTTTAACCGTAACAGGTTTTTCTGGAGTTTTTTTGAGGGCTGCAATGGACCCGCTTTTTCCGCCTCCGGCTTTTGAAATTGAGATTAGATTGACGTCAATAGCGTTAATATTGCGCAAGAGCCGATTATTGCCAGCGCTTGTAAAATTAAAAGATGCAAAGATAAGAATATGGGATAAGGCGGATACGGTAAAAAAGAAGCCTAATCCTTTTTCTTTATTCCATAATGTTTTAAAAGAGCTAAACATTATGGAATTATCCTTTTTTTTATCTGTTTATAATTAAGATACAAAGTTGCAAAGTTGCAAAGTAGAAAGGTTGCATGTAACGCTTCTACCATTTTCTCGCAAAAAATTTTGGATATCTCTTTTATAATCATTTCTTTTTGTATCTCAAATTTAGTCATGTTTTTTTTTTGTATTAAGCGGATCGGTAAGCATGCCTATTTTTGTAATGCCGGCATTTTTTATTTCGGACATAACTTTTACCACTACTCCGTAAGGAACCTCTTTATCGGCTTTTAGAAGTATTTCTTTATTTTTTTTATTAAAAAAGGCTCTGTCTAATTTTTCGGGAAAAGCCTCGATTGTAGTTTGATAATCGTTTATATATATTTGCAGATTTTTATCTACGGTTACAACCGTAGTATCTTCGGTTGTTTTTATATTGCTCATTTCGGCTTCCGGTAAAGAGACTTGTGCCCCTTTTATCATCATGGGCGCCGTTACCATAAATATGATTAAAAGCACCAGCATAACATCCACAAAAGGCGTTACGTTTATTTCGGACATTAATCTTCCGTTGTTCATATTAAATGCCATTTTACTTCTCTCTTTCGATCATATTTAGCAGATCCGTGGAAAAACTTCTTAATTCCGCTTCTATAATATTTATTTTGGATAAAAAGTAGTTGTAAGCTATTACCGCAGGTATTGCGGCGGCAAGCCCTATGGCTGTGGCTATTAATGCTTCCGATATGCCGGGCGCGACAACCGCTAAACTTGCCGAGCCTTTTAACCCTATGCCTTGAAAGGAGTTCATTATACCCCAGACGGTTCCGAAAAGCCCTATAAATGGGGCGGTATTGCCTGTTGTGGCAAGAAACGGAAGCAGGCGGGTAAGCTTGATGATTTCGGTTTCGGAGGCTTTACGCAAGGAGCGTTTTATATTATCTATGCCGGAAGATTTTATTGTATTAATGTTTTTTTCGGTATTTAACGGATTGTGACGTTCTGCGGCGGCTTTTTTTTTCATTTCCGTATAGCAGACTCTAAAGGCGCGTGATAACGGGCTTGCGACAAATTGTTTTGACATTGCATAAGCATCGGAAAAATTTTTACTTTTCCAAAACATTTTTGAAAATAAAACCGATTCTTTATATGCTTTTTTTATATATATGTATTTGGATATTATTATTGCCCAAGAGGTTATGGAAAAAAAGATTAAGACTATTAAAACGAATTTTACCATAGCTCCTGCTGATAGCATTATATGTAATATATCCATGTTATATCCGGTCATAAGAACTCCCTTTTAAGGACCGTTGCGTAACTTTTTATTGTGACCGATTTTTGGACGCCGTAAAACCGGATAAAATATTTTGTTATGTAATAGTCTTTTTTTATTGATTTTTGTAGAAATTGAAACGTAGTTGAGCCGTTTCTACTATAACCGATTAGTTTTTGTTTAAATATTGTAAAAAACCATTAAAACTATTTTTTATAAAAAACAATTCTCTTTTTTTTACTTCTTTATTTAATTTTTTAAAAACCGCAAGCATTTTATCTTGCAGTAGTAATTTTTTAAACGCGTAAGGAAAGAGTGATTGCGGGTTTTGGGTTTTATGGGCTTCTTTTATTATATTTTCCCATAATAGAAGCTGGGTTATGTGTTTTTTCATTATTGTATCGGGGCGTTCGCTTATTCCGAAGTGTCCGAAACATATTTTTTTCGGCTTTAATTTTATAAGTTTTCGGATGCTTTTAATAGCTGTTTTTAGGAAAAGTTTGGGAGGAGTGGCGGGTCTTAAATATTGTTGGTTATTATTTTGTTTAAGATAAACTCCGCAGGCTTCTCCTGCGAAAAGATGTTCGTCTATTATAAAACTTACGCTATGAGCGGAATGCCCGGGTGTTTCTATTGTTTTTATGTTGTGTCCCGAAAAATTTTCGGCTTTTATAAGCATATTTTCATTAACAGGTTTTAATTTTCCGTAAGCATAAGCCTTTTCTTTTAATATGGTTACGGAATTTTTCCAAAGGGTATTTGGGTTTATAAGATGTTTAAAAGCCGCGCTATGGCATATTATCGGGGTTTTATTAAATATTCGGGCAATGTCGCCTATGCTGCCGGAATGATCTATATGGATGTGGGTAAGAAGTATATAATCCGGAGTTTTAATTTTTATTTTTTCAAGCGCTTTGCAAAGAGGTTTTACGGTTGACGAGGGGCCCGGATCAATGATGACGGTTTTTTCTCCGCGGTAAACCCAAGCCCCTATAAAATTATTAAATCCCGCCAGATTAACCGGCAGTTCGATTAGGTAAAGAGAGTTGCCGTATTTTATTATGTTGGCTTTCATTAAATAAAACATACCTAAAATTCACACCTTAATAGCGAAGCGTATGGTGGCTTATATAATTTGCTATCGTTATTTTTCTATTTCTGTTTCATGAACCCATCCATTATTCATAAGAATAAGCGTAGCTGACCGACGTTGATTTTCCTCTAACTTTTTTGGCAAATCAGGAAATGCATCTATAATAGCTTGATTTTTTGTCCAATCAGCTACTTTATGGGGGGTAACCGAAAAATTAACATTAGAGATTGTATAACCATTTGATTGGGAAGGTTCAGAAAAATTAATTATTTCATCAACTTTATACGTTGCGGCATAAAACCCTTCCGCTGTCCATTTTCCGAAAAGTCTTCTTTGTGTTACTTGCTTAAAAGATTGTTTACCCTTATCTGTAAGAGAATAAGTTATCGTGGAGACAGTAATCATCTCCTTGCTCATCTCTAAGCTTCCCTTTTTAGCCTCAAGAAATCCTATATTTACAAGTGCATCATATTTTTTTGTTGCTTCAGAATTTTTTTCTCATCCTGTTTATTATTTTTAGATAATAATGCGACTGTGTTTCTCCCTTAATCAATTTATCGGTTTATAGAAAATTTTTTTGTTTTATCGGATCATTTTAAAGTTAGGAGCGGGTTTGTATTTGCTTTTTTCTTTTTGGTCAAGATAATCAAGATGAACAAGCAGATCCGTCCTGCCTACAAGCTCTTTTATGCTTTTTAATCCGTAGGTTCTTAACAGTTCGCTCCATTGCTTGCGCCATGCCATGTACATGTTTGTTATTCGCCGCATTGCATATTCTTCTTCTATCATATCTCTAAGTTCTATGTCTGTAGTGGCTATGCCTCTGGCGCAACCTCTGCCTCTTTCGCAGTTGCTGCATCTGATGCAGTCTAACGCGACTAATTCCGCAGTTCCTATTACTACTCCGTCTGCTCCCAAAGCTATTGCTTTTGCAACATCTAAAGCGTTTCTGATTCCTCCGCTTGCTATAACGGTTATTTTATCTCTTACTCCTTCTGCCGTTAAAAAACGATGAACTTTTGGAATTGCATACTCAATTGGCATTGCAATATTTTTTTTTGCTATATCCGGCGCGGCTCCTGTACCTCCGTATGAGCCGTCTATGTGTATGATATGGGCTCCGGCATAATAGCTGCCTATTGCAACCATTTCTACGTCTATGGGGGTGGAAACTTTTACGGATACAAGGCAGGAGGGATTTATCTCTTTTATCCAATCTACATGTTTTTTATGATCTTCAACCGAATATACGCTGTGAAAAGGAAACGGGGAGAATAAGGATCTTCCCACTACGGTTTCTCTTAATTCCGCCACCTCTTTTGTAACTTTATCTCCCAAAAGATGTCCGCCAAGTCCGGGTTTTGCGCCTTGAGCATATTTAAATTCAACTACCGGCGCGTTAAGTATGGTATCTTCGCGGACTCCGAAAAGACCCGTCGCAACTTGGGTAATAACATGATCTTTATAGGGTAGAAACTCTTCTGGATATCCTCCTTCGCCTGTGCAGGTAAGGGTATTTAAAGCCTTTGCGGCTTTTGCTCTTCCTATTAAAACAGATAATGCAGTAGAACCGAAAGACATTCCACCCCCGTAACAGGGTATTGAAATAACTTTTTTTATTCTGTTATCTTCGGATTTGTTAAGAGATACAGAGGTATCTATAAGGTTGTCTGCAATATTGACGTAGTTTTGTTTTTCGGGAATTTTAAAACGGATTTTATCAAAACCGCCTCCGGAATTTCCCAAGCTGTATTCAAGATCAACTATAGGAAGGCTTCCGGTTTTCGCCATTTCCCAATGAGCTATGAGCATTTCGGGAGTCCATCTGTAATCTCCGAGCGTTTCCAATGCAGGATTTTCTTTTAGAGTAAGCGCGTTTTGAGGGCAGTTATCTATGCAGAAAAAATTATTTGTTTTGCATTTAAACCCTATACATTTATGCTCGTTAGGGCGTATTGTTTTTGCATAATTATCATATCTTATATGAACTCCGTAAGAACAAAGCTTTGCGCAGAGTCCGCATGATATACATTTTGAATTTCTTCTTATGATATATTTGCTTATGGGGTTTTTAAAGCGCGATGGAGTTTCTACTATTTTCGGCAGATTTATTTTATCTTGTTTTGTCATAATTGTTCGCTGTGTCTTTTAAAAATAGGTTCGAAAATATCTTTTTCCAGATTTTCAAAACGGATGGAACGCCCTATTTCTCCGCGGAGTCTTCTTGCTTCTCTTATACCCATTGCTCCCATTACTTCAAGAAGCTGTCCGTGCCAAGCCCCGAAAAGGTTTGCTATTCTTGCGGCTCCCCAGTCGGAATCGAATTCTTCGTCTAATTTAACCGGGCAGCTGTATCCTTTTTGGCATTCTTTGCAAAATCTGCATTCCATAGCAATCATTGTCGGAATATCGGCTACTGCTGCATCCGCTCCGAATATAATCGCTTTTGCCACATGTTCTGCCATGGCGATTCCGCCTGAAAATATTAGGTTTATATTCTGTCTTGTAAGGTCGGCAACAAGCCTGTTGTGGATTTTTCTTATGATATCTTTTAAAAAAAGCGGATTTTTTGTATTAAGCTCTTTTCCATGATCATCTGCGTAAAAGTATATTGTATCAACATCTTCGTCTGCCAGTTCCGAGGCGATTTTATCCGCGTTTGTATTAAGAGGAACTTTTATTATCACCGTTTTATTCCGAGAAAGAGAACGAATGCAGGAGACTGTTCTTATTATATCTTGGGTATTTGTATATTCTATTAGGACGGCTTTGCTTGTAACTATAAGGTTTTTATATTTTTTTAATTCGTCTGTTTTAAGGCATGGTATAAGGTTATTTTTATATTTAGAAAGGTTTGGAGTATAATTTTTACTGTCTATTAAAAGAAAGGTTTTTAATATTGATGCGGCTTTTGCAGCTGCAAGGATTGTATATTTGTTGATTATAAGGTTTTTCGGAAGATTTAGCAGCAAAGGAAGCGGAACTTCTAATATTTTGCGCGGTTTTTTTGCAAGGGTCATATTGTCGTTGAAACTAAGCCCTTTAAATCTTTCGGAAAGCTCGAAGCATGTATTTATATATTCGCGTCCGTGTATGCCGTCTCTGGTGGGGCGGACTATTTCGGACATATCTGTCCATACGGAATCGAAGCCTTCCCCTATAAATGGTCCTCCGTATCCGGAACCGGATACGGGTATGTTTCCCGTATGAGCCTGATACCATAATTTAAGGATTATGTCCGCCCTCCAATAATCGTCTCCGAGGGTTCTGTATTCCGGGTTTATTACTCTTGAAAATATTCCTTTTGTGCATTCCTGAACGCATCTAAAACAGCCTGAGCAGGTATAAAGATATTCCGGCTCTTTCATATCGGATATGTGTTTTCTATTATAGCTAAAGTTGTTATAAATGCAGTTTTTCTTTACGCATTTTTTGCAGCTTCCGGCGCAGTCTTCCCGAAACTCTATGATCGAATATTTGCCTATAGGTTGAAATCTCGGCGGCGTAATTTTAACAGGAACATGATATTTGTCTGTCATTTTTATCCTATATAATCTGATCTTCTCTTATAAGTTTTCGAGGTCCGCTCCCGCTTGCCGTGCGCCAGTCTTTGGGAGGGACGTATCGGTTTAAGTTTTCAAGCGCGTCTAATGCTTTTAGTTTTTCTATAATTAGATGCCAAGCGCAGTCTATATCTTTATTCACTTCGCATTTTCCGGCAGATGATCCGCCGCATGGCCCGTTCATAAGTTTTTTGGAGCAACGGGTTATAGGGCATATCCCGCCGAAATGGGCAAGTTCGCAGTTTCCGCAACCGGAGCATTCTTCGGTAAAAACTCCCTGTGTTTCGAGTATTCCTATAAATGTTGTGTTTACTCCGGGAAAGGTCGGCATCTTGATAAAACGTTTTGCTACTGCTTGCACTCCGGCGCCACATCCGAGCGATAAAATAGCCTCGTTGCGTTTAACGGCTTGGGCGCTTTGTTGTATAAATTCATCTTCGCATTGACGCTCTATTGTAAGCTCTTCTATTTCTATTTTTTTTCCCTGTTTTTTAAATACAAGGCGCAAAGCGGAAGCAAGTTCGCCAACTTCATCTTCGCCTCCTGCAAAACAGGTTTTTACGCATGTTCCGCAGCCTAATATCAGGACTTTTTTATATGGTTCCAAATAGTTTTTTATCTCTTTTACCGGTTTTTGTTCTCCGACTATCATAAGCTCTCCGTTAATATTTTTTCTATTGTTTCGGCAAACTCTTTATTATCATCCGAAGAGATATTGAAAAAAGCAAGTCTGTTGTTTTCAATATCTATTTCGTCTAATATTTTTTTTGTTCTTATTACTCTTTTTTCCGCTCTTATACTTCCTTCTATATAACGGCATTCGTTTTTTTCGCAGCCTAACGCCGCCGCTATGTCGGAATTCGCTTCAAACGCCCTAAGTAAAAATACTTTTTTTATCATACCGGAGCATGGCATTTTAACGATTTTTAAATCCGCTTTTTTTGCGGCGTTGTTTAAAATTGAGATTCTTTTTTCGTTAAGAAGATTGATACATATAAATATCGTGATTTTTTTCTTCATGTTTTACCCGTAAATTTTATAGTTGTGTCTAATATTAGCGATAAAAAGGGATAACCGTTTTATATATAATAATTTATGGAAATTACAATATTTATTATTATGCAGTAAAAAAAAGATTCTACCGCCGAGCCTGACGCGTTTGCAAATATTTGGTTTCTACGCTTATAATTTTTCAATCCTCTGAAAATGCAGATTGCAGCCGTAGCCATGCCGAAACATATCGGTTTGATAGAAGCCACTATAATATCGTTTAAAGTAAAAGAGGCTACTATTTGTTCTAAAAAGTCGTTTGACTGGGTTTCGGTAAGGATTAGTATAACTATATAACTTCCTACAATTGCAACTATGTTAAATATAACCGTAAGGCACATAAAAGATATTGTCATACCTGCAAATTTTGGAAAACATATTAGGGCAAACGGATTTTTTTTTGCTTTAATAATTGAGTTTAATTTTCCCAAACCGTTTAAATATGTTATTTCAAGAGTCATAGAGGATGCGGATCTCATAATTATTATAAATGCGGTAATAATAGGACTAAGCTCAAGGCATATAAGAAGAATAGTCAGCTTGCCTATGTCGTATTGATGGGATATTTTAATAAATTGAAAAACCAAAGCGCTGCCGAAAATAAGAGAAGCGCTTAATATAATAGGCAGTCCGCCTATTCCCGTATGATATATTTGGTTTGCCATCTCTTTTTTTGCTTTTTTTTTATCTTCGGATTCCAATTTTTTAAACGCAATTCGAAAGATTTGGAAGATAAGAGCATGCAGCCCGATGATATGATTGAATATTTTTATGGTATTTCTACCTGTATAACCTTGTAACTTCATTGATAAAAAAGATTTCCTCTGTTTATATTAGTTGGGAGATGTTCGAGTTTATTCGCTTCGCTTCTTGCTTATCGCTTCGGATTTTCGGCTCTGGAGCCGATTCCGAGCATTTTATAATCATTATTTCCGGGTCTATGTATTTTACTTTATTGTTTTGCCATATTGCAATTTTATTAATATAATCTTTACTGCTTAATGTTGTTTGTCTTTATCTCTTACGGCTATTTGTTTTATCTTATTTTCCGGTAGGTTTTTATACATGTTGTCTATCGCTTTCGGTTTTGTTATCATAGCATCGGCAATAAAATTAACAATCTCATAAAGGGTAACTGCAATTCCGATGTTATCTTTAAGGCCTATTGTTCCAGGATGCACTGCTTCATTTTATATTATACGATTTTTCCTAATCTCCCTAAAACAAATAATTATAAAACGAATCAATTCTTTTAAACAATATTTTCCCTTAAAAATTCTGGTGCAAAATCCGCGCCGTTGCTCCAAGATAAAGTATGCCCTTCCAACTTAAACAGCTTAAAAAATGATTTGTCTTTTAAGGGCTCGAAAACTTCGCCGTATAATTCGGAAGCCAAATCTATTACGCCGGACGCTCCGTCGTTAAAGGAGAGTTTGATTCTGTAATTATCAATATGGTCTGTCTGCGTTACATGTATAAACATATCATAATTTTTTTGTTTTTTTTAAAAAATTATCTAAAACAAATATGGACAAAATGTAATTAAGTCAACTATAAAACGTTTGAAGTTTTTGAAAGAATTAAAAGAAATATCATTGTCCGAAATTTGATTTATCCGATTAACCGAATATTATGATTCATAAAGATTAGCCGGCAAGAGAGGTTGCAATGCAACGGCTCTGCTTTGTGTTTTAATTATAAATATAACAATCAGTTACGACTAATTTTATATAATTGCAAAAAGGAGGCGCCGTTGGAGAGCCGAGACGGATTAAAATGAAAAAAACCGATTTTTGCCGAGACATTATAGAGTTAAACAAAAAATTTATGACAGACTTTAAAAGATGGATTTTTAAAGAGGGGATGCTTTTTAATTCTTATGAAAAATGGTGGGATAAAGGCAAAAGAATTTCGGCTCATGAGGGAATTGATTTCTGGGGTTTTGAGACGTTATCCGGCGGGGTTAAGAGGTTAAATGCAAAAGTTAAGGCGCCGGCGCTTTTTGACGGCGAGGTTGTAAAGATTAAAAAAGATTTTTTAGGCAAATCTATTTATATAAGGCATTCGGATATAATATCGGAAGCGGAAGAATGTCTTTATACTTTTTACGGGCATTTGAAGCCTTTTCATCTGCTTGGGCAAAGGGTTAAAAAGAGGGATGCTATAGGCTTTGTATCGGACAAAAGTTTAAAGATTCCCGCGCATATGCATATAAGTTTGGCTTGGATTGCAAAAAATTTTGATTCGGATAATATTGCTTGGAATGATTTATGGAATAATAGGTTTATACGGCTTGTTGATCCGATTTTTATTGTTAAAAAATGTCTGTAAATTATTAACCTGAAATGGCTACCATAAAAATTGCCGTTGATTTTTTGGTTATAAATATTTCAAAAAAGACGGATGCCTGGAGAGCAAAAGTTTTTCGCAGGATATTTGTCTTATAATTGACAATAAACGATTACGTTGTTATTTCAATTATACTTTAATAACCGCCTATTTTTTTGCCGTAAAACCTAAAGGAGAAATATGAGGAAAAAAGCTCTTATGTCTTGGAGTAGCGGAAAAGACAGCGCTTGGGCATTATATGAATTGCAGCAGAAGTGGAATATGGAGATTGATTTGGTTGGTCTTTTTTGTACTGTTAATAAAGAATTTGATCGTGTAGCTATGCATGGCGTGCGAGTCGAGCTGTTACGGAAACAGGCAAAGAGTATTGGGCTTCCTCTGAAAATAATTGAAATACCTTATCCGTGTAGCAATGCGGAATATGAAAAAATAATGAGGCAATTTGTTAAAAGAGCAAAAAAGGACAATATTGAGTATGTTGCATTTGGTGATTTATTTCTTCAAAATGTGCGTAACTATAGAGAAGAAAAGTTAAAAGATTCTGGAATAAAACCGATTTTTCCTATTTGGGGTATGCCGACAGATAAGTTATCAAGAGAGATGATTAAGGGTGGTTTGAAGACGGTAATTACATGCATAGACTCTAAACAAATCCCTACAAAATTTATTGGTAAGGAGTTTGATGAAAATTTTTTAGATTCGTTGCCTGATATTACAGATCATTGTGGCGAAAATGGAGAATTCCATAGTTTTGTTTTTGATGGTCCGATGTTTAAAGAGCAGATAGAAATTGTTTTAGGTGATATTATCCATCGTGATGATTTTGTATTTGCAGACATTTTACTAAAACGTAGATAGCAACTATAAAATTTTTCTCCAACGCTTCAAATCAAGCAAAAGAAGGCTTTTTTATATAAACTAAATATGATTTCGGAAATACAAACAAAAAGATAAAATATGATAAAAGAAAAAATATTAACTTACGGCAAGATGATAAAATTTTCTCATACTTTATTTGCGCTTCCTTTTGCATTATCTGCAATAGTGTTGGCGTTAAAGAGCAATCCTATAGATGTGTGGGATATTTTGTGGGTTGTTGTTGCTATGGCGGGGGCAAGATCTGCGGCTATGGGATTTAACCGAATTGTTGACGCAAAGATTGATAAGGATAATCCGAGAACAAGGGGGCGGGAGATTCCTTCCGGCAGATTAAAGCCATTATTTGCCGGAATTTTTGTATTAATATCTTCTGGCGTATTTGTTTTTGCATCTTTTATGCTTTCTACAATTTGTTTTTATTTATCTTTTCCGCTTCTTATTTTTCTGTTTTCATATTCTTATACAAAGCGTTTTACGTGGCTTTGTCATGTTTATTTGGGATGCGCTATATCTTTTGCGCCTATAGGAGCATGGATTGGTTTTACGGATATGTTTTCGGTTAAAATTTTATTTTTATCTGCGGCTCTTTTAACTTATATAGCCGGTTTTGATATTCTTTATTCTTTACAGGATATATCTTTTGATAAAGAGAAGGGACTTTTTTCGCTTCCTGTAAAATGCGGGGTAAAAAGATCTCTTTTTATAGCAAGGATTCTTCACGGAGTATCTTTAATGTCTTTTTTACTGATTTTGCCGGCATTTGACATGGGAAAGATTTATCTTTTTTTTGTAGGGATTATAGCGGTTCTGTTTATTGTCGAGCATTTTATTGTAAGGGGCGGGAAGCTTGAGCATATTAATGTGGCTTTTTTTCATATAAACAGTATTATTTCGGTTATAGCTTTTATAGGGATATTATCGGATGTTATTTTTTAAAGTAACAAAAATACAGAGAAGCAAAGGGATAAACGGATAAAGATAGAAAGGCGGATTTGAACAAAATAATAAAGGAAATATAAAATAATATGAAAACCGAAACGTAAATTTTAAATAATTATATGGGTCTGATTAATAATCTTAACCCTGCTTTCAAGCTGAAGTTGATAAAACGACTTTCCACTTCTATAGAAAAGGATGCAGTTATTAAGAGCAAAAAGATGGAGAAGGCGTTTGGAGCGTGGGAAGATTCTATAGAAGCCGAAAATATAATAATTTCAATTAGAAATAGTAGAACATTTAATCGGGAAATCAGATTATTTTAAAAAATATTTAATTGATACCAATAGTTGTATTTATTACATTAAAGGAAGATTTGGACTTAATAAAAAATTCGCCTTTATTAAAAAAGATAATATATATATTTCGGGAATTACTTTAGCCGGATTGAAATTCGGAGTTATGAATAGCGAGCATCCGAATAAAAACAAGAGAGTTCTTGATAATTTTTTTACGGGGATTTAAATCTTGTCGATATTTAATCCCCTTGATTTATACGCTGAAGAAAAAGCAAGGAGAGCCTGTTGATGATTTCGATTTGTTAATAGGAGTTTCTTCCGTTGTAAGCCAGATAGTAATGGTTACAAATAATCCGTCTCATTTTGAACGAATTAGAGGGATAGAGATTGAGAATTGGACAAAATAAATAAGAGATTGCAATAATAAAAAGACGGGTTTTAGTTTTGTATCTCCGTATAAAAAGGAGCAGATTATGTATAAAAACCTTTTGGAGTTTATAGAAAGATTAAAAGAGGAAAAGGAAATAAAGTTTATAAAAAAAGAGATTTCGCCGCATCTTGATATAAGTAGATTAACGGATGCGGAATCAAAATCTAAAAACGGAGGCAAAGCTCTTTGTTTTACAAATGTTAAGGGGCATAGGTTTCCTGTTGTAACTAATATATTCGGAAGCGATAAAAGGATATGTTTGGCGCTTGGGGCAGATAGACTTGACGATTTGGGAAAAAGAGTAAAAAAGTATATTAAAGCAAAGCCTTTTGAAAATATTAAGAGTATTTTTAATATATTAAAGCTTGTGGGGGGCGCTGTGAATTTTTTTCCACGCGCTTATAAGGGTAAACATCCTCCTTGTCAGCAGGTTGTTTATAAAGGAGAGGATGTTGATTTATCGATTCTTCCCGTTTTAACTTCTTGGGCTAAAGATGCAGGTCCTTTTATAACGCTTCCTATGGTAATAACAAAAAGTTTTTATACTGGTAAAAGAAACGTAGGGATGTATAGACTTCAGGTTTTTGATAAAAATACTACCGGAATGCACTGGCATATTCATAAAGACGGTTCTCACTATTATAACGAGTATAAAAAAGCAAATAAAAGGATGCCTGTTGCGGTTGCCATAGGAGCCTCGCCGAGCGTTATATATTCTGCAACTGCGCCGCTGCCTATGGGTATAGACGAGATGATTTTGGCAGGTTTTATTAATAAGAAGCCTGTTTATATGACAAAATGTATTACTATAGATATGGAAGTTCCGGCGGAGGCGGAGTTTATATTGGAAGGTTATGTTGATCCGGAAGAAAAAAGGTTGGAAGGTCCTTTTGGAGATCATACAGGATATTATTCGCTTGCGGATTATTATCCTGTTTTTCATGTAACTGCAATTACTCATAAAGAAAATCCGATTTATAATGCTACGCTTGTAGGAAGACCTCCTATGGAGGATTGTTATATGGCAAGGGCTACGGAAAGGCTTTTTCTTCCTTTGATACAATTGGTTATGCCGGAGATAACAGACTATTTTTTCCCTATGGAGGGGGTATTTCATAATATTGTTATAGTTTCTATTAACAAGGAGTATCCCGGGCATGCTCATAAGGTTATAAACGGTTTGTGGGGGCAGGGACAGATGAGCTTTTGCAAGGCTGTTGTGGTTATAGATGATAGTATCAAACCGTCGGATCTTAAAAAAGTTACGCTTCTTTTTTTAACGGAGTTTGATCCGTTGTCGGATATAATAGAGGGAAAAGGGGTATTAGATGTTTTAGATCATTCTTCGCCTTACCCTAATTTCGGGGCAAAGATAGGCTTTGATCTTACAAAAAGATTTGAAGGCGAGCCGCCAAGGAAAACTAAGGTTTTTAAAAAGGCTGGTATAAAAGAGGTTTTATTTTCGGAGTTTGATTTTATAAAGGATATAAGGATTCTTTTTTCGGAAACATCTGGAGATTATAACGGAAGAAAAGCCGCCGCATTTGCTATTGATAAGCCGAAAGATACGGCGGGAGCTGATATTGCCATTAAGGTTTTAAAAGCAAAGGATGCAAAAATTTTCGATATAATGATATTTTTCGATAATGATATAAATCTTGCGGATGATTCTTTACTGTTGTGGAAAGTATTTAACAATGTTGATTCTAAAAGGGATGTTATTATAAAAGATGGGCGTATTTTTATTAATGCATGCAAAAAGGGGATTGCGGACGGGCATTTAAGAGAATGGCCAGAAGATCTTAGCTTTGACGTTTGAGGATATATTCCGCAACCTGTTTTAGAGAAGCATTTTTATTTATACCGGGACAGGTTTGAGCTATAACCAGCCATGTTTCGGGTCTTTTAACTACATTTTTAATAAATGGCCAGTCTTTACACATTTTAGGTTTTACCGAATGTATTAAGCAGAGTTTATTTTTAAAAAATATACAAAAGCCGTCTTTTTTTTGCGCCAAAGCGTATCCGTTTCCCATATTAACGCAGTATTTATCAATAAACTGCCGTATGCCTATATTAATAAACGCCGCCGCCTCTTCTATTTTTTTTTCGGATACGGAGGTTCCGCCGTATCCTTTGCAGCATTCGCCGCATTCTTTACATTCAAAAAAATTTTCAGTCGATAACATATCTGGCGTCCAGCGCTTTTTTTATTGTTACTTGATCAATATATTTTAATTCGCCGCCAACAGGTATGCCGGATGCTATCCGAGATATTTTTATTTTTTTGCTTTTTAATATAGTTGCAATGTAATCTGCAGTAGATTCTCCTTCCGCATTTGTATTTGTGGCGATTATAACTTCTACTATTTTATTTTTATCTATTCTTGCTATAATCTCTTTTATTTTTATGTCATTAGGCATTATTCCGTCCATCGGAGAAAGAGCTCCGCCCAAGATATGATATAATCCTTTAAAAGCGCCGGATTTTTCTATTACTATCATATCTGCCGGCTGTTCCACTATGCAAAGCGTAGAGTTGTTTCGTAAAGGATTTGCGCAAATAGCGCATATTTCATTATCGCTTAAACAGAAGCATTCCGCGCAGAAACGTATCTTTTTTTTAACTTCTATTATACTTTCGGAAAAGTAGGAAGCCTCGTTATAAGGCATTTTTAATATATGCATAGCGAGGCGTTCCGCAGTTTTAAAACCTACTCCGGGAAGTTTCGCAAAATTTTCGATAAGTCCTGTTAAAGAAGCGGGGTAGTATCCCATAGTTTTAAGCCTTATGTAAGTCCGGGTATATTAAAACCGCCGGTTACACCTTTCATTTGTTCGGACGCTATGTCGTTTGATTTTTTCAAGGCGTCATTTATTGCGGCAACAATAAGATCTTGAAGCATTTCTACATCTTCGGGATCTACAACCTCTTTTTCGATGGCAATATTAAGAATTTGTTGTCTTCCGTTTACCGTAACTTTTACCATTCCGCCGCCGGCGCTTGCCTCTACGGTTTCGTCCGCAAGCTCTTCTTGCAGTCTAAGCATTTTGCTTTGAAGCTTTTGAGCCTCTTTAAGCATGTTTCCCATACCTTTCATTTGTTTTTATTCCTCCTATGTTTTTTAAGATACAGAGTAACAGAGATACAAAGTTTTGGCCTGTCTTTTTATTATTACGTTATAATTTATTATTAACGCCATAATCTGTATCTCTGTTACTTCAATATTTTTACGCTTTTAAGCCTGCCGTCAAAAATTTCCATTGCCTCTTGAACAAGCCGATGATTTAAAGCTTTATTTTCTAACTCTTTTTTGTTTGAATTTTTTGCTCCGTTCTGTTTATCATTTAGTATTTTTCCGTCAATAAGCGCTTTTAATTTTTTTCCTGCAATTTTTGAAACCGCCTTTGAAATTATACCCAAATTTTTTTTTAAATTAAGCCTGTCTATTACAACTTTATTTGCCGACGCCTCTATTTTTATTGTATCGTCTGATAATTGAGTCGGAAAGCTTCCTTCAAGATGAGATGCCGTTGCTGGAGAATTTTTTTCGATTAATTTTAAGGCAGACTTCCATAGTTCTTCTTTACTATTTATACTTATTGTCTCTTTTTTGTTTTCATAACCTTGTTTTTCATTATATTCCGCGGGAGTTTCTTTTAACAGGTTTTCTTCCGGTTCGGCAGGTTTTTGTCGTTTATATTCAAAAGCTTCCGGCTTTAAAGCTTGGGTTTTATCATAAAGCAGGTCAAGTTTTTGTATAAGGTTATCTACAGACATAACAGGCTTTACATAAGTAAGCCTTATTAAGATTGTTTCAAAAAGAAGTTTCGGATTGTTAGAAAAATTTATCGCGGCTTCCTCTTTTAATAAAAACTCGAATATTCGGTTTAACATTCCGAAAGGTTTTTCTTTAATGCTTTTTATCATTATCTCTATTTCGGAAGCCGGAGCGTCAACAAGATCCGATTTTTCCATGCTTATTAAGATGAGATCTCTAAAATGGCTTAATATTTCTTTATAAAATATTTTTATATCGGAGCCTCTTAAATAAACCTCATTTAAAATAGATAAAGCCTTTTTTATATCCGAATCTATTAAAGCCTCCGAAAGAGAAAATACTATTTTGCGGTCAACAGCAACAAGTATATCCAAAGCGGTTTGGTGTAAAACTTTACCGGAACAGCCGCTTATTACATGATCTAAAAGGCTTAAAGAATCCCGTATGCTTCCGGATCCTTCGCGGGCTATCATGCTAAGGGATTCTTCGCTTATCTCAATTTTTTCTTTTTCCGATATAAAAGCAAGATGTTTTATTATGGAAGGCGTATCGATTCTTCTTAGATCATGTCTTTGACAGCGCGAAAGTATTGTTATAGGAATTTTGCGCGGTTCGGTTGTGGCAAAAAAGAATAAAATATGTGCAGGCGGCTCTTCCAAAGTTTTTAATAAAGCGTTAAAAGCGGATGCCGATAACATGTGGACTTCGTCTATAATATATATCTTAAATTTGCTGTGAGAGGGCATATATTTTGCGTTATCTATAAGTTCTCTTATATTTTCCACTCTATTATTTGAAGCGCCGTCTATTTCTATTACGTCAGGAGAGTATCCTCTAGTAATCTCTTTGCAGGATCTGCATTGATTGCAGGGAATAGGAGCGGGACCCTGCTTGCAGTTCATAGCTTTTGCAAGAATTCTCGCTATTGTGGTTTTTCCCGTGCCTCTTGTGCCTGTAAACAATATTGCATGAGCAACTCTTTCTGCTTTAATTGAATTTGCCAGAGTTTTTGTAACATGCTCTTGTTTAACAACTTCTTCAAAGGTTTGGGGTCTGTATTTTCGCGCTAAAACAAGATAAGACATATATATTTTTACACCTCAAAAACAAGGGTATATAAAAGTATTGAATTAAAAGCGCAAGGAAAAATTTAAACCGGAATAAAGCAGAACCGTAAAGTAATGGCTTATACTGCCTCCTAAAACAAACAAATGCCAAACCCCGTGAAAATAACGGACTTTTTTGTCCAGAGCATAAAAGACTACGCCTACCGTATAAGATAATCCTCCTAATAACAGCCAAAAAAATCCGATAAAAGATAAGTTGTGAAATAACGGTTTGATTACTGTTAAAAGAAGCCAGCCCATTAAAAGATAAATTGTTACGGGCAGAACTCTCCCTTGCTTTTTATGAAATAACTCTAATAAAATTCCGATAATCGCAAGCGCCCAAACCGCCGCAAACATTGTCCATCCTATTTTGCCTTTAAGAGTTATAAGAGTAAAAGGGGTATATGTTCCGGCAATTAAAAGATATATTGAGATATGATCTAACTTGCGGAAAATTTTTTTTAAATCTCCGCGAAAGCTGTGATAAAGAGTTGAAAAGGTATAAAGCAGCAAAAGAGATGTCCCGTATATGCTAAAACTTACTATTTCGGCAGCGCCTCCGTAAAGCGAAGCGATTACAATTAGTATTGCCAAACCCGCAAGCGATAAAATAGCGCCTGTCAGATGGGTTATTCCGTTAAAAATCTCCTCTTTACACATAAAAAAATTTCCTCTTCGGACATAATGGTAATATTTTTAGAAACAAAGTTACAGAAATATATATTTATATTTTTATAATTACAATAGAAATTTTTTATTTGTAGAGAAGCAAAGTCTGATTTTTATAAGATACGGAAATACAAAGGGACAAAATTGCAAAGGTATATATTAGTTTGCGATTTTGAAGTAACGTCGGATTTTTATAAAAATTAAGTTGCAAAAGTAAGAAAGTTGAGTAATAAATTAAAATCTCTTAAAGAGATAGATGATAAAAAATCAGGAAATAATAAAGTTGAGCGGATAGAGATTTATTATTTCCGCAGCCGTATATTAAGAATTTTAAAATGAAAAACATGCGAAATTCTATAAGAAAAAAAAAGAGTATTCTTTCCGAAGAAAAAGGAACAACAACAAAAGAAAAGATTGAAAAAACTTTTACGGAAGAACTTATTATAGGAATTTGTTTCCCTATAGGCTCGTTAAGGGAAATAGTAATAGATTCGATTAAAAAAAGACTTGAAAACGGATATGATTATGAAGTTGAAATTATAAAACTATCCGATTTTATACGTCAATATTACAATGAAGAACGCATTATAGAAAGGGGTAAAACCGAAAAATACTCCGAATTAATCTATAAAATTTCCGGCGGAGATTATTTAAGGGAAACATACGAAAACAGATCTATTTTAGTTGAGTTGGCTATAAAAAACATACGAGAAGATAGAGAAAAAAAAACAGAAGATATAAAAGGCAGACGTAAATGTTATATTATTGACTCTCTTAAAAATATTGAGGAGCTGAAATTATTAAGAACCGTATATCGCGAAATTTTTTATTTATTCGGCATTTTTTCGCCTAAAAAGGAAAGAAAGAATACGCTTGCAAATAAAGGACTATCTAAAGAGGAAGCGAAAGAGATAGTTGCCAAAGATGAATATGAGGATAATATTCACGGACAAGACGTAAGAAACACATTTATTGAAGCCGATTTTTTTGTTAGAATTTCAAACTGTAATAGAAAAGATATTGATAAAAAGATAGAAAAATATTTTCATCTGATTTTTAACAGCGATATAATAACCCCCGATTATTATGAAACGGCAATGTATAATGCAAAGTCCGCCGCCGGAAATTCGGCTTGTTTGTCCCGCCAGGTAGGAGCCGCCATTACTGATAAAAACGGAGTTTCAATAGCAACCGGATGGAATGACGCGCCGAAATTCGGAGGGAATTTATATAGATATACAGACAAGAGCCCACAAAGATGTAAGGAGTTGGGTTATTGTAGTAATGTAAAACAAAAAAATGGCGCTTTTGACGAGATATTTGATAAAATTGAGAAAAAAATTAATGAATCGAAAACAAGCGAAGGCTTGAAACTTGTTAAAAGCAATAATAATACTTGGGAAGCAGTTAAGGGTATAATAAAAAAATCTAAGTTTAAAGATATTATTGAATATTCTCGTTCCATTCATGCAGAGATGCATGCGATAATAATAGGAAGTCAATTAACAGGAAATAAAATGATTGGCGGCAATCTGTTTTGCACTACATATCCATGCCATAATTGCGCAAGACATATTATTTTAGCAGGCATTAAAAATATTTATTATATTGAACCGTATAAAAAAAGTTTGGGTATTACTTTACATCAAGATTCTTTAACCGAAGATGAAACCGATGAAACAAAAGTAAGGATATTACTTTATGACGGAGTCGCTCCGAGAAGATATTTGGATTTTTTCTCTATAAATAGCGAAGATAGAAAAACAGACGATGGAAAAATAAAAAAAGTTAATCTTAAAAAAGCGGTTCCAAAAGCAAGGTTATCTTTGCAGGCAATACCCGAATTGGAAAATCAGGCTATTCATGCGCTTCATGAATGCGGCTTAATTGAAGGTGATGATAATGAATAAAAAGGTAAAAAATAATAGAAAAGGTTCTAGACAGCTTGAGTTGGATTTTTTTTCCGTTTCTAACAATCAAAAGGTTTCTTTTAATTCCAATAAAGTTGTAAGCATAGATTATTATAAAGAAGTAGAAAGAAAAGAACTAATAAATTATATAATTAATCATACCAAATCTTGGTAATAGTAAAAAATACCCAACGCCGAAATTTTTAATATAAGAGAAGAGTTGCCGGATAACTGTTTTTTAAGTTTTATAGCGCGCTTAAACTTTATTTTTCCCTCCCCCTTCCGAAACATTACATAAAAATCAATCAAAAATAATAGATTTAAATGGATTTTTAGCATAGCAAAGCCGAAGTTTTTATAAAAATTAAGTTGCAAAAGTGGAAGATTTGGGTAACAGATAAAAGGATGATTAGTTGTCCGAACTTTTATTTATAGTATGATAAGTAAAAGAAACCGTAGAGATGTTGCAATTGACGAACTATGATAAAAATTTTTATAGAACGCTTTTTTAAATTTATATCTCAAAAATAATCTTATGCAAAAAATAAAAAATAAAATAGAATCAATTATAAAAAATACGGATAAAAATAACAGGCATATTTTTTTAAAATTTTTTTTATCCGTATTATCCGTTTTTTACAAATTTACGGTTGCTGTAAACAATTTTTTATACAAAAAAAAAATTCGAAAAATAAAAAAACTCCCCTGTTTTGTAATATCTGCGGGCAATATTACTGCCGGCGGAACAGGGAAAACCCCTCTTGTTATATATCTTGCCAAATTAACGCAAAAATTAGGATATAAGCCTGCAATAATAACAAGAGGATATAAAGGCGGATATGAAAAAAAAGGCGGGGTTGTAAGCGATGGTAAAAAGATATGCGCAAATGCAGAGGATGCAGGAGACGAGCCTTTTATGATTGCAAAAGGGTTAAAAAATATACCTGTTATGGCAGGAAAAAGCAGATATAAATCCGGCATAACTGCAATAAATAAATTCGGAGCAGATATAATAATATTAGACGACGGTTTTCAGCATCAAAAACTATTCCGCAACTTAAATCTGCTTCTTTTGGATTATAAAAAGCCGTTCGGAAATAAAAGATTGCTGCCGCGCGGAATATTACGAGAGCCGATTTTTTCGGTTAAAAGAGCGGATGCCGTAATTTTAACAAGAGCCGAAAGTTTTAATTTGGAAAATATAAAAAAAATAACCTGCGCGCCTGTTTTTAAAAGCGTTCATATACCTTTTATAATAAAAAATAACAAAAAAATATCGGAAGATGAAAATTTTTTAAAAAAGAAAAAAGCGGTTATTTTTTCCGGCATAGCGCAAAACAAAGAGTTTTATAGGACAGTTAAAAATTTGGACTGCTTTATAAAAAGCTTTATACGGTTTGAAGATCATCATAAATATATAAAAAAAGATTTTGAAAAGATAAATAATGCCGCAAAAAATTTGGATGCCGATATTATAATCACTACGGAAAAAGATTATGTTAAAATACCTGCGGATATAAAATTTTTTTGCGAACTTATAATTATAGGAATAAATATAAGATTTGCAGATGACAGCCCGCAAAATTTTGATAAATTGATAGAAGAAAAACTAAAAAATGATAAATTATCAAATAAAACCACTTAAAATAAAAGCGATTTTAGACGGCAGACCCGGGCACGAAAAACAGACGCTTGGAATATTAAAAGCGTTGGAAAAGCTTACCCCTATAACCGTAGAGTATGAAACGGTAAAACCCGTTTTATCTTCTTACATAAAAAACAGTTTGACATATCTGCTCGGCAAAATGTTCGGCTTCGCTAACTCTTTTCTACTATCCTCTTTCGACATTATAATAGGAACCGGTTCATATACTCACTTACCTATATTGATTCAAAAAGAGGAATACCTCACGAACGCGGTAACTTGTATGACGCCGGAATCATTTTTAATAAACAAATTTGATCTTTGTTTTATTCCTATGCATGATAATCCGGAGCCGAAAAAAAATCTGTTTATAACCGTGGGTCCGCCCAATCTTTCCATTTATAATTCGGATAAAGACAATAAAAAAGGGTTAATCCTTGTAGGCGGCGTAGATAAAAAAGATCGTAATTATAAATGGGATACAAACTATATAATAAAAAAAATCGAAGAAATTTTAATAAACAATCCTTCAATAGAATGGACAATATCATCTTCTCCTAGAACCCCAAGCGAGACATCCGAAAATTTAAAAAAAATTGCCTCTTACGCAAAAAACGCTCTTTTTTTTGATTACAAAGATACGAAAAAAGGCTGGGTGGAAAAAGAATACGCTCAAAGTCGTTATGCATGTTTAACCGCAGACAGCATGTCAATGATATACGAAGCGGTTACAGCTGGCTGCATAGTAGGAATAATTCCGGTTTTATGGGAGAAAAAGAGTAACAAATTTGAGGAAAGCATCCGATATTTAATGGAAAAAAAACTTGCCGTAAATTATAATGTGTTACAAAAGGAGCAAAGTCCGGCATTAAACAACAAACCTCTTAATGAAGCTGGAAGATGTGCAAAGGAGGTATTAAAAAGATGGCATCCTCAAAGATTAAAGTGATACAAATTTTGCCCGAACTGGAAGAAGGAGGCGTAGAAAAAGGAACTTTGGAATTAGGCGCTTATCTTGTAAAAAATAAATACAAATCAATAGTTATTTCCGCCGGCGGACGAATGGCAAAAACTCTGCAGAAGGAAGGGAGCATTCATATAACCCATAAATACATAGCGGAAAAAACTCCGCGGTCTCTTATCCACATACCCCAGATAAGCAACATAATCTTAAAAGAAAAACCGGATATAATCCATCTTCGTTCCAGAATTCCGGCGTGGATAGCATACCTTGCATATAAAAGCATACCGAAAAGAAAAAGACCTAAACTTGTTACTACATTTCATGGTTTTTATTCCGTAAACAGATACAGCGCGATAATGACAAAAGCAGATAAAATAATAGCGGTTTCAAGTATAATAGCCGATCATATAAAAAAAGAATACGGCGTTTCAGACGATAAAATAAAAGTAATATATAGAGGGATAAGCAATGAATATTTAACGCCGGATAAAATAGAAGCAAAGCGACTTGCTAATTTAAGAGAAAAATGGGAGATTGACGCAAAACAGTCCCCGTTAATTTTATTTCCTGCAAGATTAACAAGGCTTAAAGGACACGATTTTTTTATAAAAAGCCTTTTTCTAATATCGGATCTTAAATGGAGCGTAATATTTGCAGGGGATATACCCCAAAAATCAAATTACGTTAAACAACTTAAAGATAAAATTCGAAAATTAAAACTTACCGAAAGAATTTTTTTTGCTGGGCATTGTTCAGACATTCCTGCTGCAATAATGCTTGCGAATATAGTAATATCCGCATCCGTTAAGCCTGAAGCCTTTGGAAGAACAACAATAGAGGCTCAAGCGGCGGGAAGAGCCGTAATAGCCCCGGCTTTTGGGGGAAGTTTGGAAACAATTAAAGACGGTTATACAGGCTGGCTTTTTGAACCTAAAAATGCCGAATCTTTGGCGCGGGTATTAAGAGACGCGCTTTTAAACAAACAAAAGCGGGAAGAATTAGGGAAAAGCGCCCGAAATCATATAAAAAGCGATTTTACAACCGAAAGAATGTGTCAATCTACCGTAGAACTTTATGAAAGATTAATAGCGGAAAAATAAGCCTTCCTTTAACCTATTTGTAATCTTCTTTAATCTAAAGCAACCTTTATTTTGTAAAGTAAGTCTTACAATAACCGATTACGGCAAAAAAGATTGTATTGCAACCTCTCCAGATTATTGATTTCGGTTTGACGAGCATAAAAGAAGCGTTAAAATTTTAAAATTGCAAAAAATAATAAAAAGACGGAAATTAAATTTGTATCTATATAACAACTTCAAGGAGATAAAAACATGTATGAATGCGGAGACTTAAAAAAAGGGTTAAAAATAGAAATAGACAACGAACCCTACATAATAACCGGTTTCGAGTTTGTAAAACCTGGTAAAGGACATGCTCTTTATAAATGTAAATTAAAAAATATGATTACAGGCGCTCAATTTGACAGAACATACAGAGCCAGCGAAAAATTTAACGAGGCAAACCTTACAGAAATTCAAATGGAATATCTTTATGTTGACGGAGAAAACTACTGTTTTATGAATACCTCAAACTATGAGCAGGAATTTTTAACGGCAGAACAGATAGGAGACGTAAAAAACCTTTTAAAAGAAAATACCGTATGCAACATCTTAATGTTTCAGGAAAAACCGATTGGAATAACTTTGCCCAACTTTGTAGAGATTACAATTGCAAAAGCGGATCCTTGGGTTAAAGGAGACACCGCTTCCGGCAGCTCCAAACCGGTTACATTGGAAACAGGATATACCCTTAATGTTCCGCCTTTTATAGAAGAGGGAGAAAAAATAAAAATAGATACCAGAACAGGACAATATGTAGAGCGGGTAAAATAGGGTTTTGCGATATTATAATAAAAAACAATTAATCGGATAAAAATAAAATGGAAATATCCACATTTAAAGAAGACCTTATCGGGCTTAAAGATTTTGCCGAACAAATGGAAAGATTTATAAAAGTAGAACAGCGATATGTAGCGGAAAGTCTGGTTATTAGTCTTAACGCCGGTTTTGGCTCCGGAAAAAGCACATTTTTTAAAATGTGGAAAAAACAGATAGTTGAAAACAATAATTTAAGTCTAATTGAAATTAACGCTTGGCGAGATGATTATTATAACGAGCCGTTTATCCCGCTTATATCGACAATAATCGAGATATTTAAAAAAGATGATAACAAAAAAAAGACCGAACTGATTAATAAAGCTAAAAAAGCGTTGCCGTTTTTCCGAGCAGTAGGAAATCAAATTGTAAATAAATATACGGGGCTAGATATTCAAGCCGCCAAAGATTCAACCAATAAGGAAACTTCAGACAGTATTTTTGATTCTTTTTTTAAAAAAAAGGAGGCTTTAAAAGAGTTAAAGGATTCAATAAAAAACTCAATTAACAATAATCAAAATATTCTTATATTTGTTGACGAATTAGATAGATGCCGTCCGGATTATGCTATTTCTTACCTTGAAACAATCAAACATATTTTTGATATAAAAGGATTAACCTTTATATTAGCCGTTGACCGAAAACAATTAGAGGCGTCCGCAAAAGCGGCTTTTGGAGCGGAGCTTAATTTTGCCGAATATTATAGAAAATTTATACACAGAGAAATTGACCTGCCAAAACCTGAAGCGCGATCTTATGAAAGATTTGCTTCAAAATATATTAATTTTTACTTACAAAAAGAAAATGAGCGT
>JAFDMF010000016.1 GCA_019306065.1 Deltaproteobacteria bacterium
AAAAAAAGAGAAAACCTTTGGAATTGGAATACGGGGCTTAAATAACCGAAAGAGGCGCAGGCAAAGAATTTATTGACGACTTATACAATTTACGGGAATGCAAGCGTTTACCGCAATTGACTTCTATAAAAAATCATAGCTTGCGGAAGCATAAAAGCCCCGATTGATCGGGGTTTATAAAAGAAAGGAACAGAAAGGAGTATTAATGATTGCAAGAATTTGGCATGGACGAACTAAAATCGAAGATTATGAAGACTATACGGAATTTATGAAAAATAGGGCAATTTCGGATTATCGAAAAACAAAAGGCTTTATAAAGTTAGTATTTTTAAGAAACATTATCGAAAATGCCGGACATTTCACATTAATCACATTTTGGGAAAACTTTGAAGTTATTAAAAATTTTGCAGGGGAAGATTTTGAGAAAGCAAAATACTATTCCGAAGATGAGAAGTTTTTACTGGAGTTTGAAGAAAAAGTAATTCATTATGAAGTTTTTGCAGAATAGAAATCCTTAAAAACGATATGAAAACAAAACCTCTGAGATTAGAACGCAGGGCTTATGATGAACATTTATGATATTAAAATTTTTAACCAACGCAGAGATTGGACAAATTAAAAAGTTACCCGCCGAAATTTATACAAAGGCAAAACCGTTGCATAACAAAGTAGTTTATTTGTTGGCAAGGCGGATAACAATTTTAACCGTAGGAATACATGTAAGTATTTCGAGGATTAAAATTTTTAACCAACGCAGAGATTGGGCAAATTAAAAAGTTACCCGCCGAAATTTATACAAAGGCAAAACCGTTGCATAACAAAGTAGTTTATTTGTTGGCAAGGCGGATAACAATTTTAACCGCAGGAATACATGTAAGTATTTCGAGGATTAAAATATTGCTTTTATAAGCCGTTAATCCGAGTCCAGCGTTATAGGTTTCCGCTCCCGCGTCATATCCTTCCGCTTCAAAGGTTGCCAAAGAGCCGCCGAAATCTGCAAAGCCCGCTTTAACCTTATTTGTTGTTTCGCAAAATTCGTGATTCCAAGTAAGGCTTATATGAGGCAAAAGCTTCCATTGCTCGTAATTAAGAGTTGTTTCTATTGAGGCTCCGAGTCCGGTAACAAAAGAATTCGAATCCGTTCCCTCTACAAAAAGGGCGGCGGACGATCCTGTTTCCGTAAAGGATTGTTGACGATTATGCGAATACTGAGCCGATACCATAGGCGTAACCGTAAATTCGCTTAATGCAATAGGATAACTCCCTTTAAGATAAGCCCCGTATTCGTCCGCTCTGTAATTGCCGCTTGCGGTTTCGTTAAGTATTGGAATATCTCTTGTCATTGAATAATCATGATTGGAATAAGATATTATTGCGTCCAAATAATAATTGTCCGTAAAATAGCTTCCGTATAAACTTAAATTTAAAGTGTCCGTATCCCCGTCGGATGCAACATCGTCATAATCTATATCGGATTTAGAATATCCGCCGCTTACTCCGTAAAGAAAGTTTCCGCTTAAATAATCTCTTCCAATGCTTACGCCTTGGGTATCTGTTGTAAATTCAAATGAGTCGCCCGCATCGTTTTTGGCGTTAAGATATATTGCTTTAACCCAAAAAGAATTAAGCGGAGAATCCGGCGACTGATTTGCGTAAAGAATAGGGTAATAATCTGTTGCAAGCCCCGCTGTAAATTTGTTTTTGCCGTAAGCATTGCCTTTATGATGCCCGCCCATTCTTGAAGTTACGTTTGCATGCTGAGCCGAAACGTTTTGTTTGCTTGCCGCCATAGCCGAAGCTACAGGCTCGGGCGATAAAGTATCCATAGCTTTATTAATCGCTTCCGGCGTAGCCAAAGCAAGAATTGCGCTAATAACAGGATGTGTTACTCCTGCCGCCATAGCGTTTTGAATGTAGGTTCCCTGAGATATTTCATTTGCGGTTACGGGAATAGCTGCGCTTTGCATAACGGAAAGCAAATCCAAACTCTTCAACGCAAGCCATACTTGGTTTGCAGTATCGTAATTTGTAATAAATTCAAACAGCGCGCTTGTAGAATTTACCTCTGCAAATTCGCCGTCAAGAGTTGTTGCGCTTAATATCTGTTTCGTCCAATTGTCGTCAAATTTTTCCCCTTGCGCCATAAGCGGATTAACAAGAAGCTTGCCGTTGGTTATATTAGCGTCTCCGGTAATTGTAAATAAATCGGCTCCCTCATTGTTTACGTCAACTATTAAGGTTCCTGATCCTTGAGTAAAATCGCCTGTATAATTAAGGGCTCCTATAGAGTCCTTGCCCGCAACTCCCAAAGTTGTCGAAGATGCAAGAGTAATCGCGGAGGTCATTGTTCCGTTAAGATATAATTCGCCTTCGTTAATATTAATTGCGGTCGCGCCTGTTATACTACCGTTTAAATCCCAAGAGCCGGTTCCGTTTTTATCTATAGTTTCAAAATTTTTAATATTTCCCGCAAAAGAGCGGGCTTCGGTTCCTTCCAAAGTGAAAAAATCCTCATCATCTCCGCCGTTAATAGCGGCGGTAAAATTTAAATCTCCGGAATTTATAAAATTATCCTTTATACAGCGAGTATGAATAGCGTCGTCGCCATTTAAGGTTACAATTGTAATAGTTCCTCTATTTATAATAGTATCGACATCATTGTCGCCCCCCATAGATATTCCTATGTGGAGGATGTAATTGTTATATTTCCTTCGTTTAGAAGAATATCGTTGCCTGCGTCATTGCGGTTTCCGACGCTAAAATCTATGCCGATGCCGCTGCCGGTAAAAGTAATCGAGCCGTTTGAAGTAATTGATAAGTTATCGTCGTCGTCGGTCATTGTTATTGCGGCGTTGTGTGCATTCGATATTTCTTGATCTTGCGCTCAAACAATACCCGCCGCAATTAACATAAAAAACAAAAACCAATAAAAAACCTTTTTTTTCATAATTAACCTCCGTTATTTTTTCATCTTAATTAATAGATTGATATTAAGCGCTTCCGTTCTATGTTAAGACTTTTGCGTAACTTCGTCTTTTGTCCGTTTTATGCGTTATGCTCAAATTTTAATCTTCCGAATAGTTTGTCTGTTCTTGCGTTGTTACGAAAGACGAAAAAAACAAAAGCGTAAAATACACGGTTTTATTTTTTTAATTGTCAAGTTCGGGTCAATATCAGATGAGTTTTTAAAAGAGGTTCGATTGAGATGGAAATATAAATTTAATAGACGTAATAATATATGGATATTATTATTTGTCAAATTTTACTTGTTTCTTGGGATTTTTAACTGCAAGCATCTTAGGATAGAATAATAATACAGGAATTTCTCCTCGCCGCGCTTGTTGACATTATAAGTAAAAAACCGGCTTCCCATCCTCCTTTCCTTAAAAATTATATCTTGCCATTATTTATTTTCAATGCTATGCGGTTGTGAGTTAAAATTAGTTTAGTAATGTATTAGTTCTATTTTTTTATTTTTAAATAATAACTAAGGAGGAATAATAATGTCTTATAATGCAGTAGAGATGGCGGACTGGCAGATTTCGGAAGCTGCCGAAAAAAATATGCCTTTGCCGGAAGAATGGAGAGAAAAACTCGGTCTTCAAAAAGATGAGATGCTTCCTATGGGAAGACTCGCAAAACTTGACTTTTTAAAGATTATAGATCGTCTTAAAGATAAACCGGACGGAAAATATATTGAGGTTACGGCTATTACCCCCACTCCTTTGGGAGAAGGCAAAAGCACTACTTCTTGCGGGCTTATGGAAGGATTGGGAAAACGCGGAGTAAACGTAGGCGGAGCTTTAAGACAACCTTCGGGCGGACCTACTATGAATGTTAAAGGAACCGCAGCCGGCGGCGGAAACTCTTTGTTAATTCCTATGACCGAATTTTCGCTTGGTTTAACCGGCGATATTAACGATATTATGAACGCTCATAACCTTGCTATGGTCGCGTTGACTTCTCGTATGCAGCATGAGCGCAATTATAATGACGAACAGCTTGCGAGATTAAGCAAGATGAGAAGACTTGACGTTGATCCTACCAGAGTTGAAATGGGTTGGATTATTGATTTTTGCGCGCAGGCTTTAAGAAATATTACAATCGGCATGGGCGGACGCGCAGACGGCTTTACTATGCAATCTAAATTCGGAATTGCGGTGGGTTCGGAATGTATGGCGATTCTTTCGGTAATAAAAGACCTTGCGGATTTAAGAAAACGCTTGGACGAAATTACGGTCGCTTTTGATAAAAGCGGAAAACCTGTTACAACCGGAGATTTGGAAGTTGGCGGAGCAATGACCGCTTTTATGAGAAACACAATTAACCCCACCCTTATGTGCACCGCAGAATATAATCCTTGTATGGTTCATGCCGGACCTTTTGCAAATATTGCGGTAGGACAGTCTTCTATAATTGCGGACCGCGTAGGTTTGAAACTTTTCGATTATCACGTAACGGAAAGCGGATTTGCGGCAGATATAGGATTTGAAAAGTTTTGGAACGTTAAATGCCGAAACAGCGGATTAAAACCGCATGTATCCGTTTTAACCACTACAGTTCGAGCTCTTAAAATGCACGGCGGCGGACCAAGAGTCGTTCCTGGAATTGCTATGCCGGAAGCATACACAAAAGAGAATTTGGAATTGGTTGAAAAAGGATGCGTTAATATGGTTCATCATATTAATACTATCCGAAAAGCGGGGATTAATCCTGTTGTATGCGTAAACCGTTTTTATACGGATACGGATGCGGAAGTTAAATTAATCAAAAGAGTAGCCGAACAAGCGGGCGCTCGCTGCGCGGAATCAAAACATTGGGAAAAAGGCGGCGACGGAGCGTTGGAATTTGCAGACGCGGTTATAGACGCATGTAACGAAGAGAATAATTTTAAATTCTTATATGATCTTAAAACCAAATTAAGAGATCGCGTAACCTTGATTGCAAAAGAGGTTTACGGAGCAGACGGCGTATCTTGGAGCCCCGAAGCCGAAGCAAAAGCAAAAATGCTTGAAAACGACTCTCAATATGACGATTATTCCACTATGATGGTAAAAACTCATTTAAGCCTTACTCACGATCCTAGTAAAAAAGGAGTTCCTACAGGCTGGACGCTTCCTATACGCGACGTTTTGATTTATTCGGAACAATAAGTCTTATGCCGGGCACAGGCTCAAATCCTGCGTTCAGAAGAATAGACGTTGACACCAAAACAGGTAAAGTAAGCGGATTATTTTAATATTATTGTAATTATTAAAAAGGGGATAACCTTTTTGTTATCCCCCTTTTTTTTTGTCTTGTTAGACACAACCGGCGCAATTTTTAATGTCAATTTATTCTCTCGTAGAGGTTCTTGACGGGTTTTGTTGCGGTAAAGTAGCCTGTGGCGAATTTTGTTGAGGTAAAGGAGCCTGAGCGCCGGGAGGCGCGGGTCTGGTATTAGGATCCGGCGGCGGATTTACATTTCCTTTTATATAAGTTCCGTCATTTATCGTCATAACTTTAGTCTTCATTTTTTTCCTCTCTCACTTCTATTACAATTTTTGATTTATCCAAAGAAAGATACTGAAACTTTACTTTATAAAGCAGTTCGGCAGTATCGTTTTTATAAACGCAAACATCGCTCATCAATACTTCGGCTTCTTTAACGCTGTCTGAAAAAAACTGATAGATAACCGTCATAAATTAGATTATTCTCTATATCTCTAACCGAGATCCATTTGACATCCGGAGAATTCATCAAATCTCCCCATACGTCAATATGTCCGCTCTTTTTTGTTATTTTTAACTTTCTGAATAACTTAAAATGTAATTTGGAATTATGCATACAAGTAAAAATCACTGCGAGCGCAATAGAAACTATGCAAACCGATATAATTTCTTCATAAGAAATATCGGATTTGCTGTCAATTAAAGCTTTGAGAAAATATATCTTACTTTCTTTAGCTTTAAATAAAATATGAATTAGATAATATCCTATGTATGAAAGCAAGCCATATACATAAGAGTTTATGATAAACTGGAATTGAGTTCTTTTTTCATGATGCGTAAAGGTATCTACAATATAAGAACAAATAATTCCGGGTAAAAAAAGCAATAATAATTTAATTGCAAATTCGCTTAATCCCATTGTTTTTTCCTATTATTAAAAAGGTTAAAATAGTTAATACGATTATAATATTTATCGACATGTTTTACAAATAGTTTTTTATAAATAAGTATAGTTCTTATATATGCGTATTGCTCAAACGCGCATAATAGGCTTTTCCTTTTTCTTACCGAATAAAACATTGACAATATTAAACGTTTCTCGTAAAAATCGTTTGACTTTATTTGAACGTAAAAATTAATAAAAATTTTAACTAATAAGGGAATACAATCTAAATAAAAAAGCAAAAATAAAGCGGGAAAACTTCCATTAAAAAATAAGCAATTACCTTATACCGACATCGGAAGATAAATCAGTTTTTATTTGAAGAGTTTGTAACCGATATAGGCAATCAAATCGCCGCAAACATAAAACCGAAAAAAACGCCCATAAAAAAAATTTTAATCGCAAAAAAGAATGATTAATTTCGTTGGATAACAAATTAAGAAGTTAGCCAACGAAATTTAAACAAAATATAATCTTATGAAAACAAAAATAATGATTAACGGGCTGCCGGGGAATATGGCGAGAATTGTGGCGGAGCAGGCTTTTGTAAACCCTGATTTTGCGGTTATTCCTTTTTCTTTATCTTCCGAAAGAAGCGCGGGAAGAAAATATCTTATAAATGATTCTTTGTCCGTTAAATTAATCCCTCCTACAAAACTTGTTAAAACTCTTTGCGAATTAAAAGAAAAAGAAAATTTTTTTATTATTATTGATTTTGCTATTCCTGCCGCAGTTAATATAAACGGCAAAGCTTATTGTAATGCAAATATTCCTTTTGTTATGGGAACAACAGGAGGCGATATTGCTGTTCTTGAAGAAGATATATTGAAATCTTCCATATGCGCCGTAATTGCTCCTAATATGGCAAGACAGGTTGTAGCTTTTCAAGCTATGTTGGAATTTGCGGCAGATAGTTTTCCGGATCTTTTTAAAGATTATTCTTTAAAAGCGGTTGAAAGTCATCAGAGTCAAAAGGTTGGCACAAGCGGCACCGCAGAAGATTTTTATATGGAAAGAGACCCGAAAAAACAGCTTGAAGAATGGAAGATTCCGAAAGAGCATTTGGGCGGACACGGCTGGCATACTTATACTCTTAATTCGGATGATTCTAACGTTCAATTTGAATTTACCCATAACGTATGCGGCAGAGATATCTATGTTGCAGGAGCATTCGCTGCTATTTGTTATCTTGCAGATAAGATGGTTTCCGGCGGTAGCGGTAAAGGAAAAGTTTTTTCTATGATTGACGTTTTAAAAAAATAGTCTGGCGGACGAAACTTATGAAAGAAGAGATAATATCTGCAATACCTATTTTTAAAGAGTTAAATAATATACAGCTTAAAAAAGTCTCGGATATAGCCGTATTAAAACAGGTTAAAAAAAATCAGCTAATATTTTCGGAAGGCGAAGAGGGGGTAGGATTTTATATTGTTGCAAGCGGTATGGTGAAGGTTTATAAATCTTCGATTTCCGGCAAAGAGCAGATTCTTCATATTTTTGAAGAAGGAGAGCCTTTCGGAGAAGCCGCGGTGTTTATGGATCGCTCTTTTCCCGCCGCGGCTCAGGCGCTTAAAAAAGGCTCGGTTCTATTTTTTCCTAAAAAAGAATTTATTAATTTGGCTCAAAACGATCCTATGTTTGTTTTAAGAATGCTTGCCGTATTATCCGCAAGATTAAAACAGCTTGCCTCTATGGTAGAAAACATATCTTTAAAAGAGGTTCCGGGCAGACTTGCCGCATATCTTCTTTATATGACCAAAGAACAGAATAATAATATTATTATATCTTTAAATATTTCAAAAAGTCAGCTTGCCTGCATATTAGGAACTATTTCCGAAACTCTTTCCAGAATTTTTTCAAAAATGAGCGCCAAAAATATAATACAAGTAAATGGAAACAATATAAAAATACTTGATTTTAAAAGGCTTGAAAAGTTATCGGAAAACGGCTCTTTTAAATAACATCCGAAGCTTTTTTTATAATTGATTACCTAAGTTGAAGACTCGTTACCGATTCGATATGGCAAGTATTAGGAAACATATCAACAGGCTGAATTTTCATTATATCATAAGAATTTTTTAACGAATTTAAATCTCTTGCCAACGAAGCGGGATTGCAGGAAACATAAACAATTCTTTTCGGCAGAGTTTTAATAATCTGTTTTAAAATATCCCGAGCTATTCCCGAACGCGGCGGATCAATAATCATTACATCCGGTATAAAAGAGATTTTTGAAAGATTCTCTTTTATATCTCCGCAAATAAATTTACAATTATCAACGCCGTTAATGCGGCAGTTATCTTCCGCATCTTTTACGGCGCTTTTTGAAATTTCAATACCTACAACCTTTTTTGCGGAGGCTGCAAGAATTATAGCAATAGAACCGGCATCGCCGTATAAATCTATAGCCTTTTCATTATTTTTCAGTTTTGCATAATCTCTTACTACTTTATAAAGAGATTCGGCTCCGAAACTATTTGTTTGAAAAAAAGAGTTTGCGGATATTTTAAAATCAAAGCCGAGAATTTTTTCCTTTAAAACCGGAACTCCGGCAAGCTGTATCTCATATTTTCCTAAATAAGAAGGCTTTTTTCCATCGGTTATATTATTTATAACAGAGATGATTTCGATATATTTTTTTGTCAAAATATCTGCAAGCGGCTTAATTGCTCCTTCTTTGTTAAAAACGGTTACAATATTAACCATCCATTTATTGTATTCAAAAGAGTATCGTAATATAACCGAATACCAAAATCCGGAGCGGCTGTTTTTGTCATAAACCGAATATTCCGAGTTTTTTATAAAATTTCTTATATCATCAAGTATAAGATTCCCCGTATTATTCATAAGAAGGCAGGATTTGGCATCGAATATTTTATCAGACAAGCCTTTTACATGAAGCCCTATGGCAAAATCATTATCAGCCGTTTCGGGGCGGGTTTCGTACGGCAGAAAGTAAGGGCTATTTGTGCATCCGAATATCATTTTATTTCTATATCCGAATGTCATTTTAGACGGTATTGCCTCATTTACGACAACGCCTTTTATTTTACCGATATGTTCAATTGTTTCTTCCAAATGTTTTCGTTTATATTCAAGCTGCTTTTCATAATTTAAAGTCAGCCAGTCGCACCCTCCGCAATATTCGGCATGTTGGCATTCGGGAGTAATCCTAAAAGGAGAGGGCTCGATTAACTCTATAATTTCGGCTTCCGCCAATCTTTTTTTTTTTCGTTTAATAACAATTTTAACCCGATCCTGCGGAATTCCGTTTTTAACAAAGATTGTAAAGCCATCGACTTTTGCAATACCTTTTCCTCCGAATGCGCTTTTTTCTATATTAACTTCAAGAATCATCTCTTTTGTTATTTGTGTCTCGTTTAAATTCAATAATTTTATCCTTTATACTTCATAAGTTATCCCCCGCGCCCTCTGTTAAAAAGGGGAAAGATTGCTCGTTCTATTTTTTTTAAGAGCAGGGTCTCCGTTATTCCGTCTGAAATTAGTTATGGAGGGTTCAATATAATATTATTTTAATAGTTTTTCCAATACGTTTTCCGCATGCTTTACTTCGCCGGTTTTTTTCTTTGTCCGCACCTTTACGTTATTCCAAATTTTTTCGATTATTCCTTCCTGCGATATTAATACCGTGCTTCTGATAACCCCTTCGCATTCTTTACCGCAGACTTTTTTAGGACCCCATGCGCCGTAATCTTTCATTGTTTTTTTTTCTTTATCGCTTAAAAGAGTTATTTTTAATTTATTTTTTTCTATAAATTTTTTATGAGATGCAACAGAATCCGGGCTTACTCCTGCAACTTCTGCATTTATTTTATCAAGCTTTTCTTTAATATCCGAAAAATCTATCGCCTCTTTGGCGCATCCCGAAGTGTTATCTTTAGGATAAAAGTATAATATTAAATGTTTTCCTTTGAAATTTTCTAATGAAACCTCTTGTCCGTCCTGATTTAAAAGATTAAATGCAGGCGCCTTTTTACCTATTGCTATCATTCTTTTACCTCTTTATTAATAAATGAATTTTATAATATTATAATATCTGAGTTTCAATATTATCAAATGTTTAGGTTTATAATGGAATTTGTAATATATAACAATAATTATTTTATAAAAGCGGACAGATCGGTAAGGGTTTTATTTTGATGAAAAGTTTTTTAACTTTAAAATAGAATTTAAATATTCCGGTTAAAAGAGTTATTGAAAATAGCGTTACTATATTATATTTTATTTAACACAGTATAGTAAAGACAGTTTTTAAAATAAATTCAGCCAATAGAAAGAATAAATTAATGGTAGATATTAAAAATTCTCACGATAAGCTTTTTAAGGAGACATTATCGGACATAAGTAATGCAAGGGATTATTTTAGACATTATCTACCTGCAAACATATTAAATATCATTAATTTGGATACGTTGGAGATTAGAAAGGATTCATTTATAGACGAAGAGTTGAAGGAGTTTTTTTCGGATATGTTATATTCGGTTCAATTCGGAAAAAAAGCAGGATATATATATCTTTTGTTGGAGCATAAGAGTTTTTTTGATAAGGATACGCCTCTTAAACTTCTTGAATACATGGTAAAGATATGGAAGCTTCATATAAGTCAGCATAAGCTTCCGCTGCCTGTAATAGTTCCTTTGGTTTTATATCATGGTAAAGACAAATGGAATATAGGTAATAGGTTTTCGGAGTTAATTGATAAATATCCGGCGCGACTGAAGGAATATATGCCTGATTTTTCATATTCGTTATTCGATTTGTCAAAATGGACGGATGCCGAGATAAAAGGCGGGGTTGTGCTTCAAGCTATGCTTTTACTGTTTAAATATATATTTGATAAGAAGTTTTTAGATAAACTGCCTGATATTGCGATACTTTTCGGGGATATAATAGAAAAAGAACGAGGGCTTGAAGCAATGGAGGCGTTATTTCGTTATATAAGCGGCAACGTAGAAAAGAGCGTTGAAGAACTTAATAAGGTTTTATTTCAAAGCCTTCCTAAAGGAAAGGAGGATATAATTATGACTTTAGCGGATCAACTTAGAAATGAAGGAATGCAGCAAGGAATGCAGCAAGGAATGCAACGGGGAATTATAGATATATTACAAGTGCGTTTTAATTCCGTGCCGGATATTCTTATGCAGCGGTTAAACAGCATAAAAGATCCTGAACAATTAAGAAATATTAATAAAAAAGCCGTAATAGTAAATTCTATCTCCGAATTAACCCCATATCTTAATTGAAAAAATAATACAGGAGTAAAAGATAATGAGCTTGCTGATTAAAAACGGACTAATTGTAACATCCGATACGCAATATAAGGCGGATATTTATGTTGAACAAGAAAAGATAAAAGCAATAGGCGTAAATCTTAATTTTAAAGCCGAAGAGGTTATAGACGCATCCGGCAAATATATTCTGCCCGGAGCAATAGATTCGCATACTCATCTATGTATGCCTTATATGGGAACTTATGCTAAAGACGATTATAAAACCGGAAGCATAGCCGCGGCATGCGGCGGAGTTACCTGTATATTGGATTTTAATACTCAGCGAAACGGAGAAACGCTATACGAAGCGCTTGAAAGAAAAAAAAGTCTTGCCAAAGGAAATACGGCGGTTGATTTTTCTTTACATCCTTCGATTACAGAGCCGAAAGATAAAATTATTAAAGAGATAAAAACGGCGATTACAGATTACGGAACTCCAAGCTTTAAAGTATATATGACTTATGATTTCAGGGTAGATGATTCGGTTATATTAAAACTGCTTGCAGAAACAAAAAAATACGGCGGAATGCTCCAAGTTCATGCGGAAAATTTTAACATAATAGAATATTTTAATAATACTTTTGAAAAACAGAAAAAACTTTCAATACCCTATCACCCCAAAAGCCGTCCTAATATAGCCGAAGCGGAAGCGCTATCAAGAGTCGCAAAGCTTGCGGAAATAACAGGCGGGAACCTGTATATAGTGCATCTGTCTTCAAAAGAAGGGTTGGAAGAGGTTAAGCGCGCAAAGGATAAAGGGGTTAATATAATAGCGGAAACCTGTCCGCAATATCTTATACTTGACGAAAGCAGATATTTTGAGCCGGAATTTAACGGCGCAAAATATGTTATGTCGCCTCCGCTTCGGGATAAGCAAAGCGGCGAAGCTTTATGGGAAGGGATAAGGAGCGGTTATATTTCGACCATAGGAACCGATCATTGCCCTTTTGATTTTAACGGCATAAAAGATATGTTCGGCAAAAATGATTATAGAAAAATTCCAAATGGCGCGCCCGGTATAGAAACCCTTATGATGCTTATTCATTCCGAAGGAGTGGCAAAAGGTAAAATTACGCTTCAACAGATGGTTAAAATATTATCTGTAAATACCGCAAAAATATTCGGCTTAAAAAATAAAGGCTCAATTTGTCCGGGAAAAGATGCAGATATAGTTATATTTAATCCCAAAATAAAATTTAATATTTCTTATAAAAAGCTTCATATGAACGTTGATTATAACCCTTACGAAGGCTTTGACATTATAGGTATGCCGGAAACCGTATATGTCAGAGGTAAAAAAGCGGCTCAATTTAAAAATGATAGAGTAGAATTTGTAGGGGAGATCGGCAGGGGCAGGTTTATAAAAAGAGAGCCGAGTTTTTAATTTTTTTGTAATTTTATATCAGCTAAAAAGGAACCTTATATGAAAAAAAGCGCATTAACCGTAACGGTCGGAGTTTTGCTGATTATCTATTCCATAATAAATTTCGGAGCGGGACTCGGGCAGCTTGGCAAGGCTAAAGTAGTATGTAAGTTTACTACGGCGTTTTCTCCGGATATAATTGAAGTTGTAAAAGATAGAATACCGCAGAATAATCAAATATATAAAGAGATAGGTTACAATAATTCTTTTTTGTATTTTTTAGGGCTTTTTATTTTAACTGCGGCGTTGTTAGAGTTAGTAGCCGGTATCGGGCTTTTTTCCGGAGCGGACTGGACTTTTAAAATTCTTATAGCAGCCCGCTTTTTCATCTATCAAAAAAACCGCCGCATAACTGCGTAGTTTGTTATGCAACGGTTTTTAAGTAATTACTCTATGAGTAGAAGAAATTCGGAAATTCCGAGTTTTATACCAAACTTATAAATTATTATAACCTTGATGTTATAATTTCGGAGATTATCAATTGTTAAAAATTTAACGATGTTAAGCATGTTAATAAAGAAAAGGGAATTTTTTATTGATTGTTATCTGATACTGTTATATTATTATAAGAAAACATAATATTTTTATAAAAAAAGGAGGGTTATAATATGGCAAAAACATATAATCTTTTTATCAGTCATTCTTGGTCTTATTCAGATGAATACGAAAAGCTTATGAACTTAATTGGGAACGGATCACATTTCAATTTTAACAATTATTCGGTTCCGAAAGATGATCCAATTCACGATGCCCCAAATCCAACTTTGCTTTATGAAGCAATAAAAAGAAAAATATCTCCCTGTCATGTCGTAATAATATTGGCAGGAGTTTATGCGTCATATAGCAAATGGATAGATAAAGAAATAACTATTTGTAAAAAAGGGTTTACACAAGAAAAACCGATTTTAGCCGTAGCACCATGGGGAGCGGAAAAAACATCTCAAATAGTAAAAAATAATGCCGATTTAATCGTTAAATGGAATACTGAATCTATAATAGCCGGAATAATAAAGTTAGGATAATATCATATATTATAAGTTATGGAATCAATACTTCAGAAGCAAGAAGCAAATGATTATGGAGAACAATTTCAAAATCATTTGCTTGAAATCTACAAACTTTATGTTAATACGGCTGAGAAGATCAGCGACAGGAGACAATCGGCTAACTCCTTTTTTTTATCAGTGAATACTGCAATAATGGCAGTTATAGGTTATATACTTGGATTAACCAACGGTGAAGCGACAAAAGGTTTCTATTGGTGGCTAATTCTGATAACTCTTGCGGGAATCATAATTTGTTACGCTTGGTTTAGGTTAATACAATCTTACAAGCAGATGAATTTGGGTAAGTTTTCAGTTATCCATAATATTGAGAAACTTCTTCCGATTTCTCCTTTTATTGCAGAATGGAAAGCGTTAGGAGAAGGAAAAGATTCTAAAAAATACCTTCTGTTTACAAAAGTTGAACAGAAGGTTCCGTGGGCATTTTTATTAATGCATATTGTGGCTTTCATTACAGCAGTTATAAAAGTTTCAGGATGTAAAACCCTGTTTTAACTGGCGCGCCCGGCAGGATTCGAACCTGCGGCCTGCGGATTCGAAGTCCGACGCTCTATCCAGCTGAGCTACGGGCGCATGTCGCAATAAGAAGAAATGGGGTGAGGAGCTACACCCACCATAACGAAAAAATCTATATAACAGGTTTTTTTTATTATCAAGTAAAATTTAAATTTCGTCGGATAGCTTTGCGTTTTGTTATCCGGCAAGATTCAGTTATTATTTTTTATGTCTAAGTTTTTTTATAGCGTAACGTTTCTCTGTCAATTAAGGGATTTCGACGAGCGGAGCGAGAAATCCCTTAATTATTTTTATAATCATTCTTTTTTGTATTTAAATACCTTTAATAATGGACTTCCCCCAAAAAAGTAGGCAAAGCTAATGAATATATATTAGATAAAAAAAAGGGGCTTTGCGGTTAAGCAAAAACCCCTTTTTTAATTAAACGGATTTATTTATTTTTCCGCCATCTCTTTTAAAAGCGCATAGTTGTTTTTTATTTCTTTGCCAAGTTTTTCTCTAAGCTTTTTGGATTCTTGCGGGAAGGTTTTTTTCAAGATTTCGTATCTGTTTTCTCCGCTTAAAAATTCCTCTATGGTTCCGTCTGGCTCTTTTGATTCTAATATAAAAGGATTTTTTCCTTTTTCGGCAAGAGTCGGATTGTATCTGTAAAGAGGCCAATAACCGGAAGTAACCGCGAGTTTTGCTTCTTCCTGAGATTTTCCCATACCTTTTTTAATGCCCTGATTTATACAAGGGGCATAACATAATATTATAGATGGTCCGGGATATGCTTCCGCTTCTGCAAAGGCTTTTAAGGTTTGTTGTTTGTTAGCTCCCATAGAAACCGACGCTACATAAACATAACCGTAGGTCATTGCAATTCTGCCGAGATCCTTTTTGCCGGTTTTTTTGCCGGAAGCCGCAAATTTTGCAACCGAACCCGTAGGGGTAGCTTTTGAAGACTGCCCGCCTGTGTTGGAATATACTTCCGTATCCATTACCAAAATATTTATGTCGTCTCCGGATGCAATTACATGATCTAATCCTCCGAAGCCTATATCATAAGCCCATCCGTCTCCTCCGAACGCCCAGATGGATTTTTTTACAAAAAGATCAGCCATAGAATGTATTTCGTCAAGCAGCGAATTTTCAGGCTCGGAGATGATAAGATATTTTATTATGTCTCCGTATTTTTTAGATTCTTCGGCGTTATCTTTGCCGGATAGCCATCCTTCAAAAGCTTCTTTAAGTTCTGCCGAAATATCGGTTTTTAAAGCTTGGGTTATCAGATTTGTAAGTTTTTCCCGTCTTGTAGTTACCGCAAGCCCCATTCCGTATCCGAATTCCGCAGCGTCTTCAAAAAGAGAATTACCCCATGCGGGTCCGTGTCCTTCTTCATTTACGCAGTAAGGAGTAGAAGGAGCGGAAGCGCCCCATATTGAACTGCAGCCCGTAGCGTTGGCTATTATCATTCTTTCGCCGAAAAGCTGGGTTAATAGTTTTACATAAGGGGTCTCGCCGCATCCTGCGCATGCGCCGGAAAATTCCATAAGAGGTTTTCTAAACTGGCTTCCTTTAACCGTATTTTTATTAAAGATGTTATCTTTAAGCGGTATTGTAACGGAAAAATCATAATTGGGTATTTGTAATTCGGTTTGGCTTTCAATAGGCTTCATAACCAAAGCCTTATTATTCTTTTTGCCGTGGCATATATCCGCGCAGTTTCCGCAGCCCTGACAATCGAGGGTATTAACCTGTATTCTATAAAGGTAATCGGAATCTTTTATCTCTTTTCCTATTGCAGGCTTTGTTACAAAGGAAGAAGGCGCTGCTTCCAATTCCTCTTTTTGCGTAAGTATGGGAATGATTGCGGCATGCGGACAAACAAAAGCGCACTGATTGCACTGAATACAGTTTTCCGGATTCCATTCCGGCACGTTGATTGCAACTCCTCGTTTTTCAAACATAGATGTTGCGGTAGGAAAGAGTCCGTCCGGCGAAAACGAGCTTACCGGAAGGGTATCCCCTTTTTGAGCAAGTATAGGTTTCATAACTTCGGATACAAATTCGTTTTCTTCGCAACAGCATGAACCGCCTTTGTTTTCTCCGCAGCAGCATGAAATACCTTCTTTATCCGCAGCCTCTTTCCAAGAAACCGGTATTTTAATTTCTTTAATATTGGATAAGGTTTGATCTACGGCGGCTATATTCATGTTTACGACTTTATCCCCTTTGTTGCCATAAACATTTTTAATCTCTTCTTTTAAAAGGGTTATAGCCTCTTTAAAAGGCAAAACATTTGCAAGTCTGAAAAATGCGGTCTGCATTATCATATTAATTCTGTTGCCAAGTCCTATTTCCGAGGCTATTTTAACCGCGTTTACGGTAAATACTTTTATTTTTTTGTCAGCTATTCTTTTTTTCATATATGCAGGAAACTCGTTTGTCATATCTTTTGCCGTCCAAGGCGAATTTATTAAAAATATTCCGCCTTCTTTTATTCCTTCTAACACATCGTATAGCTGCACATAATTGTTTTTATGACAAGCGATAAAGTCTGACGAGTTTACAAGATAGGTAGATTGTATAGGCTCTTTTCCAAAGCGAAGATGAGATACCGTAATACCGCCGGATTTTTTAGAATCGTAAGCAAAATATCCTTGAGCATACATGTCTGTATTATCGCCGATTATTTTTATGGCGGTTTTGTTTGCGCCTACTGTCCCGTCCGAGCCTAATCCCCAGAATTTACATTGAACCGTTCCGGCGGGAGTCGTATCTTCAAAATCATCCGAAACTTCCAAAGATGTATCTGTAATATCGTCTGTTATTCCTACTGTAAAGTTATTTTTGGGTCCTGCCGAGTTCATGTTGTCGAAGACGCTTTTTACCATAGCCGGAGTAAACTCTTTTGAGCCGAGTCCGTAACGCCCTCCTATTATTTCGGGCATTGCTCTTTCTTTTATGAATGCGGAATGTATATCGATATAAAGAGGGTCTCCTATTGCTCCAGGCTCTTTTGTTCTATCTAAAACGGTTATTCTATCAACGCTTGCGGGAAGCGCGCGCAGAAAATCCGGAATGGAAAACGGACGGTATAATCTAACTTTTAGAAGCCCTACTTTTTCGCCTTTATCCATCATATTTTTTACTACTTCTTCTATTGTTTCACAAGCCGAGCCCATAGCGATAATTATTCTTTCCGCATTAGGGTCTCCTACATAATCGAACAGATTATAACGTCGTCCGGTAATGCTTTCTACTTTTTTCATACATGCGGATATTATCTTGGGAAGTGCGAGATAGAATTGATTTGCCGCCTCTCTGCCCTGAAAGTATATATCCGGGTTTTGAGCGGTGCCTCTTATATGAGGTCTTTCCGGATTCATTGCGTTTTGTCTGAACATTTCTATAGCGTCAAAGTCAGTTACCGAAGCTATAGCGTCATAATCGATTAATTCTATTTTTTGGATTTCATGCGAAGTTCTAAATCCGTCAAAAAAATGAAGAAACGGAACTGAGCTTTCTATTGCCGCAAGATGCGCTACAAGCGCCATATCCATTGCTTCTTGAACCGAGCAGGAGTTTAACAAAGCAAAGCCGGCTTGTCTTACAGACATAACGTCAGAATGATCTCCGAAGATGGAAAGAGCATGAGATGCAAGCGCGCGCGCCGTTACATGAAAAACTCCGGGTAAAAGTTCGCCGGAAATTTTATACATATTAGGGATCATAAGCAGAAGTCCCTGAGATGCGGTAAATGTAGTTGTAAGCGCGCCGGCCGCAAGCGCGCCGTGAACCGCTCCGGCTGCTCCGGCTTCGGATTGAAGCTGCCTTACTTTAAGGGTTTCTCCGAATATATTTTTTCTTCCCCGCGCCGCCCATTCGTCTGCGGTTTCGCCCATTGGGGTAGAGGGGGTTATAGGATATATTGCCGCTACTTCGCTCATAGCATAAGCTACGTGAACAGCGGCTGTATTGCCGTCTATTGTTTTTAATTTTTTTGCCATAACTGTTTAAAAACTCCTTTTGTTTTGGTTTTTCCCGTTAGTTTTCAAAAGCATGCGGGATTAATATTATATCTGGCTAATTTATATATTTGCGTTTGTTTGTTTCATTTTTTGCTTATCGCTTCGCAAAAAAATTCTCTTCCTGTCTTGTCGAGCGAAGCGAGAAATCCCTTTATTATTTTTACTTGTCTAAACAACGCGGTGAAAAATGCTTATAAAACGCTTGAGTAATCTATTCAATGTTTTTTTGGCTATTTTTTTTAAGATAGATAAAAAACTCCTTATTTCCTTTTGGTCCGAGAATAGGGGAGGGAATAACCGAAATGAAGTTTAAACCGATTTTTATAAAAAAGTTTTTCAGATCGTTTATAATAAAGTTATGAACGCCGCTATTTTTTATAATCCCGCCTTTTTCCACTTTATTTTTGGGCGCTTCAAATTGGGGTTTTATAAGAGCAATGATTTTTCCGTTGTTTTTTAAAAAATTAAGGGTATGAGGAATTACTTTTTTAAGGGATATAAAAGATACGTCTATCACCGCCAAATCTAATGGATAAGGAAGCGTTTTTTTGTCTAAATGTTTTATATTTGTTCGTTCCAAAACAGTTATGCGCGGGTTGTTTCTTAATTTCCAAGCAAACTGTCCGTATCCTACATCTACGGCAAATATATGTTTTGCTCCATTTTGAAGAAGACAATCTGTAAAGCCTCCGGTTGAAGTCCCTATATCGATACATGTAAGATTTTTTATATCTATTTTAAATTTATTTACGGCTTCGGCAAGTTTTATTCCGCCTCTGCTTACATAGGGGATGTTTTTGCCTTTTATTTTAACGGACGAGTTGATCGGAAAGGTTTCTCCGGCTTTATCCGCCGGTTTGTTATTTATAAGAACTTTACCGGACATAATAATTGCAGTCGCCTGTTTTATATTGTCGGCAAGTTTTTTTTCTACAAGAAGCGTGTCTAATCTTTTTTTATTCATAATTATAGTAATAAAGTAATAGATATAAAAACCTATTCCTTTGTTCTTTTGTTACTTTATAATCATTTTTTTTGTGATTAAATTTTTTAATAATGGGTTTTCCTATAAATAGATAGACCAAGTTTTTCTAGTTTTAAAATATTGATCATCATTGTTGAATATTTTAAAAAAGTCTGACATATGCGGAATTGTTTCAAGTTTTAAGTCATATGAAGCATAGCTAAGTTTTGTAAATAACTGTGCAATAAAACGAAATAGTTGCATAACATACATTCTTGTATAAGGTTTTGCTTGGTCAATCTTGGCTGTTTGTAATGCAGCATCGTAGATTGTATTTAATTCGTTCCCTGTTTCAGAATGAAGCCTTACTATTGAAGATTCGCCAATGAGTCGATGTATTAATTCGGCATTTTGCTTATGTTTTTTCTGCTGCTTTAGAGGGTAGCGCTTTTCTAATATAGGTTTAGTAACTGATTTAAACCAAGCTTCAATGTCAAAGTTGTAATATCTTGTTATGTTGCTTGCAAATTCAGATAATACATTAATTATTGCAATGTGAATATTCTCTTGAGGCAATCTGTCTTTAAAACCTCGACGCCGTGCAATTTCGTCTGATTTATTCAGTAGTTTTTTTAGATTATGTCCGTATGACTTGATTACATTATTTTGTGGAAAATTGCCATTATTTTTAAGCGCGTAATCAATTATAAGGGCTAATTTTGCTGATCGTTCCATACCGATTGAAAGAGCAAAAAATGCTTGTCCGTAATAGGCGTGTTGAACATAGTTTGCTTTGCCAAGCGTAGCAACGCCTATTGCTAAATTTTCAGCAGCAAACCCGGTTTCGCGAGCTAGGGCAAGCCAAATTTTGTCCATAGTGTGCCAACTTTTAATGCCTAATCAGTAATTATATTGTTCTATGTTAAACAACTTCTCATATTATACGAAATAATATTGTATTTTATTTTTATATAGGATTTTGACTTATCCATTCTTCGATTATTTGAATATTATCCGCATATTCAACATCATTAAGGACTAAGTGAAATTTTTTAAAAATTTGCGGTTTTTTTTTAAAAATTTTTCGTATTTATTTATAATTGCCGTAGCTCCTGGAAGTTTTGAGTCGATAATATTATAAATTTTTTCAAGTCGGTTTTGAGTTCCGTCTTCTACTTCGAGGGCGCATCTCGGTTTAAAATTGCAAAAGTATATGGAAAAAAGGATTGAATCAAAAAGAGGAATGTAAATATCGTCAAAAGGGCAATTTATAAAAACATTATTATTCATAAATTCTTGGCTCTTTCATAATCAACTTCTGCAATGACATTGCGAACCAATTTAGGATTGAGTCTTTTTTTAATATAAGAGGATCGTATTCTATTTTGATATGATACTACTTGAGTAACATTTCCTTCTTTTGAATGAATTATAAGAGGTTTGTTTTCTGTAGATGCCATTTTTCTTGCTGCAGATACGGCATTTTGTTTGGTTCTGTATTTTTCGTTTGTTGGAGGTCCTTGAATTGTCCAACCGTTTTTATTAGAAATTACGTGATATTTTTTATCCATTTTTATTTTTTCCCCAAACTTGAATTATAATGATGATATATATTTTTACTTATAACAAAAATGCCGATTAATTCAAATATTTTTTTAATCTGATCAATCTGCGGTTCGGACAATAAAGGCAAGGCTTGTTTTGCCCGTTTTAAAGCGTTATGCTCAAATTGTTGAGTTTCGCTTCGCTGTTAATCGGCGGCGGTCTTTTCAAAATTAAGCTGGGATACAATTATTCCGGTTAAAATTAAAAAACATGCAAAGATTTTTTTTGCTGGCATTATTTCCCCCAGAAATATTATGCCTCCTACAGCGGCAAATACCGCTTCGAGACTTAAAATAAGCGCGGCATGATTCGGATCCGCTTTTTTTTGAGCCTGAACCTGTAAAGTAAAGCCGATTCCAACGGATATAACCCCTGCATAACAGATGGGAATAATAGCGTCTGATATAATTTTTAAAGAGATGTTTTCAAACAAAAGTCCGCAGCAAATCCCTGCAAAAGCGCAGAATAAAAACTGCAAAAAAGCAAGAAAAACAGGTTTTGTACGAGCGGAAAAAAAGCCTATTACATGAATATGGGCAGCCCAGAAAAAGATAGATAAAAATATTAAAAAATCTCCTTTCTGCATAACAAAACCTTTGTTGATACTTATAAAATATAGCCCTGGAGATGCTATTATTATTCCTATCCAAACAAAGATTTTCGGTTTTTGTTTTAAAAACAAACTTATTAAAGGAACAATTACTATATAAAGCCCGGTTATAAAACCGGCGTTTGTAGCGGTGGTATAAACAAGCCCCATCTGCTGCAAAGCCATTCCCGCAAACATTAAAAAACCGGCGCAGAGCCCGCCTTTAAATAGAAGTTTATAATCTAATAACTCTTTATTATTATTTTTTAAGTTTAACGCCAAAACAGGAATTAAAACAACGGCTCCGAGTAAAAATCTGATTCCGGTAAAATAAAAAGGACCTATATAATCCATTCCGTATCTTTGCGCGGCAAAGCCAAAGCCCCAAATCGAGGCGGTTATAAGAAGCAAAATGTTTGATGTTATTTTTTCTTTATTCATATTTAAGTTTTTTTATTTGTTTGGGTAAAAAAGTTTCCGCAAGCAATAATTAAAGAAGTTTATTATATAAAGCGGAATCCGTTTTTTATAAGAAAAAATATTTATTTGCAAAGTGCTTATTAATATATAAAGGTTGTGTATAAAAATTTTTCGGATTTATAATAAAGTAAGGAAATTTTAAGAGTTAGGATTATCCTTTGATATGTTTAAAAAAATTACTGAAAGTAAGTATGTAGATGTTTTAGATGGAACAATGTCAATGATGAAAATGTTAGCGCCAAAATTACAGAATAAAATGTATAAAGTGTTGGATGATTTAAGTGGGATTCTTTGTTTGACGGAAACAAAAAATAATCTTTTGATGTGGTCGCGCTATACTGACTCTCATAGAGATTTTATAATTGAGTTTAATACCGATAATAATTTTTTTGATCAGAGGAAAAGTGAAACAGACGAGATAAGGCATATTGTAAAAGTCTTATATCAGAAAGAGAGACCAAAGCTTATTCTTTCCGACATTCATGGTTATGACTTATACACAAAAAAAGATAAAGTTTGGGAGTATGAAAACGAATTGCAAACGGGAATCTTTTTGAAAGCGTTTTATATAACCCGTAATGTTTGACGTGAATTCTGGCGTAAATGCTAATCGATTCGTCTAGTATCAAAAAAATATGTTCCGACGCCGGGTTGATTTGAATCATAGAATTTTTTCCCTTCAATCAAATCGTCCGTTACCTGCCGTAATATTTTAATATCATAAATATTCATCATAAGTTATGACTCTTCAATTCGCGTATTGATATAAATTCGGCTTTGTTTGAATTTATAAGATCAATTCTTTCCTCAAGTATCTCTTTATGCCAGCCCGGAGATTTGATTTCCGTTTTTTCATTACAAAGAGTATTCCATAATTCTTCCATTAATATTATTCTTTCGGCAGCGGGCATGCTTTTAATTTCTTGAGCAAACATTTTATTATCTCCTTTTGCAGCGGATAGCGTTTATCGGTTTTTGATTAGGTTTGAAATTTGTTATTTATACAATATTAAAGAATTATTATATTTTCAAACCGGCTTTTGAGGTTTCGGATAAATTCATATCTTAATAATTTTCAAACGGTTTTTTAACTGCAACTTGGCTATGTGATGTTTGCTTTAACCAACAGGAAGGCTGCAATAGGTCATTGTAACGTTACAATTGGTTATGTGAAGGCTGCTTTGGGTCTTTAATAAAAGGGGATTAATTTTTACCGAGAGTGGCTTGAAATTTTATTTGTCGGGCAAAAACAAAGTAAAGGATAATCTGTTGTTATCCGAAACATTTACGGTTGACAAAGGAAGTTCAAGTAATTATACCATCAGAAAAGTATAATAACCAATAAAGATAAGAATAAAAAAAATGCCAATATACGAATTTAAATGTTCTGGTTGCGGAGAATTTTCAGAACTTCTCCTTATGAAAAAAAATGATGATACTGCAGAGCTGAAATGCTTAAAATGCGGGTCTTATAATTTAGAACGAGTTATAAGCGCTTCAAATTATTCCGTAGGAACATGTAAAAGCGCCAATACGCAACAAGCCGGAGCTCAGACCAGAAATTGTTCTTCCGGAACATGCACTACATACAATATTGCCGGCGTTGATTAAGATAAACATGGAATACCTTAACAGAGAAAAAGAGCAGTTTAAAAATTTTTTTGAAGCCGAAGGTGTTAATGATATTAATGCCAGAGTTAAGGTTTTGGAACTTTTTTTGCAATCTAAACAGCATATAACATCAGACGAACTTACCGAAATAGCCGTAAAAAACGGAGATTTTTTTTCAAAATCTTTTGTAGAAGACACTCTAAATCTTATGTGCAAATTCGGTTTTGCAAGTAAAAACCGATTTGATAACAACGGCGATATAAAATATGAACATAAACATCTGGGACGTCATCATGACCATATAATATGCGTAAAATGCCAAAAAATCGTAGAATTTAATAATGAAGATATAGAATATCTGCAGATGAAAGTTGCCGCCGCAAACGATTTTTATATATTGCAGCATAAAATGGAAATATACGGGATATGCTCTGCATGTCTTAAAAAAAGACCTAAAATTATATCGCTTGCTATGGCAAAGGCGGGCGAACGTTTAATTGTTAAAGATGTTATAGGCGGTATTAAAGTAAAGATGCGTATATTGACTATGGGGCTTAAAATGGGAGATGAAATAGAAATTATTACAAATTACGGTAGGGGCGAATTGGTAATAGCCGCAGGACATAACAGACTGATGCTCGGACAAGGGATGGCGGATAAAATATTTGCGGAACCGATAACATAAAAAGCTTTAACTGTATATTTATCCCGATAAATAATAATAATGGAAAGAAGAAAATTTATAAAAATATTGGCGGCTGGCATTACAGGATTAACCTTTTTTCCTATATTCAAATATTCGGAAAATAATCTGCATGCGGCAGTCTTTTTGCAGATTAACGGCGAATATTTTAAAAAAATGAAAAACTTTGCTCAGCCAGATGCCGACGATATATATTTAAAGTTAAGTCAGAAAAATATCTTAAAGTCTGTTTTAAAAAGATTAAATAGAATCCAAACACAGATAGGATATTCCAATTTTTGTTTGTTAAATTTTGATGAAGCTCTTAAAACAGCCTACGGTTATACTACTATAGGAAGTTTTACAAAACAAGAGATTGATTTTCTTGAAATGCTCTTTTACAACGATGCAAAAATTTACGGTTTTTACGGCGCAAAACCTCTTAATAATATTACGGGTAAGATTGACGCTTCAAAAGCGATAAAAATTAAAAATACGGGCAATTTTGTATATAACGGACTCGCTCTTGAAACCTATAACAAAATATTAAAAGACATAGGAGGCGATGTTATATTAATCTCCGGAATACGCGGCATAGTAAAACAGTTTTATCTTTTTTTAAACAAACTTAAAAGAAGCGGCGGAAATCTTTCGCTATCTTCAAGATCGCTTGCGCCTCCCGGTTATTCTTATCATGGAATAGGAGATTTTGACGTTGGTAAAAGCGGCTATGGAGTTTTAAATTTTACAAATGATTTTACAAAAACAGACGTATATAAAAAACTTGTGAAGCTTGGTTATATAAATTTTAGGTATCCCCAAAACAATCGCCTTGGAGTTCGGTTTGAACCTTGGCATATTAAATTAAAAAATTAAAAAAAATGCTTTTTAAAAAATATATTATTTTTTTTCTTACGTCGGCTTTTGTTGTATTAACGTCAGCCTGTTTAGGCAATTTGTGTCTCGCTAATCAAAGTTTGCAGTTTTCGTTTCATAAATTGGAATCAGATAAAAAAGGACCTACAATTCTTGTTGTAGGAGGAATTCAAGGAGACGAACCAGGAGGTTTTAACGCGGCTTCGATACTTGCCACGCGCTATAAAATAACCAAAGGCAGCCTTTGGATCATACCGAATCTTAACTTTATAAGTATAATCAACAGAAGCAGAGGGGTTTATGGAGATTTAAACAGAAAATTTGCAGATATACGTTCGGATGATCCAGACTATCATACTGTTATGGAAATAAAAAAGGTTATACTTAACAAAAAGGTGGATGCAATTTTAAATCTTCATGACGGCAGCGGATTTTATAGAAAAAAATATATAGACGATATGTATAATCCGGATAGATGGGGGCAAAGCATCATAATAGATCAGGAAAAAATAAATCATCCTTTTGGAAATTTAATCGAAACCGCAAAAAAGGTTGTTGAAGATGTAAATCTAAAAATAAAATTGCAAGAAGAGAAATATTCTATCCATAATACAAAAACCTCTGATGGAAATGAAGAGATGGCAAAAACGTTGACATATTTTGCTATTCGTAATTTAAAGCCGGCTTTCGGATTGGAGGTAAGCAAAAATTTTTTAACATATAAAAGAGGTTATTATCATCTGTTAGTTATAGAAGCTTTTTTAAAAATTTTAGGCGTTGAGTTCCAAAAAGATTTTGAGCTTTCCTTTTCCGGGGTAAAAGATGCTATTAACAAAGATATTCAGATATGTTTAAACAGCAAAATACTGTTAGACATGGAAGATGCGAGAAGACAATTGAGGTATATTCCTTTCCGAAAAGATAAAAAAATAGAATTAAACTCTCGTAATCCATTATTTGCGCTTGTAGAATATCAAGGAAAATATCGGGTGTTTTATGGAAATAGAGACATTACTTATCTTTATCCTCAATATTTCGAGTATGATGAACAAGGAGCGGATTCAATAAGTATCGTGATAGACGGAGTTGAAAAAACGATACATTTCGGTAAAATGATAGAGGTTAAAAATCATTTTATAGTAAAACCTATAAAAAATTCAAGGGTTAACCTGATAGGTTTTATCGGAGAAGAAGAAAAAAAGGATGAAGCAAATATCCTTATCCGAAAAAATGATTTTATAAAAAAATTCTCCATAGATAAATCAGGCTTGATTTATCGAATAGAAGTGTATAAAGAAGAGAAGTTTTCGGGTATGGTGCTCGTGAAATTTATAATATGAAATTTTTTAAAACAATAACAACTTAATAACCAAGAAGGAGAGGATATGCTAATTAAAAAAGGTAACATTTTATTAACAATACTTATGGCTTTTGCTATTATTACAAGCGGATTTTTCATTTCATCATGCGGTGAAACTCAAAAAAGCGAAGAGGTGAAACAGACCGAAGAAGCTGAAGCAACCGAAGCAACCGAAGAAGCTGAAGCAACCGAAGCAACCGAAGCAACCGAAGCAACCGAAGCAACCGAAGCAACCGAAGCAACCGAAGCAACCGAAGCAACCGAAGAAGCTGAAGCAACCGAAGAAGCTGAAGCAACCGAAGAAGCTGAAGCAACCGAAGCAACCGAAGAAGCTGATACTGAAAATAAAACCGAATAAAACATTTTTAGTATAGGTTATATAGCGAAAAAAGGAGGAGAAATGCTACTCAAAAAGGGTAATATTTTATTAACAATATTTACAGCCCTCGCTATTATTATAAGCGGATTTTTCATTTCATCATGCGGCGAGACTCAAAAAAGCGAAGAGGTAAAGCAGTCCGAAAAAACGGAGCAGGCTGATCAGGCTGCGGAAACCGAAGAGCAGATAGAAGATAAGGAAAGCATTAAAATAGGGGTAATAGGAGCCCATTCCGGCGATCTTGCTTCTTACGGTATACCTACGATTAATGCGGCTACTATTATAGTCGAAAAATATAACGCACAGGGTGGAATTAACGGAAGATCCATTGAGATAATCGTGGAAGATGACGGATGCAAACCGGAAATGGCTACAAGCGCGGCTGTTAAAGTTGTAGGAGAAAAAGTTAATTCGGTAATCGGGCACATATGCAGCGGCGCCACCAAAGCGGCGATAGGCATCTATAAAGAATCTAATATCATTACCATCTCTCCGTCCGCTACTAATCCTCCGTTGACTCAAAGCGGAGAATATCCTAATTTTTTCAGAACAATAGCCTCGGACGACGCTCAGGCAAAGCTTGAAGTTGATTTTGTTCTTGACGTCCTTAACCTAACAAAAATAGCCATTATACATGATAAGGGCGATTATGGAAAAGGATTTGCCGAGTTTGTAAAACAATTTTTAGAAAACGATCAAAGAGCGGAAGTTGTTTTATATGAAGGAATTACCCCCGGAGCGGTCGATTATTCGGCAATAGTAAATAAAATCAAAGAAAGTGAAGCCGAAGCGATTATTTACGGAGGCTATCATCCCGAAGCTTCCAAAATAGTAACTCAGATCCGTAAAAAAAATATGAAAACCGTATTTGTTTCGGACGATGGAGTAAAGGATGAAACCTTCATTAAAGTAGCTAAAGAATATGCCGAAGGAGTTTATGCTACAGGTCCTATGGACACCTCAAGCAATCCTTTGACGATAGAAGCTATAAAAGAGCATGAAGCGAAATACGGAGAATATCCCGGAGCGTTTTATCTTAACGCTTATGCCGCTATGCTAGCCTTACTTAACGCTTACGAAGTCTCAAATTCTATCGAATATGACGATATCGTCCAAACCCTCAGAACCGAGTATGTTGATACTCCTCTCGGAAAGATATCTTTTGACGAAAAAGGAGACGCTATAGGAATAGGATTTTCTATGTATCAGGTAAAAGAGGGGCGTTTTGTTGAAATAAAGCAATAACAGTTCCTCAATTAACAAAAATCGGATAAAACAATATATTGTAATGCTTTGTTTTATCCGATTTTTTTTCTTAAACCAATTTTTTTTTATTTCTTATCAGGCATAAAAATTAATGGACTACTTTTTAGAATTATTTTTAGGCGGGCTTACAAGAGGAAGCATATATGCTCTTATTGCCCTGGGTTATACGATGGTTTACGGAATAATTCAGTTAATCAATTTTGCTCATGGAGAAATTTATATGATAGGCGCGTTTACCGCTTTAATAGCGGCAAGCGTTTTAACTTTTGCAGGATTAAATCAACTCGCTATCATTGTAATAGCGGCTCTTGCAGCGATAATATATTCGGCTGCTTACGGGTATACCATAGAAAAAATCGCTTATAAACCGCTAAGAAATGCTCCGAGACTCTCGGTTCTTATAAGCGCCATTGGAATGTCTTTATTTTTACAAAACTACGTGCTGCTTGCTCAGACATCCAATTTTCTTCCGTTTCCGGAACTTATACCGGAATTTGAATTTTTAAAACCATACTCCCATATTATAAGACCCTCCGAACTCTTTATATGTATTACAACCGCTGTTATTATGCTTTTACTTACCTTTTTAATAAAATTTACAAAAATCGGCAAAGCTATGAGAGCTGCCGCGCAGGATAAAACTATGGCTATGCTGCTTGGCATAGACGTTAATCTGGTTATATCCGTAACATTTATAGTCGGTTCTGCAACCGCCGCTATAGGCGGGGTGCTTATTGCTTCTCATATAGGACAGATAAATTTTTACATGGGCTTTATAGCGGGTATAAAAGCGTTTGTAGCCGCGGTATTAGGAGGCATAGGAAGTATACCAGGCGCGGTATTGGGAAGCCTTATACTCGGATGGACAGAAAGTTTTTTTACAGGTTACATATCAAGCGATTATGAAGATGCTTTTGCATTTTTATTTTTGGTTTTAATATTAATATTCAGACCATCAGGCATACTCGGCAAAAAAGAATATTAACCTATAATAAAAAGGTTTTTTTATATATGACTACAGATATTAGCGCTTCAAAAATAGACGGAATAAAAAAATCGGTATATACGGCGCTTTGGTTCATGTTTTTGACATTTCCGATTATGGTTATAAAAGTCAATACCATTGATAATATAATAATATGGCGTTGGGAAAACATGTTTTTTATAGGCGCGGGAAGCTTTATTCTCTCATTTATATGGCGGTATATGATCTCCAAAAACGAGATGAAAAGCGAAGATTCGACAGGTATTTTGCAAACCTTTTCGGAAAAAATAACATCAGAAAAGAAAATATACATACCCATTATAATAGCCGCAGCCGTGTTTGTTATAGCCTTTCCATTTATATTTTCTATGTATAATACCAATATAATGATTACCGCTTTAATATATGTAATGCTGGGGCTCGGCTTAAATATAGTGGTGGGAATATCCGGACATCTTTTTCTTGGATATGCCGCTTTTTATGCTGCAGGCGCTTATACTTATGCTTTATTAAACCATCATTTTGACATAAGCTTTTGGTTCGCGCTACCTATAGGAGCGGCTATAGGAGCGGTTATAGGAATACTGTTAGGATTTCCTGTTCTCAGATTAAAAGGCGATTATCTTGCTATAGTAACGCTAGGATTTGGCGAAATAGTTCGTCTTATATTGGAAAACTGGAACGATTTTTCTTTTGGACCATCAGGAATTGCAAATATACCGAGACCTCCTCTTTTTAATCTCAAACTATCCTTATCCGAAGCTATAGTATATCTTTATTTTATTATGGTAGTTTTGTGTATATTTACCGTTTTTATAATAAGAAGATTGGAAGATTCAAGAATAGGCAGAGCATTAGTAGCCTTAAGAGAGGATGAAACCGCTTGTCAGGCAATGGGAATCGATAAAACAAAAATAAAACTGACTGCTTTTGCGCTCGGAACTACATGGGCTGGCATGGGTGGCGTTCTTTTTGCGGCTAAAACCACATTTGTAAATCCTTCCAGTTTTACAATATGGGAATCTATCATGGTGCTTTGCATAGTGGTTTTAGGAGGAATGGGTTCTATAGTGGGAGTTATTATCGGCGCTATGATATTAATACTATTGCCGGAATATTTAAGAGCCTTTTCCGAATATAGAATGATAATATTCGGCATAGTGCTTGTTTTAATGATGATCTTCAGACCCGGGGGCATCGTTACTTCGGTTAGAAAAAATTATAAGTTTGAATTAGAAAGCAAATGAAACCTTCAAAAGAAAAAATATTGGAAGTTAAAAAATTAACTATGGATTTCGGAGGATTAAGAGCAATAGATTCTTTTGATCTGGACATATGCGATAAAGAGATCGTAGCCCTTATAGGGCCTAACGGCGCAGGCAAAACCACATTTTTTAACTGTATAACCGGAATCTATAAGCCCGCGAGCGGAGATATTGTAATAAATAAAAACGGAAAAAAGGAGAGAATAAACGGAGTCAGACCAAACCTTATTACCGAAAAAGGCTTTGCGAGAACATTTCAAAACATACGCCTTTTTGGGAACATGACAGTATTGGAAAATGTTATGATAGGAAGACACTGCCGTTCAAAATCGTCCGTAGCTGGCGCTATATTAAGAAATAAGGCAAGCATACAAGAGGAAAAAGATATAGTAAATTTCAGCTACAACATTTTGAAAAAAATAGGGCTTCAAAACTCGGTAAACGAGCTTGCAAATAACCTTCCTTACGGAGATCAACGCCGTCTTGAAATTGCGAGAGCTTTGGCTACCGAACCCTTTTTATTGCTTTTAGACGAGCCTGCGGCAGGGATGAATCCGAACGAAACGGCAGAATTAGCCGATCTTATAAAAAGAATCAGAGACGAAGAGGGAATATCCATACTTTTAATAGAGCATGACATGAAGCTTGTTATGAAACTTTCGGAACTAATATTTGTAGTGGATTACGGCAAAAAAATAGCTCAGGGAACCCCCGAAGAAATAAAAGTAAACCCAAATGTTATTAAAGCCTATCTCGGAGAAGAGACAAATGCTTAAACTTGAGAACATAAAAACATACTACGGCAACATCCAAGCTTTAAAAGGAGTTGACATCCAAATTTCGGAAGGCGAAATAATAACCTTAATAGGCGCAAACGGAGCCGGCAAAACCACAACCCTTATGTCAATATCAGGAATAGCTCCGCCCAGATCAGGCAAAATAGAATTTTTTGGCAAAGATATTACAAACCTTGCTCCAAATCATATAGTATCAATGGGAATATCGCATGTTCCGGAAGGCAGACGCATATTTCCGGATCTCACCGTTCAAGAAAACCTTGATATTGGCGCTTTTTTAAGAAAAGATAAAGAAGATATTGCAAAAGACCTTAATTATGTTACGGAACTTTTCCCTATACTTAAAAAAAGAAGAAAACAAGCAGGCGGAACCCTTTCCGGAGGCGAGCAGCAAATGCTTGCAATATCAAGAGCCTTAATGGGAAGACCCAAACTTTTGCTTTTAGACGAGCCTTCTTTAGGGCTTGCTCCTATAATTGTGCAGAAAATATTTGAAATAATAAAAGAGATAAATTCTAAAAATAAAACAACAATATTTTTAGTGGAACAGAATGCAAATCAGGCTTTAAAAATTGCCAACAGAGGTTATGTAATGGAAAATGGAAAAATCATATTATCCGATACCTCCGAAAACCTTTTAACAAATAAAGAGGTTAAAAAGGCATACCTTGGCGGCGAATAAGCATAGTTCCGCTGCATAACAAACTACTTTGTTATCCAACGGAATTTAATCATTCTTTTTTGCGATTAATTTTTTTAATAATAGACGTTTTTTCCTTCAATTTTTTTAATTTTGTAGGATAGAAATCTGGCATCATATCTGTCTATTTTACCTGTTTCGTCAAAATTTTTTTTTAAGTAGTTATCTATTAGGACAGATCCCATAGCGAGTGAAATATTAAAGTATGGACAAAGAATCGAATAGCGTATATTTTATAATTTATTCTCCGTAATAAGAACCACATACTTATAAAACTCTTACCAATCTATTTTTTTACATCATAGACTTATCTATGATGTATATTTATTCTTTTTGAATAAAGTCCAGACATAATCGTTTTTTCTTTTTACCAACTCTTTTGAAAGCTCGTCTCAAACGTCAAGCGCCTCTTTTTTGGGCGTTAAGTATATCATAGGAAGACTCAACAATGTCATAGCGTATTTTACAATCAGATTCATTATAAAAATCTGCCAAACAACGCTCCAATCCAAAACAAAGGCAAAAGCTCCCAAAGTAAAAATTGCGTTATCAATAGGAATACTTACGCTATTGCTTACAAGAACGCGGCACCATTGAAATTTATCCGTAACCTTTGTAACAAACCAATGATAGATAGAAGTATCTGCAAGTTCGCTTACAACTTCGGCAATTATAGAAGCTATAACTATACGCCAAACAGGAGATAAAACAGCCGAAAATTCCGCTCCCAATCCCCAGGAAGAATCACTTTTAACGCTTGCGGCAAACCAGAGATACGCCGCCATAAACAGATTAATTCCTCCTGCGGCAAGTATAAGTAATTGAGCGTTTTTTTTGCCGATTGTTTTATGAACAATATCTCTTAAAGTAAAAGTAATAGGATAAATAAAAGTTCCCATATCAACCGCAAGCCCGGATACTATGCCGATTTTAAGGCTTGCTATATCCGAGAGCATCTGGGCGGCTACATATAAGGATACCGATATAATAGCCGTTTTTGAAATCGTTTGAGGTTTATTCATAAGTAACGTTCTTTCCGAAAAAATATTTTTTCTGTGAAAGATATTGAAAAACCGAAAATTTATCTTGGTTCAAGAAATCTATCTCCGTTAAAATGAATCATGTGTTTCGGAAAATCCATTATCATGGAGCTTGCTATGCTCTGTGATTGGAATCCCAATGCTTTCAAGCTTTTTTTTGTTAACATGTAAAGTTTTATTTTCCGTATCTCCCAAATAAAGTAAAATAGAATCTTGCGTAAATCTTGAAGCAAACTCTTCGACAATAGCGGCTTGGACTTCATTATGTTTGCCCTGAGACAAAAGCAATACTTTTCCGTCTGTCAAATTGATAGGAATGCGGGACATGTTCCTATCCTTGCTATAAATCAATTTAAGTTCTCCGGCTTTTTTTTTGAAGTTTTCAACAGCATGTTTCCAATTTTTTGTCCGATATGTTTTAATTGTTTCCAATGCTATTTTAGATATTGCGTAATGAGCCCGCGGACTATTTACCGGCAAGTTCGGAATATCGGGATTATAGTCTGCAATTCCCGCTTGAACAAATTGATGCAGCGCTTGTCTTCTAAATGTTTCTCTTGTATTTGAGGCATATTTTTTATGATAGTTTTTCGCTATAAAAGGCATAATTCCTTTTGAAACGCCATGGCTTTGTTTAAATGATTTGCGCCAGTTATCCCCTTCTTTTATATTGCACAAGGCAAGAAGCGCGTAATCTGAAATCTCATTTTTTTGAGCGTTAGGCAGTCCTAACTCGTTTAAAATCGCTCGAGCTTCTTCTATTTTTAACATATATCGTTCTTAATAAAACTTCATTTATAATTCTATCAATATCCTGTTTAAACATTTTACTTCGAGATTCAAAAATATGTATATCGTGAAATGCTGACGCTATTGAAAAAAGATTGTCTGAATGCTTTAAAATAGTTTCCTGCGGCAAAACTGCGAGGCGTTATAAAAATCAATTCGCCGTTTGGTTTTAAAAGTTTTGCAGACAACCCCATAAAAATCGAGTAAATATTCGGCTGCCCGTAAATTAGTTCTTTGGCAATAATTGCTCTTATATCGGCTTTGGAGATTTTAAAGTATGGGGGATTTGATATTATGTAATCGAATTTTGTAAACTCTTTTAAATCAAATAACGAATTTGTAGTAAATGCAGATGAATTATCAATTATAAAATCCTGTCGTTTAATTATAACATTTAAATTAACCCCTTTTTTCCGTAACCATTTTGTCAGATACTCAATAACTTTTTTTGTTTCTTTAATTACGTTTAAATCGGTTTCATAAAGAGTTAAACGTAATTTTTTAATTTCTATTTTTGACGCTAATTTTTCAATCAAAGAACAACTTAAAATTGCTGTTCCGCAACCGGGGTCAAGTATAGATATTTTATTAGATTTCGGGCGCGTCAAATCGTCCATAAAATCGGAAATAAGTTTCGGAGTAAAAAACTGTCCGCTCTCTTTTTTATGCTTATTCGATGTTGAATTAGCATAATCAAGTCCGATAAATTCAGCGAACTCGGAAGGCAATTTATATTTTTTATTTAACTCTATCATTTTACAAAAGTAATCAATTTGCCTTTAAATGAATCGGCAAAGCCAATCAGTTTTATAATTTTTTGATTTGTTTTAAAATCGAAGGTTAGTTTGTTTTGATATTTATCCATTGTTTATCTATTTGCAATGTAATGTTTAAAACAAATTAAGCCTAAAAAGGTTTGATTTCATTTTATCAACTTATGGTATTATCAGGGCGGATTTTGTATCCGCCCCATAAATGCGGATGTAAATTTAATTTTGTTTAAGGCAAAAAAGTTTCCGAAAGGTTTATCTCTGCTTGCCCGAAAATTTGCTGTAAAAAAGAGACAATTAATTTTTGAATATAGTCATTGAATTTTGACATTTCCTCTTTTTTATCAAAGGTTTTGTCCGAAGTTTTGGAATAACCTGCAAGTTTAACAGAACGATTTTTAAATAATCCGCTTATCTCGGCAGACCCTGATGCTTGAAAAACTTCTTTATTTTCCCAAAACCGCAGATACGGCTTTATAATAATATCTTGAGCGGAGCCTTTTATTTCGTTTAATATAAATTTTTTAAATTCGTCAAAGGTTATAAGAATATCTAAGCTTTCGTCCGCCTCGTATTCTTCGGCTGCAAATATATCCTTATTTGCCCTTGATAAATGCGGTTTCATAATCGGGAAAAATATTACGTCGTCAATATTTTCCTGTTCGTTAAATATCATAGCCATACGCTCTATGCCGGGACCAATTCCTGTAGCGGGAGGCATTCCGTATTCCAACGCTTCTATAAAATCGTAATCAAGCGGATGAAATTCTCCCACTTCTCTATCCTCTGGCTTATAATTTGCTTTCCATCTCGCAAGCAGTTCTACCGGATCGTTTTGTTCGGACCAATTATCTCCGCATTCCATAGCGGCTATAAAAATCTCAAACCGTTCCGCTTTATCCGGCGCGCTGTCCATAGGCTTTGCCAAAGGAGATATATCTATAGGATGTCCGAATACAAGGGTAGGCAAAATTAATGTTTCTTCAACCTTGTCTTCAAAAGCTTTTGCCAAAGCAAGCCCGATTGTTTCTTGCGGTTCCTCTATTCCCAAAGATACAAGCCGGTTATTAGCCTCTTCAATCGATTTACAGTCATCGAAATTAATACCCGTAACTTCGGTTACCGCATCTGTCATAGATATTCTTTTCCAAGATTTTTTAAAATCTATTATGTGTCCTTTAACGTTAAATTTTGTTTTTCCGTAAACCTCTTCGGCTATATACCTAAACATATCTTCAATCAGATCCATGTTATATTCGTAATTTTCGTAAGCCGTCATTGTTTCTATCATAGAAAATTCGGGATGATGAGATTTATCGATTCCTTCGTTTCTAAAATATCTTCCTATGGTAAAAACCTTGTCAAAGCCAGCTGTTATAAGTCTTTTTAAATAAAGCTCGTGAGAGATGGAAAGATAAAAATCTTTGTTTAAGGCGTTTAAATGAGTAATAAAAGGCTTTGCGGTTCCGCCTCCGTATTGAGGCTGTAAAACAGGAGTAAGAAACTCCAAAAACCCTTTTGTTTTTAAAAAGCTTCTTATGCCGAATAACATTTTGGCAAGAGATTCAAACCCTTTTTTATTTTCAGGGTTTGCGGTTGTATCAAGGTATCTTTTTCTTAGAATAAGCTCTCTGTCTTTAAGCTTGCTCCATTTATCAGGCAGCGGTCTTAAAGATTTGGTTAATAGTTTTACCGTTTCCGTTAGAATGGAAATCTCTCCGGTTTTTGTTTTGGACACTTCGCCGTAAGCTTCTATAAAATCTCCTACGTCGAGAAATTTTAGTTCCGAATATCCCAAAGTTGCCGAAGCTGCGTCAAAAGGTTTTAAGATGCTTTTTCCTATTGCAAGCTGAATTTTTCCTATTTGATCCTGAAGATGAGCAAAAGTAACGGAACCGTGTTTTCTTAAAGAAATAAGGCGTCCTGCTATGGTAACCTTTTTACCTTTATAAGATTCGTAATTATTAATTATTGTATCCGAATAATCGGTGCGGCAGGATTTGGCGGGGTAGGGGTTTATACCGATTGTTTTTAATTCTTTTATTTTGGATAATCTTGTATCTCTTTGTTCGATTAATCCTGATTTAGACTTAGACATTTTTAAATATAACCTCCGTTAGATATTTGCCGCTTCTTCGCGTATAATTTTCCAGCAGTTATCTTTAAATTTAAGGGTTAAGTTTTTTATCGAAACATCTTTGTAAAGATTCGATTTGTATTTTTGGGTAAAAGTTATTAAAACTGTATCTGGAGATAGTATCTCTTTTTTTGTTATATCAATTGCAATTTCTATAAAATCCGGGGCTTCGAGTCTTTTTTTTCTGATATTAGCCCATTGCTGTCTGCTTATGTTTCCCGCAGGAATAAAATTGTCTGCATAACATGATATATAATCACCGATTTTTTTTTTAACCCAAGCCATAGCCCAAACGTCAATAAGGCTTTCAACCGTATGAAATTTTAAAGGCGCAGGCCGGATGTTTTGTTTGACCGAAGAATGAGAAAGTTTATCTGTATCAAGCTTTCCTATGGATTCAAGCAGTGCAAACGCGGCTATTGTCTCATCTGTTTTTGCTGATGCGGTTCCGATTGGGTTTTTCTGTTTTTCTAAAAACTTCGCCTGTTTTGTAGAATTGATAAAATTTGCAAAAGCGTTTTTTACCTGTTCGGAAATCTCTTTTTTTTTTGCCTCGTATTTTTTAACGGCAGAAATATATTCTTGTCTTAAAGTTTTTACGGTATTTAATTCGTTTCCTTCTAAATTTACCGAGTAATTTAATTTTAATCCCGCATAATGTTCGCCAAAATGTCCGGAGAGTTTTGACGACGAGTCTTTTTTAAAAGTAGAGCCTGCTTCCGCGCTTATTTTGGGAAAAAAGGAATCCGATTTTTGGGCGGCTATTTTTGCTTCCGCAGCTTTTACGTTAAAATAAAAAATCATAATATCCGGATTTAATCTTAAAGCCGTTTGTTTTGCTTCTTCAACCGAAGCGGGAAGAGTATCAAACGAAATGTCGGTAGGCTTGAGAGCCGATATTTCTTCTACGGGCATGTTAAATATTCGGACAGCTTTATTTTTCGCATATATCATCTTTTCTGCCTGCTTACTATATGTTACAGAGGCGGTATTATATGCCGGTTTTTGGGAATATTGTAAAATTTTTTCTGCTTTTTTTAAATTTAAATAGGCTGTTACAGCTTCCAATATAATTTTTTGTTTTACGGTTTCAAAAGCAGATTCCGCTTTTGCATATAAAAGTTTGCTTTTTTGTATTTCTGCGGATGCATTTCCAAAATCCCAAAGCAGTTGTTCTATTTTTAAATCCGTTTCTTTTGCGGTTATAATTTCGTCATTTTTTATGTACGTTCCGGTAGTTTTAGCTCTTTTGGTTTCCGAGTTTAATCCGAACTGCGGATGCCATTTTCCGTAAGAGGCTTTTATACGACGTTTTGCGGTTTTTTTTTTTGCTTCCGCAGTTTTTATTTTTTCGCTGTTTTCCAATATTTTTAAAACGGCATTTTTTAAAGTTTCGGCGTAAGCCGAATTACCGGAAGTTATTAAAATAAATAGTATTAAAAAGGGTATTATTTTTTTTATACGAATATGTTTCATTAGCGTCGTCTCCTTCGAACTAGAACAATTTCTGTAGCTGGCGTATTAGTTAGCTTCTATAGAAAAAAACTTTTTTTTGCTTGGGTTTTATCCGTCTTGAACTCAAACAAAATAAAACGGTTTTTTACAGGAACTATGTAAAAGTATCATTATTCGTTAAAATTGTAATCGGTTTTATATAGATTGCAGTTTGATGTCAACTTTTAAAATAAAAAAAGGATACAAAGTTTGCGTTTGTATTTTTATTTTTTTATGGCGTTGATAAAGCGGTTTTTTTATCCAGCGATTAGAATTAAGCAAAAAGGTTTTTTTTTAACTTGGATTATTATGTTTAATGTATTGTTTTATTCCTGTTATTATTCCGTCGCATATTCGGTTTTGATAGGTTGAATTTGTTAATCGTTTGCATTCTCTCGCGTTGCTTATAAAGGATGTTTCAATCAGTATAGAGGGCATATGCGCGCCGAGCAAAACATAAAAAAGCGCTTGTTTTACTCCTTTGTTTTTTATTTGGGAATAATTCGATTTTAGTCTTTTATACATTGAGTTTTGAACATATCCTGCAAGCCGAACAGATTCGTTTACTTTTGTGCTGCGCAATAGGCTGTTTAAGATGGATTGCAGCTCGCTTATGTTTTTTGTAGTTGCCGCATTTTCTCTTGCGGCTACAAGCATTGATTCATTGCTTTTTGCGGGGCTTAAGAAGTAGGTTTCTATGCCGTAGGCTTTTTTATTTTTTGCCGCATTTGTATGGACAGATATAAAAAGGTCTGCTTTTTTTGTGTTTGCAATTGCCGTTCTTTCTTCCAAAGTTATATATTTATCTGTATTTCTTGTCATAATAACTTCGCATTTAAGCTCGTTTTTTATTTTTGCGGCGAGTTTTTTTGCTATTTGCAAAACTATATCTTTTTCGTGAACTCCTTTGTAGTATCCGGGAGCGCCGTAATCTTTGCCCCCGTGTCCTGCATCTATAATTATTTTTCTTACTCCCAAACCGAGCTCTTTTACCAAAGCCGGAGACTTTTTTGAATCTGCCTGGGTTTGATCCGCCGTTGTATCGTCTGGCTGTTCGGGCTGGGGCATATGTTTATCGGAACTGTATATGTCTATAACTGTTCTGAATGGGTCGTATAAAAAGAATATCTGATATGATATTGATGTTTTTAAATCTATTACCACTCTAACCTGTTGAGCGTCGAACTGAGCCGCGCGGACAGATATTAATAGGTTGTCATTTATTACAACATTTTTTTGGATTGTATTTTTAAGTTTTGTATTTTTAAAATCTACATATAATCTTTTAGGTTTTGCGATTTTGAAATTTTGTTTTAATACGTTGTGGTTGTATGATACTTTTTTGTCGGAATCTATAACGATTCTGGTATAGTTGGGATTAGACCAGAATCTTATGCCTGTTATTGCCGCTTTGGAATCCGAAGCCGTATCCTGAAGATATATTTTTGTTTTTTTGGGGGGGGGGGCGGTTTTTTCGGGTTTCGGCTTTTGCCGTGATTGATTTACAGATAATAAACTAAGTTCTTTTTTTGCTTTTGCTTTGTATCCGCTTTTAGGGAAATGTTTTATTATTCTTTTGAATATATCTATGGCTTCGTTTTTGTCCGAAGCTTTTTGAGAATATTTATATAATTCGCGATAAAGTTTTCCTGTCATATAAAGTCCTGCGGCAGCCCATACGCTGTTAGGATCGGCTTGATAAACTTTGGAAAATTTATCTATACATATAAGCCACGAGCTTCTATATTTATAGGCTTTGGGATTTTTTTTCATTTTTTTGTAGGCAGCGTCAGCCTGACAATATAGTTTTTCGAGATTATTATCTTGGGCGCGGGCATTATAAGAAAAAGTCGTAGTAATGATAAAAGATAATAATAACATAAAAGCTGTTTTTACTATTTTTGTATTTGTTTTAATTGATTTCATTTTTTTATAATTAAGATACGTAGATATAAATATTAATCAAAGTTCTTTTTTTATTGAATCCAATATTGTTAAAGCCTCTATGGGCGTTAGGTTTTGTATGTCTATATTTTTTATTTTATCTATTATGTTTATATGGTTTGCTTGGGTTGTTTCGGTTTTATCCGTTATATGCCTGTTATTTAAATTATGTCCGGCTGATTTTTCTATGTCTGCCAGTATTTGTTTGGAGCGGTTTATTATTTTATCCGGTATTCCCGCGAGCCTTGCAACTTGTATTCCGTAGCTTCTGTTTGTTCCGCCTTCAATCAGTTTTCTTAAAAATATTATTTGATCGTTGTATTCTTTCACCGCTATATTGAAGTTTTTTACTTTTGGTTTTGTTTGTTCCAATTGAGTTAATTCATGATAATGGGTTGCAAACAGGGTTTTTACTCCTTTGTTTTTAAGATCGTGAAGATATTCGGCAACTGCTTGGGCTATTGATAATCCGTCGAATGTGCTTGTGCCTCTTCCTATTTCATCTATTATAATAAGGCTGTTTGAAGTCGCATTGTTTAATATATTTGAGGTTTCTTCCATTTCTGTCATAAATGTGCTTTGCCCTGCCGCTAAGTTATCCAACGCGCCTACTCTTGTAAATATTCTGTCTGTAATTGTAATAGAAGCGCTTTTTGCCGGAACAAAGGAGCCTATATGCGCCATTAAAACTATAAGAGCGGTTTGTCTTAATACTGTGGATTTGCCTGCCATATTGGGTCCGGTAACTATTATTATTTGATTATCCGTATTGTCAAGGCGGATGGTATTAGGAACAAATGCTTCGTTTGTTAACATTTTTTCTATTACCGGATGTCTGCCTTCCGTTATGTTTATAACTCCGTCTTCGATTATTTCCGGTTTTACATAATCTAAAAGCGCCGCGGTTTCTGCAAAAGATAGTATGCAGTCTATTTTTCCTATAAATTTAGCAAGTTTTTGTATGTCTGCATTGTTTTTAATTACTTTATTTTTTATTTGATTAAATATTTCATATTCAAGCGAGGCTCTTTGTTCGTTTGCATTAAGAGCTTTTGCTTCAAATTTTTCAAGCTCTTCGGTTATGAATCTTTCGGCGTTTGTAAGGGTTTGTCTTCTTATATAATCTGTCGGCGCTTTGTTTGAATTGGCTTTGGAAATTTCTATATAATAGCCGAATATTTTATTGTATCCTACTTTAAGCGAGTTTATTTTTGTTCTTTTTTTTTCTTTTGCTTCAAGTTTTGCAAGCCATTGTTTTGATTGAGCGCTTATTAGGATGAGTTCGTCTATCTGCTTATTATACCCTTTTTTTATTATTCCCCCTTCATTTATTGTAGGAGGCGGATTATCCGCAATGCTTTTGCCTATAAGTATTGCAAGATCATAAACTTTATTCGGCATATCCATTTTCGATAAGATTTCCGATTTAAACTGTTTTAGATCCGTTATTATATTTGGCATAATAAGCAAAGAGTTTTTTAACGCGTTTAAATCTCTTGCGTTGGACTGCCCTATACATATTTTACTTGATAGTCTTTCCAGATCGCAGATATTTTTTAGGTTTTGTCTTATACTTTTTCTTAATATTAGACTATTTTTTGCTTCCGCTACAGCGTCAAGACGTCTGTTTATTGCCTTTTTGTTTATAAGAGGATATTTTAAGATATTTTTTAAGCGTCTTGCGCCTATTGGGGTGATTGTTTTATCTATTATTGAAATGAGGGTTCCGAATTTGTCTCCGTTTTTTATGTTTGCGGTAAGTTCCAGATTGCGCCTGCTTACATTATCTATTGTCATAAAATTATTCAAAGAATAAGCTTTTATGCTTTTTAAATGCAGAATCTCTTTTTTTTGGGTTTTGTCAACATAATCTATTATTGCTCCGGCGGCAGATACTCCGGCTTTTAAACCTTCGCATCCAAAACCTTCTAACGATCTTGTTTTAAACCTGCGCAAAAGAGATTCTTTTGCTTTTGCATAAGCTGTTATATTGTCGTCTATATAGGTTATGTTTTTATTTAAAAAATGCTCGGAGATTTCCTTTGCAAAGGGGGTATTTTTTAAAGCGTTTTGAATTAGTATTTCTGCAGGGGATATTCTAAATATTTCTTCTATTATTGTTTTTTGATTGTCCGATTCGGTAATTGTAAAGGCTGCGGTGGATATATCTAAAGATGCTATGCCATAAGTGTTGTCGGATTGAGCAACCGCCAAGATATAGTTGCTGGATTTTTCGTCTAACATAGCGTCATCTATTATCATTCCAGGAGTTATTACGCGGGTAACCTCTCTTTTAACTATTCCTTTAGCATCTTTTGGGTCTTCTATCTGATCGCATACCGCTACTTTAAAGCCTTTTTCTATAAGTTTTGCTATGTAGCCGTCAACCGCTTTTATCGGTACTCCGCACATAGGAACAGAGGTGTCGTTCTTTTTATTTCTTGCAGTAAGAACTATTTCCAGCTCTTTGGATGCAATGATTGCATCTTCAAAAAACATTTCGTAAAAATCGCCCATTCTATAAAAAAGAATTTCTTCTTTATAATTTGCCTTTATAGACAAATACTGTCTTATCATCGGAGTCGTTTTTAAAACTGTCATAATTAAATATAATTAAGAATTTGATTCTTCCGAAATGTTGCTTTTAAACTCTGCTTCCGTATTTGGGATATTTATTTTAGATCTAAGCTCTTTTATGGTCTTATTTGTTTTTATACGAAATATAAGATGATTAATATAAGTAATAAGAAACGCCCATAAAGCGAATATAATAATAAATACGCCGCAAGGAATATAAGGAGTATTATAGGTTAATGAAAAAAATTTAAAGGTAATAACCTGTTTTGCCATAAAAAAGGCTTCGTTCTGATAAACTATTACAGCGACTACCGTTATTAATACGCACCAAAAAATTGTTTTTAATTTAGCCATTTTTTTTCCTCTGTTTAAAGTCCGCTGTTCAACAAGGTATTTTGTTGGACAGCGGACTTTTCGGAGAATGTCATCTCCTTTTTTTGTGTTTAACTATCTTTAACAATAGAGGTTTCCTCTGTTTATACTTTAATTATGAGATTTCTTCTCGCTGCGCTTATTGACATTATACGGCAAAAAAACCGCTTGCTAACATGACAAGCAAAAAAGATTGCTTTCTGTTATTTCGAGCAAAGCGAGAAATACCTTTATTATTTTTATAATCATTATTTTTTGTGTCTTAATATCAGCTATAGAGGTTTTCTTCCTAATTTTTTTCTATAATCCATTAAAATAAATATATCAATTATAAAAATTAGAGATACAAAGATGCAAAGTGACAGAGGTATGAAGGAATAGGTTTTTAATTGCAATATATAAAAGAGGTAGAGAGGCTGCAATGCAAAGTTTTTACAATATTGTTGTTGCAAAAAATAGATAAAAGACAGAGGTTAAACCCCCGTTTTTATATTTCCGCTCCTTTGTTATTTTTAAATTGACAAATTATACAAACAAAGCTTAATTACGTTAATTAAATAATTTTTTTTAAAATAACGAACGGCGTCTCCTTTTGACATTTAATATCTTGCTTGCTCATATCTTTTTGTTGTCTGAACTGCGATTAAAATATAACTATAAGAAATATAAGAAACAAAAAATAATGATTATAAGAAGTTAAATTAAATAATAAAGGTATTTCTCGCTTTGCTCGAAATAACAGAAAGCAATCTTTTTTACTTGTCATTTCGACGAGCGTAGCGAAGAGAAATTTCATAAAAATTTTTACATAACCCCATTAGAACATAAGGAGAAAAAAATGCTTTTACCCAAGTTTAATTTTTACGAGCCTAAAACTCAGGGAGAAGCCTTAAGTATTATGAACGAATACGGCTTAAAAGCAAAACTTATAGCCGGAGGCACAGATCTTTTGGCGAACATGAAAAGAAAGCTTTTATCGCCGGATGCGCTTGTTGGTATTTCGGAAATTGAAGAGTTTAAAAATTTAGAGATTTCGGATAAAACAATAAAGATAGGATCCTGTTTTACAGTATCTGCAATTGCCGAATCTGCCGTAATAGAAAAAAAAATAAGCGCGCTGGCAGTCGGAGCGCGGGCGTTGGGAACTCCTCTTATACGAAATCTTGCCACAATAGGCGGAAATCTTGGTTCCGCAAGACCGGCGGCTGATATTCCTCCTTCTTTAATAGCCTATAACGCAAAAGCGGTTTTAAAAAGCGTATCCGGCGAACGAACCGTTTTGTTAGATAAATTTTTTAAAGGACCCGGGTTTACCGAAATTCAACCTAACGAAATTTTAACCGAAATAATAATAGATATTCCTGATGGATATTACGGCGCGGGATATATAAATTTGGGCATAAGAAAAGCTCAAGACTGCAATATTGTAAATGTGGCGTCTTTTGTTTCGTTAGACGAGCCTAACGGGGTTATAAATTCTGCCAGAATTGTTATGGGCTGCGTAGGACCTACTCATTTAAGAGCAAACGCTGCGGAAAATATTCTTATAGGAAATAAACCTTCGGAAAAACTTTTTCAAGAAGCGGCAAAAATAGCGGAATCAGAATGCAAGCCTATTGACGATTTTAGGGCGTCTGCCGTTTATAAAAAGGCAATGATACGGGTTTTGACAAAAAGAACTTTGGATATTGCGGTTAAAGAGGCTTCTTTAAAATAGCCTTAATTTGAAGTTTTCAATCATAATAAAAATATAATCATATGAAGGAGAAGGATTATGAAACAGATCATTAATCTTACAATTAATGATAAAAAATATGAGGTGGCTGTAGATGCAAATTTAACCCTTTTAGATTTGCTTCGTTATCAGCTGGGTTTAACAGGCGCAAAAAAGGGATGCGAACTCGGAGACTGCGGAGCCTGCGCCGTAATTATGGACGGAAAACCTGTAAACTCCTGCCTTGTTCTTGCGGTACAGGCAAATGGAAAAAATATAACTACAATCGAAGGCGTAGAAGATGAAAACGGGCTTCATCCGCTTCAAAAAGCCTTTGTGGAAAAAGGAGCGATTCAATGTGGATTTTGCACGTCAGGGATGATACTTTCCGGAAAAACTCTTTTGGATAAAAAACCGAATCCAACCGAAACAGAGATTAAATCCGCAATATCCGGCAACCTTTGCAGATGCACAGGGTATCAAAAAATTATAGAAGCCGTTCAATCGGTATCCTGCGAAGGTTAATTTGATGATAAGGAGAAATCATAATGAGTAATTACGATGTTATAAACAGCAATGCTCCCAGAGTGGATACTCCGGCAAAGGCTAAAGGAAAAGCTATATTTATAGATGATATGAGTATGCCGGATATGCTGTTCGGCGCTCTTTTGCAAAGCCCTATAGCTCATGGAAAAATACTTAATATAGATATATCCGCAGCAAAAAAATTGAAAGGAGTAAAAGCGGTTGTAACCGCAAAAGAGGCTGGATTAATACCTTACGGGGTAAGCCCCGCAAGATATGACGAAAATGTTTTTTGCCATGATAATGTTAGATATATAGGAGACGAAATAGCAGCGGTTGCGGCGGTTGATTTGGAAACGGCTATAGCGGCGGCATCTCTTATAAAGGTAGATTATCAGGAATTACCCGCTCTTTTGACAATTGACGATGCTATGGCGGAAGGCGCGCCTGTTTTGCACAAAAAGTATCCGAGAAATATATGCGCGCAGGTAAATCAGGAATTCGGAAATTTTGAAGCAGGGTTAAAAGAATCCGATATTATAAAAACAACTACGTTTAAAAGCAAAAGACAGGACGCTGCATTTTTGGAGCCTCAAGGATGTATTGCGAATTTTGACAAATTAACCGAAAATCTCACTCTTTACAGTTCAACTCAGGTTCCGCATTATGTTCAAAGAATACTTTCTATGGTTTTAAAGCTTCCCATAGGCAAAGTAAGAGTTATAAAACCGTATCTTGGCGCAGGCTTCGGCATAAAAGCCGGCACAAACACAATGGAGATAGTCTCCTGTCTTCTTTCTATGAAAACCGGAAAGCCTGTTAAAATGAATTATTCCAGAGAACAGGTTTTTATGTTCGGACGCGCAAGGCATCAATTTGTCCATACAATGACGACAGGCGTAAAAAAAGACGGCACATTAATGGCGTTAAAAAATGAATGCTATTTAGACGGCGGAGCATACACAAGCTTTGGGATAGCAACCGTATATTATTCCGGTTCTCTTTTGGGCGGACCTTATAAACTTCCGAATATGAAATATGACGGATATAGAATATATACAAATAAACCGGCTTGCGGCGCGCAAAGAGGACATGGCGGAGTTATTGCCAGAGCATGCTGGGAACAACAACTTGACATGATAGCCGAAGAATTGGGGATGGATCCTATTGAATTAAGACTTAAAAACATGATGGTAACCGGCGATATAACCTGCAACGATTTTAACATGAGTAGTTTGGGAATGAAAGAATGTATAGAAGCTGTAAAAGACGGCTCGGAATGGAACAAAAAGAAAGGAAAACTTCCGAAAGGCAAAGGAATCGGTATGGCTTGCGGATTTTTTGTGTCCGGCGCCGGTTATCCTATCTATAGATCGGATACATATCACAGCACTGCGGTTATAAAACTTACCGAAGACGGAGGAACCGCTCTTTTATATACCGCCTCATCGGAGATAGGGCAGGGCTCGGATACTACTATGGCAATGATTGCGGCGGAAACTTTGGGAATACCTTTAAGCGATATTAGAATAGAATCCGGAGATACCGATTTCGGCGTTGATTTGGGGGCATATTCCAGCAGACAAACCCTTATGACAGGGCATGCGGTTTATGACGCTGCAGCGCATGTAAAACAGCAAATCCTTGAAGTTCTCGCGGAAGAATTAAATATTTCCGCCGACGAGATAGATATTAAAAAAGGGATTATTATTTTTAAAAAATCTCAGCCTGATTTTAGCAAATTAAGAGAAAGATATATAAAAGAGCATAGAGGATGGACGGATAATCCGAGCGCGGACGATCCGCTTACATTTAAAGAGGCTTCCAGAATTGCGTTTCTTGCCAAAGGAATAATATCTGCAAACGGAAAGTATAAACCGCATCAGTTGGGAGGAAAATTTAAAGGAGCGGCGGTAGGAACCTCGCCGGCTTACGGATGTTCGGCGCAAATAGTGGAATTAACCGTAGATGAGCAGACAGGGCAGATTACGATTGATAACATGATAGACGCTCACGACTGCGGATTTGCAATAAACAGAGTATCCGTAGAAGGGCAGATGGAAGGCTCGCTTTCTATGGGGTTGGGCGAGGCTATGTTTGAAGAAGTTAAGTTTGATTCAAAAGGAAAGATTATAAATGCAGATTTAGCGGAATATAAAATTCCTACGGCGTTGGATATGCCTCCCGTAAAAGCAATAATTGTGGAAAGTAGCGAACCTAACGGACCTTTTGGCGCAAAAGAGGTTGGGGAAGGGGCTATAATGCCTACAATACCTGCAATATTAAATGCGGTTTATGATGCGGCAGGGGTAAGAATTTTTGAACTTCCGCTTACGCCGGAAAGGGTTTATCAGGCTATTTTAGATTATAAAAATAAAAAGGCTTCTTAAAACCGAGTTTTACATGAATAAACAACAAAAAAAGGCGGGGGTTTTAACCTTCGCCTTTTTTGTTTTATTTCCAACCAAAGTTTTTTATTAAAATTTTATAGTCCTCAGTAATTCTCCCTTATTTTCATCTTTTCTTTCTTTGCAAGGGTCTTTTTCTTGAAGAGCTTTGCAATCGCCATTTTTCCATAAATTTTTCGCTATATCCGAACTAATAGCGGCAGTGATTGATTTAAATACAAAATAACTACGTGTTTTTTTGTTTTCTTCCATCAAGGTCTTTAAAGATTCTTCCATTACCGAAACAGAATTTTTAAATGTGTAAGTTTCATATTTGCATCGATTAGTTCTAAACATCCAATCATGAATAATGTAGGCTGGCGCATAACCCCATGGCGAAAGGTTTTTAAGTCCCCATAGGAATTGTGGAATAGAACCGCCGTCGGTGCAAAATGCTTTAGGCTGAATTTTTTCTCCATTTGCCCGTTCAAATATCAGAGGATCATTTTTATTTGGTAGGAATAAAAAATAGTCGTTTTCTACCCATCTGATATCAAGAGAACCTTTGAATTCTCCTTTTGGGGTATTGTAATAAGATATACAACCGGCGCCTATTATTAATATAAAACAAGCTATAATTATATTACGCATAATCTTCCTCACATATAAAAAATTTTAAAAAACCCCTATAATCGTATTATCCTGCGTTCCTTTTTTAAGCGATTTTTTGCCGACAATCTCGGCAAAAAATTCTTCCGGCGCCTTTTTTATAATTATATATTCTTTAAAAATATCGGTTTTTAAACCTTTTAAAAATAAAATTAAAGATTCGTCATAAAAATTTTGCAGATTATCCGCTTTTATATCTGTTATAACGCTGTATTCATAATTGGTTTTATCTTTAAGATATTCGGCGGCAGCCGCGCTGTTTGTTATAAAAAAAAGTTTTTCTTGTATGTAAAGGTTATCTGCCAAAAAGAAACGAATCCAAGATTCTATTCTTTTTTCCGTCATTAACGCGCCGAAATCGTAGTTTGCAGATAGATTTTTGTTATTTGAAAAAAAACAGTCATTATTATTTTTTCCTTTTATTTCAAAGTTAAGTTTTTTTTCTATTTCAAGGGATTGTTTTATATCTTTTTCGGCGTCTGCTATGTATTTGTCGGCTTTATAAGCAATATATAAAAAAAGACCTGCTTTTATAACATCTTCGCTGTTGTTTTCGCTGTTTTTTTTGGAAAAATTTTTTATATTTCCTTTTATTTCGGATATAATCGCTTTATTATAATTTTTATTTTGAAAAAGCGAATAAAGCTCGCTTCCTTGATGAATATTTGCCCATTTTATATATTCGTCAAGCAGGTTATCTATTTTATCTTGGTATTTTTCAAGAAATTTAAATCCCAAAAAATCGGTATTTAAGTATTCGGTTTTGATTTTTTTAGAAGGAATATAAAGAAAAAGTTTTTTAAACGCGTAAGATAATTTTTTGATTTTTTCTTTTTCAATAAAGGTTAAGGGAAAATATACCGGTTTCATATCGCATCCTTATATATTTGGTTAGGAGATGGATATCTCCTTTTCCGTCTTAATTTTATCCGTCGAAATCAGGCAAAAAAGGGCTTTTTTCTATAAAAACTACGGTTCTTTTACAAGTATTGCAAAAGCTATTGTTCCGAGCGTCATTAGTATGGTTCCGAAAAAAAAAGCGCATCTTAGATTTAAAATATCCATAATAATTCCGGCGCCTACCGAGCCTGCAAACATTCCCAAGCTATGAGCCATAGTTAATAAAGCCATAACCGTTCCCATAGCGTTTTTTTCATTTCCTTTTATTACGGAGAATCCCATAACACCCGGAGTTGAAACTCCGCCGCCGATGCCGAAAAGAACAGAGGCGGCAATTACATCTTTTAACGAGCCGGAGCGTTCTATTAGCAAAACGGATAATCCCGTTATTAATCCGCCTATAATAATCAGTTTTTTTTTGCTTACCCGATCCGCCATATATCCCATAGGAATATGCATAATTCCGCTTATAAATACCCCTATTGCCACAAGCATGCCAATATATGCGCTTGAAACGGAGAAGTTTTTACTGGCAAATATCGGCAGAAAACTCCATACTATTCCTATACAAGAAGTATATACAAATCTGAATATAAATAATCCCGCCACATCTTTATCGGTTATAATTTTTCTCCATTTGATTAATTTTACGTCGCTTGCTTTTTTTTCTGACTTTACCGGAGGCAGCAAAAAATATGCAAGAAGAAAACCCGTAAAAACAAGCGCGGACATTCCCAAAAACGTCGTGTTCATTCCGTAATGAGAATTAACAATTCCGCCGAGTATGGGCCCCGCGCTCAATCCAAGAAATATAGAGATATTAAAAGTTCCCATAGATATTCCCTCTTTTCCTTTCGGGGTAATATCTCCTGCATAAGCCTGAACTACAGGCATTATCATAGCGGACGAAAAACCGTGAACAAAGCGTATCATAATTATTGCTTCGACGGTTTTTGCAAATATAAATAATACGGATATAATGCTGTATATCAAAAGCCCGTAAACTATAAAAGGTTTGCGTCCGTATTTATCCGAAAGTCTGCCAAATATTGGCAAAAGAATTGATCTGGATAAAGAAAAAGCGCCGAATACAAATCCTATATATAAACCCGTAGCGCCCAAATTTTTTGCGTATACCGGCAGCAGCGGAACTACGGCGCCCATTCCCAAAACCGCGGAAAAAAGAGAGAAAAAAAGTATGGAAAATATTTTTTTGTTTATGCCGGTAGTTACTTCCAAATACTTTTTCCTAACTCGCCTTTAAATACGGCTTTTCGTTTTTTCAAAAAAGCGGATGTTCCTTCCTTTGCATCTTCGCTTGCCATACATATTGCAAACGCATTTGTCTCTAATTTGCAGGCTGTTTTAATATCTGTCTGCATCCCGTAATTTATGCTCTGTTTTGCGGCGCATAACGAAGTTTTACCTTTGGAAGCAATAATTTCTGCGGTTATATAGGTTTCTTCCATAAGTGTTTTCGGCGCAAACACTTCGTTTATCAATCCTATATTTTTTGCGGTTTTTGCATCTATCATTTTGCCTGTAAATATTAATTCTTTTGCCAAATTTTTTCCTATTTGTCTCGCAAGCCTCTGAGTTCCTCCAAAACCTGGTATAAGCCCGAGTTTTATTTCCGGCAGCCCGAATGTTGCGGTATTCGCCGCATATATAAAATCTGCCGCAAGAGCCATTTCACAACCGCCGCCCAGCGCAAAACCATTTACCGCAGCTATAACAGGTATTGTCAATTCTTCCAAACTTCCTATTATAGATTGTCCTTTTTCCGAAAAAATTTTCCCTTCCAAAGCGTTAAACCGCGCAAGCTGGGTAATATCCGCCCCTGCAATAAAAGCTTTGCCGGTTCCTGTAAGTATTAATACATTTATATCGGTATTGTTATCGATCTGATTTATTGCGTCTTCAAGTTCGTTAAATGTTTTCATATTAAGAGCATTTAAGGTTTTAGGGTTATTAAAGGTTATTGTGGCAATGTTGTCGTTTATAGAAAAAATAATGTTTTTATATTCCATAAGTAAAACCTCCTTATTAGTTTCCGTAAAAACAGATCTTCTTTTACTTGATTTCGGCGGCAGATAACTTTTAATCCTCAAAATGCTTAACGTTAAATTTTTATCCGCCGTAAACTCACGCAAAATAAAATCTATTTCTACGGTAGATGAATAAAAATTTTAATTTTTGTCTTATACGCAACCGCTTTTATATTGGCAAGTATTTTAAAAAGATAAATCAATATTAATTTCGACGGGCAAAGGTATAAAATAATAAAGGGGCGGAATTGTTGCAACAAAAAGGGCGGGGGTTAAAACCTCCGCCCTTTTTGTTATCTGCCTATCTTTCTTTCCCTAAAAATTATAAATAAGATTAAATCCTAATCGGTTCGAAGAGATTTTGTTTCCGCTT
>JAFDMF010000032.1 GCA_019306065.1 Deltaproteobacteria bacterium
TCGGATTTGTTAAATTTGATGTGATGAAAAATGAAATTGATAAAATGAAAATCGGTAAAACCTTGCGCGCTCTGACCAAACTCATAAGCCTCATTGGAGATTCCTTTTTTGTTTCGGTTCTTTTTAACTTGTAAAAATAGAAATATTTGTAAGGCAAAAAATTACTTTATATTATTCTACGTCTAAAAAAGATATGCCTAAAGAGCGAAAAAGTAAAGAGTAAAAAAGTTTTCCCTTGCCGCCTCCGTTTTAATACAGGGTTTGTTTCTTTTAATAAGTAGATATTCAAAAATCCAGTTGTTTTTTAATAAAACTTATATTATTAAAAGATGCCATGAAAAATAGGAAAAAAGAGATGCCCTATAAAATATTCGATAAATTAATGTCAAAAAGGGTTAATGAAATACTTCTTGTTTCAAACCCTTACGATGCCTTTATCATGGAAGAAGACGGCAGGCTTTCCGAAAGAATAATCTACGAATATAAAGGGCTAAATCTTACCAAACCCCCTAAAATTATACGGGCATCCACAGCAAAAGAGGCGTTTGACAAGCTTATCGCCAATCCAAATATCAATCTTGTTCTTACCATGCCAAGATTAGAAGGCACAAACGCTTTTGATTTATGCAAAAAAATAAAAAAGCGCTACAAAAATCTTCCCTGCTATCTACTAACCCATGAAATCGGCGGAGTTATGGCGGAAAAAATAGAAAAATACGCCGAATATATAGACGAAACATTTGTATGGAACGGAGACACAAATCTTCTTGTGGCAATAGTAAAAATTACCGAAGATAAAATGAATGCGGACTTTGATACTAAAAACGCAAATGTGCGGGTAATAATTCTTATAGAAGATTCTCCCAAATACTATTCTTCGCTTCTTCCGTTTCTTTATAAAGAGCTTGTTACTCAAACGAGAAGCGTAATGGACGATTCTTTAAATCAGGAAGACAGAATAAGAAGAATGCGGGCAAGACCTAAAATTTTGCACGCAAAAAATTATGAAGAGGCGCGCGCTATTTACGAAAGATATAAAGATTATCTTCTTTCGATATTTTCGGATGTTCGATTTAAAAAAAACGGAGTTATCAATAAAGAAGCGGGCATTTTATTCCTTTCGAAAAGATGCAAAGCAAACCGTAAAGCGCCTATGCTTGTTTTAAGCGCGGAAAAAAATAACCGCAAAAAAGCGGAAAACATATCGGCTGTATTTCTTAATAAAAATTCAACTTCGCTTCATACGGATATAAGCGCTTTTTTAAAAAATAAACTTGGTTTCGGAGACTTTATATTTAAAAATAAAGACGGAACCGAAGCGGGACGCGCTACAAACTTGTTGGAAATGGAAAGAGTTCTGCCTAATATACCGGATGATATAATATACAGACAAGCGGCAAAAAATGAGTTTTCCACTTGGCTTATGGCGCGCTCCGAAGTATATTTGGCGTATAGAATCGCTCCGCTAAAAGCCGAAAAATTCGGAACCGGAAAAGCAATAAAAGAATCTCTTATACAGCATTTTAAAGATCTAAGAAAAAACCGTCAAAAAGGAATAGTGACCGACTTTGTATCCGATTTTTTCGATCCGGATTCCGATTTTATTAAAGCGGGAAGCGGCTCTTTAGGCGGCAAAGCAAGAGGCTTGGCTTTTGCTTCTCATCTTTTACATCAAAACAACTACTTTTCTGAAAAATTTCCTAACGTAACCGTAAGCATACCAAGAACTTTGGTTATAGCAACTCAAGGCTTCGACGATTTTATAAAGGAAAACCGGCTTGATAAAATATACAACGAAAATATAACGGACGAAGAAGCGGCAAAAAGATTCTTAAACGGCAAAATTCCCCGCTGGATAGAAGATATAGTAAAACAATTCATATCTTATGTAAAATATCCTTTGGCGGTAAGATCCTCTAGCCTATTAGAAGACGCTCAAAACCATCCGTGCGCGGGAATTTATAAAACTTATATGATACCTAATTCCGCGGTAGATCCGGAAAAAAGAATCAAAAGACTTACAGACGCTATAAAATTAGTTTATGCCTCCACATACCTTGAAGCTCCCAAAACATTTATTAAAAACTCTTTAAACAGAATAGAAGAAGAGAAAATGGGAATAATAATACAACAGATAATAGGTAAAAAATACAAAAGTTACTTTTATCCGGCAGTATCAGGGGTGGCTCAATCTTATAATTTTTATCCTGTTTCCCACATGAAGCAGGAAGAAGGTATTGCTTTTATAGCCGCAGGGCTTGGAACAATAGTGGTACAGGGCGGATATTCGCTTAGGTTTTCGCCCGAATACCCTCAGATACTTCCTCAATTTTCTACTGTTGAAGATATACTTAAAAACTCTCAAAAATACTTTTACGCTCTTAACATAGATGATTTCCCGAATATTTTCGGCTCTGCGGGAAACGTATCTTATAATCTCGACGACGAGGCGGCGCTTTCAAAAATAGAAACAGACGCAGATGCCGAAATAATACCTGATAATTCGCCGATAAAAAGCTTATCAAGCTATTTTATTCCTCAAGACAACAAAATAAAAGACGGATATTCGGCAGATGGCTATCCTATACTGACATTTGCAAACATATTAAAATATAACCTCTTTTCGATTCCGGAAATAATAACTCGGCTTTTACAAATAGGCGCAAAAGGAATGGGCTGCCCTGTAGAAATAGAATTTGCCGTAAATCTGCCGGATAACGATAACGACAATCCCCTGTTTGCTCTTTTGCAGATTAGACCTATGAGCGGCGCATTTGTCAAAAAAAAATTTTCGATAAAAACCGAAAATATAACAAAGGGTTTATGCTACAGCTCAAACGCTTTGGGAAACGGCGAGATATCAGATATTGCAGATATTATATTGGTAAATCCGAAAAGCTTTGATATAACCAAAACCATAGATATAGCTTTGGAAATAAAAGAGTTTAATAAACGGCTTGCCAAAAAAAACAGAAAATACCTTTTAATAGGTCCGGGAAGATGGGGAAGCTCCGACAGATGGCTTGGAATACCCGTAAAATGGAACGATATTTCAAACGCAGGCGCCATAATAGAAACCGAATTTGCCGATTTAAAAGCGGATCCTTCTTATGGCAGCCATTTTTTTCATAACATAACATCTTTGGGAGTCGGTTATATGACGGTTAAAACTAATAACGAAGATTTTATAAAATGGGAACAAATGGATAAAATGCCCGCGTTAAAAACAGGTTGTTTTATAAAACATATCAGATTAAAAAAACCTTTAATAATAAAAATTGACGGCAAAACTTCAAAATCTTTAATCAAATTATATGAATAATAGAAAAAAAGAATAGAAAAAATAATGTTCGCGAACTTTCCCAAGATACGCCCCGCTCTGCCAAAAGAGATCAAAGCTATTTATTCGGCTCATTACAAGTCGAATTGGCAGGGACTAACAACCGCTTCGTCATTATCCCAAAGAATGGAATCTTGGATGCATAGACAAGCGGCAAACGACCTTACCGCTCCGAAAGATTCAAAAAAAGTAACTTTGGAGATAGGAGCCGGAACTCTTAATCACCTGCAATACGAATCTATGGTTGAAACCTATGATATTGCGGAGCCTTTTGCCGATCTTTACAAAAATTCCGTCAATCTTCCAAGAATTAGAAATATATACTCAAATATTTTCCAAGTCCCCGTCGATGCCCGTTACGACAGAATTGTTTCGATTGCCGCTCTTGAGCATATCTGCGACCTGCCGAATGTAATAGCAAAAAGCGGATTATTATTAGCAAAAAACGGCGCATTTCGCGCAAGCATTCCCAACGAAGGCGCGGCGCTTTGGAAGCTCGGATGGAAACTGACTACAGGGCTGGAGTTCAAATTAAAGTATGGACTTGATTACGGGTTGCTAATGAAGCATGAACATGTAAATACCGCAAAGGAAATCGAAGAGGTATTAAAGTATTTCTTTAAAAAAATTAAATGTAAGGTATTCGGGCTTACCAAGTCAATATCCTTATATCGCTACTATGAATGCGGCAGCCCGAGACTTGAAAGATGTAATAAATTTTTTCCGACAAGCGTAAGCGAGGAAGAATTTCATAATTAAAATATAAACAGAGAGCAGTTTTATTATTAAAAATATTTAATTACAAAAAAATGATTAAATTTTGCCGAATAACAAAGCGGCTTGTTCGTTTGCAAGGCAAAAACAAGCAAAACAGAAAGTTGTCATGCAAAATTTAAACAGAGGGAAAAACAAATGAAAGATATTATAGAACGCGTAAAACAAAGAGACCAAAACGAACCGGAGTTTCATCAAGCCGTAACCGAAGTAATGGAATCAGTCAAACCGGTTATGGATAAAAACCCGGAGTATAGAAAAACAAAAATACTCGAAAGAATAGTAGAACCGGAACGAGTTATAATGTTTAGAGTTCCATGGACAGACGATAAAGGCGACGTTCAGGTAAACAGAGGTTTTAGAATAGAGATGAACAGCGCCATAGGACCATATAAAGGAGGGCTCAGATTCCATCCTTCCGTAAATCTGGGAATATTAAAATTTTTAGCGTTCGAGCAGGTATTTAAAAACGCATTAACCACGCTTCCTATGGGAGGCGGAAAAGGAGGCTCCGATTTCGACCCGAAAGGCAAATCGGATGCGGAAGTTATGAGATTCTGCCAAAATTTTATGGCGGAACTCTTCAGACATATCGGGCACAATACGGATATTCCGGCAGGAGATATAGGAGTAGGCGCAAGAGAAATCGGATACCTGTTCGGAATGTATAAAAAACTTAAAAACGAATTTACAGGAATTTTAACAGGAAAAAGCTTAAACTGGGGCGGTAGCTTAATAAGACCGGAAGCCACAGGATACGGATGCGTATATTTTGCCGCGGAAATGCTTGCAAATAAGCAAAACAGCTTAAAAGATAAAATCTGCCTTGTATCAGGCTCCGGCAACGTAGCCCAATATACAATAGAAAAACTTCTTGATATGGAAGCAAAACCCGTAACCTGTTCCGATTCTTCCGGATACATATACGACGGAGCCGGAATAGACAAAGAAAAACTTGAGTTTATAAAACGTTTGAAAAACATAAAACGCGGCAGAATAAAAGAATATGCCGAAAAATACAATACCGCAGTATATACTCCGATAGATTCGGACGTAGATTATAACCCTTTATGGAATCATAAAGCAGACTGCGCTTTTCCGTCTGCAACTCAAAACGAAATAAACAAAAAAGATGCTCAAAATCTAATTAATAACGGAATTCGAGTCGTTTCCGAAGGCGCAAATATGCCTACTACGCCGGAAGGTATGGATATATTTATAGATAACAAACTACTTTATGCGCCGGGTAAAGCCGCAAACGCCGGCGGAGTTTCGGTTTCCGGACTTGAAATGAGCCAAAACAGCATGAGATACGGCTGGACAAGAGAAGAGGTTGACAGCCGCCTTAAAATAATAATGAAAAGCATCCATACAAGCTGCATAAATGCATCCGAGCAATACGGAGCGCAAGGAAATTATGTAATAGGAGCTAACATAGCCGGCTTCGTCAAAGTAGTGGAAGCTATGACAGACCAAGGTGTTGTATAATTTTTATACAGAAACTAATATAATATAAGGAGTAAATATATAATGTCTGAACATATCGCCAAATTAAGAAATATCGCTTTAATCGGACACGGAGGATCCGGTAAAACATCTGCAGCCGAAGTTATGCTTTTTAAAGCGGGAGTTACAAACAGAATCGGACGCATTGAAAGCGGAAATACGGTAATGGATTTTGAACCGGAAGAATTAAAACGAGGCGGCAGTATAAATTCTTCATTCTATCAATTCGAGTGGAAAAAACATATAATAAACCTTATAGACACCCCAGGAGACCAAAATTTCTTTTCCGATACCAAATTATGCTTGGAAGCTGCAGATGCGGCGGTAACCGTTATAGACGGCATAGACGGAGTAAAAGTTCAGACCGAACAGGCTTGGAAATTTGCAGACGAATATCAAATACCCAAAATAATATTTATAAACAAGTTAGATAAAGAACATTCCGATTTTGAAAAAACAATAGAAGATATAAAAAAATCGTTCCCGCAAAAGATAGTTATTACCCAAATACCAATAGGAAAAGAGGCGGAATTTAACGGAATAGCAGACCTTATCACAAACAAAGCATACATATATGACGATGCCGGCGAACTAACCGAAACCGAAATACCGGACAGCGTAAAAGATGCCGTAACAGCCGCTCGGGAAACCTTTATAGAAGATATTGCCGAAGCCGACGATACCCTTATAGAAAAATATCTTGAAGGGAAAAGCATTACAGACGAAAAAATAAAAACCGCTTTAAAACAAGGAACGGTAAACAACCTATTTGTTCCCGTATTATGTGGTTCCGCAACAGGAAAAACATCCGGAGTAGGCATAGAACTTCTGTTAAATTTTATATCTTCAAATATGCCCTCTCCCATAGACCGCTGCGGTAAAACCGGAACATCGGACGAACAGGAAATAAAAAAAAAGCCGGATCAAAACGCTCCTTTTTCCGCCTTTGTTTTCAAAACAATAGCGGATCCTTATGCAGGCAGACTCACCCTGTTTAAAGTAATTTCCGGTAAACTCGGTAAAGACGGAGGATTTTTTAATGCTACAAAAGATACAAAAGAAAAATTCAGCCAGCTTTTAACTATTACGGGCAAAGAGCAAAAACCTGTCGAAAGCGCGGAACCCGGCTCGATAGCAGCGGTTGCAAAATTAAAAGAAACCACTACGGGAGACACTCTTTGCGACGAAAATGAAAAAATAATATATCAAACCGCAAAACCTATCCCGCCGATTATATCTTATGCAATTACCTCTAAAGTGCAGGGAGAAGAGGATAAAATATTTAGCTCTCTTGCAAAAATCATAGAAGAGGACAGCGGGCTTACATTAGGAAGAAACTCCGAAACAAAAGAGATACTTCTTTCCGGCTGCGGACAGGTCCATATAGAGGTTGCTTTAGAAAAACTAAAAAGAAAATTTAAAGTCGAAGCGGTATTAAACATACCGAAAATTCCTTATAAAGAAACCATTAAAAAGAAAGTGCGAGTGCAGGGAAAACATAAAAAACAGTCTGGCGGACACGGACAATACGGAGACTGCTGGATTAAATTCGAGCCGAAACCGCGCGGAGAAGGATTTGAATTTACAGATAAAATAGTAGGCGGAGCAATACCGAAAACATATATACCCGCAGTTGAAAAAGGAATAATCGAAGCCTCTCAAAAAGGAACGTTAGCCGGCTTTCCTTGCGTTGACTTTAAAGCAATATTAGACGACGGAACATACCACAATGTTGACTCGTCCGAAATGGCTTTTAAAATAGCCGCCTCTTTAGCATTTAAAAAAGCTATGGAAGAAGCAATGCCTATTTTATTGGAACCTATAATGAAAATAACCATAACAACTCCGGACGAATACATGGGAGATATAATGGGCGATCTTAACTCGAAACGAGGCAAAGTTTTGGGTATGGATTCCAAAGGAAAAAATCAGGTAATAATAGCAAATGTTCCTATTGCCGAATTTCAAACTTACGCTCCTACGCTGCGCTCCATAACAGGCGGAAGAGGCGTATTTACCCTTGAATTTTCTCATTATGACGAGGTCCCCGCACAAGAAACCCAAAAAGTAATAGAAGCTGTTACAAAAGAGGAAGAATAAACAATAAACGGGCGGGCGGGTAAAACCCGCCCGCCCGTTGCGCTTAACTTTTATGCAAAATTATCTATACATACATCCTGCCCAAATATAATCTTTTATCTTATCGGATATGCCAAGATAAAGATAATCGAATTCTTCCAGTTTGGTTAAATACCATTTTACATCATTTGGCAGAACCGACTTAATATCGCCGCGCCAATCATTAATTTTTTGCGCCGATTTGTCTTTGGACGCTTCTTGATATTCATTAACCCACGATTATAAAACCGTCAAACACTTTTATCTTTTCCTATAACATAAATCTCTTTACTTGCTTTTCGGCAGGTTTGAGGTTTAAAAATTTTAAATTCTTTAAAATACCCTTTTACTTCATCCGTAAAAGCTTTAAAATCCTCTCCGAAAAAAATCTTACATACAAAAGAGCCCTTATCCGTAAGCGCTTTTTTTGCAATCGAAAAAGCTGCATAAGCAAGATTTAAAGAACGGGCGGAGTCTACAAATCTGTTTCCCGTAGCATCAGTCGCCATATCGCTTAATACAACATCAAATCGATTAGCTCCAAATAATTCATTATCTTGATATTCAAATATATCCGCTTTAATAACCTTTGCGTTATCCGGCAAAATTATATCCGTATCATTTATATCAATCCCAACAACTCTTCCCGCCTCTCCGGTCATATGAGACGCGTAAATAAGCCACGAGCCGGGAGCAAAGCCCAAATCCAGAACTCTGTCTCCTCTTTTTATCACATTATACTTTTTTTGAATCTCTTGCAGCTTATAAACCGAGCGAGCGGGATAATTCTCTTTTTTTGCCTTTACCGTCCAATGATCCGCCCATCTTTTCTTTTTTTTCTTGGTCATGGTTATATATCTTTTATCCGCTTATATTCCGTTTTAATAAAAACTTCTCTTGCCTTCGTTTTCTCAAAACGCTTTTTTAAATAGCGCCTATTTCAAAAAATCTCAACCGGCAAACCCTTTAATACGCTATTTTAACAAAAAATGATTTGATTTTTAACAGGCGTTATTTTATGTATATTCCGTTTCCGAATAGGCGCTCATCTGCCAAAGCAAATTTATCTAAACGTCGCTTGAAAACGAAAAGACAAAGCTTCAAAGCGAATTTAAAAATAACTGCTTATTTCTTATATAAAAAATAAAATATGCCCATTAAAAAACTAAAACCGAATATAGAGAAATCTTTGCCTTTAAAAAAACAGATAAACGGAGAACGACTCCGGCTGATAAAGAATAGCTCATTTTGCCCTGTTTATAGAAATAAAAACGGAACTCTATACGAAGGAGACAGCATTGCTTGGTTAAAAAGTATAAAAAGCGAAACGATTGATCTTGTTTTTGCGGATCCGCCTTATAATATCAAAAAAGCCGATTGGGATAAATTTGAGAATCAGGAAGAATATATTCGATGGTCAATGAAATGGATTAAAGAAGCATTCCGTATTTTAAAAAAAACCAGAACTCTTTATATCTGCGGTTTTTCAGAAATATTGGCAGACTTAAAACATCCTTCAATGAAATATTTTAAAAGCTGCAAATGGATAATTTGGCATTATAAAAATAAAGCGAATTTGGGAAAAGATTGGGGACGTTCACATGAAAGTATTCTTCATCTAATGAAAAGTTTAAAATTTATAATAAATATTGACGCTGTTAGAATACCCTACGGCAAACACACCTTAAAATATCCTTCACACCCACAAGCCGACACAAGTCAATACGGCAACCGAGGAAAACGAAAAGATATTTGGACGCCTCATCCTTTGGGAGCAAAACCTAAAGATGTTATTGAAGCGCCGACAATATGTAACGGAATGAATGAAAAAACGCCTCATCCCACGCAAAAACCGGAAGAATTATTAAGAAAGCTTATACTTGCGTCCTCAAATGAAAACGATCTGGTTTTAGATCCTTTTTCCGGCTCCAGCGCTACGCTTGTAGTTGCCGAGCAATTAGAGCGAAAATGGCTTGGCTGCGATTTATCCCATGAATATAACAAATTTGCAATTAATAGGTTAGAAAATGTTTTATATAAAACCAAAAAAGAATGGATTGCATTTGATAAAGAGAATGAGAACAGAAGAAATTCAATAAGATGAAATTAAAAGATATTGTAACTATCGCAACAGATAAAAAAAAATTTCAAACTATCGAAGCATACTCCGATTTTTGTCTCAACTATTTGGAATTTATAAAAACCAATCTCCAAGCCGTAATTGTTTCTATGAATGAAAATCATTATAGATTTTTTCAGTATAAAGAAGACGGAACATATAATGTAACTCGTCCGATTAATAGCTTCCTTATGCTTTCATTGGAACAGTTTGATTCCAATCGCAAAAAATTTATCAATATTCTCAAAAACATTAAAAGCATATCTTCAAAATCAGATAAAAACAGACAATTAATAAATAATTACATATATACCTGCCAGCAATCAATAGGAGCGGCGTTAGATGCATTGCCTGCAAAAAAATCTAATACGGCAAAAAAAATTAACGGCGATTTATTTGAACGCTTTATTCGATTAATTATTTTAAAAGTTGGTATCGACGTTAAAGCGGGCAATATTGCCGTTCCCGTCAAAATTAACGGCGCAGAAGCGTTTAAAATGAATTATCAGCACGATTTAATCATAAAGTCAGACGATACCACAAAAGCAATAGGTTCGGTTAAAACTTCAAGCAAAGATAGAATTGATAAAATTTTTATATAACAAATTAACAGACACAAACATTCCGCATTTTGCTATCTTCTTAAATGATGTTCAAAGAAAAGGGAAAGAGGGGAAATATAGTATAAACGCCACCTTTCTTTCAGGACATTTTAAAGGTTATACAATTAAACTAAATCCGTTGGACGGAGTATATTACTTTGATATAAGACCTAATATGAAAATAGACAATATACTTAAAAGCCATATAAAAACCTTTGATAATTTTTTAATTCAAGATATTTGGAATATTATAAAATAAAGCCAAAATATTAAAAAAATATTTTATAACACGGCGTCAACCGCTTCGGCTATAGTAGCCGCCCCTATAATATCAATATCTTTATTTAATTTTTTAACTCTTTTAAGATTTCCGGCAGGAATAATATATTTGTCAAATCCCATCTTTACCGCTTCCGCAATTCTTATATCTATATGACTTACGGCTCTTACCTCTCCCGTAAGCCCTACCTCCCCTATTGCTATGGCGTTTGAACGAATCGGCTTATCAAAATAACTTGAAGCTATTGCAGATATTATTCCCAAATCAACCGCAGGTTCTTCTATCTTTATTCCGCCGGTTACATTCATAAATATATCGCTTCCTATAAGACGGATGCCGAGTCTTTTTTCCATAACAGCCGCCAATAAGGCTACTCTGTTATGATCAAGCCCAAGTATTGTGCGCCGCGGGGTTCCGAAATTAGTAGCGCTTACAAGAGCCTGTATCTCTATTAATATAGGTCTTGTTCCTTCGAGGCTTGCAATAACAACCGAGCCGGGAGCGGCTTTCGGACGCTGAGAAAGAAAAAGAGCCGAAGGATTGGAAACTTCGCAAAGCCCCTTTTCCTGCATTTCAAAAACCCCTATTTCGTTTGTAGAGCCGAATCTGTTTTTAACCGCCCGCAAAATTCTAAATATATGATTTCTATCCCCTTCAAAGTATAAAACAGTATCTACTATGTGTTCCAATAATTTCGGTCCGGCTATTGCCCCCTCTTTTGTTACGTGTCCTATTAAAAATATGGAAACGGAACTTTTTTTTGCGGTTATCATAAGTCTTGTAGTAGACTCTCTTACCTGACTTACGCTTCCCGGAACAGAGGATATATCTTTGTTGAACATTGTTTGAATGGAATCTATTATCATAATATCCGGCTTTATTTTTTCGGCAATTGATAAAATAATATCCATGTCTATTTCGGATGCTACAAAAATCGAAGAGGAAAACAAGCCGAGTCTTTTGCTTCTTAAACGTATCTGACTTGCCGATTCTTCGCCGGATACATAAAGAACCTTACTGCCGTTATCAGAAAGCGCATATAATACTTGCAGCATTAAGGTCGATTTGCCTATTCCGGGTTCTCCTCCTATAAGTATTAAAGAGCCGGGGGTTATTCCGCCTCCTAATGTTCTGTCTAATTCGTTAATGCCGGTTTTTTTTCTTTCAATATTTTCAATCTCGTCCGAATCAAGCAAAACAGCTTCTATTTCCGCAATATCTTTTTTCTTCATACTGCGCCGTCTTGCAGGACCGGATAAAACGGTTGAATTTTCTACAAAGCAATCCCATTTTCCGCAGTCCGGACATCTGCCCATCCATTTCGGAGTTTGATAACCGCATGTTTGGCATTCGAATATGGTTTCGTTTTTTTTCATAGAAAAGCCCTTAACATAATTTTAAAATGGCATTATCGGCTTCTTTAATCTTTTTTCTAATTGTAAAAGAAGCATAAACCGCTTCTTTTAATCTATTTCCTATTATATCTTGTATCTCTCTATGCGGTAAGATAATTTTAACCTTTTTTAAATCCGAAGAACGAATACTCTTTAAAATTGATCCGCTGGATATTCTCTCTAATTGCATTTGTCCATATTCGGAATTTAAAAAGGAGACAATATAATAAGGATTAATATCTTTTTTTATTCTAATATTAATAAGAAAACCGCTTTATTGCTTTCCAACGATTTATTTATGTATTTTAAATTTTCAAAATTTATTCCTTCTTTTGTGATACTTTTTACCAAGATGTATGGAATGCCTTTTTTTTTCTCAACATAAATCGAAGCGTCTTCAATATTAGCTCCATTATGCGCTGAAACAATTATATCGCCTAAATCAAAAACAGGATATTTTGACCTGTTTATCCTGTTTAAATTATCGATATATTTTTTTAAATATCTTTTTGCTACAAAGTTGTTTTCCAATAAAGAGGGCTTTATAAAAAAATTATTTTTATCCGATTTTTTATTTTTGTAAAAATCGGCTACAAGAGGCAATTCATTTTTTTCCGTAGGTCTTCCTTTCTTATCATGTCCGCAATATTTGTTGATTGAAATAAAAATATTTTTCTTATCGCTTTTACCTTTTTGAATAAATAAAACGCTTGTGTTTATGGTTACATTCGGACTAAATGTTTCAAAAGGCAATTCAACAATAGCAAACAAATTTCCTTTTTCTTGTTCAATAAATAAAACTTGCGGTTCCTCTTGTTCTTTTAGTTTCTCTTTTTTTATCCACTTATTGCCTTCTTTATCAAATTTCCACTTATAACCAAATTCAAACTGTTTTAATTTATCCTCTCCGCGAACAGGTATTTTTGAGCCAAAAGGCGGATTTGTAAGTAGAACGTCAAATTTTTCAAGTTGTATTTTTTGTTTTGTAATCTCTTTCCAGTTTTTTGGCGCTTCCAAACTATCGTCGCAAACAACGCTGCTTGTGCCGTCGCCTATTAATGTCATATAGGCTTTGGTAACTTTTGATAAAAAATAATCTTTATCTATTCCTCTAAATTTATCTGCGGCAACTTTCTGTTTTTCTTTATTGATTTCGATTTGAGACCAATTATATTCTTTCCCTTTTTCCTCAATTTTTTGCCAAACATATTTTAAGGTTTCAATCAAAGCATGCCCTATAAAAACTTCAAAAGCGTCTGCAATAACGTCTCGTTCCGCCTCCATCAAAGAATAATTTTGCAATTCGCCAACAACATAAGCAATGGAATAATCATCCAAATCAATATAGTCGCTTTTATCCAATACCTCTTGATATGACTTTTTTACTTGAGCAAAAATTTTTAAAATTCTTTTTTTTATATCCGCCGCGCTTTCCTCAATTCCCGCCCTAAAAGAGACAATATCATTTTGTTTAGTAAATTTTTCGTCGTAAATTTTACAAAAAATCAGGTTGATAAGCTGTTGCGCCAAAACTTCGTCTCTTGTAGCCCCGATTGTATTTGCCGCCAAATGATTTCTAATCGCTTTAAATGCAGCTTTTAGATTATGAGTAGGTTTTAGATCTTTTCTTTTAAATTTGCCAATATCTTCAATACGCTGTTTAAATTGGGGGATATTAGGGATTTCTTCAAATTCAATCCTCCCATTTTTCTCAACTTTTCTTAAAAAAAGTCTTTTCTCTCCGTTGAACCAAACTCCAAGATACGCTTTTGAAAACCTTAAATAATCCTGTAGCTGAGATTTTCCGTCTTCTCTATTCTTCTTTTTACACTCTACAATAATATAAATATCATCTTCCTGTTTTTTGCCGTTTTTAAAAACCGCAATATCAACCGGATATTCCTTTTTTGTATCGGACGGTCTTGCTTTAACCCTAAATTGCGGCTTTGTTTGAATATGCTCTTTAGGGTAGTTGTAATCTTCAAACAACTGTTTTGCAAAAACTTGAACCGCTTCAACCTCTTCCGAAGTAGCCTTTACCTTTTTACCCGATATGAAATCTTCAATATATCCGTTTTTCATCCGCTTTCCTCGTTTTTATTTTTTATAGCCGTTCCTTTATTTAAAATTTCATATTTTACAAAGCTTTAAGCAGCATAGGAAGCGCAACCATTGTGCCTATCATACTTCCTATGTTTGTAAATACCACAATCAAAAGTATTCTCGTTATTTTATTTTTAAAAAAACCTTTGACAGTAAGGATATCTTGCGCAAGGCTTTCGCAGTCTTTTACTTTGGGTTTTCGCAAATAAGCCTCTACAAGCCCGGATATCCAACCGGCGGCTATCATTGGGTTTAAAGAGGTTAAAGGCGCCGCCAAAAATGAAGCGATAATTGTCCAAGGATGCCCCATTGCGGCGGCGGCTCCGATTGACGCAAAAACTCCGTTTGCAAGAATCCACCAAATAATCATCTCTTTGCCTGCGGAAACTCCGCCTTTTGAAAACCCTAAAAAAAACAATATAAAAATAAGCGCGGGAAGCCCCCATTTTAATATGTTTGAAAAACCGCTTTTTTCCGGCAATATCTCTAACTCTTCTATGTTTCGGCTTTCGGTTACATAACTTGTTATACCCGGAACATGTCCTGCTCCTACTACCGCAACTATATTTTCGCCTTCTGCGTTTCTTATTTTTTCGGCAAGATATTTGTCTCTTTCGTCTATTAATATCTCTTTTAAAATCGGCATCGATTTTCCAACTTCTTTTATAAGGTTTTCCAATACGTCCGTTTGCTTCATCTGTTCGATTTCTTCTTCGGTAATATCGGCGCCGCTTCCTACGGATAGCAAAAGCTGAAAAACAACTTTTATTTTACTCCATAAACCCATAGACCGCCATGCTCGTACAAGGGTTGTTTTTATGTCTCTGTCTGCAAGATGAATTTTTGCATTTACAAAATTTGCAGATTCTATTGCCTGTAGCATTTCTGCGCCCGGCTTTATATCAAGCTTTGCGGCAATCTTTTTTTGAAAGGATGCCAAAAGCAGATTGGAAAGCAGCAAAGAGGCTTTTTTCTCTTTTATTACCTTTATTATATCCATATCTTGCCAGCCGGATCCGCTTACAACCGTTTTATATCTTGATTCGCATAATTCTATACATACCGTATCCGGTTTTTCCCGTTCTATTATCTCTTTTACGGTATCTACGCTTTTTTTAGATACATGGGCTGTTCCTATAAGTTTTATATTTTTTCGGTTTATATTTAATTCGGTTATCATTTTTTTATTTCCGTTTCTCTATACTTGAATATCTTTTTTTAATGTTAAAGGTTATGGGATTATTTACTTTTATTCAATTTGTCAATATAAAACAAAGGAGGAAAAATGAAGTCGGCAGAAGGGAAAAAATATATAAAGCAACCTTAAAGTTGGCAATATCAAACTTTAAATCTATACAAGCAACGATGACTTAACATAAGTTAAGCTTGATATGATCTATGTCATCGATTACCTGATATATATCATCAATTATCCGATAGAAAAAAGAACCCAAGAAGGCGATTGGGAAGAAGTGGGAAGCGCCGTGGAAACCAAAAAAGATCTTGTCGATCAACCGCGCGGACTACCTATTTACTACAGAGTAGCAGGATTTAACAAAGCTGGGAAAAGCGCGCCCAGCAATACCGTAGAGGCAACTTTGTAAAAAAAAAAAGAGGCGGACAACAAAAGGGCGGAGGTTTTAACCCCCGCCCTTTTGTTGTCCGCCTCTTGACAAACTTTTAACCCTTTTATATTAATTTCTTCTAAAAGGAGGTGAGTTAATGGAAGAAATCAGAAACGAAAACGCTCTGCCCGTAGGCGTAGGATATTAATAGAGCAAAAAAATAAGTGAAGGGAATAAATTATTTACTCTCTTCACTTAATTTACACTAAAATATCAAAACATTACAAAAACCTTATAAGGATTGGAAAAAATGGGACTAGATATTTTATTAATTAATCCGCCTTTTCGTTTAATACCTCCTTTTAAATACAAACTTATTGATCCCCCAAGAAATCTTGCATTGTTATCGGCAGTATTGTTAAAAAATAATTTTACCGTTAAAATTTATGATATGCCTATTTTAGAAGCCGATTATGAAACAATTTTACCTGCAATAAAAAAGTTGAATCCCAAAATTATAGGCATATTAAATCGTTCTACATACAGTTTTCCTATTGTTTCAAAAACCGCTCGAATTATTAAGCAATATAATAATCAAATTCCTATTATAGTTGGCGGAACTTATGTTTCCTTTGCTCCGTTAGATGCAATGAATCAATGTAAAGAAATTGATTATATTGTAGTAGGCGAAGGCGAAAAGCCTTTGCCCTCTTTGGCAGCCGCTCTTATTCAAAATAAAAAAATAAATAACATTAAAGGGATTGTATATCGCAATAATAATAATCTGCCTGTAATTACGGAAAAACCGAGTCCGATCAACTTAGATGAAATACCTCTGCCTGCAATAGATTTAATACCTATAGAAAAATATGTTAATCGTAATGAAAGATATATTCTCGATATTAGCAGGGGCTGTAAAAAATCTTGTCCGTATTGCACATCTTCTTTTATAAAAGGAGCTATAAGATACCGAAAACCGGAGCAGATTATTGATGAAATATCTATTGCTTATAATAAAGGATTTAGAAATTTTTATTTTGTTGACGATATGTTTACCGCTAATAAAGAATTGGTTCAAACAATCTGCAAAGAGATTACGAAAAGAGAATTTAAAATCAAATGGCCATGTATGAGTCATGTGGATGACGTTGACAAAGAGACTCTTATATTAATGAAAAACGCCGGCTGCAATTTAATAGCATTCGGCGTTGAAACTACAACCAAAAAAACGCTTGAAGAAATCGGAAAGTTAGATCAATTAAGTAAAATTAAAACCGCATTTGACTTAACTAAAGAATACGGTATTCGTCCGTTGGCATTTGTTATGTTTGGCATGCCTAACAGTTCTGTTCATGACGAATTAAACACAATCCGATTTTTAACCGAATTAGAGCCGGACGCCGTAGGAGTATTTGCCTTTAAACCTTATCCCGGAACCGTTTATTATAATCATCCCGAAAAATACGGTATAAACATTATAGATTACGATTTATATAAATGGTCTCAATTAGACGAGCCTACGCATGAAACAAAAGATATAAGTAAAGACCAAATAATCGAAATGATGATGATTTGCAATTATTTATATCGTTCTGCAGGAACCTTTTCCGCTGGAATTAAATATAAACGAAAAAAAGGAGTTATTGTTATAAAAACCGTAGAAGGCGGTTTATTATATAATCCTTATGTTCCTCCGAGTTTAAGAAAAACAGATATGTATCTTAATTGCGTTAAATTAGATAAAATTCATTTTGAAGTAATAAGCCGTTTTGACGGATACCATAATATTGACGACATTGCTTATTATTTAAATAAATTATTCGATCTTCCTATGGATAAATGCGTTGAGGAAATAAATACAATCATAAAAAAAACCGTTGAAATGGATATTATCGAAGAAATCCCCGACGTAATGAGCGGGAAAACAAAATTAAATCGGCTCTCATTAATTAACGGCGGAGGACTTGTATGAACTCCGGCGTAAAAACCAAAAACCGTATTTTAAAAAAAACAATCAATAATCTTAAAGCAATATCATTGATAATCGGCTCGGTATTAGGTTCCGGGTTAATGATTTTACCCGGTCTTGTATATAAAAATGTAGGCGCAATCTCTTTTTACAGTTGGCTTTTAATGGGTATAATTATTATTCCGTTTCTTTATGTTTTTATAAAATTAACCCTTCAATTTCCATCAGCCGGCGGCTTGGTTAATATAATCAACGAAATATTCGGAATAGATTTTTATCATACCTTTTCTTATCTTACGTTGTTATCAACAATTATTTTAGTTCCTGTAGTTGCCGTAATAGGCGCAAATTATGTGGGTTATCTTTTTAATTTAACCAGTCAACAAATTGTTTTTATTGCAGCTTTCCTATTAATAATTACAACTCTGTTAAATATTTTCGATACAAATCTGGTTTTAAAAATTCAAGGGATTAGCGCTTTGCTTCTTTTGCTTCTTTTATTTATTATTATTATTACAAGTTCCAAAATTGCTTTTCCTCAATTCGCCATTAAACTTTCTGCCGTTAATCTATTATCAAAAGAAACGTTCGCTTCTACCGCAATAGGTATATGGTTTGTTTTTTGGGCGTTTTTGGGATGGGAAAACCTATCATTTACCACCGAAGAATTTACAAACATAAAAAAAGACCTTCCGAAAGCAACCGTTATAAGTTATTGCGTAATGATGTTTTTATATTTGGGATTAAGCATAAGCGTCGTCGGGCTTTTATCGCAACAATCACAAATCGCTGCGCAAGTTCCTCTTGCGGAAGTAATTACTCATACATTCGGCGCAAAATACGGCAAAATCGTTGCGGTTGTAGGAGTATTAATAATGCTGATCAATCTAAATGCGTGGGTATGGGGTCCATCCCGCTTATTATACGATTGCGGAAGAAAAAAAATACTGCCCGCAGTGTTCAGCCGGCTTACAAAAAAGCAAACTCCCGCAGTTTCCCTTTTAACATTATTAATAATGTATCTTTTAATTCTCGGCTATATGCTCATAAGCAAAACTTACGAATTAGATAATTTAATAAAATTAGTTAATGCAAATTTTATGAGTTTATATCTTTTTTCAAGCATATGTTTTATTAAACACTCCGTAAAAATTAAAGATAAAGCAATCGGATATATAGCCATGCTTTTAATGGCTTCTATTATATGCTTTTGCGGATTATATATATTATTTCCGTTATCCTGTTTAATATTAGGCTGGTTAAAAAAATATATAAAAAATAAAAAATAAAAATCATTACACAACAAAGTAGTTTGTTTATTTGCAAGGCTTGCGAAAATTTGAGCGAAACGCATAAAATAAGCAAAATAAAAAGTTGTGTAACGGTCGTAAGGATAAATAACAATGGCAAAAGAAAAAATAGGAATAATAACCTGCTCTTGCGCTACGCAGGAATTAAATTGTTGTTCTATAGTCTGTTTGCGAGATTTTAATAAAAGACTCGGAAAATTTAAAATATATCCCGAAACAACAACGCTTCAATTAGTGGGAATTATTAATTGCGCAGGCTGCCCTACAATTGCATATCCGGAAAAAATTTTAAAAAAAGTGGATTCATTAATGTATTTCGGGGCGACTTCAATACATTTTACATATTGTATGACTGCTCTTTGCCCCTTTTTAAAAAAATATCAACGAGTAATCAAAAAAAAATATCCGGACATTCAGCTTATCGAAGGAACACACGAAACTTCAATTACGGAAGCCGAATTTCGCGAAAAAGTTAATTGCGCTTTTAAAACAGGCAAGCAAATGGCGGATATTATTGTAAGTAAAATATAATCGAAACCAAGCTTAAACTTGACAACATTAATCTTTAAATCTATATAGTTAAATATTTAAAATACAAAAAACCGAAGAGTTATGAAAAAAAAAATAACATATAAAATATTGTTTTGTCTATCCGTTATATCTGCCTTTTTCAGTTCTTATCTTTTTGCCGCACAGCCGATTAGCATCGAGAATCAAACCAATTATGTTTATACAAACAAAGGTAATACTACTATTGACGCCAATAATTATGGCATATATTTTCGGATCGGAGCAAATAATACCATACGCAATACCGAAACCGGCGTTCTTAATATAACTGCACAGGATGATGGCATAGAGTTTAATGATGCGACCGACAGTAATTTTACAAACGAAGGTAATACTACTATTGACGCCAATCAGAATGGCATAGCGTTTTATCTCGGAGCAAATAATACCATACGCAATACCGAAACCGGCGTTCTT
>JAFDMF010000017.1 GCA_019306065.1 Deltaproteobacteria bacterium
ATGCGCGGACGGAGTAGGCTTAACCTACGCAAAAGGCGCAATAGAAGCGCATAACGGCAGAATATTTGTTTTAAAAAGCAAAGCGGGTAAAACGGTTATTCGGGTTATGCTTCCTGCCAATCAAAAATATTTAAATTAACAGCATCGTAGGTTGGGCATTACTGCGCGAAACCCAACAATAATAGATGCTATTATTCAATAAAAGTAACAGAGTAACAAAACAAAAAGGGCGGGGGTTAAAACCTCCGCCCTTTTTGTTGCTTTAAAAATCATTTAATATTGTAGAGATATTGCAATACAAGCGTCTCTATCGAAATAGAATAACATATTTATTTTATATATTAATAGGGCGCGTTCAAATATCTTAATTGCGTTTCTTTTAACTGCTTTATTAATTCTGTGTTGTCTATTGTAATGTTGCTATCTGATTTTATGCCGCCTAATTCTGATATGTCTGATTTTTTAATGTCCGAGTTCATCTTTTCGTTATTTTTAATTTGATTTTCTATATATTTAACCTTCTCCTTTAATTCTGCAGCAGATAGTTTTCTTCTGTCAACAGATTCCGCAACAACCTTTAATCCGTTCTGAAATGAGCATAAATTGTGATAAGAATTAATATCTAAAATGCCTTGCGTAATTGTATATTCTGTAGCGTTTTGATTCATTCCGTTTTGTATTTGTAATCTTTTTGCTTCGCGAGTTCTATCAATTGCTTTGATAATAGCTATTGCAAATGTATTATAATAAACTTCATTCTTGATAAGCGATTTGGCGGAGTTTGTAAAAGCGGCTCCGGCGGATAAGCTTGATTTAGCGAGGTCGCCGCCTACGAAAGTTGCAAGACCGGAAAAAATTGTCGACGTCGTCCCCAGTCCTACATTCCATGCTGCTGAAGTTGATAAAATTTTCCCTTTGTATTTTTCGCATGTATTGTCTGATAATAGTATAATTTTACTTAACAATTCATCTCTTGCTTTTTCATCCGTAGTTGCCTCCTTAAAGGCTGTTTTAAAAGCATCCCCTTTTGTATTGATTTTTTCATCATCATCAATAGTAATATAAAAACTTTTATTCTTATCGTTAGTTAATCCAACTATCGAGTCAATAGCATAATAATTTTCAATCTTGCGGCAACCTGTTAATAAAAAAAGAACAGGGATTAATATAAATAGTTTCTTCATTATTTTCTCCTTGTTTATATATTTTTAAATTCATTATGTTAAAATAACTTTACATTAAAAACCTATTTCTTTCCTCCTTTCTTTCCCTTTCTTCTTAAAACTAAAAAAAACAGCCCTTTGACTAAAGGAAACGAATAATTATATGAATGAGCGATTTAATATGGATTTCAGATTTAAGATGAGTTCAATAAGCGTATCAGGTTGATAAGACGAGTATGAAAACAGTAGAAAACGAGTATCGGTTTCAAGTTATTTAAATTATATAAAACTTTATATTATAAAAAATGTTATGTCTAGTTTTTTCAAAAATATTGTAAAAAAATCTTATATTAAAAAAACTTGACTTATATTACCCCTTCTATTATCAATCAAAAGCCGTTTAAACGTTAGTATTGCCTTGAATAACCCCCGAAAAACATTCAAACAAAGTTAAATCATTTAATAGCGTATTTAAAAAAATCAAAGAACAGGTTTATGAATTTAGAAATAAAAAAGCGCTATACAATGTCTATGACTAACTTTTAGATACAATTTATAAATATAATGAAACAAGAAGATATAACAGACTACTTTAAACTTGAAGAAAAATTAGAATATAAATTTAATAATCCGCTGTTATTAAAAGAAGCGTTAAGTCATAGCTCTTTTGTAAACGAGCAGGATACGTACTCTTTAAACGATAATCAGAGGCTTGAATTTTTAGGAGATTCCATATTAAATTTTGTAATCAGCGATATATTGATGTTAAAATATCCGGAATTAACCGAAGGGGAGCTTTCTAAAAAAAGGGCTTCTTTGGTAAATGAATTTACTCTTGCCAAACTTGCAAAAGATATAAATTTGGGCGAATATATAATACTTGGCAAAGGGGAGATAAATACGGACGGACATAAAAAAAATTCCATATTATCCGATACATTCGAAGCGGTTATAGCGGCGGTATATAAAGATAAGGGTGTTCTCGCGGTATTTGATTTTATAAAAACTCATTTTTTAAAGCTTATGGAAGATTGTCAACAGCCGGCATTTAAGCATGATTACAAAACCGTAATACAGGAATATGCTCAATCTAAAACAGGAACAATGCCGGAATATGAAGTAATAGAAGAAAAAGGTCCGGCTCATAACAAAAAGTTTAAAGTCGCTTTAAAAATCGGAGAGTTTATAACCGAAGGAATAGGAAAAAGCAAAAAAGAGGCGGCTCAGGAAGCCGCAAGATTTGCGGTGGAAAAAATAATTAACAAATGAGTAATCCTTTTATAATACCTGTTTTTATACCTAACATAGGCTGCCCTCATAAATGTATATTCTGCGACCAAAGTATCATAACAAATACTTCTACAAAGATAGCAACGCCAAAAACAATAGAAGAAACGGTTAATAGCTGGCTTTTGTATAACAAAAATATAAATGCCGAAAAGCAGCTTTCTTTTTACGGCGGAAATTTTTTGGGACTTAACGAGAATACGTTATTATCTTTTTTAAATAAAGCCGAAGAATTAATATCTTTAAAAAAGATAGATTCAATAAGATTTTCTACAAGACCGGATACGATTACGCAGCGCAAATTAAATCTTTTAAAAAAGTATTCGGTTAAAACCATAGAAATCGGCGCGCAATCTATGGACAACGAAGTTCTTAAACAAAGCGGAAGGGGGCATAAGGCAAAAGATACGGCGGAAGCCGCTATGTTGATAAAGGATAATAATTTTGAGCTTGGTTTGCAAATGATGACCGGCTTGCCGAAAGATACGGAAGAAAAAACTTTATATACCGCAAAAAAAATTGCGGAGTTAAAACCAAACTTTGTAAGAATATATCCTTGCATAGTTTTAAGACAAAGCCCGTTGGAAATTCTTTTGAAAAAGGGTTTATATACGCCTTACGCTTTAAGCCAAAGCGTTGATATTGTAAAAAAGGCATATCTTATATTTAAAGAAAAAAATATAAAGGTAATCAGAATCGGATTGCAGGCTTCCGAAGAATTAAAACCGGATTGTAAAATAGCGGCGGGACCCTATCATCCGGCTTACGGGCATTTGGTTTTATCCGCTATATATTTTGATATTGCCGCAGATATTATTAAAGAAAAAAAGCTTCATAATAAAGAGATAAATATAATTGTTAATCATAGAGATGTTTCGGTTGTTTGCGGAATAAAAAAAGAGAATATAATAAAACTTACAAATAGATTTAATCTTAAAAAAATAAATATAAAACAGGATAATTTAATAAGTAGGGAGCAGATTAAAATAGATGCGGTTTGAAATAAAAAGAAAAAAAACCGAATGCGTTAATATAGGCGGAGTAAAAATAGGAGATATGGCGCCTATTGCGGTTCAATCTATGACAAATACTAAAACATCCGATATTGAAAAAACGGTTTCGCAAATAAAAAAACTTCAAAAAGCAGGCTGCGAAATAATAAGAGTAGCGGTTCCGGACAAAGCTTCGGCTAATGCAATAAGTTTAATAAAAAAGCAAATTTCAATACCTTTGATTGCAGATATACATTTTGATTTTCGTCTTGCAATAGATGCGGCAAAAGCCGGAGCGGACGCTTTGCGAATAAATCCGGGCAACATAGGTTCCGCCGAAAAAGTTGAAAAGGTTATAAACTGCGCCAAAGAAAAGGGGATTTCCATAAGAATAGGCGTAAATGCCGGTTCTATGGAAAAAGATATTATTAAAAAATATGGCGGAGCGACTCCGGAAGCAATGGTTGAAAGCGCTTTAAGACATATAGAACTTCTTGCGAAAATGAATTTTTATAATATAAAAATCTCCGTAAAAGCTTCGGATATTTTGCGAACCGTAAAAGCGTATAGATTATTTTCGGAAAAAAGCGCTCTGCCTGTTCATTTGGGAATTACAGAGGCGGGTCCTCTGTTTCCGGGGCTTGTAAAATCTTCGCTTGGAATAGGAATGTTGCTTGCCGAAGGAATAGGAGATACAATAAGAGTTTCTCTTACTACAAAAGATATTACGGACGAAATAAGAGCCGGCTATGAAATATTAAAAGCGCTTGACATAAGACGCCGCAATCCTGAAATAATATCCTGCCCCACATGCGGCAGATGCCAAATAGATCTTTTTAAGATAGTAGAAAAGGTGGAAAAAAAGATATGTTTGATGGAAAAAGATATAAAAACGGCAATAATGGGATGCGTTGTAAACGGACCGGGCGAGGCAAAAGAGGCGGATATAGGAATAGCCGGAGGCGATGGGATAGGGATTATTTTTAAAAAAGGAAAAGTAATAAAAAAATGCGGATACAACGATATAGTTGAAACTCTGCTTAAAGAGATAGATAAATTATGAAAAATTTAAATAAAAAAGAAGCTTTAAAAAACGGAATTGAAATATGAAACAGCCATATGAAATGACAAATAAAATATTAGGGATTGTTGCATCGATTTCCGAAAAAATCGGAGAAATTAACGCCGCGCATCTAAGCAAACCAGTAACGAAATTAAGAAAAAAAAATAGAATAAAAACAATTCAATTCTCTTTGGAAATCGAACAAATAACAGACTCGCTTAATAATAAAAAAGTATTAACTCCGAAAAAAGATATTATTGAAGTAAAAAAACCGATTGGATACAAAAAAGAATGATTATAAAAAAGAGCAAACAACCTCGAACATCTTATGATCGAATATAAACAGAGGAAATATGAATCTAATAAAAATTAACGCAGGCTTTGGCGCAATATTTAAAAGAGAAATTATAAGCTATTTTACCTCTCCTATCGCCTATATATTTATAGTAATATTTCTATTGCTATCCGGCTTTTTTACTTTTTATATATCCGGCTTTTTTGAAGCGGGTTCGGCTGATTTAAGAATTTTTTTTCAATGGCAGCCATGGATATATATATTTCTTATTCCCGCAATATCTATGAAACTATGGGCGGATGAAAAAAGAATCGGCACAATAGAACTTCTTCTCACCTTTCCAATATCTTTGCCTTCGGCGGTATATGCAAAATTTTTTGCGGCTTGGCTTTTTATAGGCATATCGCTGTTTTTTACCTTTCCTATGGTTATTACGGTTATATATCTCGGATCTCCGGATATAGGAGCTATAATTTGCGGGTATCTCGGCTGCCTTTTAATAGCCGGAGCATTTATCGGCATAGGCGCTATGACATCTTCCATTACGGATAGTCAGGCAATAAGCTTTATTATATCCGCGGTAATTTCTATGTTTTTTATTCTTGCGGGTTATCCGCCAGTAACCGCCGCAATTTCGGGATGGACGCCTTTATGGTTTTGCAAAATAATAGAAGAATTCGGTTTTTTATCTCATTTCAATTCCATATCAAGAGGGGTTATAGATATAAGAGATATTATTTATTATTTTTCGGTAATCTTTTTTATGCTTAGTTTAAACTGCATAATATTATATAAACGGAGAGTATAATGAAATACATAAAGTATTTTTATTCTTTTAAAGGGATTGTTCTACTTTTTTTTATGCTTTTGTTTATAAATGCGGCTATGCTGAAAGTAAACCTGCGATGGGACATAACCGAAGATAAATTATATTCTTTATCCGGCGGAACAAAAAATATATTAAACAAACTTGAACAGGATATAACTTTAAAACTTTTTTCTAATAGAAGCCTCAAAGATGCTCCGTTTTTTTTAAAAAATTATATAAAAAGGGCGACCGATTTTTTAAGCGAATATCAAAAAGCAGGCAAAGGCAAAATAAAGCTTGAAATATATGATACCGTTATGGATTCCGAAGAAGAGGAGAAGGCTTTAAAATACGGAATAAAACCTATAGAACTTTTGCCCGGCGAAAATATATATTTCGGGCTTGTTGCCGATGCCGGAGGTAAGACAGAGGTTATACCGTTTATAGATCCGTCAAAAGAAGAGCGCCTTGAGTATGAGATAACAAGAAGCATAGCTGACGCAGTTGAGACTTCCTCAAAGAAAAAAATAGGTATAATAAGCGGATTAAGCGTATTCGGCGAAGCTTCGTTATCATTTAATATAGAAGCGCTGCCCGATAATGCCGGATGGCATTTTATAAACGAGTTAAAAGAAAGCTATGAGGCAATAAAGATTAATCCGGACGGAGATGCTTTAAACGAAGATATAGACTTGCTTATTATAATACATCCGAAAAATTTAAACGAAAAACTTCAATACAAAATAGATCAATATATACTTACCGGAAAAAACGCTTTAATATTTGTAGATCCGTTATCCGTATCCGACGCTGCATCCAACAACATTACGGCATCTTCTTTTAATAAGTTTTTTTCGGCTTGGAAAATCGGAATTAATGAAAACGAAATTTTGGCGGACTTTGATTTTGCCGCCGAGATAATAAACAAAAAAGGGTTTAAAACAGATAATCCTTACTTTATATCTCCCAAACATAACGCTTTTAATAAAAACAGCGTAATAGTATCTCGGCTTGAAACTATGCTTTTTCCGTTTGCAGGATCTATATTTAAAGAAAAAAACTGTCCTTACGACTTCGAGCCGTTAATTATTTCCAGCGCCAACTCAAACATGGACGCTAATTTTACGTCTCATTTCGATTTGGATAAAATTAAAGCAAGGTTTACGCCGTCAAAAGAAAAATACAACCTTGCCGTACAAATTTCTGGCAAATTCGATACCGCTTTTCCGAATAAAAGATATTCGGATGAAAACAATACCGAGCCAAGCTTAAAAAAAGGAATTGATAATTCTACTATAATAATAGTTGCGGATACGGACATTCTTTATGACGATTATTATATCAGCAAAGGAAATTTTTTCGGCTTTGATACATCCGAAATATTTAATGACAATCTTAACTTTTTATTAAATGCCGCGGAAGCGCTTGTAGGAAGCGATTTGCTTATATCGGTAAGAACCATAGGACGTTTTGAAAGACCTTTTACAAAAGCGTTGGAAATAGAGGAAAAAGCAAAGGAGAAATGGTTTGTCGAAGAACAAAAACTTATGGAAAAGGCGGAAGAGGTAAATGCAAGACTTAACTCGTTGGAAGCGGATAACTTTTACGACATGGAAGCTGAAATTATAGATAAACATAGTAAAGAGATAGAAGAATTTGAACTGGAAAGAATAAAAGTTGAAAAGAAACTTAAAGAGGTAAGAAAAAAATTAAGAGAAGATATGGAAAAACTAGAGGGAAAGATAAAATTTTTTAATATTGCCTTTATTCCGCTTTTTATAACCATAGCGGGGCTTATATTCGGGTTCTACAGGAAGAAAAGAGAAGTTTAAATTACGCCGGATAACTTTGTAGTTTGCCCGATTTCTGCGTCAGATAAAAGTTTTAATCCTCGAAATACTCTGTGTATTCCTGCGGTTAAAATTTTTATCTGTCTTGAACTCGAACAAACTGCTTTGTTATGCGGCGTAATTTTATTATTTTGTCGCCTTTAACTACTTTATTATGTTCCGCATGTTTCGCTTGTTTCGCTTGAAGAGCCGCAGCCTCCGCATCCCGAAGCGCCGAAATCTATTCCTGCGGTTATATTAAAACCCATATTTAAAAAATCAATTTTAATAGGTTTAACCTTTTCCATAAGATTTTTTTCGGTTACAAATGTAAGGTTTCCTACTTTATAAGTGTTATCCTGTTCGTTAGGCTTATCCAGAGCCATTGCCAATGACGGCCCGCCTCATCCGCTTTCGTTTAAAAATACTCGCAGAGGGGTAATTTTTTTACCCTTAAAATATTCCAAAAGTTCCTTTTCTGCATTGGGGGTTACTTCCAACATAATAAATTTCCTCCTTATAAAAAATATTTAAAAAGTTTTTGCAAAAAAAGCGTTTTATTCAATGCCAAACATCAAGTAAAATACGGCTTTTTTCTACAAGAACTAAATAACTATAAGGCTGTTTGCTTATAATTATATATTCAAGCTTTTTATAATAAGACAGTATTTTAAAAAAACAATAGAAAGATAAAAAAAAGAATTGATTTGACAATATCGCTTTTTTTTTAATAAAACCATTTTGATTGTATCCCCATTGAAAAGGGGGTAAACGGAGACTGATTAAAAGGAAATAATAAAAGGGTTTCTCGCTTTGTTCGACAGGACAGGACAGGATTTTTTTATTCTGTAATGTCAACAAGCGCGGCGAGGAAAGAACCATTATTAATAATTAAAGGAGTATTATACAATGAGAATTTTATTTTTCGGACCTAATGGCAGCGGCAAAGGAACACAGGGCGCAATTTTAAAAGATAAATATAAAACGCCTCATATAGAATCCGGCGCAATTTTCAGAGAAAACATTACAAACGGAACAGAGCTGGGGGCAAAGGCAAAAGGTTATATAGACAAAGGCGAACTGGTTCCGGACGACATTACAATTCCTATGATATTAGACAGACTTAAACAAGCGGATTGCAGCAAAGGCTGGCTTTTGGACGGTTTCCCGAGAAATAAAAATCAGGCTGTAAAGCTTGACGAAGCCTTAAAACAGGCTGGAATGGCTCTTGATATAGTAGTAGAGATAATTTTAGACCGCGAGATTGCAAAAAACAGAATTATGGGCAGAAGGTTATGCGTAAATGACAACAATCATCCGAACAATATTTTTATAGACGTAATCAAACCTAATGGCGACAAATGCCGCGTATGCGGCGGGGATTTAAAAACGAGAAGCGACGATCAAGATGAAAATGCAATCAATAAACGCCACGCTATTTATTATAATGATCAGGACGGAACCATTGCGGCGGCATACTATTTTAAAGATTTGGCTGCAAAAGACGACTCTATAAAATACATTATATTAGACGGAGAGCCGAGCGTAAAACAGGTAACCGCCGAGCTTGTATCAAAACTTTAAAAACCGTTTATAAAGTATAAAAAATATAGAAAACGGCGTATTATAATATACGCCGTTTTTTATATTAACATTAATATAGCTACATAATATTTCTTCAAAACCCAAACAAATACGATACAATGCGCGCTTGATATTTTTATTTTTTATAAAAAGAGATATAAAAATGAATAAAAAAAACACTTCCGAACTTCGTCTGATTGCATGGGAAATAACCAGAAGCTGCAACCTTAAATGCGTTCATTGCAGAGCCTCTGCAACAAACGGACCATACCAAGGAGAACTTGATACTGATAGCGCTTTTAAATTACTTGATCAAATAGCAGATATCGGAAGCCCTATAATCATATTAACCGGCGGCGAGCCTCTGATGCGAGAGGATATATTTGAAATAGCATATTACGGAACAAAAAAAGGGCTAAAAATGGTTATGGCGACTAACGGCGCTCTTGTAAACGGAAGCGCGGCAAAAAAGATGGCTCTTTCCGGAATAAAAAGAATAAGTATAAGCTTAGACGGCGACGACAGCAAATCTCACGATAGCTTCAGAGGAGTTTCCGGCGCTTTTAACGCGGCAATAGACGGAATAAAAGCCGCAAAAGAAGCGGGAATAGAATTTCAGATAAATACCACAGTTACAAAAGCAAATTTTAACAGACTTGAAAAAATACAAAACTTAGGGATAGAACTGGGAGCGGCAGCGCATCATATATTTTTACTTGTTCCTACAGGCAGAGGCAAATATATAGTTGATCAGGAGATAAACGCCGAAGAATATGAAAAAGCTTTAAACTGGCTATATGACAGAAGCAAAGTTGTTCCTTTGCAAATAAAGGCTACATGCGCTCCGCATTATTACAGAATTTTAAGACAACGCGCAAAAAAAGAAGGGACCGAGGTAACCTTTAAAACCCATGGGCTTGACGCTGTTACAAGGGGTTGTTTAGGAGGAACAGGGTTTTGTTTTATCTCGCATATCGGCATAGTTCAGCCATGCGGATTTTTAGATATAAACTGCGGAGACATAACAAAAACTGAGTTTGGCGAAATATGGAATAATTCCGAAACATTTTTAAATTTAAGAGATTATAGCAAACTTAAAGGCAAATGCGGCAAATGCGGTTTTAAAAGAGTCTGCGGAGGATGCAGGGCAAGAGCTTATGAGGCTACGGGCGATTATCTTGCCGAAGAACCTTTATGCGATTATAATCCGAATAATAGAATTTAGACGCAAAACCTATCCATGTATCTTTTTTTGAAAATAAAGGGGCGGAAGGAAATAATGGAGAAAACGCTCATTATTAAAAATATTTAATCACAAAAAACAATGATTATAACAGGGAGTAGATATTCAATTTTGTTTGCTCCGCTTTTTATTTCCCAATCGGCAAGAGCCGCTACGCAAAAAAAATTTGAACATCTTATGAACGAATATAAGCCGAGGAAAGCTCCATGTCTGAAAAAAATTAGACGCAAAAAACAATGATTATAATTAAGATACAGAGTAACAGAGTGTCAATGGGACAAAGGAATCGGTTTTTAATATTTTAATTGCAAAAAAGTATTATTGAATTTCGGAGGATAACAAAGTCCTTTGTTCGTTTATGCAGTGAATAACGATTTTTAATCACAAAAGATAATGAAAAGTAATACCCAACTATTAATATTATATACTCTCTCTTTTATTATAAGCGCCGGGGGAGCATTTTTTATAGCAAAATTCGGGCATAAATTTTCGCTTATAGATATTCCGAATCAAAGAAGCTCTCATACTTTTGCTATGCCCAAAGGAGGCGGGGTAGGGATATTAATTTCATTTATATACGCATCCTTCATACTTGCGGTTCCGAAAAGCCTTTTAATATCCGGAGTTATTTTATCCGTAGTAAGCATATCAGACGATATAAAAGATATTTCGGTAAAGATTCGTCTTTCCATACAATTGATATGCAGTATAATATTTTTATTAGGGATATTTTTTTACAGAGAGGTTCCCAAAGAGATATATCCGCTTTTTTTAATACTTCCGGTATTTATCATAGGCACAATAAATTTTTATAATTTTATGGACGGCATAGACGGAATTGCCGGAATTGCCGGCATAATAGCATTCGGATTGTTGGCATATTACGGTTATATAAACGGCAAATCGTTATCTTTAATCTATCTTAATATATCTTTATCCTTATCCTGCGCCGGATTTTTAATATTTAATTTTCCGTCCGCTAAAGTTTTTATGGGAGATGTAGGAAGCGTTTTGTTAGGCTTTTTATTCGGAGCTATGGCTCTTTTATTTGCAAGCTGTTTTTTAGATATTTTGTGCATACTTTCTTTTCTTTTTACATTTTATGCAGACGAACTTACAACAATGGCGGTAAGACTTAAAAATAAGGAATCTATTAGCCAAGCCCACAGAAAACATCTTTTTCAGCTTTTTGCAAACGAGCTTAAAGTTTCTCATTGGAAAATTAGTTTGTATTACGGAATAATACAACTATCTATAGGGATAAGCGCTATATTTTTCAGAAAAAAAGGGGAGATATTTATATTTATACTTTTGTTATTATATTTTTTGATATTTTCCGCCGTATCTTATTATGTCCGAAAAAAGGTTAAGAAGATTTCATAACAAAGTAGTTTGTTCGTTTATGCAGCGAATAACAATTGTTAATTACGAAAAAAGAATGATTATAAAAGGGGGGAGATGTTTGCGTTGTTTGACGAAAAACTTGTTAAAAATTATTTCCCAATCGGCAAGAGCCGCTCCGCAAAAAAACTGCAAACATCTCTTGATCTAATTTAAACAGAGGAAGCAATAAAGGGATTTCTTGCTTTGCTCGAAATGATAGACTTTTCATTTGTCATTTCGACGAGCGCAGCGAGGAGAAATCCCTTAATTAAAATTATAAATAGAGGAAGCATCCGTTATTAAAGATACTTAATTATAAAAAAAATAATAAAATTTTGCCGTATAACAAAGTAGTTTGTTCGTTTTCAACGCAGAAAACGGGCAAAATACGAAGTTATACGGCAAAATTTAATCAGGGGATAATATATTATGCATTACGAAGGAAATATAATAAGACCTCCGAGCGAAGCAAACAGCATACTTTTGCAGGTTACTCTCGGATGTTCTCACAATAAATGCACATTTTGCGGAACTTATAAAGATAAAAGATTTGGCATAAAACCAGATTCAATTATAGACGAAGATATAGCTTTTGCCGCGAAATATTGTAAAAACCAAAGACGAGTTTTTATATGCGACGGAGATGCCCTTATAATTCCTATGAAACGTCTTGTTAGAATATTAGAAAAAATAAAAAACGATCTTCCGCAAGTTACGCGTATAGGTTTATATGGAAATGCAAAAGGGCTTAAAATGAAAACCGTAAAAGAATTGGAACAGCTTAAAGAGCTCGGTTTAAAAATAATATACATGGGGCTTGAAAGCGGAGACGAGGTTACTTTAAAAGCTATTAATAAAGGCGCGACTCCTGCGACAATGATAGAAACAGGCAGAAAAGCAAGGAATGCGGGCATAAAACTTTCGGTTACGGTTTTGCTTGGAATTGCCGGAAACATAAGGTCTCAAATACATGCCAAACAAACGGGCAAGGTTCTTTCCGCAATAGAGCCGAATTATATAGGAGCATTATCTCTTATGCTTTTGCCGGATACGTCTCTTTACAAAGATTGGGAGAAGGGAGAATTTCAGCTTATAGAACCGAATGAGATGCTTGCCGAATTAAGAACAATGATAGCTTGGACAGATATATCTTCCGGGCTTTTTCACGCAAATCATGCTTCCAATTATCTTCCTATAAAAGCAAGGCTGCCGAAAGATAAGGAGCCGATTTTAAAGATAATAGACGATGCTCTTGCAGGAAAGGTAGAACTTAAACCGGAATGGTTACGAGCGTTATAAAAAATAGATTAAATATCCGATAGTAGTTTTTACCCGCAATTTTTCCGTATTCTTTGAAAAGGGGATATGGGAAACTTGCTTTTTTATACCCGGCTGGTTTTCCATATCCCGCGCTCGTTCCTTTATTTTTTTGCATGGGTAATCAGAGGCTTTCCCCCTTTTTTTTGAAAACTAACAAGAATTTGTTCCGCTTTTTCAAAAGGAACGGTTATAAAAGAAAATTTATCCATTACCAGTATATCGCTAATATATCTGTTTTCAATTGATACTTTGTTTCTGATAAGATTGACCAGTTTTTTAGCGTTCATTTTGTCTTTCTTGCCAAGAGCGACAAAAAGTCTTGCTTTACCCTTTTTATCAAGCTGCTTTTTTCTTCCGCCAATCTCTTGTATTTCGCCATAGGCATCAGGATTAAGTTGTTCTTCAAAGCAATAATTAAGTATAGCGGCTAATATATCCGACGGATTATTTTCTTTAATTAAGCTCTTTGCCCAGTTATAATATTTAACGTCAATCTCGTTATCAAGGATAGTATTCAGATCGTCATCTATTTTTTTCTTTTTGGCATTGATAATATCTGTTATTTTCGGAACTTTTGATTTTTTAATATCGGTTTTGGCAATTCGCTGTATAAACATTAGCCGCTTATACTCGCTGGGAGTAATAAAAGTAATAGCCGTGCCTTCATTTCCCGCCCTTCCCGTACGTCCTATTCTATGAACGTAAGATTCCGGATTTTCGGGTAGCGAATAGTTTATAACGTGCGTAAGGTTCATAACATCAATTCCGCGCGCCGCAACATCTGTCGCTATCAGGATATTGATTTTTTGTTTCTTGAAGTTTTTCAAAGTGTTTTCTCTTTGCATCTGGGAAAAATCTCCATGGATAGCCGCGGCGTCGTATCCTCTATGAACTAAGTGGGTTACAATGGAATCAACATCAATTTTTGTTCTGCAAAAAACCAGCCCGTAAAAATTATCTTTAATATCAATTATTCTGCATAATGCTTCGAATTTATCAGATGCTTTAACCTCAAAGTATATTTGCTCTGTCAGATTAGTTGTCAGATGCTCTTGCTTAACTTTAATAAGCTCGTAATTCTCCATATATTTGCGCGCGAGTTCCTTTATTTTGTTCGGAATTGTCGCGGAAAACAGCAGCGTTCTTTTGTCGGTATTTGTATGTTTCATTATTTCTTCAACATCTTCGATAAATCCCATATTAAGCATTTCATCAGCTTCATCTATTATCAAATGTTCGATTTTTTCAAGCTTTAGGGTTTTTCTTTTAAGATGATCGATTATTCTGCCGGGAGTTCCGACTACAATATGCACATTTTTTTTTAATCTGCGTAATTGCTGAATAATAGATTGACCGCCATATATCGGTACGATCTTAATGCCGGTTTCCCCTTTGAGCGAACTGATTTCCTCCGATACCTGAATTGCCAGCTCTCTTGTGGGAACAAGAATGAGCGCCTGAACCGCTTTGGATTGGGGATTGATCATTTCCAGCAAAGGCAATCCGAATGCCGCGGTTTTACCCGTGCCGGTCTGGGCTTGCGATATGATATTCGTATCGTCTCGAAGCATTACGGGGATAGTAATAATCTGAATTGAGGTCGGTTCTTCAAACCCTTTTTTATTAATTGCGTCTAATATGGTTGCCGAAAGGCCAAGGCTTTTAAATGTTTTTTTATTTGTCATATATTTCTCTTTTTTAATTATTATCTAACCCGTATTATTTTACGGCGGTAAAGATATTATTTAGGTTTTTGTCATAATTGCGAGATGATTAGGCAATTTTTCAATGCGGTTCTTTTTTTTATTTATTAATTAAATATGACTGTTTTTTCGAAAATAACAAGAGTAAAATAAAACCCTATAAGTCCGAAAAGTTTTAATCTGCGATAATCCCCTCTATTTTCCACATTGAGTAATAAAGAGAGGCGAGGATGATTTTTTGGAGTAACGGTTTGTATATTCATTATCTTATAATACATTTTTTAACCGTTTTTTCGGCTATGGATTTAAAATTAAGCAGATCTTTTTTATCATAATTTTTTCTAATATCTTTAAAAAATTCGGGATTAAGCGGCTCTTTGGCATTGAAAAGCTGCAAAGCATAAAGATTTGCGCCTGCAATTAGTTGAGCAATTTTTTCTATGATATCGCCGTTTATAATTTTTTTTGAACATGTGGTTCTAAACTCATAAGGTATTTGAGCCGTTTTTATTAATTTTATGCTTTCGATTATTTTTTTCGGTTCCGCTTTTTCTTGAAATATAGGCGCATAAAGATTCGGGGCGGTTTTTATATCCATAGCGAGATAATCTATCAGTTTTTTTTTAAGCAGTTTTTCTATTTTGTCCGGATTGGTTCCGTTTGTATCAAGTTTTATAGGATAACCGAGATTTTTTATTTTTAAGCAAAGCTCTTCAAGTTTGTTGTATAGGGTTGGTTCTCCGCCGGATATAACGACTCCTTGAGTAAAATTTATTCGTTCTTTTAAAAGATTGATAATTGTATTTTCTTTGTAAGGAGTAAAATCGCCTTTTATAAGTATTTGGTTATGACAATACGGGCATTTTAGGTTGCAGCCCGCAATAAAGATAACAAGGCTTATTTTACCCGGATAATCTATCAAGGATGTTTTTTGTAATCCGCCTATAGGCATTTTAAAATTTCCTCTATTTAAATTTTGGCGGATAACAAACTACTTTGTTATCCGCCGAAATTTGCTCATTATGTTTTTGTGATTAAAATTTTTTTTTTAATAATGGACGTTTCCTCTGTTTATATTAGCTCCTGATATGTTTGCAGTTTATTTGCGTAGCGGCTCTTCCCAATCGGCAAGTAAGAAGCGGAGCAAACAAACGCAAACATCGCCAACTTTTATAATCATTTTTTTTTGTGATTAAATATAGATTCTATTATCTCTTTTTCGGATTCTTGCGCTGTTTTTATTATCTGTTTTAAAACCGCTACCTGCGCAAAACTGGCGTTGAATTTTTCGGCTATTTGGTTTTGAATTTTAATCGGATGATAATCTATCTCTATTTCCGCAAACTGCCGAGCGCTTATATTTGCCTGCCCGCCGGACTGTTTTGCGATAGAGGAAATATAGTCTCTGTATTTTTTCTGAGCGAACAGGTATTTAAGATAATAAGGGTTTAGATGCTCGTTAAATTTAAATCTTATAAGATAAGAAGCCCATGTTCCGTTAAAATCAAAATCTATTACCCCTGATTTTCCTACAAGCTCCGCGCTGTTTGTTCGGTTAAAGATAAAATCCCCTTTTTGAGGCAGTCTGTGGGGCGGAAGTTTTATATCCGTATATTTTAGGTCGTTAAGATTCCAATTGCCGAATGCGTCAAGATTATTCATACGCAGAACAGGATATTTGCCGCTCTCTTTACATTTTGAAGATATGCCGTAAAGACTGTTAGCGATAAATTCTTTAAGTATTCTTTTTCCTTTTGATTCCGGTATTTCTATATTTGAAAGCCCGTTGATTAATTGAGACGCATTTTTTACGATTTTTTTCTGATTTTTTATTTTATCGAAAAAGGTTTGCTGAAATTCTAAAGAGGGCAGGGGGATTTCCAATGTTTTTAGGTCGGCTATTGCCAAATCCATTCGCACGGAACCTCGGACTTTTTCTTTTATAAAGTTTAAAAAGTTTTTTGTTTTAAACAAACAGTCTAAAAATTCCGGTAGTATTTTGTTTTGGTTTGCGCTAAAAACTTTATAATATCCGGTTATGATCTGATTATTATAATCAAAAGGGGATAACCCTATAGCTCCTATGTTTATTCTGCTCGGATTATAGCAAAAATTCTTTTTTTCAACTTTAAAATGAGGCTGCTTTATTTTTTCTCCGGCTTCTTCTCTGTTTATAAAAATTCCTTGTTTGTTATTTACCCCTAATATTTTAAAAATAGTCTGCGGGAAGTTTGAAGGTTTTATTTTTTTTGTTTTTTGCTTTATCAGTTCTCCGAGGCAGACCGTTGTAAATCGGTTTTCTATTTTTTCGGCTTCAAAGTAGGTTTTGGGATCAAGTCTTTCTTTGATTATGCTTTCCGCAACAGTAAATATTTTTCCGCTTTTTTGAAACTTTTTGTCGTTTATATATTTATGGAACGCTTCGGCTACTTTTCCGAGATCGCTTTTATCAGGTCTTCCGGCAGAATCAAAACCTATTTTTTCAGGAAGAGCCATAAATATTTTATCGGTATATTTTTTGTTTAAAATAGGTTTTTCCAAAAAGAGCATAGAGGTTTTTACATTTGCTCCGGACCTTATAAAAGCCTGACGCGGAAGGGAGACTATGGCAAGTATTTTGCAGTTATTTTTTATATATTTTCTGGTTTTGGCGTTATTTGCTCCGTTTAATATAATATCCGGCAGCACTATCGCCATTTGTCCGCCCGGCTTTAAAAGCTTGATACATCGCTCTAAAAAAAGCACTTCGCTTCTTTGCATTTTTCTATTTTTTCCTGCAAGGCAAAACCGCTCCAATACTTTTTCTTTTTCCACTTTGGAACCAAAAGGCGGATTTGTAAATACCTTATGAAATTTTCCTTCTTTTATCAGATCGGTATCAAAAAGTCCGTCATGATGATACAAAGATGCTTTGCCTGCTCCGTGAATATACATGTTGGTTTTACAGGCTATTGTAAGTCTTTTGTTTATATCCGCGCCGAAAACAGATTTTTGGCATAATCTTTCGATCTCTTCCTGCTTTTTTTCTCGGATTATTTCTCCGTTTATTATGTTTTCTCTTAATACTTTAAAAGCTTCGACTAAAAAACCGCCGGAACCAAATGCAGGATCTATTATTTTTTCTCCCGGTTTTACTCCGATCATATCTATTGCAAAGTCAACAAGACTTCTCGGGGTAAAATACTGCCCCAAACGTTCTCCTCTAAATACGGTGGTTAAAAAGTTTTCAAAAGCAAGCCCTATTATTTCGTGTTCGGTTTCAAGAAAACCCTGATTATCAAGAAGCTTTATTATTGCAAATATGCTTTCTCCGCAGATTCTTATTTTTGTTTTTTTATCGAAAATTTCTTCTTTAAATTGATAATCTTCTATGGCGTCTTCAAAAATTCTGTTTGCGGTTTTTTTTACTTTTTCAAAATCTATTTTTCTGTTTGTTTCGCATTCAAGTAGAAAGTGTTTTTCGGTAAATTTGTTTTCCGTATAGGTTTCTGCGGCTCGTCTTTCGGATTGTCTTTTTATGTAGATTATTTTATTCATTTCGTCAAAAGCGTCCAATGGAGTAAAACCGTCGTTGCTGCGCATTATATTATGACATTTTTCGAGAGCGCCTATTATTTCTTTTGTGTTCTTATAACCTTCCACTACAAATTTTTGGCTCTCTTCTATATGGCGCGCAGAGAGTTCTCCTTTAATGGAAAAAACCTCTTTAAGCGTAGGAACGCCCTGATTCAGTCTTTTTTTTGTAACCGTATTATAAACCTTCCATTCGTTTCCGTTTGCAATTACGGCTATTTTTATCGGAGGATTATGCAGTCTTGCATAAGATATGGCATTCTGTTTTTCGAGGTCTCTTATTCTTTGGGTAGGCTCTTTTATATCTACGCTTATTACCGGCAGCAGTTTATTTTCAACCGCAATTTTTATAATAATATCTGCGCGTATCTTTATGGTCTTACCGCCGAAAGTTACCGGAAACTCGGTTTTTTCAAACTCCATGTTTGACTTTGAGTATCCGAGTTTCTCAAAATAAGGGATGATTATATCTTTTTTAATATCAGGATTGTAAATTGTTCCCATTCTTCCTTTTAAGACTTTTTTATATTTATACGCATTGATTTTATAGGATTAATATAAAACCCCGCATAGTTTTTTATTATGCAAGGGTTTTATTGGTTTTTGCTTAAAAAGATAATCTTCTATCACAAGATTTGATATTTTGGAAATATTTTTTAACGGGGCGGTGAAAAATAGATTCTTTTTAAAAAGGCGGATATAAGATAGGAATAAAGAATTTGACAACCTGATAAGCTAACGTTAAAAAACAATGTATTAAACCCTCTGCCGAAAAAAGAGGATAGGGGTAAAGAAAAGGTTATTCTTTTTAATCCGAATGAAGATAAAGTTGATATTGACGGTTGGTCTGTACTTGACGCTTCAAAAAGGAAAGAGATGTTAAACGGAACAATAGAATTCGGAAATATTGCAAGTATTTCTTTATCTGGCAATATGGCTTTACTTGGCAATAAGGGCGGTATAATAACTTTATTAAATAAAGATGGTATAAAAATTCACAGCGTTTCATATATAAAAAGGCAGACAAAACAGCAAGGTTATAATCATTCTTTTTTGTGTCTGTAACATAATAATAAGAGATAGGTAAAAGGTATTTAGTTTAAAATGAAAGAACGTATAAAAAATATAAAAGAAAGAATTGAGAATGCGGCGGCAGGATACGGAAGGGATCCTAAAGATATAACTCTTGTAGCGGTATCTAAAACAATTGACGCGCAAAGGATAAAAGAGGCTTTTTATTGCGGCTGTAATATATTCGGAGAAAACTATATACAGGAGGCGGAAAAGAAGATAAAAGCGCTTGCCGATATTCCGATACAATGGCATTTTATAGGGCGTCTTCAGTCTAACAAGGCAAAGTATGCGGTTAAATTTTTCGAGCTTATTCATTCCGTAGATTCGGTAAAACTGGCAAAAGCTTTAAACAAAGAAGCGGTAAAGATTAATAAGGTTCAAAATGTATTGATTCAGATAAATATATCCGGCGAAGTTACGAAATCCGGCGCTCAAGAGGACGAAGCCGAATCTATTATAAAACAGATAAGCGAATTTGATAATTTATCTGTTTGCGGGCTTATGACTATGCCTCCTTTTTTTGACGATCCTCAAAAAGCCGCTCCTTATTTTAAGGAGTTGTATAGTCTTTCAAAGAATATAGAAAGGCTTGATATTAAAAATGTAAGTATGAAGTATTTGTCTATGGGTATGACCGGGGACTTTGAAGCAGCTATTGGATGCGGTTCTACCATAGTTCGCATAGGAACTGCTATTTTCGGCGCAAGATAATAGTTTTTGTATTTAATCGCAAAAAAGAATTATTATAAAAGGGTGAGATAAACCAATAAGATCGTGAATACTTACTGGCGGCATAGACCCTGCGGAGGAAAGCGACGTCAAAGGTTAAGCACAAAAAAATATGATTATAAAAGGGGGGAGATGTTTGCGTTTGTTTGCTCCGCTTTTACTTGCCGCTTGGGATTTTTAATAGTTATTATTAAAAATATTTAATCGCAAAACATAATGATTGAATTTCGGCGGATAACAAAGTAGTTTGTTCGTTAGCAAGGCGAAAATTTTTTTTAACCGCAGGAATATATGTAATATTTCGAGGATTAAAAATTTTTTTCAACGCCGCAAACGGGCAAAGGAGGAAGTTGCCCGCCGAAATTTTATTTTTTGATTTTTTCGGCTCTTATCTGCAAATATCCGTCTTTCATTAATTCATACGGATCTATTGCTGATCTCATGAGTCTTTCATATTTTTCCGAATCTAAAGAGGTATAGTTTAGCCTTTCAAAGCCTCTAATTCCTAATGCAACTTCGGTATCTTCGATGTATGAAAAAGGATGTAGAAAGTAATCTGCGGCGGCGCCGATAGAATCTCTTGCAGTGGTAGGTCCTAAAAAGGGAAGAACAAGATAAAAGCCGTTATCTACGCCATAGACTGCAAGGGTCTGCCCTAAATCTTCTTCCGAAGCCTCGATTTTTGCAGGATTAAAAAAGCCGAATAAGCCTACGGAGCTGTTTATAACAAAACCTCTGAACTCGTCTGCTCCTTTTTGGAACTTTCCTTGTAATAGACAATTTATAAGTCGGATAGGCGCGGATATATTGTTAAAAAAGTTATCTATGCTTTTCTGAAAAGGATCCGGCATAATATAATCGTATCCTTTTGCGGCAGGTTTTAAGATGTAATAATAGAATTTATCGTTAAAATAAAAAAAAGCCTTATTTATTAATATAAAAGGATCGGATACTTTTGGGGTATCTGCAAAATTTTCGTTAATTTCGGTAAAGAGCCCTTCTTCGTAAGATATATCCGCTTTTTCCTTTTTCGGTTCGGAACAATATGAATATGAAGGAATAAAAAGGGATGTTATAAAAAATATAAAAAGAGCAGTATTTATAAGTTTATATTTTGTTTTCATAGCGCTTTATAGATTTTTTCTTTAGTTATAACTTAAGCCACAATCAAGTAAAATATGGAAAAACAGGAAACCCGACAAAAGAAGGCTTGTTTATACGAGAACTATTTAATATTTTTTTTTTTTATACGTTGAATCAATTTTTTCGGGGGCTCGTTTAATAGAATGTTAGCAAACTGATTTCTGTAATTTTGGACAAGGCTTACCCCCTCGACTTTAACATCATAAACCTTCCATGCTTTGTTTACATTGATCATGGCATAATCTACTGGAATTGTAGTATTTTTTTTTAATACAAGGGTAGAAACAACCGCTTTTTTTTCATTTATAATATCTTGCTTGAAATATTCTATCTTATCGTTGGCATACGCTTCTTGGATTTTATCCAAATATGTATTTCCGAGAAATTCGGTAAAAACCTCTATAAATTCTTTTTTTTCATCCTCCGTAAAGCTTTTCCAGTTTGGTCCTGCGGCAAGCATAGATATTCGGTTAAAATCGAATAATTCGTTGATGATTCCCCATAAACGATCTCTTACGGACTCGTTATTGTCTAAAGAAGAACTTGCTATTATTATTATTTCAAACCCTTTATCAAAAACCTTTTTTAATTTTTCCAAAGGCTCTTGAGAGGTTTTTTCTATAGGCTGCGCCGCAAAAATGGATAGACTAAAGCATAAAATTAGCGGAAAAATAATATATAATATCTTTTTTAAATTCATATTTTATAATCCTCCGAAAGCATATTTACTAATAAGCTCTTCAATATCCAAAGCCGATTCTGTTTCGGTTATCATATCTCCGTCTTTAAGTTCGATATTGGCTCCCCCTTGGGAGATTTTAATATGTTTATCGCCTATAATACCGGCGGTTTTAATGGAAGCTATAACATCTTCGGTTAGCAATACCTTATTATTAATCTTCATTCCCACTAAAGCGGTATAAGTATCGTCATCTAATTCTATGGTTTCCACTTGTCCTATTCTTACTCCCGCCATTTCGATAAGCGCTCCTATTTTAAGTCCGGAAACTGATCCGAATTTTCCGTAAATTTTATAATAGGCGCCGCCCCAAAGTTCCATTTTACCGAGACGAATAGTTAAATATCCTATACAGATAAAACTTGCAATAACAAATAATCCTACAATAAATTCAATCCGTTTTTTTTTCATATATCCTCCGGCTATTTAGATAGAAACTCAATTATAACAGGATGGACGCTTTCTGTAATTTCTTGGGGAGTTCCTTCAAAGATAATTTTTTTATTATCTATCATAGCAATACGCTGAGAAATTTCAAAAATATCCGGGATTTCATGGCTTACCACAACTCCGGTAAATCCAAATTTATCCTTATAATCGGAAATCATACGATGCGCCTCTTTTTTTCTTATAGGATCAAGCCCTGTAGTAGGCTCGTCAAAAAGAAGAATTTCAGGTTCGGTAATAAGAGCTCTTGCCAAAGCAACTCTTTTTTGCATACCTCCTGAAAGCTGGGCAGGGTATCTACTTTCTATACCTTCCAAATCAAGCTTTTCCATAATATTTTCAACCTTTTTTTTAATCTCAAAAAGAGGAAATCTTGAAGCCTCTGTTAAAGGTATCGCTATATTATCAAAAACAGTCATAGAGTCAAATAAAGCGTTGCCTTGAAACATATAGCTGCATTTTTTTTTCAACTGATGCTTTGTTTTTTCGCTCATACAGGAAAGAGGTTCTCCTTCAAATAAAATTTCGCCGGAATCAGGACGCAAAAGCCCGATGATATGCTTTAAAATAACGCTTTTTCCTATTCCGCTTTTTCCTATTATAGCAGTAAGTTCGCCTTTAAACATGCTAAAGCTGATTTTATCAAGCACAAGATTGGAACCGAAGGATTTTACTACATTTTTAAATCTGATAATCTCTTTATTCATATATTTATATTGCTATTAAATTTTTTCATGCCAGTCGAAATAAGCAGCCTATCCTGTATAGGCTGCCATTTCATCCTGTCATTTCGAGCGAAGCGAGAAATCCCATTATTATTTAGTTTAACTTTTGATAATCATCCTTTTTTGTGTCTATAATTTAGTCATGGGGTTTTCCTCTGGTTAAAGTCCGCCGTCCAATTTTATATTTTGTTATACAGCGAACTTTTCGGAGATTGTCATCTCATTTCATAATCATTTTTTTTGCGTCATAAAAGAAAGGAGGTTACAACATAATCTCCCGCCATTATAAAAACAGAGGAGGTTACTACGGCAGAGGTAGTAGATTGACTCACCCCTTTGGCTCCAAAACCGGCTCTTGTTTTATGGGTATAATATCCGTAATAACAGCATATAGCCGTAACAAGAGAGGCAAAAATTATTGACTTTATCAATCCTTCGGAAATATCGCTTATAACAAGATTTAATTCTATGGAGGAAAAATAGGTTCCAGTATCTATACCCAATAGCAGCGAACCTGTAATAAATCCGCCTAAAATTCCTATTACGTCAAAAACTGCGGTTAATAAAGGAAAACTTATAATGGAAGCTATAATTTTAGGACTTATCAGAAAACGAACAGGATCTATATTCATAGTTTTTAAAGCGTCAATTTGCTCCGAGTTTCTCATAATTCCAAGTTCTGCAGCCATAGCTGAGCCTGCTCTGCCCGTTATCATAAGAGCGGTTAAAACAGGTCCTAATTCTCTTATGATAGAAAGAGCTACGGCTGTTCCAAGCATTCCTTCGGCTCCAAATTTAACCAGAGTATAATATCCCTGAAGTCCTAATACCATTCCTGTAAATGAGCCGACAAGGCAGATCAGCAGCATAGACTTTGCGCCGATAAAATATATTTGATCTATAATTTTTGAAAACTGAAAAGGCGGAATAAAACCGAAAAAAAGCCCTTTTGCAAAAAGGATTACAACCCTGCCTAATTTTTTTATAATTTTAAGAGTTTTTTCGCCAAGAAAAATAAAAGGAACTGCTGTTATATTATTTTTTATACGTTTCATCTGTTTATAGTTTCGATTATAAGATTTCTCCTCACTTTGTTCGTCGGAATGACAAGTAAAAAAAAAATTCCTGTCCTGTCAAGCAAAGCGATAAGCAAAAAGCGGAGCAAACAAATTTGGACATCTTTATGCCTGAATTTTAGTCATGTAGCTTTCTTATATTTATATTACCTCCGTTTTAACTGCTTTCATTAGGGCTACGGAATGGATATTCGCGGCAAAATGAACCGGACTTTTACCGAATAAAGGATCCCAGTCAGACGGGTCCGCCGTGCAGAAAAACTGGGTTTTTAAGCCTATATCTCTGCAAGCCTCAATATAATCCAAGCCTTTTACCTTTTTTGCAGCTTCCCATGTAGCGCCGCAGGGCGCGCCGCGTAATACTTTAATATCTTTAATAATATTATTATCCATAAAAACCTTAAATTCCGGCGCTCCAAAAAAGATTCCGTAATCTCCGAGTATTTTATTTTTGGAAAGACCGCAGCATGTAGGCGGAATGAAAATATTTTTGCCCTTAACCTTTTTTTTTGAAGCAATAAGCGGAATTTTTTCTTTTATACATAATAAAGCAAGATCAGAGGAAAGATCGGGATGTTTTAAGTAATCAAGAACAATATCCGCTTTGATCTTATCCGGTAAAAACTCTGACGAATCTTCTATAAAAACAGGGAGTTTTTCGTTAATGTTTATCCGCTTTAAAGAAAAAATATCTCCGCCGTACTTTTCAATACCCGCTATCTTGCTTTCTCCGCTATTATTTTGCTGGAAGACGATCAATTTTTGCATTACCGCGTTCCCATGGTTTTATTACTTTATAAGTATTTTTTTTTTTACTCTTATTTATAATTTTTTCAATCTCGTCTGCCAGTTTTAAATGAGCTTCCGCGCTCTTTGCCATAATGTCGTAAAGAGCTACAGGCTTGTTGGATCCTAATGCTTCGTGAAGCTTTAAATCGTAATTAATAACCGTTTTTAAAATGAGCTTATTAAAATCGGCAAATATGTCGTCAGAAAAACCTTCCGATATATAATCTCTTTTATCATACATGGTAAGAAGCAGACCCGCTACATTTAAAGAGGGATTAAAACTGTCTTTAATCTTTTTAATATTAGCAAGGGTTTCTTCCAATATATCTATGGTATAAAGATAATATGTTACGGGAATAAGCGCCCACCCGGAAGCGCAAAGAGCCGACGTAGTTAAAAAATTAACGGCGCAAGGAGTATCTATAATTATATAATCGTAAATGGTATGAAGCGCTCTTATTTTATCGGTCAATATTGTCCCCGGATTCCTTCTGTTTTTTCCGATAAATTTTTCAATATTATAAAGATTAAATTTTGCGGGAATACACTTGAGATAATCCAAACATGTGTTATATACCGCTTCTTGAATGTTAATTTCTCCGGTAAAAACGCTGGTAATATCTTTTGAAATCGCGTCTTTGTTAATCCCTAATCCCGAACTTACGTTTCCTTGAGGATCGCAGTCGATAATGAGCGTTTTTTTTTCAAGAACAGCAAAAGAAGCCGCAAGATTTATTGCGGTGGTAGTTTTTCCAACGCCGCCCTTAAGGCTTGTTATAGATATGATATTTGCCATTATGCTCGCTTATATTTAATAATTTAACCGTTTAAATTTTAATTATATGCAGCCTATGCGCCGTGATATAATTATCCTTTTTTGCGTTTAAGTTTAGTGACGGGTTTTTAATAATAAAATTTTTTATTAAGATGAAATTATTTAATAAAACAAAAAATGTCAAGAAAACTCCTTATATATTTTTTAAAAGTATATTATCAATATAATCTTGCAAAAAAAATTAACCTATGCGAGAAATTTTATAATTAAAATATAAACAGAGGAAAAAATGAAGAAAAATATAGAAATAAAAATAAGAGGCTACCATTTGGATTTTTACGGACATGTAAATAATGCCCGCTACCTTGAATTTCTGGAAGAGGCAAGATGGGAAGCGTATGGAACAGTTATAAATTCCGATTTTTTTAAAAAAAACGGTATAAGCTTTATAGTGGTAAATATAAATATAAATTATAGAATTCCGGCAACTATAGACCAAAATATAATAATAGAATCCTCCATTAAAAAGGTAGGCAATAAGAGTATAACTGTATATCAGAATATAATACTTAAAGAAACAGGCAAAACCACAGCGGATGCCGATGTTACCTGTGTTCTAATAGATAAAGCCGGCAAACCTGTCGCTATAACCGAAGAGTTGAAAGATATGTTTTGTTAAATTTCGGCGCATAACTTCCTATTTTGCCCGTTTGCGGCGTTAAAAAAATTTTTTAATCCTAGAAATACTTTGAGTATTCCTGCGGTTAAAAATTTTTTTGCCTTACGAACGAACAAGCTATTTTGTTATGCGCCGAAATTTCATCTAACTTCCTTTAAATTCCGGTTTTCTTTTTTCGACGAATGCGGATATTGCCTCGTAAAGGTCTTCCGAAGGTATTAAATTGGAGCATATTGAAGCTACATATTTTAGTCCGTCTTCAATTGATTTTCCGTTGGAGTAATTCATAACATCCTTTGTAGCTCGCACTGCAAGAGGCGGATTTGCGGCTATTTCTTCGGCTGTTTTTTTTGCCCCTTCAATCAGCAGATTAAAGTTGTCATATACTCTGTTGACCAAAAATATCTCTTTTGCATAAGCCGCATCAAAGATTTTGGAAGTAAAAGCAAGTTCTCTTGCAATTCCGGCTCCTGTTATGTGTCTTATGCGCTGTAATACTCCTATATCCGGCACAAAACCTATGGCAGTCTCTTTTATTGAAAAAAAGGCATCTTTGCTGCAAAGCCGAAAATCGCATGCAGTAGCCATATCAAGACCGGCGCCTATGCAGTAGCCGTGTATAACCGCTATTACCGGTTTTTTAGATTTTTCTATGCTTGTTATGGCATTCTGAAAACCGCATATTCTTTCAAAAAGCTTTAAACGAGATCCTGATGCCGCTTGTTTAAGTTCGGGCAGATTTTTTACCATTTCCAGATCTACTCCTGTAGAAAAGGAGTCTCCTTTGCCGGCAATAAGGACTACTTTTATGTCGTCGTCATTATCTATTTCTTTAAATATCGGCTCAAGCTCTTCCCATGCGGGTATATTAAGCGAGTTTTTCTTTTCGGGTCTGTTTAGCCATATCCAAGCAAGCGGGGCTTTTTTTTCAAGAAGATAAAATTTGTAGTTGTTCATAATTTCCCTCTGTTTATATTAAGTTCGGAGATGTTCAAGTTTGTTTTATCGGCAACAAGAGCCGCTACGCAAATAAACTTTGATTATCTCCTTTCGTGATAATTCTTTTTGTATCTATACGATAGCGTTTATTACCGTTATGTTAATCATAGGCAATCATATTAATTATATGAATCATAGTTCAGATAATTATGAGATTAAGACATAACAAAAAAAGGAGAAGCCGTCCGCCTTCTCCTTTTTTTTAAAAAAATTATTTTATTTGTTTTTTATCGTTTTATATATTCCGCATGCGCCATGGCCAAAGTTCTGTAAACAAAATGCGCCATTTTTGAATATGGTAAAAAAACGATAAGATTAAATACTAAAATAAGATGGATGAAATACGAAATATAACAGGTTCCGGATAGTCCTATAAGTCTTGCTATTTCGGTTAGCATTCCTGTAAATCCGAGTCCGAAAACAAGATATAAAAGATACCAGTCTTTATAACTTGTGGTCTGATCTGTTTTTCCGAGTCTGTTTTTTATCATCATTATACTGCCCATTATAAGAGCAACGCCGCTTATGTTAGCAAGCCATTTAACCGGATTGCTCTGCGAATACGGACCTGGTATATGGAAAAAGTCCAAGACAATAAAAAATATGGCGGTAACTATCAAAAGTCCTATAAAGGAATAGAAAACAAGCAGATGAGCCGTCATTCTATCTTTATTTTCGCTGCACTCAGAGAATTTATCATGTTTTAAAATCGTAGGAAGGATTTTAAAAAGACCGGATATAACTCCGCCTATGTCTAATCTTTTATCTGTTAAGCCGGAGTTTATAGCGTTTTGATGAATATCGTTTAAAAATCTTTTTAAACCCATGCCGAATGACGCTATCACAATAAGGGTTAATATCGGAAAGATTATTTGCACAAGCAAAGGAGTAAATATTTTTGCCTGAACAATTTCGCCTGCGCCAGGCGAAAAACTGAATTGTCCGGTTATCATGCCTATAACTATAAAGATTATAGCAGGTATTATAAGCAGCAGAGGAAGTTTGCCCGGATCATTTACCATTTTTGCAAATGATTTGGGGGTTGCATATTCGGAGATCGCATAAGATCTGATCGCGCCTAAAACGTCGCCCGGTTTTGCTCCTCTGGGGCACAGAGTAGAACAGTCTCCGCATTGATGGCAAAGCCATATATCAGCATTTGAAATAAGTCTGTCTTTTAAACCCCATGAAGCGGCAATCATTTCTTTTCTCGGAAAAGGTTTATTATCGGGAGCAATCGGACATGCTACCGAGCAGGTGGCGCATTGAAAGCATTTTTTTAAAGAATCTCCGCCGAGTTTTTTAACCTCGTTGATAAAATTAATATCCGGTTCTATGAAATATTTATCTGACATTTTAAAACCTCCGTTTTTTAGAATCCTTTAAAAGGATTCTCTCCTATTTCTTCTATTTCTTCTACGAATGAATTGATTATATCGGGCAGTTTATTATATTCGTCTATAGCTATTTCAAACTGCGTAACTCTTTCCGGCTCTAACGCCAGACTTGTAAGAGCTTCGCCGATTTTTTTCATTCTTATACCGGCAAGCTCGCTTCCTTTTACAAAATGACACTGATAATCGTCTCCATGCTTGCACCCGAGTAAGAAAACTCCGTCAATTCCTATGGAAAGAGCGTCTTTGATCCATATGGTATTAACGGAACCAAGACATCGGACAGGAATAAATCGGACAAGCGGAGATATATTAAGTTTGTTAAGAGCGGCAATATCAAGAGCGGGTATAGCGTCGTTTTCGCATACCAAACCGAGTATTCTAAGAGGCGGCTCGTCATAATCATCAGGGGAAGGAACTGTGATTGATTTTACCATAGAGCCGATGCTGTCTATACTGTAATCCGCAAAACCTATAATACGTTCGGGACATGCTCCCATGCATGTTCCGCAGCGTCTGCATCTTGCAGGATTGGGTCTGGGCGTTCCTTTTTCATCATCGTCAAGAGCGCCAAAGGGACATTCTTCGGTACATCTTTTGCACTGGGTACATCTTTGGAAGAAGAAATCTGGGAAGGTCATATCGCCCGATCTGGGATGAACCGATGTTCCTCTGTTTACCGATTCTATACATTGTATTGCTTTTAAAGCTGCTCCGGCAGCATCTTCCATTGATTCTTCAATGTTCATGCTTCTTCGGACGCCGCCGGCTGCATATATGCCGGTTCGCTGTGTTTCATAAGGAAAGCATATAAAGTTGGAATCCGCATACTCGTCGAATATTTCATTATCTCTGAATTTGGGTCCTTGTCTGTATGCAAGGTTTACAACAGGCTCGTCATAAGTAGCTGGAACCATACCTGCTCCAAGCACTACCATATCCGCTTTAACTTTAATTTTTTCTCCGAGAAGGGTATTATCGGCTTCAACTATTAATCCGTTTCCGTTTGCGGTTACGCTTGAAATTTTTCCTTTGGTCAAAAATATTCCGACGTCATTTTGGATGTTTTTATAGAAGTTTTCGGAAAGCCCCGGCGTTCTCATGTGTTGATAGAAGATGTAAGCTTTTCCGTCGCCGTAATCTTCTCTTAGATATTTTGCCTGTTTTAACGCCACTAAGCTGGTTATTGCTCCTGCATATTCAAAATCGGCGTCATCTTCTTGTTCCGGAGATTGAATGAATACTACGGATTTTGCTTCTTTTCCATCCGAAGGACGAACTATTTTGCCTTTTGAAGCGATTTTTTCAAATTGAACGTTTGTAATAACGTCAGAGCTTGAGCCTACTCCCAAATGATTATATTTTTCGCCTTCAAGTTTTGCAGGTCTCCATCCTGCGGCAAGCACTACGGCTCCGAATAGTTCTCCGTTAGGGTCTAATGTTAAAATGTCTTTTTTGCCTTTATTGTATTCCGCATATATTTCCGCAAGTTTATCAACGTCATATTCTTTTCCGTTTTCGTCAACTTTCATTTCGTCCGGCAGCGGATAGGGAACGTCAAATTCTATTTTTTCATCCGGTTTTTTAAATGTAACCGTAAATTCGCCCGGCTGCCCTGCAATTCTTGCTATTACGGTTCCTGTTTTTATTTCTATGCTGCCGTTGGCTTCCGCCTCTTTTATTTTATCCGCTATAATAGGCGGACAGAGGTCTTCATAAGGATCTTGATATGGTATCTGTTTTCTCAAACAAGCCGCATATCCGCCTAACGTATCTTGTTTTTCTACTATGGTAACCTTATAACCGGCTTTGGCGGCGTCTAATGCGGTGGAAATTCCTGTTATACCGCCGCCTATAACAAGTATTTTTTTGGAAAAAGTATCGGTTTTATAAGGCTCTGGAATAGTTATTTTCTGAAGTTTTATTATGCTCATTTTAAGATAATCCGCAGCCGCAAATTGAGGAGGATCTATAAATTCGTCGTCATCTTTCTGTTCGTCGGTCGGCATAGGATATTTGTCGCGAGACATTATCCATACTACCTGCTCTCTTAAAGGAACTCTGTCAACAATACAATTTTCAAATTGAAAAACATCATAATTAACGCGTCTTGAACAACCTGCTATGCTTATCGCATTGGTTCCGTTGGCAATATCCTCTTTTATAAGCGAAACTCCCTTTTTGGAACAAAGAAAAGGATGCGTTTTCACTGTCATCCCTTCCTCTTCTGGAACTTCGCATAATTGTTTTATATCAAGATTATCGCCTATTCCGCAGCCTGTACATATATAAACGCTATATTTTTTATCCATGGATAACCTCCTCCTAACTTTTTACCAAAGTTTGAATTGCTTTTAATGCCATGCCTGTAGCATTTTGATTTGACGATACTACATCTAATGGCTTGTTGGCGCATCCCGCCGCAAACATTCCGCCTTTTTCAAAGTTGTTTATAAAGAAACCGTCGGAATTAACTTGTAAATCTGCCGGAATTTTAAATTGAGAAGCGGTAGGCTGCATACCCGTAGCAAGGACTACCATTTCTACGGTCTGTTTTATTTTTTCGCCGGTCAGAGTGTTTTCGGCTACTACGGTAATGTTTTTACTATCGGAATCTTCAATAACTTCGGCAACTTTTCCTTTTATTAAATAAATTTTTTCATCTTCTTTGATTTTTTTATAAAATTTTTCATACTTGTTGCCCGGCGCTCTTACGTCTATATAAAATACATAAATATCCGCATCGGGATACTGTTCTCTTATATAGGTTGTCTGTTTTAAAGATGCCATGCAGCAGATATATGAACAGTATGGAAGATGGTTTTCATCTCTTGAACCGGCGCATTGAACAAAAGCAATTGATTGAGGCTGGTTATTATCGGACGGGCGGACTATTTTACCTTTTGTAGGACCATTGGGAGCGGCAAGTCTTTCCATCATCATGTTGGTTATAATGTTGTCGTATTTGCCAAAACCGAGGTTGTCTATTTTGGAAGCGTCATAAGGCTGCCAGCCTGTAGCCCAAACTATTGAACCTACATTAACTTCAACCTTTTTTTCTTCCATGTCAAAATCAATGGCATCGTATTTGCATGCTTCTTTACATTTTTCAGCATCTTCGGTTTTTTTTAATTCCGGCGACATAACGTAACGTGCGGGAAACGCCATTTCAAATGGCAGATACGCCGCTTTTCTTTTATTCATAGAAAAATTAAATTCATTATCGGTTTCGATGCTGCAAACTTTTGCACACTCGCCGCAGCAGGTGCAGTTTTCGTTTACATATCTCGGAGCTATTTTAAGGGTTACATTATAAGCTCCGGGCTCTCCCTCTACTTTATCAACTTCCGTCATTGTCAATACTTTTACTTTGGGATTATCTTTTATGCGTCTGAAATTTATTTCCAAACCGCAGCTTGGGGGACATAATTTGGGGAAATACTGATTTAACTGAGCCACTCTTCCGCCTAATGAAGGAGTTTTTTCTATTAAAAACACTTCATATCCTACTTCGGCAGCTTCAAGAGCGGTTGTTAATCCGCTGATTCCGCCTCCGACAACCATTATGCTGCCGTCAAAACCCCCTGATTTTTCTATACTCATAATATCAAAACCTCCTTTTTGGGTGATAATTCATAATTGGCGGCTTTTTTAATACATTAAAAAGCCGCCAATTATGCCCTATCGCCTAAGATCGTCATATTTTTGGATTACATCTGTTTTATTAAGTAACTCAACGCTAACTTTTTCACTTCTGTCTTCTTTGCTTATAAGATCAACTCTATTATCATTAGAAGAATTTATATTAAAAAGTATCCCCCATACATTAGTTCTTGATCCATATTCATACGCTCTAAATTTTTCCTGCTCGCGTCAAACCAATAATATTTTTGTTTATTTTTTGCAATTCCGGACGATAAAATATAGAGATCGTTTTTTTGAAAACTTGAGTATTTCCAATCCGACTATAGCCCATCTCATACAAAATTTCTATGTTATGTTTGCTTGTATCGTTTCGCATCTATTAAACTTATCTAATTGTAAAAACGGATGGATAAATAGAACTGTTATAAGCCTTTACTCATTAAAAATGCCTCCAGACGCTTTATAAAGTATCTGGAGGCATTTTAGTTTTGAAATTATCCTTTTAATAATTTATATTATAAGATTAAGGAATAATTTTAATGTAATCTTTCTTAAATATATCCCATTTTCCAGCTGCAGGATCATATTTTGAATTTACAAAACAGAACCAGTTTGCATCGTCTTGTCCGGGATAATTCGCTTGATAGTAGAAACCGGGATAACGGGTCTCTTTTCTGAACTGTATATGACGCAGATGCGCTTCAACTGTCCAGATACGATGATAGATTTCCCAGCATCTCATAAGTTCATGCAGATCGCCGGCTGCTAGTTTTTTGCAGTCTTCGCGCATGACATTCAATAAATCCATAACTATTTCAAGGGATTTGCTGCTTGTTTGATAGAAGGTAGCAGTTCCGCCGCCGTATTCGTTGGTAGCCTTCATCAAACGAAGAGCCATTCCGTCCGGTTTTAAATAGTTGGGGTTGATATCTATATCGGTTGTATATTCGTAATTATCAAGGAATGTTCTGACAGGTTTATATACCAAGTCAACAAGTTCCTGTGCGGACTGTTTTAAAGTAGGAGTAAAGCCTGCATTGTCGCGGATAAATCTGCTCATCTCTTTTGCGGTAATACGTCCTTCCGCATGAGAACCGGAAGAGAATTTATGACCGGAGCAGCCTACGCCGTCGCCGGCAGTAAAGAGGCCGTTTACCGTAGTCATACGGTTATATACTTTTTCGTTATATTTGATTTTGTATGCATCCGGAATCCATTCGTAATCGGGGCCGGATACCCATAATCCGCAGCAGCCGGAATGAGAACCGAGTAAATAAGGTTCTGTAGGCATAATTTCTGAATTTTTCTTTTCCGGCTCGGTATTGGTGGCGCACCATAGATTAGCCTGTCCGCATGTCATATCAAGGAAGTCTTCCCAAGCTTCTGATTCGAGATGTTTGATCTCTTTTTTATCCATTGTTTTTCCAATGTCTGCAAGCGCGGTTACGGTATCCATCATAATGGGTCCGCGTCCTTCTTTCATCTCAAACAGCATAAGGTGGTTTCTTAAACAGGTAGGAGTAATTGCGGCAGTTCCGTAAGGAGCAAAGTTTTCAAGCTCTTTTTTAGCAGCATCGCTTGCCGCAAAATTTTCGCCTAAGCCATTTAATGCTTTTGCTTTAAATAAAAGGAACCATGCGCCTACGGGACCATAACCATCTTTAAAACGAGCCGGGGTGAATCTGTTTTCCATCATGGAAAGCTCCGCTCCTACTTTCATACACATGGTATATGTAGATCCCGCATTCCATACGGGATACCAAGCGCGTCCTTTACCTTCGCCTACGCTTCTGGGCTGATAAATATTTACAGCGCCGCCGCATGCTACCATAGCGGTTTTACATTTAATTATATAAATTTTATTTTCACGAACCGAGAAGCCTACGGCGCCTGCGATTCTGTTTTTTTCGTTAGCGTCAAGAAGAAGTTCCACTATAAAGCAACGCTCGATGATATTGTCTTCTCCCAAAGCAAGTTTAGCGGCTTCGGCAACGATTCTTTTATAAGACTCGCCATTGATCATTATCTGCCATTTTCCTGTGCGAACAGGTTTTGCGCCGGATTTAAGGGCTCCTACTTTCAAACCCTTTTTACCGTCAAGGTTTTTTCCCTCTTCACTTTTTTTCCATACGGGAAGTCCCCATTCTTCAAAAAGATGAACCGAATCGTCAATATGACAGCCGAGGTCAAATATAAGGTCTTCGCGTACAAGACCCATAAGGTCGTTTCTTACCATTCTTACGTAATCGTCGATAGTATTTTCGCCGATATAAGTATTAATAGCGGAAAGTCCCTGAGCTACCGCGCCGCTTCTTTCCATTGCGGCTTTGTCGCAAAGTAAAACTTTAGCATCTCCGCACCATTTTTTTACTTCAAATGCTGTTCCGCATGCAGCCATACCGCCGCCTACTATCAAGATATCGACTTCGCGTTCTTCGACTTCCGGATCTCTTACAGCTTTAAGCTCACCCAAAGATTTATTAGGTAATGCCATATTATATCCTCCTTAATTATATAACTTTTTAATTAAATTTTATGAAACTATACAGTAGCCTGAGGTTTTGGTATTTGATAACCGTCCGTCTCTTCGGTAGAAAGAAGACCGCTGTCAAGGTCTTTGCCTTTCAAGTCTGCATACGCATTAGCCTGTCCTTCGGGAGTTGTTCTGATGGGGAACTTAAATCTTTTTATAAGCCCGTTTCTGAACTTACATGTCCACATAATATCTTCGGTACCCATCATAGGCATAACGCTGCTTCCGAGAGGAACGAAGTCCGAATATCCTCTTACTTCGATTGCTTGGGTCGGGCAGATTTTTACGCAGGAAAAACATTCCCAGCACTGATCAGGTTCTTGATTATAGGCTTTCATAGCATTAGGGTCCAAAACCATAAGGTCGTTAGGACAAATATACATACAGGCAGTTTTATCGCCGCCTTTGCAGCCATCGCATTTTTCGGCAATTACATAACTTGGCATTTATTATACCTCCTAAAAATTTATTTTTTAAAATATTAGACCACAGTCCGATTTGTTAAATTTTAAACTTTTTCAGCACCCCCCTTCCAAAAGAAATATGAAATTTACGTTTGTATATTTTTTGCTTAATTTATTTTAAAAATCAGATAGATAAAATTTTTTATACAAATACTATGGCATAGTATCATTAGCCTTTGCTATTGTCAATATATTTATTCTTATTATTATATTTCCGAATTTAAGTTGCATAAAAGAGGCAAAAACGATGGATTGTATTTATGGTGGAATTATTTAAAAAACTTAAAAAACCGTAAAAAAATATTTGGGGTCAGCAAAAGAAAAAATGAAAAAACTCGGGAGGAAAGATGAAAAATAAAAATATTGATAACTTAGTTTTATTATGCAATAGGGATTGCCTCTAAAGGACTTTTATATATCTAAAATACGGTAAGGAAAAATAGTTATGAACGGTTATTATGCAAATGCAAACT
>JAFDMF010000033.1 GCA_019306065.1 Deltaproteobacteria bacterium
GAAAATCATGGAGGAAGATTAAACGTTGAAAGTAAAAAAGGGGAATGGACGGAATTTATTTTTAATTTGTCCTGTATAAAGGAGTAACAAAGGGTCAAAGAAATAAAGAAAACGATTTTTTATATCTTAAATTATAAAGGAGAAAAAAATGTTGGAAACCAAAAAATTTAAAATATTGGTAGTTGACGATGAGGAATCTGTTATTGAAACTTTTATAAAAAATTTTTCGGATAGTTTTAATATATTAACCGCGACAGGTCCGGAAGAAGCGGAAGAGATAATTAAAAACAGATCCGAAGAGATTGCCATAATAGTTTCGGATCAAAAAATGGAAAGCAAGATTGAAGGGTTGGATTTTTTAAAAAAGATCCATAAAGGTTATTCCGATATAATTAAAATATTAATTACAGCTTATTCTACCCAAAATCTTGCCATAGAAGCGGTTAATTCCGGCATTCTTTATCAATACATATCAAAACCGCCTAAAAAGGAAGTTTTTTATCAGGTTCTTTTACGAGGTTATGAGATGTTTATTTTACAAAGAGAGAAAGATTTTTTATTAAAAGAGAAAACCAGAATATTAAATCGGTTGATTTTTACAGACAGGCTTAGAAATTTAACCGTAATAGCCGCCAGTCTTTCCGGATGCGTTAAATACTCTAAAGAGGCATTGAAAAAATTTCTAACCGTCGCGGCAATACCTGCGGAAGTTTTTTCGGACAATATAGCTGATATTAGCTCTAAAAAAAAGATAATAAATAAGGCAAAGCAGAGAAATAAAAATATTTTTGAGCTTATTGAACATATTAATAAAACGGCAGTAACCAAAGATTATGATTATAAAACCTATCGGTTAAACGATATTATAAAAGAGAGCGTTTTAGAGGTTAAAAATAGCGACAATGTTAAGATAACTTCGGAGTTTGATAATGCCGATTATCAAATAAAAACCTCCTATTTTATAATGAGCAATCTTTTTAAAAACATAATTGAATATTCAATTAATAACGGCGTAAAAAAGATATTAATCAAATTAACGGAAGCAGCTGCCATAAACCAAACGGAAGGAATAAAAATATTATTTAAAACCGGCGTTAAGATAGATAAAAAAAATATGTGGAATTTGCTCCCTGTATATTTCGGGGTTTTTGATTGTATGGGAGATATTGACCTGATTGGCGGTTCCGATATATTAATCTCGTTGCCGCTTGATTCTGATAAAGCTATTATTGAATCTGCCGATATTTCTTATTTTGACGATTTGTTTGAACAGTTTGAAGTGGTTAAATTTTACGAAACGTATCTTTCTAGTATAGAGTAGTTTTTGGTTTTCCGCATTTTAACGCCCTTGCATAATTTTTTATTTTGCTTATTATGCAAGGGTTTTTTTATATATACAATTTGATGCTTGACGCAGGTTTGTTTGGTAAATAAAAGAGAAAAAGAAAATAAAAAGTTATGAAAAACAAAAAAATATCTTTTTATAAAAAAGAGATAATCTCCGGCAGTTACAAAATAAAAACAGATTATACTATGTTAATATTTGCCGCATTTGTAATAATATTTTCTTTGCCCGGAATATCCGTATGCAGCCAATATCAGCCTTACGCACAATATATTTGGGTTCCTATCCTTCTTATTATATTAAGCTTTATGCTCATGATTTCGTCAACTTTCAGAATATTAAAAAATTAAAAAAGTGAAAAAACTCAAAGAATACTATATAATATGGGAATCATGAAAGATAATTTTGCAGGTTATCTAATAGTTAAATAAGGAGAAAAATATGGCTTCGGGAAGAACTATCAGCGCGAGTTTTTTAACCGATTTGGATACAAAAGTTATAGAATTATGCGAAACAATCTCTAAAGAATTGGAAAATTGTATTTTAATTGATAATGATAAAATGCAATATAAAAAAGATTCGGTAAAATCAGTAAAACCAGAGACGGAGGCTTGGGGCTCGGAGGCGGAAAACTACAAAGAGATGCAGTTTGCACAAGGGGAAGAGGGGGAAAAGCTCCGTTTTCAAATAGAAATTTGAGATGGCATCCGCTTGTTGTTTCCGCTGAAAAACCGAGTTTTGCGAAAGAAATTGAAAGAATCGAAATTGAAGACGATACTATTATTTTTATTATAAAAGAGAAAGACGGGCGTGAGGCGGCATATCCTTCGGATAAAACGCATGAACTGCCCGAAAGATACGCCGCAATTAGTAAACATTGGCAGCCTCATATAAATACTTTAAAAAATTGGAATGACACACAATGGACGCAAAACTCCTGCGTAATACCTGCATTGGAAGCATGCAATTGGCAGGACAGCGTTGAAACTTATGCAGTATTAGGACTTGCCTTAGCAGTGGAACTTTATAAGGCTGACTTTAGTAAAACGTATAATGCCATAGTCAAAATTTTGAAGAATCAACATATTGATAATTCAATACAACTTCCTACAAAAAAATTTCCGAATAGCAAAGAAGAAATAACTGATTGTCCCATTTCCAAAATATCAATAGCCGGAAACCTTAATCAATTTCGTAAAGAAAAAAGAGCCGAAACATGGCAGCCTAATTGGCGCGGTTCAAAAAAAAATGAAGGCGATGATGCAAGTATTCAAATAATGCATATTAATCCGCTGACTGAAAAAGAGATTAGACATAATGCCGAAAACGTTCGTTATGGATTCCGATGGCGTAATATAGCAATGACAGATCATTCGTTGGCAGAGACGTTAGATTTTATGAAACATATTGTAAAGGCGCATAAAAAATGAAAACTACGCGCGTTTTTGATTTATTCGTAACCGCAGAGATGGCTAAACCGAAAAAACTTATCTATAAAAAAGAGCTTCTTCCGATAAATAATCTGAAAGTTATCTTCGGAGAAATAAGAGATTACTTTGCAGGCAACGTTACCGGCATTACCAGAGATGAAAAAATTGCCCAAAATATAATGAGATTACTATGCTGCAAAATTTATGATGAAAAATCGAAACAACCCGAAGAATTAGTTGAATTTGCCAATAGACCGAATGAAGATAAAAATACTTTTTTAAAACGAATAAAAAAGTTATTTGAAAAAGTAAAATCAAAATACGGCGATATATTTCAGCAAGACGAAGATATAGAAATATCTGCTAATGATTTATCTTTTATCGTAAAAACAATGGAAAACTATTACCTGCTCGGAGCGGATAGAGATATAATTGCAGACGCTTTTGAAGAGCTTATCGGACGATCTTTTAGAGGCGGGGAAGGGCAATTTTTTACGCCTCGTAACATCGTTAATATGATGATTAATATAATGCAGCCTAAAGCAGGAGAAAAAATATTAGATCCGGCTTGCGGAAGCGGCGGTTTTTTAGCGCATATTTTAAGGCATCTTTTATTAACAGATAAAAACCATCATTACATTGCGGGTATAGATAAAGATTTATTCTTATCAAAATTAGCAAAAATCTATTTAACTATTCTGGGAGAAAGCGAATGTCATATATTTTGTGAAAACAGTTTGGAACGACCTGAAAAATGGAATAAACAAACATCCGACTTAATTCAACTCGGCGCTTTTGATTTAATCTTAACCAATCCGCCGTTCGGCGCAAAAATTCCGGTTATCGGAACTACATTATTAAGCCAATATGAATTAGGACATTATTGGAATAATAAAAACCAATCATGGACGACAACCGATAAACTAAGAAATAAGCAGCCGCCGCAAATTCTGTTTATCGAACGAATAATACAGTTTCTTAAAGAAGGCGGAAGAGCCGGCATCGTATTACCCGAAGGAATTTTCGGAAACCCGTCCGATAGATATATATGGGAATACATAAAAAAATATGCTTCCATAATCGGCATTGTGAGTTTATCTCAAGAAACCTTTCAGCCAAGCACCCATACTAAAACAAGCGTAGTTTTTTTAGAAAAAATAAAACAAAATCGTAAAAATATTTTTTTTGCAATTGCAAAATCGGTAGGGCATAACAAAAACGGCAAAGCAACTTATGAAATGAATAGCAGCGGTCAGTATCTATGCGATAAAATAGGAAATAAAATATTAGATGACGAAACTTTTGATATTGCAAACTCATTTAACCTATATTTGAACGGAAAATTAAAAGAAGAAAATCATTTGGGATTTATTGTGTCTATTGATGAAATTAAGGAAAATATTTATATTCCCGAAAGTTATAACCCGGAAATAAAAGACAAAATAAGCAAAATCAAAAAAGCCGATAAATATACGTTAACCGCTTTCGGCGATTTGGTTAAAAACGAAACATTGCACATTAAAAGAGGAAATGAAATAGGCTCTCAATATTATGGCACGGGAGAAATACCATTTATTAGAACAACCGATATTGTAAATTGGGAAATAAAAATGGATACCGTTAAATCCGTTTCGGAAGCTATTTATAAAAAATATAAACCACAACAGGATATAAAACAAAACGATATCCTATTTGTAAATGACGGAACTTTTTTAATAGGGCGTTCCGGCATGGTAACAAATTTAGATATTAAAAGTATAATCCAAAGTCATATAAGAAAAATCAGAGTTATTAAAAATGAAACAATAAACCCTTATTATCTGTTTTATCTATTAAATTTTCGTTTTGTTCAACAACAAATTGAGGTAAAAACTTTTGTTCAGGCTACCTTATCTACATTAGGCAACAGAATTATGGAAATCTATCTGCCCATTCATAAAGACAAAAGCGAAATTGAAAAAATATCAAAAGAGATAAAGAAAATTATTGCAACTAAAGCCGGATTAAGAAAGAAAAGTATCGAATTATTAAAAAAAAGCATATAATTATTAGGGTTCATAATCAACCATATTAAACAAGGAGAAAAAATATGCCCGGATTTGAAATTTTCGGAGAAGAAGAAAAACAGGAGATAAACGATGTTATTGATACCGGAGTTTTATTCAGATACGGCTTTGACGCGCAAAGAAAAGGAGTATGGAAAGCGAGAAGCTTTGAAGCCTGCCTTTGCGATTTATCGGATGTTAAATACGCTCATCTTTGCTCAAGCGGAACAGCCGCTCTTATTACAGCATTGGCGGCATCCGGCATAGGAGCGGGCGATCAGGTAATAGTTCCGCCTTTTACATTTATCGCGACCATAGAGGCGGTTTTATCCGTAGGAGCAGTTCCCATATTTGCCGATATAGACGAAACCTTATGTCTTGATTCGGATTCTTTATATAAAGTCGTAACAGATAAAACAAAAGCGGTAATTCCTGTTCATATGTGCGGTTCTATGGCGCAGATAGATAAAATAAAAGAATTTTGCGATAAAGAGAACCTAATTTTAATAGAGGATGCATGCCAGTCTATCGGGGCGAGATTTAACGGAAAAGCAATAGGAACTTTCGGCAAGGCGGGAGTTTTTTCATTTGACCCCGTTAAAACCATTACCTGCGGAGAAGGCGGAGCAATAATAACAAATGATGAAGAAATATATCTTGCCGCGGAAGCTTATGCGGATCACGGACATGATCATATAGGAGACGACAGAGGCAAAGAAAATGCGCTGTATTTGGGAACAAATTACAGAATAAACGAGTTAAATGCGGCTGTAGGATTAGCCCAGTTAAAAAAACTGGATTTTATTTTAAAAAAACAAAAAGAAAATAAAGGTTATATAAAAAATGCTTTATCAAATATAAACAACATAACCTTTAGGCAAATACCGGATGAAAAAGGAGACTCCGCAACATTTTTATCCTTTTTTGCGCAGGATGAAGCCTCCGCTCTTAAGATTGTAGATAATCTTAACAAATCGGGCATAGGAGGATATTTTTACTGGTATGTAAATAACTGGCATTATATAAAGCAATGGAAGCATTTAAAAAGTTTAAAAGCGCCAAACAAATTAACGGCTCATCCCGATAAATATCCGGATTATTCCTCAATTAATCTTAAAGTCTCGGATAATATTATGAAAAGAACAATATCAATTCAAATAAAACTGGGCTGGAGCCAAACAGAGCTTGCGGATTATACGGATAAACTTGTTGAGGCTATAAAAGCCGTATAATAGTTTCCCTGTTTATAATTTAATTAAGAAATTTCTTCTCGCTTCGTTCGTTGACAAGACAGGACAAAAAAATTTTTCTGTTTTGTAGAGCGAGGCGAGAAATCCCTTAATTATTTAACTCGGCTATTGTAGCTCCCCAGCCTCCGGCTTCTCCAGGCGCGGGGGAGTATGATAAAACCATTGGACTTTTATCTAAAAAAGCAAGGGTTCTTTTTTTTAATATCCCTTTTCCTTTTCCATGGATAATTCTTATTGAAGATATATTTTTTTTTATACATTCCAAAATGTAGTTTTCAAGAAGCGAAGATATATCTTTGGGGTTGAAATTATGAAGATCCAAAACATCTTCTATGGGGATTTCTATTGTTTGGTTATTCATAATTTTTTTCTATGGCTTCACATACGTTTTTTATAACCCAATCCGGCGTTGAGGCGCCAGCCGTAACCCCTACAAGTTTAAACCGCGCAATAAGAGAAAAATCAATATCGGTTTCTGTTTCTATATGAAAAGAGGGTTTGCCTGTTTGCGAGGCTATCTCCGCAAGTCTGCAGGTATTGCCGCTGTTATAAGATCCTATAACAATAGCGGCGTCAACCGAATCCGCCAGTTTTTTAATCTCTTCCTGACGCTTTCTTGTAGAATCGCATATAGTATTAAATATTTTATAATGAGGAAATCCGGTTTTCGCTGTTTTAACCGCCTGTTTAAACTGATACAAATTCTGAGTAGTTTGGGCTACGATTACCGCTTTTTTAAAAATCGGCAGGTTGTCAAACTCGGATAATCGGTTTACCACCCGAACTTTGTTTCCCGCGCAGCCTATAAGCCCTTTTACTTCAGGGTGTTCTTTGTCTCCGAATATTATCGAAGTATATCCGAGCTTACGATACTTTGCTATAATTGTCTGCACTCTTACTACGCGAGGGCAGGTGGCGTCTATCAGATTAAAGCCCGCTTTTTCTATTTTTTTTTTATCGGAAGGAGGAACCCCGTGAGCTCTTATTATAATTGTGCCGGCTCCGGTTTTAGGAATATTTTTTAATATGGATATTCCTTTTTCGTTTAAAAATTGAAGCGCCTGAGGATTATGGATAAGAGGTCCGTAAGTATAAATCGGTTTTTCCCCCCCCTGCATAGATGCCGTAAGAGCCATATTAACCGCTCTGCTCACACCCATACAAAAACCGGCTGTTTGAGCTATTGTTACTTTCATTATTAAAGTTACATAAATACAAAGCGTTAAATATATTGCTTCGGGTTTATTTATATACGTTTTCTATATTATTATTATTTTGTTAATCTCATTTTGAGATACAAAGTTAACAGAGTAGAGACGTTGCATGCAACGTCTCTACGGTTATTAGAAATTAGTTTCAGACATCTTTTATGTTTTTTAAAAAGATTTTATGCTCTACAAGAGACAAAGAATGAACATAAGCGTCTAAAAATTTTTGTTCTCCGAATATACTGGTAAGCTTTACTCCGTTTTCAAAGGGTTCCAGCGTATCGACAGATTCCAAAACCATTTTTTGTTCGTTGTTTTCTATTATATAAGCATTTGCTTCACACATTTTATACCTCCGTAATCTATTTGATTTTACTAAATTTTTTAACGTAGTTCATTCTTTCGGACAACACGGAATTGATTTTTTTCATTATTTTACCGCTTAGTTCCGAGTTGCTTTGAATAAGCATTGATAAATTTTTGCCTTGCGCGGCGATCAGTTTGCCGGCAGTTAAAGCCGTTACGTTTCCGGTATAGTTAAAAGGGGTTACTAAAGTTGACCATCCTATTATATCCTCTTTTGTATTAAGGGTAAAAGCTTTTCCGCTGCTAAAGTGGATCATAAAACTTCCCTTCAGTATAAAATATAAGGTATGGGCGGTTTCTCCTTTGTTTACTATGGCTTCGCCTTCTTTAACGGTTATAATATCCATAATTGAAGCGAGCTGTTCCAATTCTTTGTCATTTAATTCTTCAAACAGTTTAAAAGTTTGAATTATCTTTACGTCTATTGCCATATAAAGTCATCCTTTATAATTATTGTAGTTATACGGGCTGTAAGGAATAATCCACTAATTTTCCTATTGTCTTATTAAATTCGGAAGGATTGTCAATTTTTCCTCCTTCGCTGACTATTGCCAAATCATAAAGAACCTTTATAAGTTTTTTAATATCTTCCGATTCTTTATTATTTTTATATACGTTATTTATTTTTTCAAGAGCCGGATGATTTATATTAAGTTCCAACACTCTTTTGGAAGTCTCGTTTGTTTGTTTCGAAGCATTCATAATTTTTTCCATGTATGCGCTCATATCATAAGTTTCGCCGGAAAGACAAGATATAGAATCTTTTAATTTTACCGAGGCTTTTACATTTTTTATTTTATCTGCAAGCTGCTCTTTTATATATTGAAAAAGTTCGGAGTAATCTTTTACTTTATCGTTTTCTTCTTCTTCTTTTTCTTTATTTTCTATATCAATATCCCCTTTTTCCGCGCTTGTAAGAGGCTTGCTTTCATATTTTGTTAAAGTCTGAATAACCCATTCGTCTATAGGATCGGTCATAAGCAACACTTCGTAATCTTTATCTTTAAGTTTTTCTATATGAGGGCTATTTATCAGCATTGATAGGTTTGCGCCGGTAATATAATAAATATCTTTTTGATCCGGATTCATATTTGCCACATATTCTTTTAAGCTTATAAATTTATCCGCGGATTTTGTGGTTTTGTATCTTATTAAATCGGCTATTTTATCCTTGTTTTCCCAATCCGTATAAATTCCTTCTTTAAGAACATTTTTGAATTCTTTGTAAAAACTTATAAATTTTTCTTCTTCCAAAGAAGATAAAAGCTCGAATATTTTTTTAACAAGATTTCTTTTTATATTTTTTATAAGAAAGTCGTGCTGCAAAATTTCTCTGCTAACATTAAGATTAAGATCTGCGGCATCAACCACCCCTTTCATAAATCTGAAATATGACGGCATAAGCTTTTCGCAGCCGTCCATTATAAAGACGCGTCTGGAATAAAGTTGAACTCCGTGTTTATTATCCGGTCTAAAAAGATCTTCGGAGGCTTTTGAGGGGATATATAAAAGAGCGTCGTATTCGGTTGTGCCTTCCAATTTAAAATGAAGTTTTGCCAAAGGAGGATTCCAATCGTGAGCTATATGCTTATAAAACTCGGTATATTCTTCTTCGGTTATATCCTGTTTGCTTCTAACCCATATAGCCTTCATAGAATTTAACGTTTCTTCTTTAATTATCTTTTCGGTTTGCCCTTCAATAGGTTTTCCGTCTTTATCCAATATGGGATTTTTTACAGGTTCTTCTTTTTCAACATCCATTACTATGGGGTATCTTATAAAATCCGAATGCTTTTTTACAATGTTTCTTATTGTCCATTCGTCTGTAAAATTTTTTCCCTCTTTTTCTGTTTTTTTCAAGTGAAGAATAATAGATGTTCCTTTTTCGGCTTTTTCAGTCTCTTCTATTGTATATGAGCCGTCTCCCGAAGATTTCCATTTAACCCCTTTTTGAGCTTTTGCGGCTTTTGTAGTTAAGATTATTTTTTCCGAAACTATAAATGCGCTGTAAAACCCAACTCCGAATTGTCCGATCATCTCGGTTGAAATAGGCTCTTTATTATTTGTTTGTTCCAAAGAATTTAAAAATTCTATGGTTCCGCTTTTTGCTATGGTTCCGATATTGTCCATAACTTCGTCATAAGTCATACCTATTCCGTTATCTGTTATTTCAAGAGTATTATTCAACAAGTCCGCTTTTATCTTTATTTTAAACTCCGTATCGGCTTCTATTATATCTGCATCTGTTTGGGCTTTGAATTTAAGTTTATCTATAGAATCCGATGCGTTTGAGATTAATTCTCTTAAAAATATTTCTTTATTGGAATATAAAGAATTTATAATTAAATTAAGAAGCTGACGGATTTCGGTTTTAAACTCATGTTTTTCTACGGCGCTCATTATTTTCCTCCGAATTATTGTTTTTTTTTTCGTTTGAATTTCGCTGTCTAACTTCTTATTTTGCCCGCTTTAAAGCGTTATGCTTAAATTTTAATTCTCGAAATACTTTAGCGCTCATGCGGTTAAAATTTTCGCAAGCCTTGCAAACAAATAAAATATTTTGTTATCTAACGAAATTTCATCATTGTTTTTTGTGATTAAATTTTTTTAATAATAGATATTTCCTCTGTTTATACTCTAATCAAGAAATTTTTATAATAGTTTAATCAATATTTTGATATTTTAAATATAATTGTATTAAATATAAAAATGTCAACCCGAATAAGAAAAAAAACGCTGTAAATAAGCTACAAGAGGTTTGTATCTTTATAACTTTGTATCTCTGTCACTCTATATCTTTGTAACTTTGTATCCTTTTCTTATATTTATAGAATTTATATGAGCGTCTAACCCTTCGGTAGAGGCAAGTTTTATTATATGTTTTGCCTCCTTATTAAATGCGGTTCTATTGTAGCTTATAAGATTAGTTTTTTTAATAAAGTTTGCTACCGAAAGCCCAGAAGAAAACCTTGCGGCTCCTGCCGTAGGCAAAACATGATTAGGTCCTGCAATATAATCTCCTACAGGTTCCGGAGTATATTCTCCTATAAATACGGCTCCTGCATTTTTTATTTTTCCTATATAATCAAACGGATTTTTCAAGCAAAGCTGCAAATGCTCGGGGGCTATTAAATTGGCAAGCCTTATTCCCGTTTCAATATCTTCTACTACAAACGCCGCTCCGTAAGATTTAATAGATTGCTCCGCTATATCTTTGCGGGTAAGCTTTTGTATTTGCAAAGATAAAGCGCGGGTTGTATCTTCGGCAAACTTTTCCGAAACCGTTATAAGAATCGCAGAGGCTTTAACGTCATGTTCCGCCTGAGAAAGAAGATCCGCAGCTGCAAATTCGGACGAGCCGAATCCGTCTGCAACAATAAGTATTTCGGACGGTCCTGCAATCATATCAATTCCTACGGCGCCGGATACAAGTTTTTTTGCAATAGTTACATAAATATTTCCGGGTCCTGCTATAACGTCAACTTTACGAATAGTTTCGGTTCCAAAAGCCATTGCCGCTACAGCCCAAGCGCTTCCGACTTTAAAAACGGAATCTATTCCCACTCTGTTAGCCGCAGCCAAAAGATGCGGATTTACGGTTCCGTTTTTGGTTGGCGGAGTAGTCATTATAATGTTTTTCACTCCTGCAATTTTAGCGGGAAGCGCTCCCATTAATACGGAGGAAACCAAAGGAGTCTGTCCGCCTTTGCCTCCGGGAACATATATTCCCGCAGAATTTACGGGATTAACAAGCTGACCTGTTATAATTCCGTTTTCGTCCGCTTCTATCCATGATTTTTCAATCTGTTTTGTATGAAATCTTTTTATCTTATCAATTGCAGTATCAAGAGAAATTAAAAAATCTTTACTTACAAGTTTTTTTGCCTCTTCCATCTCTTTTTTACTTACGGTTAAAGAGGTTCTATCAAGTTTGCATAAATCAAAACGCATAGAATATTCTATTAATGCGTTGTCTCCGTTTTTTTTTACGTTATTTATAATATCGGTTACAACGGCAATATTTTTTTCCGAAAACCCTACGTCTCTATTTATAATTTTATTTAATTTCTCCTCTGCGGCGTAAGACGGATATTTATAAATTTCCATACTCAATCCCCTTTTTTTATGCCGAATATCTCTACCTTTATAACATAAAACATTATTTCTATTTTTAAAAAAAGTTTAATACAAAAAAATAGCAATTTCAAGGTGAAAAGAGATGGAGTAACAACTATTGAAATAAAAATATCTTTGCTTTTATAATTTCAAACTTACTTTTGTAAAAGTAAGCGTTACGCGGACCGCTTCGCAGGTTTAAAATGATCAATATCAGGCTTAACGCAACCGGTATAGCCCCGTTCTTTATTGGCGCTTTGTCATATTCATGTTGAGGCTTATAAGGCCAAAAATTAATAGGATTTTCAGGCTTAAATGTATGGAAACGTTCTTTATTCTTCAAACTAACTCCTAATTTTAACTGCTTACATTTTTTATTAAAATACTTCATAATTTCAAATCGCGCTTGCTCGCTGTTTGATAACTCTACTTCTTCTGTCGAAGATTGGAAAAGG
>JAFDMF010000034.1 GCA_019306065.1 Deltaproteobacteria bacterium
TTGCTTGGGGTCCGATAATAATGTTTATTCTTTTAACCTCAAAATCAGCCTCTTTAATAGTTAAAAAATTTTTTACCTTTAAGCTTTCCATTTTAATCCGTCTTTCAATATTAGATATGGTTAATTGCAAAATAGAGAAGTTGCATTGCAACGCCTATTAAAATTATATTTTTTATCGCGCTTAATTAAGGGATTTCTCCTCGCTTTGCTCGTCGAAATGACAAACAAAAAAAACAAGCGGAAAAAATAAAAAGCCTGCCTTGTCAAGCAAAGCAAACAAACTTGAAACGTCTCCGACTTTTATAATTATCTCTCGTTATCTTTATCGGTTTATCTAATTTAAAAAAACGCATGGAAGCCATAAAATAATAACCTCCATGCGTTAAAATTTATTTTTTATAAAGAATATTTATCCGCTATAGCATCATAATAGGATCTTTCGGAAACGGTTCCCCAACCTCCGACTTTTGCCTTAAACTTTTTAAAATTATCATGAACCTTTCTTGCCAAAGCATCCTTATCAGCCTCTTCTTCCAGGAAATCAAGGTTTCAAGAGCCGTTCCGTTTTCCGCTTCAAAACTGCTCAAGCTCCATAAATTTGTTTCCATAGCTACGGCATCTATAATAGCTTTCATATCAGCCGGAAGCTCCTCGTAAGCTTTTTTATTAAACATCACTTCCAAACATGTTCCGGGCTCATGCCATCCGGGATAATAATAATATTCGGCAGCCTTATAAAACCCCATTCTTAAATCATGCAAAGGACCAACCCATTCGGTAGCGTCTATTACGCCCCGCTCTAAAGATGTAAATATTTCGCTTCCGGGCAAAAGAACAACTGTTCCGCCGGCTTTTGCAATTACTTTACCGCCAAGTCCCGGAATACGCATTTTTAAACCGTTATAATCTTCGATTTTCTCCATTTTTTTTCTGAACCAGCCGCCCATCTGAACGCCGGTATTGCCAAGCGGTCTCGGAATAAGGTTAAAAGGCGCATAAGCCTCTTCCCATAATTTAAGCCCGTCTCCTCCGTAAAACCATGCGTTTATACCCTGAGCGTTTAAACCGAAAGGAACCGCCGCAAACCATTGAACCGCCGGAAGTTTGCCCGCCCAATAATAAGAAGCCCCGCTGCCGCATTCAACCGTTCCCTGAGAAACAGCGTCGAATACGCCTAAAGGAGGTATAAGCTCGCCGCCCGCAAAAACTTCGATTACCAATCTGCCTTCCGTAAGCTCTTCCACTCTTTTTGCAAATCTTTCGCAGCCCGTCTGTAAAATAGGGAGATTGGGAGGCCATGTAGTAGCCATTTTCCATTTATAGCTCTTTTTTGTTATAACTTCGGGAGCCGCCGGAGCCTCTTTTTTTTCTTCCTGCGTACAGCCGATAAGGCTTATGCCTGCTGCAGCTGCGGCGGCTGCGGTTAAAGCGGTATTTTTTATAAATTTACGTCGTTCCATTATGTTGCCTCCTTTTTTTATCGGTTTTAAATTAAAAAATAAAAACAGCCTATTAAAAAACCGTTTTATTAACGATATATTAAAGATATTTAATTATAAAACATTTTATTTTAATTAAGAGATTTCTCCTCGCTGCGCTCGTTGAAATGACAAAAAAAAGATTACTTCCTGTCTTGTCAACCAAAGGGAGAAATCCCTTTATTATTTTTATAATCATTCTTTTTTGTGTCTAACTATCTTTAATAATGAAGGTTTCCTATAAAAAAACATCTTCTCTTACATCAACTAAAGATATTTTTCCATCACCTCTTCTATCAGATGAGGCAGCGGCGCATACTCGCTTCCCACTATGATTATATCTTCTTTTAAAAGCGGAATTAAAACTTTTTTTGCTCTGCTGCAAGCAACCGCTTCCGCCATTTTAGGAGTTACCTCCCCCATCATCCCATGCGGTAAAATTATGCTTATGGAGCCTATTATAACATCTGCGCTTAAAACGGTTCGGACTATCGCATTTTCGCCGGACGCCCCTTTATTAGCATGCGCTTTTAACATATTGGCGGTAGCTATCGCGTTTGTGCCGAGAGCTATGATTTCGACGCCTTCGCCAAATTTTTCTTTTATTCTTTTTATAACGGCGGCGCCTATGCCGCCTCCCTGTCCGTCTATTACGCAAATTTTTTTCATAATTTTAAACCGCCAACTTTTCTGACAATATACTACTTGCCGAATATTTTTTATTCGAAAGATATAAAAACGACTGAGGAGGAGTAAATGAATCAAATAACTCATAAGGGTTTATCGGCTTCTCATAGAAATTTTTTTCTCCGATTTTTATTGCATAACCTTTTTGTCGTCCTTTAAAATAATTATCATAGAAAGATTTTTTAATGCCGGAGTATTCTTTTGTCTTTTCCCATATTTTATCCGGATGTTCTTCTATGATATCATCCACATAAAATTCTCCTACAATCATACCAACCGGTTTTGTAGAATATATCAGAATTCTTTTTATATCTCTCTTACTATATATGGCTTTACGATATTCATACAATTTTTTACCAGAAGATATTTTATGAACAAATTCCGGTTTAATTGACAATAAAACTTTCATCTACGCCTCCAAGCTTTGCAATATGTCTAAACTGGTCTTCCGTAATACTCCTAAAACCCCAATAATCGTCTTTGTTAAGTCCGATTTTTTCAACAAGCTGCTTCATGATAATACGATTATGCAATGCCGCATTATAAGTCATCTTAATGGTAACAAGCTTACCCCATGTTTTATAATATTCTTTAAGCTCTTGTTCGGAAAAAACGCTGAGAGGTAAACAGTATTCAAGGAAGTGATCAAGAGAATCAAATTCATGCTTATTTTTTACTTCCTGCACTACGCATAAAGAAGTAGCAACAGAGCGATACCATGCAGAACCCTTTTCATCCTTTGTTCTATAAATAACCAGCGCATCGCCTCTCTTTAAATATTCCACATTTTTCATCCTGCATATATATATTTTTTGTATACTATTAGTATGAGAGACATCATCTATTATCTTTGCATCTTCATTATGTAGTATAGAATCAGGAAATAGACGCGTATGGTATGCGGGGTATATACCAATTAGGTATTGCTTTCTATTAAGATTTATAATTGGATAGTCAAGTTCAACTTCATTTGATATTTTATCAATTTGTTTTAATAATACATCCTCGACTCCGTTTTTTGTCTTTTTATGACCGTATTTTTCAAAACCGAATTTTTCTAATAACTGAATTAATTCTTGATGATCCGGAAATATTGTAACATATATTTTTTTGATTCCTTTGGATAAAGCATTATCGAATATTTTTTTAATAAATCTTTCTCCCAGTTTTGTACCATGAGGATTTATCTTAAAAGTCCCTACTTTTAGATATTGATCTTTAGGTAATGGAGGTTTTACATCGCCAACTTCCCCTTTTTCTTCTTTAATATAAAGAAATGCTTGTATAAGACCTTCTTCATCTTTCATCAAATAAGCTTCGTCGTCCGATTTTTTTGCAAACCAATTTTCAAACTCTTGGCAACTGTTTTTTAAAGAATCAAAAAACGGATCATTAATGTTGATATTTTTGAATTTATTGATTTCAATATTCTTTTTAAACATGTTATGCCCCCTCGTTAAATTAGTATAATAAAAAGGATGCTCTTATCTTTTTCTATATTTAACTTAGATTACTTAAAAAGATTTATAATCCTATCCAGATCCTCGTCTCCGTAAAAATTGATCTCGACTTTTCCTTTTTTCCCCTTTTTGATTATTTTTACCTTTGTTCCGAATTTATTAGATAAACTATGCGCTAAATCCGCAAAATATATCTGCTCCGCGCTTTTTACGCCGGTATCTTTTTCTTCTTTTTGATTTTTTATTCTTTTTATTAAATCTTCGGTTTGGCGGACGGAAAGTTTTTTTGCAATTATAAATTTTGCTATCTCGTTCTGTTTTATTTTAGAATCTATGCTAAGTATAGCCCTTGCATGCCCCGCGCTTAAAACCCCTTTTTTTATCTCCTGTTTTATCTGCTCCGAAAGCTGTCTTAAACGTAAAGTGTTTGTAAGCGCAGATCTACTTTTTCCGACTTTGTTTGCGGCTTGTTCTTGAGTAAGTTTAAATTCGTTTATAAGTCTATAATATGCGTCCGCTTCTTCTATAGGATTTAGATTTTCGCGCTGTATATTTTCTACTATCGAAATCTCAAGCATTTCGGAATCCGAAAAATCTCTTACTATTACGGGAACTTTTTTTAAACCTGCTTTTTGCGCCGCTCGCAGTCTTCTTTCGCCCGCTGCAAGTTCGTAGCCGTTTTCGGCTTTTCTTACGGAAAGAGGCTGTATGATTCCCTGTTTTTTTATGGAATCCGCAAGCTCTTCTATAGATTCTTTTGAAAAATGCAATCTGGGCTGATAACGGTTTGGCAGGATAATATCTATATCGCATTCAAAAAAGTTTTTATTTAAAAAATCGCCGGCAGGCAAAAGAGCGTCTAACCCTCTGCCGAGCGCTTTTTTTTTGGATTTTTTTGCAACCGGCATTTTTTACCTTTTTTTATTTAATATTTCGTCAGTAAGGGCGGAATAACTTTGCGCTCCTATGGAATCCGGGGCATAAGTAATAATTGATTGCCCGAAACTCGGCGCTTCGCCAAGGCTTACGTTTCTTGGTATTTTGGCTTTAAAGATTAAATCGCTAAAATATTTTTCAGCTTCTTCAAGCACTTGACGCGACAGATTTGTTCTTTTATCAAACATTGTCAATAATATGCCAAGTATGATTAAATTAGGATTAAGTTTTATTTTTATCCTTTTTACAGTCTCTAATAACTGGCTTAAACCTTCCAAAGCATAAAATTCGCTTTGTATTGGAATTAATAAAGAATTTGCCGCAGTCATAGCATTTACCGTGAGCAGATTTAAAGAAGGCGGACAATCTATCACTATATAATCAAACATATAATCAATGCTTTTTAATATGTCTTTTAAAAGGTTTTCTCTGTTCGGATTATTTAACATCTCTATTTCAAAACCTATAAGTTCCATTCTGGAAGGAATTATTTTAAGGGTATCTATTTCGGTATCAAAGATTATATCGGCGGCATTTTGATTTTCTATAAGCAGATTATAAAGGGTGTTATTAAGATTTTTTTTATCTATACCCAAACCTGTGGTAGCGTTTGCCTGAGGATCGCAATCTACAATAAGGGTTTTGAACTTTTTAACTGCAATAGCAGCCGCAAAATTGATTGCGGTAGTGGTTTTACCCACTCCTCCTTTCTGATTTACTACGCATACGGTATGTGCCAAAATTTAATCATCCTTTTTTAGGATTAAAATAAGTTTTATCCGATGCCGCAATCGGACAAAATACAAAATTAAAAAGTTAAATAATTTGTGTTAAGCTTTTTCGCTTTTATTGTTTCAACCCAACCTGCTTACATGAAAATTCCGCATTATGTAGAGACGTTGCATGCAACGTCTCTACCGCTTTTTATATCTTGTAATTAAAAAATCAAAAGCTGTTTTCTCTACTTTTTGAACCCTTTGTATCTTTTTACGCAGAAGCCACCTTAAACTCAGGGTCATCTTTTTTATCTTTATTAAATAAAATATGAACAAGCCATTTTATTCCGAATTGCAGCAGCGCTTTTTCGTCGCTTTTTATATCCTCTATTACAGCGCTGTCTATAGCATATCTTTCTAAAAAGGAGCTGTTAAAAACAAACTCTTTAAATTTATCTATGTTATAGCTTATCATAAAAAACATTTTTTTGCTCTGATCCGTTAATTTGATGTTTTTCGGAAATGATCTTTTTTTAACAAGCAATTCTGTCCAGCCTTCGTTTATTTCGTCGTGAATATCTACTCCCTGACCTTTTCTCCATTCGGTTATTGTCTGAATTTTATCCTCCTTAAAACCTTCGCAATGCGATTCATTTATTAAAAAATAAAATCCGTCTTTATAATCCTCTTTATTGCTTAAAGTGGCAACCCCTACGGGATAATATCTACAGGCTGTGGGGCGGTCTTCATATATTATACAGCCTGTATCCCTAACAAAAGGGCAGGACTTTTGTTTATCGTCGGATAGTTTTAAGGTTACTACGGGAAGATCGGTTTTTTCAAGCAGTTCGGGCTTGGTATATATTGCAAGAAACTGATCCGAAGTAAGTTGCAATCTGTTTTTAAGTCTTATTATGTCATAAGGGGTTAATATTATGTTTATGCCTCTGCAGCATTTGGTAAAACAGTTTAAACCTTCATGACATTTAAATTGCAGACTGCTTTTAGCGTCTAATTGAACAGGGCTTATCTTTGCCAAATCTTCTTTGTTTTCCATTAATTAATCCTTTTATCTTCTTTTTTCCAATATATCGAGGAGTTTTTCGGCGCATTCCGTTACAGGGGTTCCAGGTCCAAAAACTGCGGCTACTCCGGCATTATAAAGAAATTGATAATCGCCGGGCGGGATTACGCCTCCTGCAATTACTATTATATCTTCGGCTTTTTCCATTTTTAAAACTTCAATGAGCTGCGGAACAAGAGTTTTATGCCCTGCAGCCAAACTGGATACCCCTACGATATGAACATCGTTTTCAATAGCTATTTTTGCCGCTTCTGCCGGAGTTTGAAACATTGGGCTTATATCAACGTCAAATCCAAAATCCGCAAGAGCGGTGGCTACTACTTTAAATCCTCTGTCGTGTCCGTCCTGCCCCATTTTTGCCATTAATATTCTGGGACGTCTTCCCTCTTTTTCCATAAATGTTGCGGTTCTTTTTATAAGAGCGTCTATCGGCTCGCGGTTTTTATATTCGGAAGCGTAAACCCCTGAAACCGAAACTGTATTGGCTACATAACGCGAAAATACTTTTTCCATAGCATCCGATATTTCTCCTATGGTGGCTCTTGCCCGCGCGGCGTTAAGCGCCGCTTCAAGCAGGTTGCCTCCGCTTTCGGCGCGGGCTGTTATGTTTTTAAGCGCCGCGGAAACGGCGGAATTGTCTCTTTTTGCCTTTAATTCTTTAATTCTTTTTATCTGATCTTCGCGGACTGCTTCGGAAACCTCCAAAACCTCAATTGTATCCTCTTTTTCAAGTTTGTATTTATTGACTCCTACAATAACGTCTAATCCCTGATCAATCCTTGCTTGTCTTCTTGCGGCGGATTCTTCTATCCGAAGTTTCGGCATACCTGTTTCTATTGCTTTTGCCATTCCGCCAATCTCTTCAACCTCTTTTATAATTTTATAAGATTCGGTTATAATGCTGTTTGTTAAAGATTCTATGTAATATGAGCCTCCGAGAGGGTCTATGGAATGGCATATTTGGGATTCTTCTTGAACTATAAGCTGGGTATTTCTTGCTATGCGCGCCGAAAAATCGGTAGGAAGCCCAACCGCTTCGTCAAAGCTGTTTGTATGTAAAGACTGGGTTCCGCCAAGCGCCGCGGCAAGGCATTCAAGCGTAGTTCTTATGATGTTATTATAAGGGTCTTGTTCGGTTAAACTCCATCCCGAAGTTTGACAATGGGTCCTTAGCATTAAAGATTTCGGATTTCTCGGATTAAAACCGCTTATTAATTTATGCCATAAAAAGCGGGCTGCTCTTAACATAGCAATCTCCATCAAAAAGTTCATTCCTATTCCGAAAAAAAATGAAAGTCTCGGAGCAAAATCATCTATGTTAAGCCCTGCATTTAATGCCGCCCTAACATATTCAAGCCCGTCTGCAAGAGTAAAAGCCGTTTGCAAAACCGAATTTGCGCCCGCTTCCATCATATGATAACCGCTTATGCTTACGGTATTGAATTTCGGCATATTTTTTGAACAATATTCTATAATATCGGAAACTATTCTCATAGAAGGCGCGGGCGGATATATGTATGTGTTTCTTGTAAGATACTCTTTTAATATGTCGTTTTGAATTGTGCCGGCAAGCTTTTCAGACGTTACCCCTTGCTCTTCGGCGGCGACTATGTAGCCCGCCAGAATAGGCAGAACCGCTCCGTTCATTGTCATAGATACGCTCATTTTGTCCAAAGGGATTTGATCGAATAATATTTTCATATCCTCTACGCTGTCTATTGCAACTCCCGCTTTGCCTATGTCTCCGGCTACTCTCGGGTGGTCCGAATCGTAGCCTCTGTGAGTGGGAAGATCAAAAGCGACAGATAAACCTTTCTGCCCCGCCGCAAGATTGCGTCTGTAAAAAGCGTTGGATTCTTTTGCGGTGGAAAAACCGGCATACTGCCGAATTGTCCACGGACGCCCCGCATACATTGTAGCCATTGGTCCGCGAACATAAGGAGGCATTCCGGGCAGAGTATTAACGCACTCCAAATTTTCTATATCTTCTACGGTATATAAAGGCTTTACGGTTATTCCTTCCGGAGTTTCCCAATTAAGTTTTTCTACGGGTTTTCCTTTTAATTGCTTTTGGCTAAGCTCTTTCCAAGCCTGCAATTTAGAATTTTCCGGCATATTTTTTTTCCTTATCTTTATTTTAAACTAACCGCCAAGTTTATTGAGATTATATTTTTTATCGCTGTTAATTAAGGGATTTATTGTTTTTATAATCATACTTTTTTACGTCTAACTATTTTTAGACTTGGGCGTTTCCTCTGTTTATATCCGAATAAAAGCCGGTTCATAACAAAGTAGTTTGGTCGAGTTCAAGGCGGATAAACTACGAAGTTATGCATCAGCTTTTTTATCTTTCGCATAACTCGACTAATACGCCGTTTGTGGCTTTGGGATGCAAAAAAGCAATCTTTGCGCCGCCGGCTCCCATTCTCGGCTTTTCGTCTATTAATTTTATCCCTTTTGCTTTTAATTCTTCCAAGGCGGCTTCTATATCTTTAACCCTAAAAGCAACATGCTGGATTCCTTCGCCTCTTTTTTCTATGTATTTTGCAACTGGTCCGTCCGGCGCGGTAGACTCCAATAACTCGACTTCGCTTTCTCCTACGGGAAAAAAAGCGGTCATAACTTTTTGAGGCGCAACTTCCTCGCTTCCTTCATATTGAAGCCCTAATATATCAGTCCAAAAATTTTTTCCATCTTCTATGCTTTTAACGGCTATGCCGAGATGATCGATTTTTAAAATTTCCATTTTACGCCTCCCTTAAATTTGGCGGATAACTTCGTCCTTTGCCCGTTTGCGGCGTTGAAATTTTTTTTCGCCTTGCCAACGAACAAACTGCTTTGTTATTCAACCAAATTATCATCATTATTTTTTTTGATTAAATTTTTTCTTTACAGAGTTTTTAAAAAGCTTTTAAGTTCGTTTACCGCATCGGCGGATTTCATTAAAGCTTTATTTTCATCATTCGTTAATTTGATTTCAATAACTTCTTCTATGCCGTTTGAGCCAAGTTTTACGGGAACGCCTATAAAAAGGTCGTTTATTCCGTATTCGCCTTTAAGATACGCCGCGCAAGGAAGTATTTTTTTCTTATCTTTTAATATGGATTCCGCCATTTCTACGGCGGCGGATGCAGGAGCGTAATATGCGCTGCCTGTTTTTAATAAGCCAACTATTTCGGCGCCGCCGTTTGCGGTTCGTTTAACCATAGCCTCGATTGTTTCTTTGGACATAAGCTCGGTAATAGGAATTCCGGCAACGGTAGAATATCTTGGAAGCGGAACCATTGTATCGCCGTGTCCTCCCAATACAAAAGCATGGGTATTTTCGATTGAAACGTTCAATTCCATAGCAATGAAGGCTCTGAATCTTGCGGAATCCAAAACTCCCGCCATACCTATTACTCTGTTTTTCGGAAATCCGCTTGCGTCAAACGCAACATGACACATAGCGTCAAGCGGATTGCTTACTATTATAAGTATGGAATTAGGCGAGTATTTTACTACGTTTTCAACAACGTTTTTTACTATTTTTGCGTTTGTACTTATTAAATCGTCTCTGCTCATTCCCGGTTTTCGGGGGATGCCTGCGGTTATTATTACAATATCCGAATCTTTTGAAGCTTCGTAACCGTTTGCTCCCGTAATTTTTGCGTCGTGTTTTTCTATGGAAGCGGCTTGAGTTAAATCAAGGGCTTTTCCCTGCGGAACTCCTTCTATAATATCTATTAAAACCACGTCCGCCAGTTCTTTTTCGCATAATCTTTGCGCCGCGGTAGCGCCTACGTTTCCGGCTCCTATTACAGTAACTTTTTTATCCATAATTTATAAGTCTCCTTTTTAGTAATTTTTTATAATATAAAAATATTTAATATTCATTAATCATTAACAATATGCACCGGAACTTTTATTCCGTCTTTAATTTGATCATAAATCGAAATATCTATTTTTTCCGAAACTTCAAAGGTAACCGCAAGTCCGTAATGAACTTTTGTCATATCAAGACCGCCGGCATCTTCTCTGCAAACAACATTTATAAAAATATGAGATTCAGCCTCATTATCGGCAAAATCGCTAAAATCCAAAGTTGGTTTGCCTTCTATAATTTCATGCTGAACTGTTCCGTTTTTAACCTGCCGCCAGTCCGCTTCTTTCCGTTTAATCTTTAGCTTTTCTGTAATACTTTTAAGATCAAAAGACAAATTTGCTTTTCTGAATTTTTTTGTATCAGGATTTATAGGGCTAAACCAAGCAAGCGTTATAATAATTCTTATTAAATCTTTATTTACTTTCAAACCGAGCGGTAAAGGAAAAGCAAATTCATGTTTTTCATCTTTTGCTATAATGCCGCCGCCTATTACTGTCGCTCTTTGCTTTGTGCATTCCAAAACGCGGTTTATATCAGGAACTCCATAACCGATGTATTTTGATACAATTTTTTTAAATTGTTTTGAAGTGGCTTTGCCTTTTAAACAATCTTCCAAAACTTTTAGGCTTTTATTGCCGGATGCGCTATGCACAAGCAATGTTTTTATTATTACCGCTATATTTTCGTCAGGTATGGGCTTATCTTGTTTTTTTATTAATTCATCCAATACTTCAAATATCTGCGCTCCCATACGAGTTGCAAGCGCCGCCGCATTACTTGTGCCTCTAGTATAAAAGGTTCTTCCTTTTTCGCCGGAAGATGAAGGCGGAGCGGCTACTTTTTGCCCTGGCGGATTTTTGCTTGAATCGACCTCATATTTATTATTATCCGCATAATTGTATAGCTGCCTTCCGCCGGGTAGATATATCTCCGGTTTAACCGAATTTCTAAATCCGTTTCCATGAGCGGAAATAGGGGAAGGTAATGATTCGTTCGGAAGAATATCTATTCTGTTTCCCAAATTACTTGAATTGGATTGATCCGTATGCAGAGCTCCTACAGTTAAAGAGTTAATGGAATCTGCAGGAGCAAATAAGCGTCTGTTACGAATATCTGCATTAATCTTTTCCATAGTAAGCTTTGTAAGAGATTTATCTCCTAACTTTTTAAGTTCTTTATCGGATTTCCCCAAATTTATTTCGGAAATTATATTTCCTGCGCTTACGCAAAAAAGAACCTGATACTTTGCAGAAAGCCAGTCAAGCAGTTTCGCGCATGAACTTAACCTATGAAAAAAAATTCTATTAGGATCGCCAATGGATAGATTGATAATTTTTATAGTAGGAGCGCTCGGCGGCTCGCTTCCTTCTCCCTCGAATATCCGCTTTACAGAACGATGTATAATATCTTCAAAAAATATATTGTCTGGAATTTTTTCTATGCGATTGCGATTAATAAAATCTTTATTATCCGGTTTCATTATGGGGCGTACATAAACGGGACGAGTTAAAGGAGGCTCGTTGGCATCTAATTCGCCGCGGCATATAAGAGAAGCCATAGCTGTTCCATGCCGCCGCTCCCCAACTTGATAATCGGGAGCAAAATCATCAGGGTCGTCAGGATTGAGTCTGTTGTCAAGAACCGAATGCATAGTAAAAGGAACTCCGTCTAAAATTGCCGCTACAGGATAAGTATTATTTGGCGTCTCCGCAGTATCATCAGAAGCGATCTCGCCATCTTCTGCTGGCATTTCGCTTAAAAACTGCCCTGACGGTCTAAAAAACATAACTTCGTCGCTTTGAAGAAGCTTTGTATAATTCTCGTTATTTATTTTATCAATAAAATTTTTAACTACTTCGGAAGGCAGCTCGGCTTTTAAAGCATGGAATCTAATATCTTCTATTTTACAAACGGTTATAAT
>JAFDMF010000035.1 GCA_019306065.1 Deltaproteobacteria bacterium
AATGCACCGCCATACTTCATCTCCTTCTTTTGCAAAATAGAGATCCTTTAATAATGGATCAGCCGGAAGATAATCTTGATAACGCATTTATTGCGGATCGTATAGTAAAGGAACTTAGAAGCGAAAAGGTAAATAGACAGTTTATTTTTGCCACTCACAATGCAAACATTCCGGTATTCGGAGACGCCGAATGGATTGGAGTTTTTGAATCGTCGGAAGGAGATACATCTATATTGCAAGGCGCTATAGATATTGAAAATGTTCGAGATAAAACGGCAAATATTCTGGAAGGCGGAAAAAAGGCATTTAATCAAAGAAAAGATAAATACGGTTTTTAAGGTTGGCGGTATGTTAAAAACAGAATTGTTAGAAATAATAGAAAACCATGAAAACTCACGGGTTGAGTTTAAACGGGACGATATTCGTCCGGAACAATTGGCAAAAGAGATAGTTGCCATGTTGAATTTTGAAGGAGGACGAGTTCTGCTTGGAGTCGAAGACGACGGAACAATTACTGGGCTTCAACGAAAAAATACGGAAGAATGGGTAATGAATGTTACTCGGGATAAAATCCACCCGCCCATTTTACCCGCTTATGAAAAAATTAAAATAAAAGATAATCTTTTTGTAGGGATAATCGCCTTTGAGCGGGGTATTTCAAAACCTTATATGTTAAGACACAACAACAGGCAGGATATTTTAATAAGAAGAAGCTCCCGTTCGGAGCCTGCCACAAGAGAAGATCAGGCGCGGCTGTATCAGGAAGGGAGTATGCTGCATACCGAGGTTATGCCTGTGGCAGAACAGATTTTAATTCTTTGGATTTAGCGCGGCTACAAAATTATTTGCGAGATATCTTAAACGATCCTGAAGTGCCGAGAACAAAAGAAGATTGGATAACCCGTCTTAAAAATCTCGGTTTTATGACAGACGGCATAGACGATAAACCTGTTTGCACCATTGCGGGGCTGGTTCTTTTCGGAATAAAGCCTCGCCAAAGATTAGGGCAAGCGGGAATCAGACTAATCTTTTTTGATTCTTTAAATAAGCGCTATCAGGCAAAGCTTGATAAAATACTTGACGCCCCGCTAGTAGGACGATTTCGGGTTGAAAAAGCAGGTAAAGAATTGATCGATTCAGGTTTAATCGAAAAATGTTTGGAATTAATCGAACCTTTTATTACTAAAGAGCCTAATGAAATTGACGATAATTTTAGACGACCGAAAGAGCGATTTTATCCTTTTGAGGCGGTTCGAGAATTACTAATTAACGCCCTTGCTCACAGGGATTGGACAAGATTTGTAGATGTTGAAATTTTCGGGTATAAAGATCGACTTGAAATCATCAGCCCCGGGGCTTTGCCCAATTCTATGACGGTTGAAAAAATGCTTGCGGGGCAGCGTTCTTATCGCAATTCTATTATTATGGACGTATTAAGGGATTACGGTTATGTAGATGCCAGAGGTATGGGAATCCGTTCCAAAGTTATTCCCGCCTTAAATGCGAACAAAATAAAATACGATTTTGAACCCGCAGAGGATTATTTTAAATCAACCCTTATTAAAAACATATAAACTCTATATAACTCCTTGCATAACAAAGTTATTATAAAATAATACTTCTTGCCAAAGAAAGCGCGTCGATTCTTTTTGCTCCGGCTTTTTTCAAAACCTTTGCGCATTCGTTTATAGTCGCGCCTGTAGTAACAACGTCGTCTATTATCAAAAAATTTTTTCCATAAACCTTGTGAGCATCTTTAACCGCAAAAGAATTTTTTATATTTTTTTCTCTTTTATCTGCGGAAAGTCCTGCTTGCGGAGGCGTATTCTTTTGCTTTTCTATTATATTAAGCCTTATTTCAGGAATTTTTATTTTAAAATTTTTTGCGGTTTTGCCCCAGTATTTTACCAAAAAATAGGATTGATTAAATCCTCTTTTTTTTGCCTTTTTTATATGAAGAGGCAAAGGCGTAATATAATCGAAATCTTTTTCCTTAAAAAATTTTAGATAAGAATAAAAAAGAAAAACGGAAAGAGGCTTTGCCGAGGTTATTTTTTTGCCGTATTTTAATTGATGAATCAGGCTTTTTAAAATCCCTGCATAAACCCCTCCGGCTCTTGCCTTTGTAAAATTTCTATCCGTTTTTATACATCTTTTGCAAAGATGATCTTCGTCCGCTCTGCTTTGAAACATCTCGCCGCATACCGGGCATATAGGATGGCGAACAGATTTTAATTCCGATATACAGTTTTTGCATACATAAGATTGAATCAATTTTGTAAATACTTCGGCAAGGTTTTTTGAATCCGGAATCGGTTTTCTAAAAATATCGGCTCTGTTTTGCCCTGTATTAATAAATGCGGAGCATAAGATACATTTCGGTGGAAATAAAAAATTTAAAGCCGCCGCTCTTATTTGTTCAATCATTTTTTTTTGCTTTTTGCCTGTAAATCTCATACATAACAACAGCTCCGGAAACAGAAGCGTTTAAAGAATCTATCTGTCCGCAAAGAGGAATCGAAACCGTAAAATCGCATTCCTTTTTTACAAGACTTCTTAATCCTTTCTCCTCTCCGCCTATTACTATAGCCAACGCTTTGGGAAACCTTGTTTCAAACAAAGAATAATCCCCTTTTGCGTCAAGCCCCGCTGCCCAAATATTATTTTTTTTCAATCTTTTTATAGTATCCGTTAAATTTACTACCTTGGCTATTTTAATATGTTCCAAAGCCCCCGCGGATATTTTGGATACTGCAGGGCTCGGCATAGCGGATCTGTTTTTCGGAATAATAATTCCTCCGGCTCCGGCGCATAAGGCGGTTCTTATAATGGCTCCGAGATTATGAGTATCTAAAATAGAATCCAGTAAAACTATAAAATTTTCTTTGCCGTATTCATATATCTCTTCAGCCTCCGAAAACGGAAAGGGGGTTGTTTTTGCCGCTATTAACTGGTGATTTCCGGTTTTTGCCAAAGATTTTAATTTTTCGGCGGAGATTTTTTTTATCGGTATATTTAAAGCGCGGGCTATATTAAGAATTTTTTCAATACGAATATTATCTTTGTTTGCAGCCGCATATATTGTAAAAATTTTTCTTCTTTTTGCAATAAGGGCTTCTGTTATCGGATGTATTCCGTAAAGAATTTCCGTTATACTTTTTTCTTTTTGTTTATAATTGCGCACAATTTTTCAAACGCCTTATCCAAATTATCATTTATAATTACATAGCTATACATATTTTTTTTTTCAATCTCTTTTACAGCGTTGCCAAGCCTTTTTTTAATTATTTTAATATTATCCGTTTTTCTTTTTTTAAGGCGGTTTTCCAATTCCGCACCCGAAGGCGGCATAATAAAAATTGTAACCGCATCCGAATATGTTCGGATAATCTGTTCCGCTCCTTGCGTGTCTATATCAAAGAGAATATTATTTTTTTTATCAAGCAGGCTTTTTACAAAATTTGCACATGTTCCATAATAATTGTCGTGAACTTTAGCCCATTCTAACCATCTGTTTTTTTTAATGCCTAAAACAAATTCCTCTTGGTTTATAAAAAAATAATTTTTTCCTTCGGTTTCAAAAGAGCGGGGTTTTCTTGTGGTATAAGAGACGGAAAATATAATATTCGGGTATTGTTCCAACAGTTTCTTGCATAAAGTGGATTTGCCAGCGCCTGAGGGTCCTGAAATTATGTAAAGTTTCGGTTCCGTTTTCATGTTTTATATTTTTATTATGAGATTTTTCCTCGCTGCGCTCGTTGACATTACATATAAAAAACCATTTGTTGAAATGTCAAAACAAAAAAATCGCTTCATGTTCTGTCGAGCGAAGCAAGAAATCCCTTTATTATTTCTTCATCCCTTTGTTACTCTGCCCCTCCGTTATTTTATATTCGGAATAACTCGGAGTATTTTCATTCCTTGCAATAAGTTCAATTCTATTAGAGATGGTTTCCGCCTGAATGGCAGATAAAAAGATATGGTTGCTGTCTGTTATAATAATCGATCTTGTTTTACGTCCGTTAGTGGAATCTATAAGACGTTTATCCTTTTTTGCTTCGTCTTTCAAACGCTTCATTGGCGCAGAGTTCGGGGTTACCACTCCTACTATTTTATCTGCAATTACGCTGTTGCCAAATCCTATATTAAGCAATTTTTGTTCCATGTTCTATTATATCCCGCCTTTCTTAATTATTTATAGCGCAAAATATATCTTTATACAATTTATTGTCAACTGTCATTTAAGCGGATAAATAGGATTTGAAAAAAAAATTATAAGAGGCGTTGAAGCATTTTTGCCCGTTTTTTTTTCCGGCAAATATCTTCCTCTATGCGTTACAGGCATGCTGGAAAGATCATATTCCGGTTTTAAATCATAATCGTCGGCATTATTCTGCTTCTTCATAAAATGTTTTCTCCCTTTTTGTTTGCCTTTTCAATTTTTACCGCCTTGTTTTTTAAATTAACAGTAAATCTTAATTCTTGGTATCCTGTTATTTGATTAATTAATTTTACTCTTTTTTGTTCTCCGCCGCTTACTTTTATTTGATAATAATCATTATCTAACTTGATTTTTCTATTATTTACTCCATGATATATTTTTCCATCAATTTGGGTATTGTCAGGAAGTATAATAGATATATTCAAACTGGTTTTTCTTATAAAATTTATTTTGCTTTAGTATGAATATGATTAATTAATAAAAAAAAATAGCGGGTTAAAAAAATAAAAAAGAAAGGTGCCGGGGGACGGAATTGAACCGCCGACACGAGGATTTTCAGTCCTCTGCTCTACCGACTGAGCTACCCCGGCTTATTTTTTATTTTAATCTTGTAGCTAAACAACGAAAAACTTCTTATACTATCATAAAATACCAAGTCAATACTTTTTAATTTTTTTCTTTTATTTTAATTAAAAAAAATGCTATTTGAAGCTTTATTTTTTAATAAATTTTAATTTTCGGATAAAAAACCTACTATGAATAGTTTTAAACGCAACTTAAATATCTCCAAATCGAATTGTAAGCAATGAAACATAAAAAACATTCCGTTACAGGAGTAATCCTTGCAGGCGGAACAAACTCCCGTTTTGACGGACAAAACAAAGCCTTTATAAAGATAGCCGGAAAATCAATTGTTGAAAATACATATTCGATATTAAAATCTCTTTTTAAACAAATAATTATAGTTACAAACCAGCCGGAACAATACGCCGAGTTCAACGCAGATATAGTAAGAGATATATTTTTTGTAAAATCTTCGTTAACAGGAATACATTCAGGTCTTTTTTATGCAAAGTTTCCTTTTGCATTTGTTGTCGGCTGCGATATGCCATTTTTAAAAACAGAACTTATAGAGGCTTTGGCAAACCAAATAAAACCTCATTTAGATATAATAATACCGGAAACCGCAAAAGGGTTCGAGCCGCTTTGCGCCCTGTATTCTAAAAAAATGCTTTCCGCAATAGAAGGAAAAATAAAAGCGGAAAAATTTTCTATAAAAGGAATATTAAACAAAGCGAAAACAAAACGGGTACCCGAAAAATTTTTAAAAACCTACGATAAAAATTTAATTTCTTTTTTTAATATAAATTTTCCGACAGAACTTGAAAAAGCGGAGGCTCTTTTAAAAAAGAATTCTTTATGTTGAAACAAAAATAATTTATTTATATAAACCGCTTTGCATCATTATCTATGCGGATGTTTTTTGTGCCTGTAATGTCAACGGGCTGTTATTTTGACTTGTCAATAAAGGAATTTTTCGCTTTGCTTGACAAGACAGGGAAATTTTTTTTACTTGTCATTTCGACAAGCGCAGCGAAGAGAAATCTTTTAATTAAAATATAAACAGAGGAAAGGACTTACTATGGACAACCTTATAGAAAAAATAAAAAAATGCCGCGATTATAACGAGGCTGGAATGATACTATGTCATAACGGAGTTGTTCGAGAAACTTCAAGAAACGGCAAAAAAGTATCCGGGCTTTCGGTAAAGGTTGACAGCGCCTTATTAAACCAAGTAATGCAAAAATATAAAAAATATCCGGGAATAATAGAAATATTAATAGAAATTAAAGAAAACCAAAAACTTTCGGTAGGCGATGACCTTATGAAACTTGTAGTTGCCGGAGATATTCGAGAAAACGTTATAACAGCGCTTGCCGGCGCCTTAAACGAAATAAAAAAAAGCGTTACGTCCAAAACCGAATTTTTTATATAATTCCCGTAGAAACAAGCCTGCTGTTACTTAATTTAGGCGTTGGATAAAAATTTTAACATCATCAATACTTAAAGTTACGATAAGGTTAAAATTTGAGCATAAAGTTTTAAAACGGGCAAAATACAGAGTTAATCGGCAAAATTTAGCCGCAAAAAAAAATAATTATGAAAGGATATTTATTATAATGCCGGATTTTACGCATATAGATTCCGAAGGCAAAGTAAGAATGGTTGACGTTTCGGAAAAAAAACAGACCGCAAGAATCGCGGTTGCATCCGGAAAAGTCATTATGAATTTTTTAACATTAAAAACAATAACCGAACAAAAAGCAAAAAAAGGAAACGTACTGGAAACCGCAAGAATCGCCGGAATAATGGGAGCAAAAAAAACAGCGGAACTAATTCCCTTATGTCATCCGTTAAATGTTTCTTATATAAGCATAGATTTTTTTCCGGAATTTACAAAAGAAAAAGGAATTATAAATATAAAAAGTTCTGTTTCTCTGTTCGGACAAACCGGAGTGGAAATGGAGGCTTTAACCGGAGTATCGGCGGCGGCTCTTACAATATACGATATGTGCAAAGCTTACGATAAAAATATGATTATAAGCGACATAATGCTTCTTGAAAAAACAGGCGGGAAAAGCGGAATATATAAAAGGAAAACAAAATGAAATACAAACCTATTTTTATCCTAATTATATTAATCATACTTGCAGGGTGCTCTCAAAAACAGGAAGAGCCGATAATAACGGAAACATTATCTTTAATAAAACTTCTGCCGGAGCAATATCCTCATTTTAAAGACGACAGGCAATATACAGATATTGATAAAAGCATTGTAAAAAGTTTATCTTATCTTAAGAGGGTAAATTCAAACAAGGAGTTCGCTTTCGGCGAAGATACATATACGGCATCTTATTTAATAGAATCGCTTCAAACATTTCAAAATTTTATTGCTACAAAACCGTCCGAAGAACAGCTTAATCAATTTATAAAAACAAAATATAAAGTCTATCAGGCAGCGGGAAGAGATTCTGAAAAAAACCTTCTTGTAACAGGATATTTCGAGCCCCTTTTAAAAGGAAGCCTTAAAAAAACAAAAGACTTTACAATACCCTTATACGCTATTCCGAAAGACCTTATATTTGTTAACTTGGCAGATTTTTCCGAAGAATTAAAAGGCAAAAAAATATCCGGCAAACTTGTTAAAAACAGACTTAAACCGTATTACGACAGATACGATATAGAATACAACAACGCTATCTTTAATAAAGCGGAAAAATTGGCATGGATACAAAACAGAATAGACAGATTCTTTTTGGAAATACAAGGCTCCGGCAAAGTTATATTGGAAAACGGAGAAATAATAAACATACATTACCATGCCACAAACGGAAGAAAATACCAAAGCATAGGGACCCTTTTAATACGGGAAGGCAAAATAAAACCTAAAGAAATGTCAATGCAGGCGATTTATGAATACCTTCAAAAAAATTCGCAGGAAATAAAAAAAGTTTTACCCTATAATAAAAACTTTGTTTTCTTTAAAACCGAAAAAGAAGGACCAATCGGCTGCATAAGCGTTGCATTAACTCCTATGAGATCAATAGCGACAGATAGAAAAATTTTTCCGCAAGCGGCGTTAGCGTACATACAAACATACAAACCTACAGCAGAATATAAAGAAAACAAAAATATAGAATGGGAAGAAATGAATCTGTTTGTGCAAAATCAGGATACCGGCGGAGCAATAAAAGGAGCCGGAAGAGCCGATTTTTTTTGGGGAAACGGAGATTACGCAAAACTTGCCGCAGGGCACATGCAACATAAAGGAAAACTTTTTTTTCTTGTGCTTAAAAAAGAGCCGTAAACTTAAAAGTAATTATTACAAAAGGAGATGTCTAAAGTTTTAGCGGTTCTTATCGCTGATGAAACAATTGTTGTTGGACATCTCCAACGGGCTTTAATCAAAATATAGACAGATGAAAGCCCATCATTAATATTAGACACAACACTTTAATTTATATAACTAACAATAATAAACAAATAATAAGGAATAAAAATATGTTCGGAATAGGCATGCCTGAAATGCTAATGATATTGGCGGTAGCGCTGATAGTTATCGGACCTAGAAAACTTCCAGACCTTGCCAAATCGCTTGGAAAAGCCTTCAAAGAATTTAGAGGCGCCACAGGCGAATTAAAAAATTCGCTTAATATAGACAACGAACTAACCGAAAATTGGAAAAAAACCAAAAAAGATGTTAACGACATAAAAGACAATATAAAAAATACGGTTATCGGAAAAGAGGAGATTAAAAATACCGTAGCCGGAAAAAAAACGGAAAATAAAACCGCCGAAAACAAGGAAAAATAAACATGACCGAACAGGGAGAAAACCGGGAAAAACAGCCAAAACAAAACCGGGGGGAAAAAAGAAAAAATCATAATAAGAAAAAAGAAAAACTGTCCGTAATGTCTCACCTCGAAGAGCTTAGAAAAAGACTTATTACATCCGCCATAGCCGTAGGAATAGGTTTTGCGTTATCTTACGGTTTTAAAGAAAAACTCTTTCAAATATTAATCGCTCCTTTGCAAAAATTAATGGAATCCGGCGACAAACTAATATATACAAGCCTGCCGGAAGCCTTCTTTACATATCTTAAAGTATCCTTTCTATCAGGATTAATGATTGCATCTCCCATTATAATATATCAGTTTTGGGCTTTTGTCGCTCCCGGGCTTTATAAAAAAGAAAAAAAAGTATTCTTACCCATAATATTTTTATCCTCCTTCTTCTTTATGGCAGGTTCCTTATTTGGCTATTTTATTGTTTTTCCGCTCGGATTTAAATTCTTCTTAAGCTTTGCAACAGAAACAATAAGACCGCTGCCTTCTATGAAAGAATATCTAAGCTTTGCCGCAAAACTACTGCTTGCTTTTGGAGTATGCTTTGAACTGCCCCTTGTACTAACAGCTTTGGCAAGACTCGGAGTTGTAACCGTAGATTTTTTAAAAAAAAATCGAAAATATGCTCTGCTTCTATTCTTTGTAACCGCCGCAATATTAACTCCGCCGGATATTATATCGCAAGTAATGCTTGCAATACCATTAGCTCTGCTTTACGAGCTAAGCATATTAGGGGCAAAAATATTCGGCAAAAAAAAAGAGGATAAGGAAAACCCGAACAATTCCGATAAAGATAAAAAAGAGGATCAAAATCCGACAGACTAATATTTACGCACAAAAAATAATTACTACAAAGAAGATGGCCGAAGTTTTTTGCGTAACCACAAAAACATTCCGTTATTTTCTTTTATGCTTCGCCCGCGCCTTAATCAATTCCGCGGCAATACTTACCGCAATCTCTTCAGGAGAATCCGCATCTATTTCAAGCCCTATAGGGCTTGAAATAAGCCTTAATTCTTCTTCCGAAAAGCCCTCTTCAATCAACCCTTTATAAATCGTTTCCCTCTTTTTTTTGCTGCCGATCATCCCTATATAATAAGCCTGCGTTTTCAGCGCTTTACTTAAAACCGTTTTGTCGTGAAGATGCCCCCTTGTTATAATCGCTATAAAACCTCTTTCATCCACCCTTAAACAATCAAACGAATCCTTAAAATTTTTAACAATTATTAATTCATCTGCGGTTTCAAACCTTTGCTTATTTGTAAACTCCTCTCTGTCATCTATTATTACAGTATAAAAGCCAATCATAGAAGAAAGCTTTGCAAGCTGCATAGAAACATGCCCCGCTCCGAATATAAATAAAGTATATATCTGTTCGCAAGGTTCTATAAGAAAAGTTTTATCATCAATATGAACAAATTTTGCAAAAGGCAACTCAAACAGCCAAAAATCTTTAATCATAGCCTCCGATAAAAAACCGACCCCTTCAAAACAGGTTTCCGAAAATATAATTGCGCGTTTTATATCCTTTAAATCAGTTATGTCAGAAACAAATACATATCGTTTTCTATCCTCATACAACCTTGCCGCCATTCCGAAAATTTTTTTATTAATCTGATCAGGCTCAACAAGAGAAATCAATACCCTTATGCCGCCTCCGCAAATCATATCAATCGTTCCGATACCTTCCATCATAAGATTAAAATCAATAATTGCAGACTCCTTTGCATAAAAAATCTCTTCCGCTTTTTTAATTGCCGCCGCTTCCGCCGCGCCGCCGCCTATTGTTCCGATAATTGAGCCGTCTTTTTTAACAATCATCTTAGTTCCAGCTGTTCTCGGAACCGATCCCTTACTTGAGATAATAACAACCAATACAAAAGACTCATTCTTATCTATAAGTTCAAACTCTTCTTTTATTAAATTATTATGTTTCATCCTTTCACCATATAAAAACAAATTTATTCCTGTTTATATCCCTATTTTTTTATCCTTATAGCTTTTAAAACCATTTCCCGTTTTAACGCAGACCCTTCTACATTGGCAAGCATATAAATAAATAAGACAAAAAAATAAGCAGGAGCGCAATAAAGAAAGGTTGCGCGTTTTATTTTCATTTTGTATATCCGTAGGATCATATTAAACAAAAAAGGGCTATTTCGCTTTGCTTGATCAGTCAGGTTTTTATTTTTAG
>JAFDMF010000018.1 GCA_019306065.1 Deltaproteobacteria bacterium
GATTTCCTGTTATTTTCTCTATAGGCTCTACTCCGAAATCTATAATTTTTACTGCCGAATCCAAAATATTCGGTTTTGTTTCATTGTCTCTTATATATTCTGCATGTCCTAAAATAACGGTTAAAGGATTGTTTATTTCGTGGATTATTCCTGCGGCAAGAGTCCCTATTGCGTTTAATCTTTCGCTGCGGATTAGTTTAAGCTCGGTTTCCTCTTTTTCTTTTAAAAGGGCTTTGATTTTATGTTTTGCTTTGAATTCTTTAATGCGATACCTTGTTAAAAAATAGCAGGTAACGCAGCTTATAATAGCGGTTAAAATAAGAAAATGCATGTTAGCGTAAAAACTTACCCAATTAAACGGAACTTTTTGAGGCAGAAAAATTGTAACAATATAAGAGGCAATAACTATAAGGCAGAATTTTATAGCTCTATCAAAAGAATAGATTAATAATTGAGTAACAGCTACCATTACAATATTAAGCCCTGCATAATAATGAGAGGTTGAGCCTCCCGTAAGATATATCATAATATATATCGGAATAATCATCAAAATTATCCAGATGAGATTTAGAATAATTTTATTTTTTTCGGTCATCTTATTTGCATTATATAAAAATAAAATTATGACTAAACAAATCGTTTGAATGGAATGGAGTATAAAAAGCTGCCGAAAAATTTCGTTTGAAATAACAAAATCTAATAAAATGCCGTAAGTAAATAATATAATTGAAAGAATTACAGCGATTTTTGTATTTTTAAAAAACAGTTTGTTACATTCTTTTATATACAGTTCATACTCTTGTTTATCCTTAAAAAGATGTTCCATAATATCTCCTTTAAGCTTTTATTTTTCTTTCCATTATTTTTTTTGCAAATTCTTTTCTGAATTCCTTATTTTTATTATATTTTGAATTGAAAAGCATTAATAAAGAAAGATAAGATTCCTTATCTTTAAAAACTTTTCCTGCAATCAAAGCCATTTTGCCTATGGAACGGCATTCTTCATGAGCCGTATCTTTTCCTAATGCGCATGGAAGCCTTACTTTGCCGTTGTTACACAGATGGATACAATATATATTATGATTATCTTTTTTAAAAATATTCATAGGGCATTTATCCGCCAGATCCTTATCATATTTAGGGTGAAACAATTCTATCATTTTTCTGCTGTTTATTATCAAATCAGGATATTTTTCTTTCATCTCTTGCAGTAAAAAGGTTATATTACATCTGTCTTGATAGCTGAGATTTATTCTCTGGTTTCTGCCTTTAATTCTTGTATATAATGTAAAAAAAATACCGGATAACCCCTCGTCCGCCCATTCTTTAAGAAATTCCGGTATGCATTGGATATTCAAAGAGGTTATACAGTATCCTATGTTAACCGGTATATCTTTTTTTATTGCGCTTCTCATATTATTTTTAACTTTTTTATAGCAGTCTGCCCTTTTTATATAGTTGCTTATCTTTTCGGTTCCGTCTATTCCTACTCCGTAATGTAAATTTTTATTTTTAAAGTTTGGCAGCGGAAATGTTCCGTTTGTAACTATTATATTATTTTTTCTTAAACAAAGCCCCTTTTCCAACAGGCTTATAGATTCTTTATTTATCAAAGGTTCGCCTCCAAACCATAAAATATTGCTTATTGTAGGAAACCTTTTAAGAGCCTTTTTAACGTAATCTATTATATTCGGATTAATTTTTTTATCCGGGTATTTATTATTGGAATCCCAAAAACAATGCAGGCATTTTAAATTACACTCGTTTGTAAGATCAACCGATATAGCCGTAGGTCTTATACCGTTTAAAATCGGCGCTGATATGTCCGTTTCGGTTAAACTACTATCTACTTCAATATATTCAAAAAATTTTTTTGTCTCTTTATTTGTGGTCATCATTTTCGTAATTTTCCAAATAAACCGATAAGCATAAATATCAGAGAAAAAATAGCAAAAATTCTTATCTTTTTTAAAAATACAGCCTCATATTCCTCTTTATAAAATTGATACAGTCCGTTATTATTTTTGCTCAAAAACATTTTTAACCTCCAAAAAGTATTGCCTCCCGTAAAATCCGTATAAACTTTTTTGCTATAATTTACGGGGATAAGTTTTATTATATCTTCTTCGTCTCTATATATGAGATTCCACTCCAAAATATATTCAATTACATAGCGATGGGGATTTTTTTTATGAACATTGGTTATAAGTAGTTCTCCGTCCGGTTTTAATCTGCTTAAAAATATCTTTATAAGCCTTTTGCATATATTATCCGAAAGATAATCAAAAAGCCCGGCGCAGTATATAAAATCAAAAAAAAACTTTTTTTTATCTTTTATCCCGCTTCTTAAAATTTCCCGCACAGATTTTTGTATAAATTCTATATTTACCTTTTTTCCGGTTTCTTCCATTCTTTTTTTTAAAACCTTTTCCGCATACCCAAGAGCCTCTATATTAAAGTCAAGTAATTTAAAACTAAACAGTTCGCTACATTCCTTTTCTTTTATAAAATCTTCAATCTCTTTTGCGGGTCCGCATCCTATATTTAACGCCTGTAATTGTTTGTTATTTTCCGCCTTTTTTTTACTTAAATCTTTTAATTTTTCGGTAATAATTTCAATTCTGTTTCTATGAGCTACGGCAACAGGACTACTAAGAAATACGCCGTTAATCAGTTTTGCATACAGATTTTTACCTTCAAAAGGCTCTCTTAAAATCATATTTACCATTTCATAATCTCCGGCAAACCCTAAAGGTTTGGCAAATGTTCTAAAAATAAACGGAGAGCATAATAAAAGCGGATGCAAAGTTTTTTGGACAAATTTTTTATAAATCTGTATATTTTTCGGTTCTATTTTTAAAGCGGTTTTTTCAAAAATATCTAAACAATTTAGCCCTTTTTTTATTAAAGGGTTTAAGCTGTTTTTTAAAAAATCATCCTGTTTATATAAATTCAACTTGCTAACAAACTTTTTAACGCTTTGAAAAAACAAAGCTATTTTAAAAACATCCGATATAAAGGAAGGTTTTAAATAAAAATCTTTTTCCGAATTAATTAAAAATTGATTTATCTCCTTTTCCAGATTATTTTTGTAGTCCGAATTATAAATAAAATTGTTATCGACAAGATCAACAGAACATATTGAATTGGAACCAACAGAAAGAATACCTGAAACGCTTCCTTTTCCGCTATAAACCAATTCATCTTTTTTAAAAATTTTAATATCTGTAAGCTCTTCGCTTAACTGAACTATAGAATAGGAATTATATACTTCAAATACCGCATAATTATTTGCTATATTTACTAAAACCGCCTCTACTGCTATGCCCTGACTGTTTCTAAAAGTAACGACTCCGGCTGTTTTTTTATTTTTGTCCCTCACTCTCAACCTTTGCCCGAATCCTTCTTAACATTTTATAGCATTCTTTTATTGTTTCGCCCTCTTTAGAAAATTCCTCTTTTAACCGTATAAGAAAAATTATTTTTTCTTCTTCCGAAAGCTTGTTTAATTCTTTTTTTAAGTTTTGAATTATTTTTAAATTTTTATCAAATTCTATTAATTTTATATGTTTTGAGGCTTGTTCCGTTAAGTTCATTATTTGATGTATTTCGCTCAGTATAAAAGGAAGAACGCCTTTTTCTTTAAACTCGTATTCAAGCTCCGAAATCCCAAGCATGCGGGCAAACTCTTTTTGGGTATATCCTTTTCGTTCGCGGATTTCTTTATATAAATCAGGGCTAATATGTTTTTTAAAAAGCTTTATCTGCTCTCCGAAAATTTCCGACATTTCCGCAATCTTTCTGCCTAATCTTATAATATCTTCATACTTGTAGCCCAGATAATCAGAAAATGTTAAGCAGTGATTCTCTGCAATTTTTCTTTTTCCTCTTAAAATCTGATTTAAATAGCTTCTATCTATGTTTAACCTATTTGCCAGTTTTGTTTGGGAACCCCATTTTCCCGTATCCAAACAAGCTACTATCGCCAATCTGAAATAATCTGATATTGTCATTTTTTCATACCTTTTTTAATGCTTCAAAAAAAAATTAAATTTTTAAAAAACCATATATGTTTAATATTATATAAAATCAAATATTTTTTTTAAAAAAAAATAAATTTTCTTGACAATCTTTTTTTTAGGATATAGATAACAAATTACAAAAGTTTTAAAATTAATAAATTTATTTAAATAAAAGTAACAAACTATTTATAACATAGCCTATTCTTACGGTTCAAAGGTAGGCAGTTCGGGATATTATGCCAATTGAGCCCGCCGCGTTTATTTTGATTAATCAAGTAAGTCGAGAGAAGCGTCAAGAGCATTGCAAAACAAAAGTTATACGGCGTTCTTTATAAGGTAAAACGATAACAAGCCTAATTCATTGTAGATCTTAAATTATTATCGGTTAATACAAGCGGCGGGTTCAATTGGCATAATACCCCTAAAATTTAATTAACTCTTCTTCCAATTTATTTTCAAATAAAAACGGAGCGCTCTATGAAGAAGAAAAACTTATATAAAATACTACGTTACTTATCCTGTATATCAATTACATCCGCATCTTTTTGCCTCGGATACAATAAATACCATAATCGTAACCGAGCATATAATTCTACATGGCGATCATAGCTATATTATGAATTCCCTGACGAAAAAATTAAAGTTATAGATTCCGGCATCGGCATAGGAATTGACGGTTCAAAAAACCCCTGTATATATTTTCAAGGGGATAGTATTGATACTATTGTCAACGATGGTAAACTTATTGTTAATTCGAATAGCGAAAGTATAAATTTAGAAGGCGGAGACGATACTTTTATCAATACCGGAACATTGAATTTAAACAGCGCTATAAACGGAGGAAACAGCAAAGATACATTTACTTGGGAAAATTTTTTTGACCGAGATATTGTAAGCTTTGAAACAATAGGCTTTGATACTAATATATTTGATAATCTTTTAATTGGCGTAGCTTATTCAAACGGAGATATAACAACCGATAGTATAGATATAAAAAAAGCCCTCTGTTGATTGAGATAAACTTTTTATATGCCAAATATTAACAGGCTGGCTATTGTCAAATATAGAAATATACCTATAATGTCTATTGCGGTGGTAACAAAGGGGCCAGTCGCTACCGCAGGATCAATATCGAATTTTACCAAAAGCATCGGCACAACAGAGCCTACAAGAGCAGCTACAGACATTGAAGCCACTACCGCAAGCCCTACGGCAAGTCCTAAAAAAGAGGCTTCGTATTTAATTTTGGCTATGCTTCCTATAATTAATCCATAAAAGCTTCCCAAAATAAATCCTATGGAGAGCTCCTTTGATACTACTTTCCAAAAATCTCTTATATCTATACGTCTTGTGGCAATTCCGCGCACCACTATGGTAGAAGACTGTGTTCCTATGTTTCCGCCCATTCCAGCTATAACAGGAATAAAAGCCGCTATATGTATGTATTCCGATACCATTTTTCCGAATTTTCCTATTATCAAAGAGGCTATTATTCCTCCGAAACAGCTGGCAAAAAGCCATGGAAGTCTTATTTTGGTGCTTTTTATAACCGATTTTGTTTCAACATATTCTTCGCCTGCTCCCGCCATTTTTAGTATATCTTCTGTGGCTTCGCTGCGTATAATATCTATAACGTCATCCACTGTTACTATGCCGACTAATTTATTGCTATGATCGGTTACAGGCACGGCTAATATGTTATATTGAGCTACGATTCTTGCGACCTCTTCCTGGTCCATATCGGTTTTAACAGATATGATGTCTGTAGTCATAAATTCTTTTAATTTTTTCCCCTGCGGAACCACCACTAATTGTCTTAAAGAGCTTATGCCTACGAGTTTATGATATTCGTCAACTACATAAAGATAAAACGGCATTTCAACTTCAATATAATCTTTTTGCATTACCTTTATGGCATCTCCTGCGGTAATATCTTGCTTTAAAGCGATAAAATCCGGAACCATTATTCCGCCGGCGGTATCGTCTCCGTAGCTTAAAAGATTCTCTACGGTTTGAGAATCTTCTTTATGCATTTTTTCCAATATTTCATTGGCTTTTTCTTCGGAAAGGTCCGCAAGAAGATCCGCTACGTCGTCCGAAGGCATGTCTGCAAGTATTTCTACCAGTTCATCTACAGACATTTCTTCTATAAGTTTTAAAAATATATCCTTATCAAGTTCGCTAAGAAGGTAGCCTTTTTGTTCGGCATCTTTTATTAAAGCAAAAAGCTTTTTCTGATCCGCAAGCGTCAATGATCTGAAAATTAAAGAAAGATCCGCAGGATGGGTTTTGTTCACCATTTTTTTAAGATGGCTTGTAGCCCCGCGCCTTATAAATCTTTTAAATGTATCGGTAATTATTTTATTTCGATCTGTATTCATTTTTTCAATCAATTTAAATTGTTAGACTCCGCGAAAAAAAATGTTTTATCCAACGCTTCAAATAAAGCAAAAAACGGCTTTTTTTACGGCAGTTTCTTAATCTTCAAGCATTATTTTAATATACGCCTTCTTTTTTAAATCGGCAATCCACCTGTCGAATTTTTTCGTAAGATGTTGTTTATATAGTTCCCCTTCGATTATGGGAGAGATTTCTTCAAACGTTTCAATTTTTACCTCGTCTATATCTTTTAAATAAAATATTTGAAATCCCTGCTCCGTTTCTATAATAGGGGTAAATTCTTTCGGCTTTATTTTTGAAACTGCATCTTTTATTATATCGGATAGTATATCAAAGGATATTTTTCCCAAATCACCTCCGAAAGAAGCGTTGGGGGCGTCGGAATATTGAACCGCCATATCGGTAAAAGAGGCTCCGTTTTTTATTTTATCATAAACCTCCGTTATTTTTTTTAAAACATCCTCTTTTTCTTTGTAATTTTCAAAGCCTTTTACATGCATAATTATATTATAAAGATGATACAGTTTTTTTCCGGAATACTGATCTATATTTTTGTTATAATATTCGGATATCTCCTCTTTTGTAATTACCACTTTAGATCTTACTTCATTTTTTAAAAGAAGGGTTCTTATTATGTATTCTTCTATCTGAATCCGATATTCTTCGTAGGTTATATCCTGTTTTCTTAAAAATTCTTTGAATCCTTCGTCCGTTAGGTTGTTATGTTTTTTAAATTGGACGATAGATTTATCTACATCTCTTTTGTCAACCGAAATGTTTAATCTTGCGGCTTCCTGATCAATAAGCTTTTTTTCTATAAGCCGACCAAATATTTGACGTTTGGCATCTGCCATTGCTTTATCTTTATCCGGCGGATTCTTTTTTTCTATTTTTTTCAAATAAGGTTTTAAGATTTTATTAAGCTCATACAATGTTATTACATCATTATTAACTACGGCTACAACCTTATCCAATAATTTTTGGGCATCCGCTTTGCCGGAGGCAAAATTTATCAATAAAGCTACCAAAATTATAAAAACAGACATTTTATAGTATTTCATTATGATTACTTCCTTTTTTGAGGATTATTCTCCAAAAACTTTCTGCCATTCGCTTTGATCTATTTCTATAGGATACGATTTTTTAAAGTTTTCAAACCATCCGCTATAAAGTTTTTGAGCCTTTTCATTACGAAGATATTGAACAAGTTTTCTATTATCATTTAAAGAGGCTGTCATTTCTCCCGAGTTGTTTTCCTCTTTCGCTTCCTCTTTTTCGTTATTATACGGAGCCGCATAATATTTTCTTATATCTTCCGGAAGTATCGCAACCTTTTTTAATAAATTTAAGCTTATTAATTTATTTATAATAAGTTGAGATTTAAGCCTTTTTTTCCATACTTCAAAAGGTATTACATGTTCAATAAACATTCGTTCAAAAAGGTTTTCCGGGTAATCCGATTTTATATTATTAACTGCTTTGTTTAATTCCTGTTCGGATATATCTACTCCGAGTTTTTGGGCTTCATTTATTAAAAGCATTTCATTAGTCAGGTTGACTAAAAGTCTGAATTTTGCAATTTTAGCTTCGGTTTCATTTATATCTTTGGCATATCCCGCTTTAACCATTTCAAATATTTGATTGAATTCATCTGTAAAAAGTTCTATCTCGCCCACTTTTATGAGATGTTTTTTTCCGTTGTTTTTATCCAAAAAATCACAGCCGACAATATTGCATCCGCAGCATATAAAAGCTATTAAAAGTATGATAACATGTTTTTTTATATTATTATTTCTCATTGTTATAATTAATTTTAACCCCGCTTTTTAACCTGATTAGGCAGGTCTTTATAAAACGCCGAATACCCTTTTTTTATACTTTGCAATTTAAATCAACCTTTTAAGATAACATTATGCGTTATACGCTTCAATATATTTTTTATTTCATTTAAATAAGAGATATCTGTTTTGAATCTTTTTTTTAATAATACGGCTTTTAGTATATTATTCGATGCAAAACGGAACTGTTTTGCATTGTCAACTGCCAAATTGATTAATTTTGAAGCCTCTTTTATATGTTCTTGAGAAAAATGGATTATGATATCGCTGTCTGAAATATCAAGACGTTTTATACCGGCTTTTATTGCCAAAACTTTAAACAGAATTTTAAAAAAAAGATTTTTGGTTATTTTGGGAAGCTTTCCGTATCTGTCTTCAAGCTCTTTGTTAAAATCTACCAGCTGTTCTATATCTGTTATATCAGAGAGTTTTTTGTATGCCGCAAGTCTTTGTTCCATATCTTCCATGTAACTTTCATCAATAAAAGCAGAAATATTTATATTTATTTTGGGGTCAAGTTTTTCTACAACAGGCTCTCCTTTTATATCTGCGATAGCTTCTTCGATTATTTTTAAAAACATTTCATATCCTACCGCGGCAATTTTTCCGGACTGGGAAGCTCCTAATATTGTTCCGCCTCCTCTTATTTGGAGATCATTGATTGCAATTTTAAAACCAGAACCTAATTTTGTATGCTCCATTAATACTTTAAGGCGTCTTTGAGCATTTTGGGTAAGCATAGCGCCTTTACGCGTAAAAAGATAAGCGTAAGCCTGACGATGCGATCTTCCTACTCTTCCTCTTAACTGATATATTTGCGAAAGCCCGAAGCAGTCTGCCCGATCTATAATTATAGTATTTGCAGCGGCTATATCAAGCCCGGATTCGATGATAGTGGTGCATACTAACACATTTATCTCTTTTGCAATAAATCTGTCCATAACCTTTTCAAGTTCCTTTTTTTCTAATTGTCCGTGTCCTACTCCTATTCGGGCATCCGGAATCAATCTCTTTATAAAATTTGCAATCGAAAAAATTTTTTCTATGTTGTTATGAACAAAAAATACCTGCCCGCCTCTTTCAATCTCTTTTGTAACAGCCTCTTGTACTATATTAGCGTCAAATTCGCAAACATGGGTGATTATGCTTTTTCTGCCTTCGGGCCGGGTAGCTATAACGCTTATATCTCTTATTCCGATCATAGACAGATGAAGGGTTCTTGGTATCGGGGTTGCGGTAATTGCAAGAACATCTATGGTTTTTCTTATTTTTTTTAACGCCTCTTTATGCTTAACCCCAAAACGCTGCTCTTCATCTATAATAAGGAGTCTTAAATCTTTAAATTCGATATTTTTCTGAAGAAGTCTGTGAGTGCCTATTATAATATCTATTTTACCTGTTTTAAGGTTTTCTATAATTTCATTACTCTGTTTTCTGTCTTGTAACCTGCTTAAACACCCTACTGTTACCGGATATTTTGCAAATCTTTTTTTAAATACTTCATAATGCTGCCGCGCAAGTATTGTAGTAGGGGCAAGTATTGCCGTCTGTTTGCCGTCGTTTGCCGCAAGAAAAGAGGCTCTTAAAGCCGCTTCTGTTTTTCCATATCCTATATCTCCGCATATCAGCCGATCCATTGGGGTTTCGCTTTGCATGTCGAATAAAACGTCATTTATGGCTTTTATCTGATCCGGAGTTTCTTCATAAGGAAAGCTTGCCTCAAAATCTTCAAAATAAGAATCCGGCGCGGAAAAAGCATATCCTTGTCCCGTTTTACGCGCCGCATAGATTTTAACCAGATCTTTGGCTATTTTATCCGCGGATTTTTTTAATTTTTTCTTTGTATTTTCCCAAGCTGTTCCGCCAAGTTTATCAAGCGCCGGACTGATTCCTTCTATTCCTATATATTTTTGAAGCGTAGAAAGTCGATCTGTTGGAATGTAAAGTTTATCTTGATCTTTATATTCTATAACCAAAAAATCATTTTCGATTCCTTCCGATTTAAGCTTTATAATTCCGGCATATCTGCCGATTCCATGCTCTGTATGAACGACAGAATCCCCTTCTTTAAGATCGTCGAATAATAAAAAATCTGCAAGCTTATGCTCCTGCTTTTTTATTTTTCTTCCTCTTTTTTTAGAACCGAATATTTCATCTTCGGTAATTAAGGCAAGACGCTCGTTCTGCCAAAAAAAGCCGGACGAAATGTCTCCTTTGCAAATAAAAGGCTGGTTATCCAAGGTATTAAGGGGTGGGCGGAAATTTATAAATTTAAATCCGATTCCATAAGGCGCCATTAAAGATTTGATTCTGTCTGCCTGTATATCGGTACTGCAAATAATTCCTGTTTTGCAGTTTAATTTTTTTTTCGCGTTAATCCATTCGGCAAGAGGCTTTAATATATAATCTTTTTCATAAAAACTGCGTAATTGCCCGGAAATTAAGCTGTTATCTTCAATATCGAATTGAAAAGTATCAGTTCTTTCCTTTTCCAAATCCGAGAAGCTTCCTGTAAAATTTATAAGGATTTTTTTTTCAGCCTCTTTTTCGTATTGGCTCCATTTAATATAAAGTTTATCCGGCTCTACGCAAAACCGTTTTTCTTCTATAGCTTTTTTATAATCTTTGTATATTTTTTCTTCCAAATCAAAAACAGAGCGTTGCAAAGCTGGTTTATCGTAATTTATAAAAACCGCATCGCCGAGATAATCTTGTAACAGATTAGCATCGTTATAAATTATAGGTATAAATTTGGATATATCCGAATAATTTCTTCCTGTTTGAATTTTTTGGATAACAGGGTCAATTTCATAAGCGGAAAAATTTTGAAGCCGCATTATTGATTCTATTTTCTCTATTATACTATCTAATAAATCCGCTTTTATAACGGCTTCCGCGCAGGGAAGTATTACCGCCTCTTCAATCTCTTGCAAAGTTCTTTGGGTTACGGGAGAAAAAAATCTTAAAGATTCAACAGTTTCTCCAAAAAGGCTTATACGGATCGGATTTTGATACCGAGGAGAAAAAATATCAATTATTTCTCCTCTAACGCAAAAATCTCCCGACTCTTCCACTATAGGCGTTCGTATATAGCCTCCTGCCGTAAGCTTTTCTATTAAAGCCTCTCTGTCAATATCTTCGCCGGATAATATAAGTTCTGCAAAATCGGCAAGAGCCTTTTTGGGGACCACTTTTTGAAGTAAAGCTTCTGCCGGTATTACCGCCAAAAATGGCTTATAATCGGTTATAAAATTATATAACATCCCTATTCTTAAAGCTGTTGTTTCGTTTTCGTAAGATAAGGATTTAAACGGAGTAATATTGTATGCCGGAAAATTGATAATATTATGTTTATTATTGAAAAAACATAAATCGTTAAAAACTTTTTCGGCATCCTTTAAACTCGGAACTATTACCGCTGTTTTTTTGTTAAGCTTATCATATAATTTGGATATAAAATAAGCCTTTTCGGAACCGTAAAGCCCCAGACATTCTATTATGCCGTTTTTTGACTCTATTACTTTGTTTATAAAAGCATCAGTGGAAAATTTTACTTGATTTTGATTCATAAAAAAAGTAGCTATCCTACATCTAATATTTACTTAATAGTTCCCGTAGAAAAATGTTTTATTTTGTTTGAATCCAAGACGGGTTGAAATTTTTATCCAACGCCGAAATCAAGCAAAAGAAGGCATTTTTCTACGGGAACTAACAAAGCCGGCGTAGCTCAGATGGCAGAGCAGCTGATTCGTAATCAGCAGGTCAGCGGTTCAATTCCGCTCGCCGGCTCCATTTATTTTATTCCGATTTATTCCAGTAAAAGATTGTTTGATTTGGTTCAAGCATAAAGCGAATAAAAATTTTAACCGCAAAGATATTTTTTGATGCCAAAATCTATCAAAAGGAATTTTTTTATATTATAATAGCCTCACGCAATCGGTCTGTTTTGACCTTGTATCGCTTGAGATCTAAGTCTATATCCAATAGTGGATTCTATTATCTTTTCCTGTAATTTTTTAATATTATCACGTTGCAAAAAAGGTATATCAAGACTTTTCATTAAAGACTCCAAATAAAATTTATTAGGGCATTTCTCATTAAGAATCTTTAGTCCCGCATCCCTTTCGTCAGTATTATTAAGAAAATTAATAACTTCTTGAAGCTGATTTTCAGAAACGCCTTTTTTAAAATCTTTTTTATTAGGCTTACTTATAGAATCTTTAAAAGGCATTATTTGAATTCTAAAATTTCCTTTTACGAATTCCTCAAATTGTTCATCCTTTAAATCTTTTACATTTTTTTCAACTTCTCTTAATAATTTAATAAATATTTGTTTATTAGATTTCATAAATTTCACCAGTAGTTATAGCTTAAGCTTTTTTTCAAACTCGGTAACAAATTCTTCAATTTCGCTCACTACCTGCCGATAAGTCCCCTGTTGATTACCTAATAGAACAACGGGAATGCCATATTGAGGCGCGTCCGCAAACATTGTTTTATTCTCTCTTATATATGATTCGAAAACAGGAATACCCAATTTTTTTGTTTGCGCTATAAAGGGTCGAATCGTTGATATAGGACGATTATTATAAAATTGAACCATCGTAAATATAACTCCCAAAATTTCAGGCTTGATTGTTTTTTCAACCTCATCTTCACTTCCAAGCTTTGCAAACTCATTAAAATTATTTATTAATTCATTTAAGCTTCGTCTTAAATAATCAATGCCCATCGTAGAAAGATAGTCCGGTTTCGCAGGGATTAAAATATAATCGCTTGCAACAATAGCATTTTTAGTTACAATATTAAAATTTGGCGGGCAGTCAATTAGAACTATATCATATAGATTCTTATCAATATCTTCTAATCCGTCAAATAATCTTTTATGTACTTTGAAATATTTCTGCTTTGCTTGTTCCAGCGTAGCGCCTCCTAATTCCGTTGCCAATTCAAGATCAACATTAATTAAGCCGTATCTTTTAACGCCTCGTATCTTGTAATTATAATATCTCGGACTTTATTTAAAAGTTCCGCTTTTTTATCTTTGGAGCTATATTCATCCGTTTTAATAGGTTCTAAAATTTCCACTATAACTTTTCCCGGCTTAATTAAAAGGCTTTTTTTAGAAACTATCTCTTTTGTGCCTTTTATAATTACCGGAACAATCGAAACTTTAGAAGTCGTAGCAAGATAAAAACCGCCTTTTTTAAAAGAGGATATTTCTCCGTCTTGGCTTCTGGTTCCTTCCGGAAAAATTATAACCGATACCCCTTTGCTTTTCATAGAATTTCCGGCTTTTCTAAGGCTGTCGAGTGCGGATTTTCGATTTTTCCTATCTATACTGATATAACCAGCGCATTTCATTGCGCGTCCGAATACAGGTATTTTAAAAAGCTCCGCTTTTGCAAGCCATCTAAATTGTATGGGAAGGCGTCCGAGCAATACGGGTATATCGTATAAGCTTTGATGATTCGGCATATAGACATAAGAGTTGTCAAATTCTATGTTTGAAAGCCCGCGAACTTCCACTTTAATTCCGCTTATAAATAGAATCGCTTTTCCCCAGTTTCGAGCCAATATACTATGGACGATATTGCCTCCGGTAGAATCGAAAAAAGAAAGCAAAATAGCCGCAGCCGATGTTAAAGCGGTTAAGCATATTACCGAAATAATTACAAATAAAGAATGTATGAGGCTAAGTACCATAACTATGCAGACCCGGGAGATAATTGACTCCGAAATATGTAAATAATACCGCGGCAAAACCGATTATAGATACCCATGCTATCTTTTTTCCTCCCCATCCGCTCATAAATCTGAGATGTAGCAAAACCGCATAGACAAACCATGTAATAAGAGACCATGTTTCTTTCGGATCAAATGACCAATATGTTCCCCATGCCGAATTTGCCCAAACCGCTCCTGTTATAATGCCGGCAGTTAAAAAAAGAAACCCGAACATAACCGTTCTATATATAAGGTCGTCAAGGGTTTCTTTATCCGGCAAAAAGTTAAAATTTTTTTTATTTTTTAAACCTTTGCCGGAGTTTTTAAACAGATACATAACGCTTATGCCAAAAGCTATCGCAAAAGCCGCATATCCTAAAAAACATACCAGCACATGAGCAATAAGCCAATTGCTCTTTAAAGCGGGCACCAGCGGATTTATTCTGTCGCTGATATTAGGAGAAAGAGAAGCATAAGCTATTGCAAAAAAAATAACCGGCATAACAAGTGCTCCTATAGCGCGATTTTTATATTTTTTTTCTATAAAAATATAAAGCAATGCGCATGTCCAAGAAAAGAATACCAATGATTCATATAGGTTGGATAACGGAGCATGCCCTATTCCGAGCTGATACGACTCTATCCATCTTAAAATAATACCCGCAGTATTTCCGACAAATCCAGCTATGGCAAAGGCAAATCCTATTTTGCCGGATATGTTTTTTTTAAAAACCAAAAATCCAACATAAAAACATGCCGAAAGCGCGTAAATAAAAGTAACCGTCGATAATATTAAAGAAGAATTATGCATATTTCACACTATTTTTAACAACCTTGAATTTATCTTATAAAACTCCAAAGAATACCAGCGCCTATCGCCGATCCTATAACGCCGGAGATGTTAGGCGCCATAGCATGCATTAAAAGAAAGTTGGTAGGATCTTCCGCTTGCCCTACAACCTGCACCACTCTTGCGGAATCCGGCACTGCAGAAACTCCGGCAGCCCCTAGTAACGGGTTTATTTTGTTCTTTAAAAAAAGATTCATAAATTTTGCAAATAAAAGCCCCGACGCGGTAGCCACCCCGAAGGCAAGCGCTCCGAGAACAAATATTCCTACGGACTGCGGCGTTAAAAATACATCCCCCTGAGTACTCGCGCCTACGGTTAGTCCCAAAACAATGGTTACCGTATCAACTACCGCATTTCTTGCCGTATTAGCCAAACGCTCGGTTACCCCGGATTCTTTTAAAAGGTTTCCAAAAAAAAGCATCCCTAAAAGCGGAAGCGCGGCAGGAGCAAGAAAACAGCATAACAAAAAGCCTATTATAGGAAATATTATCTTTTCTCGTTTGGTTACTACTCTGAATTCGTCCATTTTAATTAAACGTTCTTTACGAGTCGTTAAAAGTCTCATAATAGGCGGCTGAATTACAGGAACCAAAGCCATATACGAATAAGCGGCTATCGCAATAGGCCCTATAAGTTCCGGAGCAAGTTTAGCGGCTAAAAAGATAGCCGTAGGTCCGTCCGCTCCTCCTATAATGCCTATGGCAGCCGCTTCATTAGGCGCAAATCCAAAAGCAAGAGCGCCCAGAAAGGTTGCAAAGATACCTACCTGAGCCGCCGCGCCTAAAAGCATTAAAACAGGACGGGCAAGCATAGTAGAAAAATCGGTCATAGCTCCGATACCCAAAAAGATCAAAGGCGGATAAATACCCATAGTTACGCCCTGATAAAGATAATGAAGCACGCTGTTACTTTCGTAAATGCCAAGCCCCAGTCCTTTAAATACGGGAACATTTCCTACCAATATTCCGAAACCTATGGGCACAAGCAAAAGAGGCTCGTAATCTTTAGCTATGCCGAGATAAATAAATATCATTCCTACGCAAATCATTATCAGATGTCTATAATCTGCCATTACATAGCCGGTATTAGACAAAAATTGTATTAACAGTTCTTCCATTTTTCTATTAAAAATCCTTTACTAATCAAAAATTAATCACTTTTTTCAGATTTACTCCATATAAAATAACCGTTTCCGTCGGCAACTATAGCTTCCGCCTTTAAAAGCCTATCTATAGTGGAATAAGGAGATTTAAGCCCTCTTTTTTTAGCCATATAAATAAGCTTTGGCAAAGAAAAAGGCTCCCCTCCTATAACCTTTGTCAAAAGCCTTGCATTTCGCTCAGCTTCGTCCATATCTATAGAGGTTTCAACCTCGTCAATCTCCTCTTTAACGTAATTTTTTTTAATACCGCTCAATTTTTGAATATATAATTTTCTGGCATCCCATATTTTTAAAATTTTATGCAGCTGTTGAACGGCAAAGGACAAAAATATTAATCCCGTAAAAACAATGGATATGCCCAAAGCGGATATAACCCATCCATTATATGTGGCAATAGCATTTAAACCGTACAAATCTTAATGCCCTCCTTTTTATTAAAATTCTTTTAAAACCATAAAAAACGCAAAAAAAACAGTAGAGATACTGCATTGCAGCCTCTCTACCATATAACCTATTAACGTTCTATTTTGCTTGATTTTGCCTATAATATCTTAAACCCCAATTACTAATATCAATATAAATTATAAAGGAAAGGAGACGTTCAAAGTCTATTTGCGTAGCGGCTCTTGTCGATGAGAAAACAAACTTAAACATCTCCAACTAGAATTATAACAGAATGAACCTATTCGGCATATTTAACTATATTTCCAACCGAAATATTCTCTTCACCCGAAAGAATAACCGCTTGAGAAGTATCTTTGTCCGTCGAGGTTATCTTTAAGGTTCCAACCTTTATGCCGGGTATAAAAAAATGCTGCGTATCCGAAGATTGAACAGTAGAATTGGAGTCATAAATATTTAAAATGTCGCCTTCGGTTAACCCTATTTTATTTCCCGCAAAAATAATCGCTTTATTTTCATCTCTTGTTATAATATAACTTTTCCATTCTCCCGCCTCTATTGCTTCGCAAACCTCTTCCGCCGCATCTTCCGCAATATCTATAATTATATCTTCATATTCCGAAAAATCTATCTGATTTTCCGCATCCGATACTTGAGCAAAATCATCATATTCTTGCTCGACTTCGCCTGAAAAAACCTTATCCAAAAGTTTTGCTCCGGCGCCCATATCATAAACTACCGCGCTAACTTCAATAACGCTAAAGTTTACATACTTTTTAAACATAAAAAATCCGGTAGATCTTCTCTTACTAACAAAATCCACGCTGATAAAAACTGCCGCGTTAAGCCCCAGACGTCTGCCGGCAGGCACAAGAAAAAGATTATCGTAATTATTTGAATATAAAACAGGCAGACTTAAAAATTCCGCCGCAATCTCCCCTTTTTTATCCTCCAATAAAATTATATCATCGCAGTCTTCGGAAATTTCCGGTAAAAAATTCTCTTTAACTTTATACAGAATCTTTTTTATATCGCTTTTTGAACTGTTATCCGCAAAAATAACCGCTATACTTTTTTTCAAATCTTTACCGCCCGATTCAAAACCCGGAATTGCCCCTTTTAGCTTTTTATTAAAAAAACAGCCTGTAAAAATTACAGCCGCCGCCATAAATAATGATAAAAACATAAAAAAGGATTTAATTTTCATTATTTCTCCTCATAAATAATTTAATGTTCGGTTGTTATAAAAAAATTATCTTTTACGCCGAATTTTTTATTTTAAAAGAGTTTCCGTTTTTCACAGAAATCACATAAACCGTTTTTATATATATTTTGCTTATATAGCAATTGCAAGAATCATTATACAAATTTGGCTTTTTGCCATAAAAAGAATGAAAAAACAAGGAATTTATAATAAAAAGCTTGCCATAGTCCAGCAAAGCGAAAAATCCCTTGATTATTTTTTATAATTATAATCGGCTTGGAGATGTTTGAGCTGTTGTGAATTTTAAAAAATTCTTTTTGGTTTGAAACTTTTTATTATATAAGCTAATAATTATTACAAGTTACTATATTAAACGATTTGACTTCGGATTATAATCAGAATATACAAAGCGGTTAATATAGTAACGCAATTGAGGGATAATATATAAGCCAAACGATTAAATAGGAAATGAAGTATGTACGAATTTAAAATTGATGGACCTGCATTAAAAAAAGGTATTCCGCTACATATTACAGTAAGCGCTTTGGATAATTTTCAATCAATAATAGATAAAACATTTCTTGTTTATAATAACTCAAAAAAATTATCCCCTCAAAACAGAGACAAATTTCAACTAAAAGCTCAAAGTTTTACGCGAGGCTCTTTTATTACTCACTTTGAGATAATATTAGCCGACGCCCAACTAATGTTACCCCTTATAGCTGCTTTATGTCCTCAAAATATTTGGGATTACGCAAAAAGCGCTTTTAATCTCCTTAAACTTGTTTGCGGAGGAATTCAGAATGGTCAAAAACCGTCTTATCAATATAATAACAATGGAGATGTTAATGTAACAATAGGTAATACGAAAAACAATTTTTATGGTCAAGTTATTCAAATCGGCCAATCGGTTCTTACAGATTATCAAGGTTTGACTTCTTTAATTAAATCTGGAAAGCTTGATCATATATCGGCAGGCTATAAGAATTGTAAAGAGCCTGATATTTCCCTCGGAAAAAATGATATAAATACGTTTGATATTCCAACTAAAATTCAAAAGGAACATATTGAAATTGATTGTGAAATTTTTGATTTTAATAAATATAGGGAAATTATCTATAAAGGACAAAAATCAAGTTATTCCAATTGGAAAATATAATTTTACAATTCAAGATTCACAAAATAACATTGAATATATATATTCAATGTTAAAATCTTCTGTTAAAGTTATTTGTCATATAGAGAGAGAAATTAATCCTTTTGGCGCTGAAGATAAAGTGCATAAGCTACATATAATTGATGTTAGCCATTAACAATGTCCCGCTCGCAGGATTGTGCCTTATGGTTAGCTTCCGTCAACAAATGAATATATTTGAGCAGATAAAAAAAAATTAAAAAAGGAGGATATGCCGTAAGCGATCATGCTATCATTGAAGGAAGAAAAAAGACGGTATTGAACCAAAAACCGTCGAAAAACTTAAATGGGCGGCTATAAACGGAAAAATTATCGAAAAATATCCTGACTGTAACATTGCATGCAACGTCTCTACTTTGCCACTTTGTATCTTAATTATAACCAGATAAACCACTGGAAAGGAAAAAATGAAAAAAAAATCGATATTATGTGTAGGAGCGGCTCTTATTGATATACTTTTAAATGAAGAGGAAAGTTTTTTAAAACAGACAACAGGCTCAAAAGGCGGAATGCACCTTGTAGAGCCGGAAATAATAGAAAAATACCTTTCTATCTCAAAATCTACTCCCGCAACGGCGCCCGGAGGCTCCGCCTGCAATACTGCCGTAGGAATAGGACGATTGGGAGGAAACGCCGGATTTGTAGGAAAATCCGGAAATAAAAAAAACGGCTCTTTTTTTGAACAACAGCTTAAAAACAGCAATGTATCGCCTCATATAATCAAATCAGATTCTCCTACGGGAAGAGTTCTTTCGATTATTACTCCTGATGCCGAAAGAACAATGTTTACTTATTTGGGCGCATCTTCGGAAATTACGCCGAAAGAAATAGAAGACAGATTTTTTAAAGATGTATATTTGGTTCATATAGAAGGGTATCTTCTGTTTAATCCCTCTATTATGACGGCTGTTTTAGAAAAAGCAAAAAAATTTAATGTTCTTATATCATTAGATCTTGCCAGCTATACGGTAGTAGAAGAATCCGAAAAATTACTTCGTAAAATAATAAACCAATTTGTTGATATTGTTATTGCAAACGAAGAGGAAGCAAAAGCTTATACCGGTTTCTCGGACGAAAACAAGGCAGTATCGGCTTTGGCGTCCGAAGCAGACATTGCGGTATTAAAAGTAGGAGGCAGAGGAAGTTATATCGCCAACAATAACGAGATTATAAAAATTGAGCCCGCACAGGGCAAAGATAAAATTGTAGATACTACCGGAGCCGGGGATTTATGGGCTTCCGGCTTTTTATTCGGGCTTGCAAACGGTTACGAGTTAGAAAAATCGGGTAAACTCGGCTCATTATGCGGTTATGAAGTATGCAAAATTATAGGAGCGCATATACCGGAAAAAAGATGGGAAACTATAAAAAGCTTTTAAAAAAGTTCCGATACGGACACAAGCGTAACTTCAGATTTTATTTTCGGCAGCTCCTTTTTTAATACCCTATAAAGATCGCCGTTAAGATGCCCTATTCCTATTGCTTTACCCTCTTTTTTTGCTATCTTTACAAGCCGTTCTATCTGTTTTTTTATCGCATTATAAGAGCGGACATTATCTATAAAAAGATTATTTTCTTCAAAAGGTATTTTAAAAAAGGAAGCCTCCTGTCTCGTTACGCTTTTTTTTGCGGTTTTACTGTCTATAAAATAAAGCTTTTTTTTTTGCAGCAATAAAAATAGTCTGTCCATATAATAAGGCATAGTTGTAAGCTTTGATCCCATATGGTTGTTAACCCCCTTTATATAAGGAACAGCCTTTATATTTTTATTTAAAACCTCTTCAAATTCTTCGTAGCCCATAGAGGACAGCAGAGCATTTTTGCCCGGATTTTTATCAGGATATTCGTTTGGCTCCATAGGAAGATGAAGCATAATCTCAATCCCTTTATTATGAGCATATTCCGCTATTTTTTTTGCATAAGGAGTAAAAGGAAGAATCGCATAAGTAATAGCTTTGTCAAGTCCAAAAAATTTTTCCGCCTCTTTAAACGAATATCCCGTATCATCTATTATTATTGCAAGCTTCGGTTTTTTAAAGTCTGTTTTTTTCTCTGTTTTTTTTAAGCCGAAATAATATAAAAATCCGTTTCGTTTTAAAATATTTGCTTCGGTTTTATCTTTCGTTTTATATTCGGTATAGCCTGTTTTAATTATTAAAAAAGATAAAACTATGCAAAAAAGGAAAAAAAGTTTTCTATAAATTGACATCGTATTATTTTATTATGAATTTATTATAGCCTATAATTAGATCAAGCCCTCTTTTTATCTGACTATCCGCCAAAAGGTCTTCAACAATTAGTTCGCCGTATCTATGCTCTCCTTCTTTGCTTTGATCATCTTTTTTAATAACAGATTCTGCTTCTATATGGTTTATAAGGTCTTTTTCTTTAATTCTGCTTTCTTCCGGATTTTTCTCTTCTTTTAAAAATTTATATATCTCTTCAATATCAGGTTCTATTCCTTTTGCCTGTATTGATTCTCCGCTTGGGGTATAATATTTTGCAATGGTTAGTTTAAGAGCATATCCGTTATCAAGTCTTTTTACATTTTGCACGGAGCCTTTTCCAAATGTTTTTGTTCCTAATATCAAAGCTCTTTTATTATCCTGAAGAGCTCCCGCCACTATTTCGGACGCGCTGGCGCTTCCTCCGTTTACCAATACTATAATAGGATATTTTTGGCTGTTGCCATTATGCGATTTATTTGCGGCATATACTTTTTGGTCTGTAGTTTCTCTTCCTTTTACCGAAAGGATTGTTCCTGTCTCAAGGAACAGATCCGATATTGATATAGCCTGTTCCAAAAGCCCTCCCGGATTATTTCTCAGATCAAGAAGCAACCCTTTTAATCCTTTATTTTGTGCATTTAATTTTTTTAACGCGTCCATAATATCCGTGGTGGTCTTTTCCTGAAAATTGGTTATTCGCACATAACCGTATCCTGGTTGTAATGTCGCATATTTTACGCTGTGTATCGGAATAATATCTCTTGTTATTTTAAATTCCAGAGGTTTCGGTTCCCCTTCTCTTACTACAGTGATAGTTACGGTAGTCCCTTTTTTGCCTCTTAACAGGCTAACCGCTTCCGACAAACTCATCCCTTGAGTGGTTTTCTCGTCTATTTTAATTATTATGTCATTCGATTTAACGCCTATTTTATAAGCGGGAGTTCCTTCTATAGGAGATATTACGGTAAGCAGTTCCTCTTTTAGAGTAATCACAATTCCAAGCCCTCCGAACTCTCCTTTTGTATTTATGCTCAACTGTTTTAGATCTTCGGGCGTAAGCAGAGCGGAATGAGGATCCAAACTTTTTACCATACCTTTTGTAGCTTCTTCTATAAGTTTTTCGGTCTCCACCTGATCAACATAATCTTTTTCAATCACATCTATTACTTCGGTAAAAAGTTTAAGCTGCTTATAAGGCGCTTCCTCATCTGCGATTGCGCAAAAATTTCCAACGCAGGCCAATAAAATTAAAGTCAATATAATTATGCCGATGATAATACTTTTAATATTTTTTTTCATTATAAAGCTCTCTTTCTAACCTTTTTTAAACCAACCCATAGGGTTTACAGGCTCGCCATGATATCTTATTTCAAAATGAAGTTTTGTTCCCGTCATAGAGCCTGCATCTCCTACGGTAGCCAATATGTCTCCTGTTTCTACCGTTTCCCCTAACTGTTTAAACATCTTTTCCATATGCGCATAAAGGGTATAATAATTTTTTCCATGATCTATAATTATTACATTTCCGTAGCCTTTTAACCAATCGACAAAGATTATACTACCGCTAAAAACCGCTCGGACAGGCTCTCCTTTTGCGGCTTTTATGGTTATCCCGTTAGAATAATTGGTTATATTTAACTCTTTATTACGATAAGCGCCAAATTTTAAAACAATCTTTCCTTTTATAGGCATATCCAAACGCCCTTTATTTGCTTTAAAAGAGGGACCCTTTATACTATTATTCGGAGAATAGCTTCTTTTTTTATCAAGAGCGGCTATTTTTTTATCAAGAGCTTTTGCCGCGTCTTTAAGAGATTTAACTGCAGCTATTCTAAGAGATTTCTCCTTTTTTATGCTCGCAAGAAGCAGTTTTTTTTCTTCGAACTGTTTCTTTATACCCTCTATACTCTTTTGAAATTTTTCTTCCGTTCTTTTTTTTTCATCCAAACGAGTTAACAACTCTGTTTCCGCTTCTTCAAGCAAAGAGGCGTCTTTTATAAAACCTTCCAGAGTATATTTATCATAGCCTGCTATTTTATCCATTAAATATTTTAATTCCAAAAATTGACTTACCGATTCCGCAGACATTATAATGTTTGCCGTCCCCATATTATTTAATTTATAAACCGCAGCCAAACGACGCCCTGCATATTCTTTTGTTTTATCAATCTTTTTTTTCAGATTATCTTTTTTAACGCTTATATCTTCTATCTGCCCTGCAAGATTGTTTAACTCCTTTTCATAAACGTCTTTTTCCGCTCTTTTTTCATTTAAAAAAATATCGGTTTTGTATAACAAGTTTATAACGTCTTTCTCTTTTTTTGCAATTTTATTTAAGCTTTTTTTATTATTCCTTATTTTGCTATTAATTATTTCGGCTTCTTTTTTAATCTCCGAAGATTTAGAAGCGGCAAAGCCGTTATCTACAAACAAACAGCTTACAATAAAAATAATTATAAAAAAGCTTATACTTTTAAAAATTGTTTTAAAGATATAAAACATCCGCACCATCCGACAAAAACGCTTCCTAAAATAATTTTGGCTAATATATTTAAATTTAAAAAACCTATTGAAAAAGTACCAGGCAGAAAACCTTTTAATATATTTGCCGGCATAATTTTAAGACTTATATACGCTATTAAAATTCCTATAACCCCGCCTAATATTCCGTAAATAAGAGATTGTATATAAAAAGGAGTGGTTATAAAACTATCATCTGCTCCTACAAGCCGCATAATTTCGATCTCTTCGCGCCTTGAATATAAAACAAGCCGTATTGTGTTAGCCGCAAAAAATATTGAAGCGGCAAAAAATATTGAACCTACCGCTATTGCCAACAATTTTAATAAAGAAAAAATGTCGTTAAATTTTTCTATCCATTTTTGAGCATATAAAACATCCTCTATACCTTCAATATTTTCCAACTTTTCTACTATGGTTTTAATATTGTCAGATAAATATTCGGGACTAATCGTAAGCTGATAAGCATCGGGGAGAGGATTTTTTTCAAAAAATTCAAATAAAGAAGCATAAGCATCTGCTTTAGTTTTTAAATTATTTAAAGCTTTCTCTTTAGATATAAAATTTATACCTTCAATTCCTTTTATTTTTGATATTTCAGATTCTATACTTAAAAAATACTTCTCGCCGCCGCCTGCTTTTAAATAAATCATAATCTTTACGTTTTTTTTCAAAGAATCCATAAGCTTGCCGGTATTTACAAAAATAAGCATAAATATACTTATTATAAGAGCGGCAAAAGATACAGTTATAATAGTGGAAAAGGCTAAAAATTTATGATTTTTTATATCCGAAATTCCTTTTTCCAAACTGTAAAACATTAGCGAATATGCTCCCCTTTTTAGATAATTTTGATTTCTATTACTCTTTTTATTTTTTTTTGCAAGAATAGGTTTTAAAATCTGATTTTTATATCTTTTATTAAAACAGTCGGTTTTTCAGCTTAATTACCTAAAAATATTTATATATCTACTATAATATCAGAATTTCAAGTATATTTATAATTTTATAAAAATCAAAGCAATATTCTTTTTTATTTATTAGCGTTATATGATAAAACTATTTTTTAAAAAACGATAAATTATTGACAACAAATAATATGTAGCATAAAAGCCTTTTGTAATCGGGAAGTGGCTCAGTCTGGTAGAGTACAGCGTTCGGGACGCTGGGGCCGCCGGTTCAAATCCGGCCTTCCCGACCATATTAATCATTAATCTGGCATTACGCAACTTCGGTATAACCTATAAGAAAGCATTATGATATTCAAAAAAAAAAGTGATTTACCGGAATTGCGCTTTTTGTATCAAAGAGCATATTTTTTATTGATACTGCCCAAAGGTTTTCACCATCAACTCTAATACCCCATAAAACTGCCTATCTGAAAAACCGCAGTTGCAAGGGTAAAAGCAAGAATTGTATTAAAAATCATCGAAAAAGCTCCCCATTTCCAAGAGCCTGTCTCTTTTACTATACATACTACCGTAACAAAACAGGGAGCGTAAAAAATAGTAAATATAATAAAAGCCGCCGCTACAAGAGGAGACCAGTTTTTTGAGCGGGATAAAGTATCCGAAAGGCTTTTATGCTCGTCGAGTTCCACCTCGCCCAAAGAATAAGCGGTGCCGAGAGTTGAGATAATAACCTCTTTTGCCGCAAATCCGCCTACCAAAGCTATATTCATTTTCCAGTCAAAACCTGCAGCTCGGGTAACCGTTTCAATAGCTATACCTATTCTTCCCGCGATAGATTTTTTTAATCCTAACGAGGCTTCTTCGTAGTTTATTTCTTCTGTTTTTTGGCGGGCAGATTCTGTATTTATTTCTTCGGAAGCAAAAACCGCTGTTCTTTTTTGCTCAAAAACCGCTTTTTCGGCATCCGAAAGTCTCGGAAAGGTCATTAGCGCCCATAATAGAATCGAAATTGCCAAAATTACGGTTCCGGCTTTTTTTATATACTGCCAAGTTCTTTCCCATGTATGAATGGCAAGCCCTCTAAATGTAGGAAATCTATACGGAGGAAGCTCCATAACAAAAGGGGTTGCATCTCCTCTTATAATAGAGCTTCTTAAAAATTTTGCCGTTATAAGAGCGCCAAGCCACGAAATAAGGGTTATGGCAACCATTACGTTTGTTTGATATTTATTAAAAAAGGTTACGGCAAGCAGAGAAAATACCGGCAGTTTTGCTCCGCAGCTCATAAAAGGAACGGTGAGAATTGTCGCAAGGCGCTCCCGCCTTGATTTTAATGCGCGGCTTGCCATAACTCCCGGAACCGCGCAGCCTCCGGCTATTCCGCCGGAAAGTATAAAAGCCAAAGCAGAGCTTCCGTGGAGACCGAACATTCTAAATATTCTATCCGCCATAAAAGCGACTCTTGCAAGGTATCCGGAATCTTCTATAAGAGATATTCCCAGAAACATCAGCATAATAAGAGGAACAAAACTTATAACTCCGCCTACGCCGTCTATAATTCCGGATATAATAAGTGATTTTAAAAGTCCGTCATCCATAACAGAATCTACAGCGGAGCCTACTATGCCAAAAAACCTTTGAAACCATTCTACAGGCAGTTCGCTAAATGAGAATGTAAATTTATAAAGAGCGGTAAGCACCCCTATCATTAATAGGGGTCCCAAAAACCGATTTGTAAAAAATTTGTCTATTTTATCGGATAAATAAAGCTTATCTAAACTTCCGTTTTTCTTTATTACTCCCTGTTTTACTACGGAGTTGATATAACCGTAACGATGATCCGCTATAACCGCTTCCGGATATGTATCTACAGTCTTTTTCAAATGTAAGCTTACCTTTTCTACAATCTTTTTTATATCCGACGATGCGGACAAATTGGAGGCATCGCCCGCGTCTATAACCTGTTCGTCATGCTCCAAATATTTTAAGGCTATCCATCTTGCGGGGTATGTATCGGTCAATAGATTTTTTGAAGTTACTATTTGTTCGATTTCAATAAGAGCGTTATCAATATCCTCTCCGTAAGATATTTTTAATCCGCTTCTCTCTTTTTGTTCGGATACAAGTTTATAAACCGCATCCGCCAACTCTTTTTTCCCTTTTCCTTCTCTTGCTACGGTTTCGACTATCGGAATGTTTAAAAGAGCGAATAACTTATTGGTATTAATTTCAATTCCCCGGCTTTTTGCAATATCCATCATATTCAAAGCGCAGCAAACAGGTATTCCGAGTTCCAAAAGCTGAACAGTAAGATAAAGATTACGCTCAAGGTTAGAAGCGTCTATTATATTAATAACCGCTTTCGGTTTTTCGTTTACCAAAAAATCTCTCGCTACAATCTCTTCCTGAGAATAAGCGGTAATAGAATATGTGCCGGGCAGGTCTACTATATGGAGACTGTAATTTTTTCCTACATATTTCCCTTCCTTTTTTTCTACGGTAATACCCGGATAGTTTCCTACATGCTGGCGCGAGCCTGTAAGCTCGTTAAAAAGAGTTGTCTTTCCTGCATTAGGGTTGCCCGCAAGAGCGATCATCTGTTTTCCCATATTTAATTTAGCGCCTTTTGTATTTTAAGTTATATGTCGAATTCTTTAATATAGCTTCAAATACAGCTTTGTAAATGAAAAATCACAATCTATTTTTATAAAATATTTGTTTTTGTTAGAGCAATCATCTATATTTTAAGATACAAAAATGTTGACTTTGTCTTATCATAATTAAAACAATTCGGTTGATTTATTTAATTCTTCTGGTATAGCCTTTTTAAGGCATAAAAAATAAAAAAATTTTTCGCTTTGCTTGACAGGACAGGCTTATTATTTCGGCAGGTATCTTTTGGCTACAAACGATTTTTTTGCTTGTCATTTTATTAACGAACGGTTTTTCTACCATGTCATTTCGACAAACGCAGCGATAAGAAATCTCATAATAAAAATATAAACATAGAAAACGCCCATTATTAAAGATATTGAAACACAAAAAATAATGATTATAAAGGAGAGTCCCAAAGTTTTTTTTGTAAAAAGACGGTAGAGACATTACATGCAACCTCTCTACCTTGTATCTTAATTGTCAACAAAGGAATTTTTAATTTTATAATAAATATAGAAGATGAGCGACGAATTTTCTTTAAAATTAGATAAGATAAGCGTCCGTTTCGGAGGCATACAAGCTTTAAAAGATGTAAGCTTTACTATAAAAAAAAAAGAAATAGTAGGGCTAATAGGCCCTAACGGAGCAGGTAAAACAACCATATTTAACGTTATTACCGGAATTTATAACGCTTATGCCGGCTCTGTGGAGTTTTACAAAAATAAAATTTTAAAAAAAAGACCTCATCAGATATTTAAACTTGGAATCGCCAGAACTTTTCAGACCATACGCCTTTTCAAAGAGATGACGGCAGTAGAAAATGTTATGATAGCCTTACATAGCAGAACAAAACAAGGACCCATAAGCGCGATTTTAAAAACAAAGGCTCAAAAAAAAGAGGAAGAATATATTATAAAAAAATCTCTTAAAACAATGAAGTTTATGGGGCTTGAAAAACATTCTTACGACATTGCTAAAAATCTTCCTTACGGGCTGCAGCGCAGGCTTGAAATAGCCAGAGCGCTTGCTTCGGACCCGAAACTGCTTCTTTTAGACGAACCCGCGGCAGGTATGAATCCGTCTGAAACAATAGAGCTTATGAAGGATATAAACAGAATTTCGGGGCTTGGTATAGACATTCTTTTGGTAGAACATGATATGAAGTTTGTTATGACAATATGCAACAAAATTGTATGCCTTGATTACGGCGTTAAAATAGCCGACAGCGCGCCCGAAGCGATTCAAAAAGATAAAAAGGTGATAGAAGCCTATTTAGGACAACAAGAAGGCTGATAACAAAATGTTAGAGACATCTTCCAGACGTAAAAAAAAGACGGTTATATTGCAGAAATTTTTAATAACATATACTTTATCTCTGTATCTTAATTATAAAAATATAAAATAACAATGGAGGCTATAAATGAAATTTAAAAAATTAAAACTATTTGTTTTAACTATTATAACGGCTATTTTTATAAGCGCCGGAGCATTTGCGGAAACTTTGAAGATAGGTTCTATGGGACCTTTAACAGGGCCTTATGCGGCGGACGGAAACGATATTGCAAACGGAGTAAGAAGCGCCATAGCGGTAATAGAAGATGAAGGAGGCATAGAAGGATTTGATAAAATAGAACTTTTTGCCGAAGATACCGCATGCGATCCGAGACAAGCGGTAGCCGCCGCAAATAAACTTATAAACAGCGAAGTAATAGGAGTTATAGGCGCATATTGTAGCTCGGCTACAATTCCTGCTTCCGAAGTTTTGGCGGAAGAAGATATTATAATGATTACTCCCGCTTCAACCAACGAAAAGGTAACGGAAAGAGAACTTAAATATATGTTTCGTATGTGCGGACGAGACGATGATCAGTCTAAAGCTGCCGTAAGTTTTCTAAAATATAAAAAAGCAAAAACCGTTTTTATAATTGACGACAAAACCACATATTCTCAAGGTCTTGCCGAAAATGTTGCAAAAGGATGCGAAGCCGCAGGAATAAAAGTAATATTACATGATCATGTAAATCAGGGAGATAAAGATTTTTCCGCAGTTTTAACAAAGCTTAAAAGCAAAGCGCCGGACGCTTTGTATATGAGCCTTCAAAATTCGGCAACAGGAAGCCTTATGGCTATACAAGCAAAACGTATAGGCATAGAAGCTACAATATTAAGCCAAGACGCCGTATATCATCCGCAATTTATAGATATTGCAAAAGACGCTGCGGAAGGAATCTATTTAACTTGTGGATTTATGGACAAAGGAACCGAATCTTATAAAAATTTTATTGCAAAATTCCAAAAAATTACGGGAACAGATAAATCCGGCGCATATTCCGTTTACGCCTACGATTCGGCTATTACTCTTTTAAAAGCAATAAAAAAAACAGGCGGAACCGACCCTGCAAAAATAAAAGAAGCTATGCTTAAAATGAATTATCAGGGGGCTTCCAAAAATATAAGCTTTAAAGAAAACGGAGATTCCAGCTCCAGCTATATAATTTTTAAAGTTGAAAATAAAAATTTTAAAAATCACTGGAATCCGGAAACAGGCGAATTATTTTCTGAAACCAAATAAAAAAGTTTCTTTCTAACTCTTTTGCTTGAGTTTACGGCATACAAAATATGGAATATTTTATCCAACAGCTTATAAACGGATTAACCCTCGGCGGAATTTATGCTCTTATAGCTTTGGGCTATACTATGGTTTACGGCATAATACAGCTTATAAATTTTGCTCACGGCGAATTTTTTGCCGCAGGCGGATATATGGGCGTAATACTTTTAAGCTTTTTAAGCGCTAATGGTTATCTTGCAACCAATCCTTGGCTATGTCTTTCCGGCTCTATTATTTTAGCTATGATTTACTGCTCTCTTTTGGCTACGGGAGTAGAAAAAATAGCTTATAAACCTTTAAGAAAATCTTCGCGGCTCTCTGTGCTTTTAAGCGCGCTGGGAATGTCTATTTTTATACAAAACGGTCTTATGCTCACTCAAGGGGTTTATGATAAACCTTATCCTTCTATCTTTTCCGGCGGCGGATTTGATTTCGGAAATATAAAAATAAGCTACATGCAGATTGTAATATTATTAATAACGATTCTATTATTGGTATTTCTTAATATTTTGGTTTTTAAAACAAGAATCGGAAAAGCAATGAGAGCTACGGCGCAAGATAAGACGATGTCTTCTTTGGTAGGAATAAAAAGCGACAGGGTTATAAGCATTACCTTCATTATAGGAGCAAGCCTTGCGGCGGCGGCAGGCATCATGGTAGGAATGTATTATGGATCCGTAGGTTATAACATGGGTTTTGTTCCTGGAATAAAGGCTTTTGCGGCGGCGGTATTAGGAGGCATAGGAAATATTACAGGAGCAATGATAGGCGGGCTTTTAATAGGGATTATAGAAATATTCGGCGCCGGATATATATCAAGCGAATATAAGGATGTTTTTGCGTTTATTATTTTAATCGGAGTTCTTTATTTTATGCCTACAGGCATAATGGGCGAGAATGTTGATGATACAAGAGTTTAAAAGCAAAGGAAAAAATTATTTAATAGGGCTTATCTGGTTTTTCTTATTATTATGGCCACTTTTGGGAATTCACTCGGACGGAACCCTTAGTTTTGCAAAAGCTTTTTACGTTTGGTTTTATATTTTCTGCGCTTCTATTATAGTTGTAACCGTATATATTATTCATAAAAAAGGGCTGACCCTTCCTCTTGTAAAGCCTTTAGCTTCGGCGACAAACAAAATTTACGGCTATGCGGCGTCTATGCCGAAACCGGTTCTTTTTATCATAATAGGAGTTATAGCCTTTTTATTTCCTTTTTTTACCGAAAGATACGCTCAGGATACCGCCATAAATGTTTTGATATATATATGTCTAGGGCTCGGGCTTAATATAGTTGTAGGAATGGCGGGGTTGCTTGATCTGGGTTATATCGCTTTTTATGGCGTAGGCGCTTATACTTACGCTTTGCTTAACACTTTATACGGTCTTTCTTTTTGGCTTTCTCTTCCTATCGTCGCCATTTTTGCGGGAATTGCCGGCTGTATAGTGGGCTACCCCACTTTAAGAATGAGAGGCGATTACCTTGCCATAGTTACCCTCGGTTTCGGCGAAATAATAAGAATTATATTCAACAACTGGATGCAGTTAACAAACGGACCTAACGGAATACTCGGAATAAAACCTCCCGCCGCGCTTATTCCAAGTTTTGCAAACGGTTTTTCTTTTGAATATTTGTATTTAAAAAAACTTCATTATTTATATTACGCGGCTTTGCTTTTGGCGGTTTTCACTATCATTGTGGTATCTCGGCTTTCTGCTTCCAGAATAGGCAGGGCTTGGGAGGCTATAAGAGAGGATGAAACCGTCGCAGAGATGACGGGAATAAATACCTTTTCCTTAAAACTTCTTGCTTATGCTACAGGAGCGGTTTTGGGAGGAATTGCCGGCGCTTTTTTTGCGGCAAGAATGAGATTTGTAAGCCCTGAAAGTTTTACCTTTATAGAATCCGCTATGGTTCTTTCTATGGTGGTTTTAGGCGGAATGGGATCTATTCCCGGAATTATACTCGGAGTAATAGCTCTTATAGCGCTTCCGGAAGTTTTTAGGGAATTTGAGCTTTACAGAATGCTTGCTTTTGGCGCTTCTATGACTTTAATGATGCTTTTCAGACCTAAAGGTCTTATACCCTCAAAGCGTATGGGGGTAAGATCCGAAGAAAAAGAGGAATAGATAAAAACTGCCGTGAAAAAACCTATACTCGAATTAAAAAACGTAACCTCCGGCTACAACGAAATACAAGTTTTAAAAGATATATCAATTGAGGTGTTCGAAGGGGAGATAGTAACCCTAATAGGCGGAAACGGAGCGGGCAAAACAACTACGTTGATGACAATATCAAATATAGTTCCGGCAACAAGCGGAGAGATTTTATATTACGGCAAACCTATACATAAAAAGCCGGCGGATGTTTTACCCGGCATAGGTTTATGTCAAGTTCCTGAAGGGCGCCGGATATTTCCAAGATTAAGCGTAGAAAACAATCTTGAAATGGGGGCTTTTTTACGTAAAGATCATAAAAAAATAGCGGAAGATATTGAATATATATATCAGTTATTTCCGATTTTAAAAGAAAGAAAAAAACAGCCCGGAGGCGCTTTGTCCGGCGGCGAGCAACAGATGCTGGCTATCGGAAGAGCTATAATGGGCAGACCCAAACTTCTACTGCTAGACGAACCGTCTTTGGGGCTTGCCCCTTTGATAACGCTTAAAATCTTTGAAATAATAGAAGAGATTAATAAAAAAGGAACAACTGTTCTTTTGCGGTTATGTAATGGAAACGGGAAAAATTATCGCCAGCGATACCGCTAACGCTCTTCTTGGCAATGAAGAGATTAAAAAGGCATATTTGGGAGTAATTGATTAGCTTCAATTAATTGCATCTCTTATTTTAATCTCCCCCTTGCAAAAATTTCAACCGCATAACATCCGTAATTATATTACAGACATAAAAAAAAATTTTCAACGCCGCTAACGGGCAAAATAGAAAGTTATAAATCAAAATTTTAATTAAGATTAAAAGACTTTAATAAAACGCCTCCTTCCGCAAGTATTTCATACTGCGTAATAAGATAATTTTCTTTCGCGGTTAAAAGCGCAAGATTAGTTTCAAGCAGCCTGTCTTCCGCTTTCATCATGTCTATGTATGTATCCTTTTTTTGATAGCTTCTTATAAGTTTTATTTGAATCTCTTGTAATATAGTAAGGGTTTTTATATTTCTTAACGAAGCCAATATATCAACAAAAAAACGGTTTGCTTTTTTTTCTATTATACTTATCAGCCGCTCCTTTTGATAGCGCGCCTTTTTTTTCAATTCTTTTGCTTTTTTTTTAAGCGCCGTATCCGCGCCTCCGTTAAATAAATTATAATTTAAAGTTATCAAGGCAAATTCGTTATCTTCGTTTGTTTCGCTTCCGTCAACATTTTTAAGCCATGTTTTTGCAAGTTCTAAATTTATATTAGGCATAAAAGAGGCATTGGCTGCTTTTGCTTTTTCCACCGCCGCCTTTTCATAAGCTTTACAGGCAAGCAGCAAAGGATTGTTGGCAATCAACAGGTTGTAAACTTTCATCTTTGTGTCGGGGCATAAAGAAGGCTCTTTCGGTTCTTTAAGCAAAGACGATGAAGTAGGGGAAAGCATTCCTACGGCAAACTTATATTCCACGTCTGCTTTTCTGCATTCAGATGAAATAGAAGCCTTTTTATCTGAAATGGAGTCATACAACTCCAGCATTTCAAAAAAATAGCTTTCTTCGATTTTACCGGCTTTATACAACTTTTTTACTCTGTCGAGAATCTCTCGATATTTTAAAATATTTCTAGTTGCCAGCGTATATGCTTTATTGACAAAAATAAGGGATATATAAGCGCGAGCCGCATTGAATGCGGTCTGCTCTTTAAGATGTATAAGTTCGTATTTAAGCGCTTTTGCGTTATTGCTTTGAGCGTTTATATTGTATTTTGCGTTATATCCGTCAAATAAGGGCTGAGTTAGTTTTATTTGAAAACCGTTTCTTATGTCGCTTACTCTTTGTTCCGAGTTATAAGAAAGCCCCGCGTTGTTTCGCGTATAAAAATTATCCGCCGCCTGATACCCTGCATCAGAGTAAATATCTACCGAAGGCAAACGTTTTGATTTTGCCGCGGTTATATCAAAATTTGCCGCTTTAAAAGCAGATTGCGCGACTTTTATTTGAGGTTGCCCCAACGCTATTGTAATCGCATCTTTTAAAAGTATTTTTTCTTCGTCCCCGCAAGCGGCGCAGGTTTGATTTTTATTTTTAATATCAGGTCTTGAAGGCGGAAATTTTTTCTGTTTTTTATCTTGGGCATATAAATTGCCGCAAAATAATAAAGATATTAATATTAAACATAAAATCTGCCCGCATATTTTTTTAATAACATTTTTTTGTTTCATAAGTTTATCTATTCCAATTCCCTTTTTTTTTCATAATTAAGAAGCATTGCAATCTCTTTATCATAAAAGAGTAATCAAATTCAAGCCGATATTTAAAATTTTACCTATAAGCCGCCGCTTTGGTTTTCAACCGAAATAATTACTTCGTCTTTTACGGATGAAATTCTTTTTAATATTATATCCAAATAATCGTCTCCTATTCTTCTTTGCAAATTTTTTATATTTTGTATTAATTTGTTATAACCGTCTTTATCTTCGGATAAAATAAGCTCTCTTAATTTGTATTCGGATAAGGTTTTATACTCTTTTATATCCGTTAACAATGTATTTACAAAGGCTGCCAAAAAAGCGTCTAATTTATCTCGCTTATATTTAAGAACAGATTGTAAGCTATCTATAGCCTTGTTTTCCAAAGTAATATCCGATTTAAAAAATTGATATTTATGCTCGTAGGCTTTTATTTTTCGGTAAGCTTTCCAAAATGTTTCCGAAAGATTAACTCTTTTTGTTTGATAATCTGCCCTTACCGAATTTAAAAAATCCTTAAACGGAATTTCTTTTATATTATATTTATTATTTTCGTATTCCGCTTTAAGGGTAAATAGGGCAAGCCCTTTTTTTCTTAAAACAAAAATATTGTTTTGTTGAAAGTTTTTTGCCGTTTTTATTCTTGTAGAAAGTTTTTTTATTCTTTCTATTGTTTCGGGATGCTCTGTTTTTATTTTTTGGTATTCGTTTCGCGCAATCGTAAGCAAGCTTATATCTTTTTGGCTGTCCGTATTTAAATTGATTTTTTTAAACAGTCCGCTTGCCGAAGGTATTTCGTCCGTTGCAAATATTTTAACGTCTTCTCCCAGCGCATTGTGGATTAAAAACATTTTTTGCGAGGCTATTTCTCTGCTTTTTACAAAGTCCGCGCCTTGTTCCGTAGGAAAAAAATTATATATGTATAATTTATCAAACACTTTTGCTCCTATGCGGTTTATTCTGCCCAAGCGCTGTATTACTCCGGTAGGGTTCCAAGGAATATCGTAATTTATTATAAGCCCTGCTCTGTTTAAATTAAAACCTTCGGAAAGTTTATCGGTTGTTATTAAAATATCGTAATCGTTTTTTTGTTCCAAACATCTTGCGTTAAAGTTTTGTTCCAAATCCGCCGCAAATTTTTTGGCAATGTTTCCGCCGGAACATATTAAGGCGCGGTTATTAAGTTTTTGGGTAAAATAATCTTTAAGATGTAAAACCGTATCTGCATATTCGGTATATATTATTATTTTTCGTTTCGGATTATCTTTTTTATTTAAAACTTTTTCTACCGTTTCAAATACTGTTTTTCGTTTTGGGTCCGAGTTTACAAGATTTAAGCTTGTTATACTGTTTTTAAGCTTTTCAAACAGGGCTATGTCTTTATCTATATCTGTCAGAAATTTTGCTTTGTATTGAAAAGCGTCTATGTTGTATATTTTGGTATGTTTGGGCGATTTTTTTGTTTTTGCCTTTTTATTAAATTCATTTAATGCGTTTTCTATTGCCGCAGCCGTAAAATCTTCTTCGTTTTCGGCTTGATTGTAAGCCGAATTTATAATTTGTCTGTCTAAAATATATTTGCCGGAACTTGTTATAAAAGATTTTACTATTTTATGTATTTTTAAAAAGCGTTCTATGCTTTTGTCAAAGGCTCCGAAGGAGCTTTCAAACCTCTTTATTAAAAGTCTGCGCATAAAATCGAAAAGGTTTTTCTGTTGTATATAAACTCTGTTTGTTTCTCTGTTTTTTATGCTGATTTGTTCGGTTTCGTATTCAAACGGACGATATATTGCTCCTTTAAAGTCTCCGTCTTCTCCGAAATAACGGTAAATTATTTCATCGTAAAAAGCGGATTGCTCTTTTGTAAGTTGATAAAACAGCTCTTTTGGGTTTTCGGTTTCGGATAGATTGTTAATCTCTTTTTTATATTCAAAGTCTGTTGTAAGGTCTATTCTGTTTCTTCTTATAACAACCCGCTCGATTGTTTCTTTTATATCTTCCGCTATGGACATAAGCTTATTTTTTACAAGTTTAATATCAATCGGCGGCTCGGCTTTTACAAACTTTTTATAATGTTGCAGCGCTTTTTCTATTTTCAACGGGTCTTTGGAATTATAATTTTTTAAGATATAGGACATGATTTTAAATTTGTGATTATAAGAAGCAAACCGATCTTTGATGTTGTTTTCTATGGTTATGCCGGAGCGTCCGGGTATGATAAACAGTTTTAATAAAGAATATATGTCTGCAGGCGAATTGTTAAACGGAGTCGCCGTAAGCAGTATTAATATTTTGTTGCGAACTATGTCTTCCAATGCAGAGTAATGCGCCGTGTCTTGATTTCTAAATCTGTGGGCTTCGTCTAATATTATTATATCGTAGTCAAAATTCTTTTTTTGTATAGATTCGGATAAGGCTTCTATGTTTCCGACGCTTTCTATATCCCAGTTATCAAGGGCAAATTTGTTTTTGTATTCATGCCAGCCCGTACCTTTTTTTTTATCTCCCATAAGCCCGGGCGGACATATTATCAAACCTTTTTTGCCAAGCTGTTTTGCTATTAAAGATGCTATAACCGATTTGCCTAACCCTACAACGTCTGCAATTATTACTCCGTTATAATTATCTATTATGCTTAAAGCCTGATTAACCGCATCTAATTGATAGGCGTATTTGTTAAATTCGGCTTTTTCAAGCATTCTTTCCAAAGCGGGATCAAGCTTTTTGATTTTATGAAGCTCGATATAGGTTTTTAATATGTAAGCGTAAGCTTCGTAAGGAGTAACCGCCGCGGTTTGAATTTGATTTTGTAAAACGTCTGTTATTATCTTTTTTTGACTTTCATCTTGGGTAATGGGAACGGCATTTTCCCATAAATTATCAAAATAAGCCTCCGCTTCTTGAAAGCCGTAATCGGATATCTCTACGTTAAATTCCTCTTGTTTGCTAATGCCGGCTTTTGTAAAATTACTGCTTCCGGTAATAAATTGCCCTTTTTTATCTAAATTTTCTCTATATTCCGGCGTATATTGAAACAGGTAAAGCTTTGCATGATTTGGGTTTAAGGTTTTTTTTATTATTAATCTGCCTTGTTCAAGCATTCGGATAAAAAGACCTATGCGGTTATAAAACTTATCATTATCCGTTTCCTCGCTGTTAAGCCCGCATTTAACCGAACTTATAAAAGAATTAAAATAATCTTGGCGGCTCATTGCGGTATTTTTGTTTTCTATTTCTACTATCTGACCGATTATGTCGGAAACATTGAGCCCTACCAAAACCTTAAGTATTATTTTGTCATTTTTTCGTAAGCTTTCGTATAACTTGCCCCAGCCGGAGAAATAAAAAAAACCGACTAAAAACTTAAGCTCCGCGCTTATACTTATTAATTTTTTAAGACGGTTGTTTAAAGATGTTTTTTTATCTGCGTTTGTTATAAATGCGTTTTCCATTATATATTACCTCGCTTTTTTTTAAAGATACAAAGGGAAGAGAGATACAGAGGAGGAGAGGAGGTTTTTAATTTTTTAATCGTAAAATATAAAATCGAATATTTTAAGCTTATAATATTATTTTTAAGCTTTGTCTTGAC
>JAFDMF010000001.1 GCA_019306065.1 Deltaproteobacteria bacterium
TTTTAATTTTTGCGTTTAGATATGCTACGTCATAAAATTTTACCTGCCCTTTTTCTACGGCGCGTTTGTCAAATACTTCTTTAGGAATGTTTTTAAGGGTAACGGATACCCCTTTTTCTTTTAGCGTTTGTATAAAATGCGGAGTTAAACCCATTTCAAATTCAAATCCTAATACGTCAACTTGGGTATAGAGTTTTTCTTTGCATTCCTCAAATATGGTTTGAAGCAGACTTTGCGTAACAGGCGCTTCTAATGGTCCTATATGAATAAATCTGCCTGCTTTTATTCCGTGAAATATTGTATCTCCGGCAACTGGTTTTGCTTTGTATGCTTCTAATATGAGATTAATATAGGTTTCTTTTTTGCTTTTTCTTGCTCCATTGCTGATGTCCTCTATAAAAAACCGGCGCTCGTATTTGCCTAAGTTTACCGCAATTATATCGCCCTTGTTTGAAGAAGCTTTTATTATGCGGGTTAAAAGGGCTTCGGGTTTTTGGGTAGGGTAGTTAAGACGTTCATTAGCTACCTGATTTATATAATTTATATCATCCCATAATTCACCAACTGTTAACCCCGGCAATTCATCTAAGTATCTAATTAACTGCTTCTTGCCATTCTTTGTAACATAAATCCTTCCCTGTTTTTCAAATTCTTTGATCTTCTCCTGACTATAATCACCTAAAGGGCAATCCCTACTATACAAACGACCATCTTTGTCTTTGAAACGAAATTTATTATTCTTACCATCTAAAATATAAGGCTTATACACATTGTTAAAAACGTAATTTTCTCTATCTTTAGAATACAAAAATAAATAATCGACTAACTTTCCAAACTTTTTTGCTTTTCCTCTTGCCCCCTTTATTTCAGCACTTTTCCAAACAATTTCGTTTATATAATTTTTTTCTCCAAAAATATCATCTAAAACAAGCCTAACTACACTATTCACCCGCCAATCGCAATGAACATAGATACTTCCGTCTTCCGCTAGCAGACTATGCATTAATTTTAAGCGTTCATACATCATTGTTAAATAGGAGGATATTCCTTTGCCTGTTAAAGCCAAAGTCGGAACCTACTGCAAATGGGGGATCTATGTATATTAGTTTTATTCCGCCCTGTTTTTCTATTTCTTCTCTTATGTGTCCGTTTATTAAAGATGATAAAATTAGTTTGTTGTCTCCCCAAATTAATTTGTTTGTCCATCCTTTAAGCTGTCTGCCTCTTGTATCGAACATTCCTTGCATTTTTAATTTTTCCGGTTTTTCTTTTCTCGGCTCGTCAATATGTTCTATGCAATGGAAGGGCAGGGCAATGTTTGTAATTTCTTCTTTGCGTCCGTTCCAAAATAAAAAAACGTCTTCTTGGTCTGCAAAGAGTTTGTATATATATTCTTTGGAAAGTTTTTTGTTGTTTTGTATTAGCCCTATTATTTGGTTTTTATCTTGTTGGGTTAGATTCATTTTGTTTTTCCGTTTTTATTTTTGCAGAATAACTTTATGTTTTATCGGTTGGATTGCGCCGCGCGTAAACCAACTTGTTTAACCGTAGATTGTTAATCCGCTCCGTAATTAACGATTGTTTCATAATTTATCCGAAATAAAATAGGGACCGGAAAATATTTTAATTAGATCGGAAAAGCTTTTAATATGTTCCGATTTTTTTTCCCAATCTTCCTGTTTTATATATAAAGGGGTATAGGTATATTCGGTTTGGGCGGCATTTATATCTTTGCTCCATTCCGCCAAACGTTTTATTTTGCAAATATCTTCGGTTCCTTCTCTGCCTTTGGTTTCTATAACAAAAAAGGTATTATGATTCTGTTTTACAAAAAAGTCGGGATAATATTCTCTTATATTTCCGTCTTGCGCCTGATACTCTATTTTAAAATTAACGCCTCTGTCTCCGCGGGTATTTTTTGCATAGGATATAATATCGGTAAAGCGGTTTTCCAAAGCTGCCGCAAATGTTAACTCGAAATTATTATCGCAAACGATTTTATTAAAAACAGATTTTTCGGATATAAGATAGGGCTGATTTTCTACAACTTGGGGCTTTGTATCTTTTAAGGAGAGGTATTTTTTAATTTCCGCAAATCCTTTGTCCGTAATTGTTAGATTATCGATCGCTTTTTTAAAGGTTGTAAATATAATATTTTTTGTTTCGGCTTCGGATAGGTTGCGTAATGTTTGCGGATTGCTTAATTGAACTTCTTTTGTAAAAAGCCGGTCTTTTACAAAGCTTTTCACTTTAGGATATAATATGTTAAAACCGCTTCGTAATAATCGGCTTTCGTTTAAAATGCCGGAAGTAAAAAAGCCTATAACGTTTCTGTAATCGGAAATTGTAGTTTTAAAAACTGTTTTATGAGAAAACTCGCCGTTTATATGAGAAAAGATTATTTCTTTTAACTGCCGTTCCTCAAATGTTTTAAAAACCGCTTTTTTATTTTTAAATTCGCCTATGTTTATTAATTCCAAATTTTTATATTCCCGATAAATTCGCGGGCTCATTTGCGGAATTAAAATGTCTAATTCGTCTAAATTTTTATTTTTATTTTCTTGATCAACTTCTATGATTATCGGGTTTTTACTTCTTTGCGTAAAACTTATGGGGCTGTACTCAAATTCTACTCCTTCGGTTTTTAATTCTTCTACAAACTCTAAAAACGGGGTGGTTCCTATTACAACTAATTTTTCGGGCGCTTTCAAAGAAAACATTTTGCGTAATCCGCGCCCTATTGTTTGTTCTGGCAATATTTTAGACTTAGCTTGAAATGGTCTTAATCCTACGACTGTTGTTACGTTTTTAACATCCCATCCTTCCCTAAGCATTAAAACCGAGACTACGGCTTTGTATAAAGAGTTGTCTTTATCTAACTCGTCTGCGGCTTTGCGAAGTTTTTCCAACTCTTGCTTATCTCTTTTGCCTTTTGCCGTTTCTTTTATTTCGCCGGATTTGTTGGTGTGTATTGTCAAAACCTCTAAAAACTCCGCCGCTTGATCTGCCTCTTTGGTGTTGGTTGTCATTATAAAAAGTATGGGGGTTTTACAATTTTTAAATTCTTTATACTGTTTTTCCCATTCCAAATATCCCAAACGAATATAATCTTGGTATCGCTCTATAAAATCAACGGAATCTTTTTCAACTATTTCTTTTCGGGATGCTTCGTCCGGCAAAACCGGAGACTTTACAACTTTTTGTTGTATGGCTTCTACAAGCGGATAATCGGATATTGTCTGAACAAATATTGCTCCGCTTTAAACCATGCAAGCTTTTTATCATGTATATGATGAGCTTCGTCGTTAAATATAACAAGGTCTTTTATTTTATCGCTTCGTAAAACTTTACCCAAATCCAAACCTTTTGAAGTGTCTGCATCAGGTTTTGGTTTTGCGCCTAAAAAAAGGGTTTCCAAAGTTTCTTCCGGCTCTTCATTCAAAAAAACTCTGTGAATATTAGTTAAAAATATGTTTCCGGATTCCGCAATCGGTTTTAAAGCGTCTTGAATATGTAAGGTTAATTGAAAATCATTTTTCCAGTCTTTATTATCAAAACCGTTTTCTGGAATAAACGGCTCTTGAAAAAACATTTTAAGCCTGTCAAAGTCTTTGCGTAATCTGTTTAAAACAATAATATTAGGCGCGACTATTAAAAAGTTTTTAGATAATTCGCAGTCTGTTTCGTAAAACTTGTTAAAATAGGACCAAACTAACGCCAAGCCTATTACTTTGGTTTTACCCGTGCCTGTAGCCATTTTTACTACATACCGAGTCCATGTTTCGTCAAACATTTGCGCGCTTACTTGCTCGGAAGGATCAAAACGCATTAAATCGTATTTATCTTTTGCCTTTGCAACCTCATATAAATAAATTATGGATTCAATCGCCTCGCGCTGCGAAAAGAAAAAACGGAATCTGTTTTGTCCAATAAAATGCTCCTGTTCAAACCAAAATTTCATTAAAGATGCGGAAGTATCCGAAACGCCGGAATAGCCGTCATCTCTCCACTTCTCAACCGCAATGCGAATTTTGCCAACTAAAGGCGGAAGCAGTTCGGCTGTTTTATCCGACGCAGGCATCCAACGTTGGTTCGGGGTAAGTATTTTAAAAGGATCCGAATTTTTCATAAACCGCTCGCTCCAAAACCGGCGCAGGCTTTACCTTTGCCATCTTTATTATAACTCGAAATATATGCCGACATAATTTTTAACCTCGCGCTTGGATTTAAAGTTAAAGATATTTTTTTTAAAGCAATTTGTTTCTATCATATATCGCAGATAGAATATAGAGTTAAAAGCGTTGGTTGTTATGCGTTAAAAACCTTATTGCTTGAATTGCTTTTAATGCTGTCATATATATTAAACGCCGATAACAATATTAATAATTATGCAAAAATAAATAGGGATATTAACAATTATGCTTTCCGAATTATCGATAAAAAATTTTGCCATAATAGACGATATAAAAATTAAATTTGCAGACGGGCTTACAATATTAAGCGGCGAAACCGGCGCAGGCAAATCTTTGCTTATAGAAGCGGTAAACCTTTTGCTTGGCGCCAGAGCCTCTTCAAAGATTATAAGAACAGGATGCGACGCCGCAGAGTTGGAAGCTTTTTTTGATATTAAAGAAAACTCTTACGCTGCAGAGATTATGAAAAAAAATGATTATGATCCGGCAGAAGGGCTTATGATAAGAAGGATAATATCGGCAAACGAAAAGCATAAAATATATATAAACGACAAACGCTCCTCTATGTCTTTTTTAAGCGCCGTTACCGAAAATTTAGCAAGCATATCTGCTCAGCATTCTAACCAAAAGCTTTTAAAAGAGACAAATCATCTTTTAATACTTGATAAATTTGCAGGATTAACCCGACAGGTTAAAGAGGTTAAATCTATTTTTAAAAAATTGGAAAACAAGGTTTTAAAATTAAACGAATTGACGACGCTTAAAAACCGTAATGACGAAAATTTGGATTTTTTAAAATTTCAGCTTGAAGAGATAACCGGCATAAATCCTATTCCTAACGAAGATAGCAAACTGGAACAGGAAATAAAAATCCTTAAAAACGCCGAAAATTTATATAAAATACTTTCCGAAAGTATGGAAACTTTATATTTAAGCGAAGGCTCTGCTGCGGAAAGACTTGCCTATGCGGAAAAAAATATTAAAACCGCAACGGAAATAGACGGCAGCCTTGCAGATAATGCGGTAAGGATTGCGGATATAAAATATAAGATCGAAGATATTATTTCGGAATTAAGAAATTATACGGATAAAATATCAATAGACGAAAAACGCCTTGAAGACGCCGAAAACAGAGCTTATGATTTATCCAAACTTAAAAAAAAATACGGCGGAACCATAGAAGCGGTTTTGAAAAAAAAGGATAATATTAAAGAGGAACTTATATCCGACGAAGATATTGCCGAAAAAATAAAAAAAACCAAAAAAAGTATATATGAGATTCATAAAGGATTATCCGAAGCCGCAATGTTGCTTTCTGCAAAAAGAGAAAAAGCCGCAATAACTCTTTCGGAAGCGGCGGAAAAAGAGCTTGTTTTTCTTAAAATAGGAAACTGCCGTTTTAAAACCGTTTTAAAACCTAATCTGTCAAATGATAATACAGAATCTTATTTTGAGATAAACGGAAAAACAATTACCGAAACAGGTTTGGAAACGGCTTATTTTAATATATCCGCAAACCCCGGAGAACCGCCAAAACCTCTTGCAAGCATAGCCTCCGGCGGAGAATTATCAAGAGTAATTCTGGCGTTAAAAGCTATTTTGGCGAAAACAGAAGATGTCGCTACAATTATTTTTGACGAAGTGGATGCCGGAATAGGCGGTAAAGCGGCGGAGTTGGCTGGCAAAAAATTATCTGATCTCTCAAAATTTTATAGAATAATATGTATTACTCATCTGCCGCAAATAGCAAAATTTGGGGATCATCATTTTAAAATAGTAAAAAAGATTGAAAACAGAAGAACAAAAATCGAAATTATAACATTAAACAAAGAGGCAAGAATAAAAGAGCTGGCAGAGATGATGGGAGGAGAAAAGATTACGCAGGCAACCATAGATTATGCAAAAGAGATGTTAAAAGAAAACCGCCCGTTATTAAAAATGTTTAATTATAAACAGGGAAAAAAATGAAAACAGAACCTATAAAAAACTATAAATACATATTCGGACCCGTTCCGTCGAGAAGGCTCGGAACCTCGCTTGGCATAGACCTTATGCCGCATAAAACCTGCTCTTTAAACTGTATATATTGCGAATGCGGCAAAACTACAAATCTTACTACGGATATAAAAGAATATGTTCCTATAGCAGAGGTAAAAAAGGAGATTAAAGCTTATTTGGCTATCAATAAAAATATAGATTATATAACCTTTTCCGGCTCCGGCGAGCCTACTTTGCATAGCAAAATAGGAGAGATTATAAATTTTTTAAAAGATAACTACCCCCAATATAAAATAGCTCTTCTTACAAACGGAACCCTTTTTTATAAAAAAAATGTTATCGATCAAGTTATTAATGCAGACGTTATTATTCCTTCTTTGGACGCCGTATCCGAAAAAAATTTTAAAAAAATAAATAGACCTTGCCCGTCTTTAGATATTAATAAAATAATAGAAGGGCTTACATTATTACGAAAAAAATTCAAAGGAAAACTTTTATTAGAGGTTTTTATAATACCTGAAATAAATGATAACAAAGAGGAACTTGAAAAAATTAAAGATGCCGCATTTTTAATTGCGCCGGATAAAATACAGGTAAATACTTTAGACAGACCTGGAACGGAATTAGATGTTGAACCTATAGACAAAGCTTCGGTTGAAAAGATTACAAAATTTTTTGCTAATGCGGAGTTTATTTCAAATAATAAAAGGGGCGGAAAAAATTGTTTTAATGAGGATATAGAAAATAATGAGGATAAAATTTTATCCGCTATTAAACGAAGGCCCTGCACTATAGAAGATATTATAAAATTTACCGGAATTAAAAAAGAGGAGGCGGAAAAAATTATTAATAATTTTCAAAAAAACCATAAAATAAAAATAACAAAACTTAAACGAGGCGTATTTTTTCATTAATTAAGAAGTCTGTCATTTCGAGCAGAGCGAGAAATCCATTTATTATTTCCTTTTACCTATCTCTCTCCTCACGTCTCCGTTTTATAATCATTCTTGTTTGTGTCTATAACATAATCATAAAAGTTTCCGTAGGAAAAAAGAATAAGGATTGGCGGAAGCGCATGGGAATCGAACCCACCCGGGACGGTATTAATGCCCCACACCGGATTTGAAGTCCGGGAGCCCCGCCAGAGAGCTGGGCGCTTCCTTAAAAAGTTGGTTTTTATTGTTGCTTATCCGTAGAAACTTTAAGATTTACCCCTATCTGATCCAAAAAGAGTTCCTTAACCCATTCAGGCGGCCTTTTGTTTTCCCATACGCAGGTTTTTATATATTTTTTGCATATATTAGGATATTTTACAAAAGGAGAAAAAGAGCCTTTAAGTTCGCCTACGTTCCATTTTTTATAATAATCGACTGCTTTTTTGTCTCCGTAATTTTCAAAAAAACGGATTCTTTTATTTAAATTAAACTCTCCGAGATAAACAAAATCAATTATCGAAGTAGCCATTGTATCGAACAAAAATTTATCATTATTTGTAAGGGCGTTTGTAACTTCTATGGCAAAATCTCCGATCAAAATCATTTTTTTATCTGCGACAGATAAGCTTTCATAATATATTTTGGGTCTTTTGGCAATATTAAACCACCCTGGCAATATTTCCAGCGCTTTTTTGTAGTTATAATCGGGCCAAACTTGGGATATTATATTTTCTATAATTTTTGTATCTATTATTCCCTGCTCTTCGTCTTCACCTATAATAACAGGTTCTATTATTCCTTGTTTTGCCTCTTCTATTATTTTCAACTGAAATACCGGATAATTTTTTTCATTATAATTTATTTCGCCGTAATCTATAAAAGAGAGTATATCTGCAAAGGCATCTTGCGGTATTCCAAAGACAAAATCGTCTTCATTTGATTTTCCTGCGCCTTGTTTATATATTAATATCATTTTTTTATCATTGGAAAACCGCGCGGGAGTTATAAGAAAAGAGGGTCTTATAAGACCTCCCGAAAACGTGTTTTCGCCGCTTAAAAGGATTTCTCTGTTTACCGAGGATATTATAAGGTTGCATATAATCAGAAGAAATAATATCAAAAGAATCATTAAAATTGATACGCGCTCGTTCACCTGCCGCTAACCTCCGCTTCTATATTTCCGTTTCTTGAGCCTATGATTTTAAGCTTTACCCCGATTCTATCAAGAAATAATCCTTTAACCCATACCGGAAGTTTTTCATTGTTTAAAACGCGGGCTTTAATATATTCTATTCTAGGTCTGTTATACTTTGCCAACGGCGAAAGCATGTCTCCAGGATTTTCGCGCCATTTTTTATAATAAGCCAATGCTTTGTCTGTTCCGTATTTTTCTAAAAAACGGAGTCTTTCTTCACTATCGAATTTACCGAGATAAACAAAATCCATCATTTCGGTGGCAAGAGTGTCGAATATGAATTTGTAATAAGAAGATATTCCAGCAGTTACGTCTATAATTATGTTTCCTATTACGATCATTTTATGACCGTTATTTTCCAAACTTTCATAATATATTTTGGGTCTTTTATTGATTTTAAATGAGCCGAACAGATTTTCGGGCAATTCTTCGATGTTATAATCGGGCCAAATATCTTTAAGGATATCTGTTAAGATTTTTTTATCTATTTTGCCGTTATTTCCTTCTTCATTTATAATTACCTTGTTGGTTATGTTTTGATTATCTTCGGATAGTTTTATATTAAAAACCGGATAATGCTTGTTTTCCAGTATAATTTCGCCGTAATCTATAAAGCCTATCAACCCTGCGAAGCCTTCGGCTGTCAAACCGAATAATGAAGCGTCCGATCTGATATCATCTTCTCCGTGTTTATATATGTAAATTATATTTTTATCTGAGAAACGAATCGGCGATATTGAAAAACCTGGCATTGTCATGCCTCCTACAAAGGTATTTTCTTTACTTGAAAATTCAACTGTTAAAACGCTGAATGTAAATCTTACGATAACAAGAAGAAATATTAATAAAAGTATGGTTAAAAGATCAACTAAAGTATCGCCTATTTCGTCGTCTACATATAAAGGTAATCTCATGTTGTTATCGCTTTTAATTCATTTTTTTTTATTCGGAAGTTTTTTTTATTCTACCGCTTATTACATCGGATTTATTTGAAAATATCGGGTTTATTTTTTCTACGCTTTTATGAAGCTTATATATGTCTTTAAAAAAATGCTTTAATGTGCCGGAAAGGGATTCTACTTTTACCACTGCATGCTCTGCCGTACCTGCAATTTCGGATGAAACGGCATTTAAATTTTTTGAAAGGGATTCAAATGTCGAGAATAATTTTCTGGCATTGTTATTCATAATATTAACATTATCATTCATAACCCCGAATAATTTCTGAAAAGCCTCATGCTGTAATAAGAGGTCTTTATACTCCTGATCATAAGCGCGGCTACGATGCTTGGCATGTATTTTAATTAATTTCAACCTCATTTGCGAAACACTCTTAGACAACAGGTTGTTATGAAGTATTAAATTGATTCTTAACGAAATTCCGCCCCCGAACGCTCCGAAAAGGGTGGTATAAAAAGCGGTGTCAACGCCGCTTAATATGTTATTCATTTCATTTAAAAGCGTAGCGGCATTACCGTTTCCCGAAGTAGCCATTGCTCCTCTTAACCCGGACATTGCAATAATTAAGCCGAATACCGTGCCAAGAAAACCAGACGTAATTAAAATGTTGGACAATGACACTATCATGTTTAAATATCTTCCTACCTTGCTTTCATATATTTTTATATATTCTTTCAGTATATTCAAATTTGTATCGGCATATTGATTCTTAATTTCATCAATTATGCTTTTTCCTACGCCATCTTTTCTATTATCAAAAATAAGAGCGTTATTTTCGTTATATAACAGAGATTGCTGCCTATAAGAAAAGAATAAACCCAACAAAAATATTAAGGTTATAATAATTAGAAAAATTTGCGAAATGGTATCTAATGCAAAAACGTATTTGATAAATATTAAAATCATAACTGCCAGACTCATACCAGAAAATATTGTCCAGCTTATAAATGTTTTGGTCAGCAGCTTTTTCATATCTATCTCTCTTTTCAAATTTTTATATGTTTATTCCGTTACCAGCCTGTAAGGTATAAAGTATAGACGTTGCAGGCAACGTCTATACAGATCAAATTCTTAATCATAGTCTATTCTTGTTAATCATATAAATCAAAATCCAGACTATTATGAGATTTCTTCTTATTATAATATTTTTATTAAAAACAAAAAAAATCCTAATAAAAATACGCTTATAATAAAAAATATTACAAGGCTTACTATTGCTATTATAAAATTAGTTATTAATTTATTTCCGGCATTATAAAGATCAAGCTCCGAAAGAGCGGCGATATATTGAAAATTTTTACTGTCCATAGCGGTATCGGATATATCTGCCGCTATTTTTATTGAGTATGTAGGGAAAAAATCTTTTTTTGTATCTTCAAAAGCTTTATCTAACTGTTTTCCTGAAGTTACGCTATTATAAACCTCTTTTATGACTATTTGAAAGTAACTTTTTCCGTTTGTACAGGCTATATTAAGAGATTCTTTTAGCTTAATACCATTGGAACAAAGAAGAAATAATTTGCGAAAAAATCGGTTTAATAAAAAATATTTTCTAACTTTTGATGCGGAGATATTCCATGAAATAAAAAAATTATCGCAAAAAATAGGGTTGATAACCGTTACTATTAGTAAAAATGCTAAAATTATTATACCTCCGTTAAATAATAAAGGCAGAATTTTCTTTATATTAGTTAAGATAAATGTAATCTTTTCGTTTATCAACTCCGGCAAATATTGGCCGATATTAGGAATTATATTATAAAGCAAGGCGTTAAATCCGCTATAAGCCGCAGTTATAATAGCTCCGATCAAAAAAAAAAGAAGTGTGATTCGAAATAAAAGAATAGCCGTTTTATTTTTAAAATTTTTTAAATTATAAAGTGTATGCCTTAAATCCTTTTCGGTTGTGGCTGCGGAAATAAGAGTATCTTCGACATCTGATAGAATAAATTCTTTTTTTACCGCTGAATAAAAAGACCTACCTTCCGAAATAGCGGACGCTACGGCTATTTCTTTGTGTGCGGGCTTATTATTTTTATCTAAAATATATACGGCTATTTTGTTTATTGAAAATTCCGCATTCAGTAATATCAGAATTTTTTCAAAAAATATCTCTTTTTCTCTGATCAGCATAAAATTTTACCGTAATCTCTATTGTTTTGATTTTCCAAATTTTTTCGGTACATTTGCTCCATAGCCTAAATAGATACTCTCGGGCGCCATCCCCTCTTTTTTCACAATAATGTGATTTTCTTTTACTTCCAAAAGCGTATAGCCTGAAATATTATCTCCTTCTTTTACTACTCGGTTTGTATTGTTTACAACAATTACGGCTTTCTTTTTTAAATAATTTATTGCAAACACTCTGATAAAACCGGAAGCGGACGTTTTGGGAATAACCTTTTTTATTAACGGTTTGCTTTTGGTTTTAATAGGTTCTCGCTTTTTCGGTTCGTTTGCCGAAGATAAGCTTTCAATATCTCTTCTAAGCTCCGCTATCATCTTCTTTTTTTTAAGATCTATTATTTCGCTTAAGAAAGCCTCGTCTTCTTGAAACTGCTCTTTTGTAGCTTCTTCGATTTTCTTTTTTATCAGTCCTTTTTCAATGTCTCTAATGTCCTCTATACCGGACCGGACATCTTCTATGTTTTGCTGCATCGCTTCTACGTTTTTTAAAAGAATGTCATCTTCTTTCGGCTTTAAAGCGTAACGGGCAAAATATAAAATAGTAGATATTACAAGAAGCAGTATTGATAATATTATTATATCTTTTCTACTAAATTTATATTTCATTTTTTACCATACATCCTTGCATTAATTACGGCTCCTTTTGTTTCCCCTTCCATGGAATGAATTAATAAAAAATTTTGAAAATTATTTAAAAGCATTTTTATCGTATATATTTGCTCAAAAATATCGCCATTAATAATTATGGTAATATCTTTATATTTTCCCATATAATCGGTAACAGTTGTTTTAACATCTTTATCTTCGCCGGTATAAGTTATTTGTAATTTACCCAAACCTATTTTTTTTATGGAATAGAGTTTTTCTATATTTGCATCTAAATAATCTAAAGAAGATTCGGAAAGCGGAATAAGCTCGTTATAAACTTTTATATCATTAAGAGGAATAGCAAGGCTTATATCCGAAATGTCATTTCCGATTCTGAAATTATCTATCCCCTCACAAAATAAAAAAAAAGCCGCAATAATTAATATAGCGGATGTAAATGTTTTTATTATATCTTTCAATTCCGAAAACCTAAAAAAAACGTATGAAATATTTGGAACCGTCTATTCTTATTTCGCCATATCTTATAAGTTTTTCCAGCATAGCCATATCGTCTTCGCCGGTTGTTTCCAGTTCAAGCAAGCCGTTATATTTATATCTATATTTTTTTATTCCGCTATACGGCAAATTTAAAGCGGTTCTTAAAATTGTTCTATAAACCAATAAAGAAATATTGTTGCTTGCAATTACGCTTCCGGCTTTTCTAGCGACCTCATTTTCAAAATCGCGATAAAAAATTCTTGCTTTTTCATAATGTTGTTCTGCCAGTTTTTCTTTTGAATTTTTTATAATCAACCCGATGCTAAACAGTATCAATGAGAATAAAAATAAAGCTATCGAAAAATAAAAAAAAAATGAAACTCTGTTTTGAGATTTTACCATGAAACTTCTACCATTATAGCCACTTCGGAAATCTTTTTATGAGTCGATTTATATTGGAAGGGGATACCGAGTATCGGAATATCTCCCACAAACGGCACTCTTTTATCTGTTTTTATTTCCTCTTCCGCCATTAATCCGCTGATTAAAATTGTGCTTCCGTTTTTGACGTTAACAACTGTCTGTGTCTGTTTCAAACTAAGGCTCGGAGCTTCTACGGTAGCATTATCTCCTGCCTGAATGGTTCGCTGTTCTTGTAAAGCGGTTATTTCCGGAGATATATAAACAAGAGCCTCTTCGTCGGATATTATTCTGGGAAGCACATAAAAGCTTAAACCTGTTTGAAGCGGTTTTACTATAATGGAAGTGGTAACCGCATCCGAAACGGTTTTGGAGGAATATGACTGAGCTACATAAGACAAGGTTTGACCTACTATAAGCGAGCCTATGGCGCCGTTTAAAACCGTTAAAGAGGGTTTGCTTATAACTTTTACGTCGCCGTATTCTTCTAATGCTCTTATATATGAATTAAGAGCGCCAGCGGCAAATGAAGCCGATATTGCTATGGTATTACTCGCTATACTTGAAAAACCGCCGGCGGAACCGGTTAAACTTTTGTCGCCGCTAAGCACTTTAAAAAAACCGCCGTTTAATGCCGTAGAGCTCAATGCCTTATCCCAGTCTATACCATGCTCGTGCGCTTTATTTAATGTAACCTCCGTAATTATACCTTTTACATTTACCGGAATTCTCAGTCTTTTATTAAGCTTTGCTATAAATTCGCCTATTCTGTCAACGACGTCTCCTCTGTCTCGTATCCATATAGTGCCTGTTTCTTTATGAATTGCAAATTTACCGGTTTCGGTTAAAAACGGTTTTATGGTCTCCGAAAGGCTTTCGACCGTAGAGGTTTTTCCGAAAGCCATTGCAGTGCTAAGTGCCGAAGACATACCACCGTCCGAATAACTGTTTGTGCTTGCGGAAGAAGAAACTGTTCCGCTGCCTCCGACAGTATTGCCGATGCGTGAAGAAGTGATTTCAAAAGATTGAGACATTAAAGGAAAGAATATATCAAACAGAGCCTCTTTTTCTTTATAGATATAATAAACTCCATCTTTTTTTTCCCAAAAAAGTTTAATCTGCGCAAGAAGTCTGTCTAAAGCTATACTAAGAGGAATTTCGTCAAAATCTGCCGTAACGATAGTATTTAATTCATCCTCCGCTCCGTCTTTTAAGGAATAATTATAGCCGCTTAACATAGCGGTTACAACTAGCCCGAAGGGCTGATTATACGCCATAAATGTAATAACAGGCTGTTTTATAATAATAATACTGTTATTCGATCTTTTAACATATCCAAGCCCTTTGGGTTTAAGAATTCTTGTTAAAATTTCGCTAACGGTTTTTTTTTCTGCATTTAAAGTGATAGGAATATTGATTGGAACGCCTTCCTCAAATTCAAAATTTTTTATGAGCTGGCGAATTACTCTTGAAAGAGGCTCTTTGTAAAAAGAGACCTTAACTTTTTTTTCAAAAACATTATGTTCTATATCCGAATGTTCTATATCCGATTGTGCAGACGTAAGCGCGGTTTTATAAATATCAGCCTGTTTTTTTATCTCGGAAAATTGTTCTATATTAATCTCATTTTTCCCCCCATCAGTAACGCAGCCTCCAACAAAACAAAATGATACTACAGACATCAATATGAAAAAAAATTTTCTACTCATGGAATATGCTCCCACCTATTTTTTGTAAGTCATTTTCAGAAAAGAACGATAACAAACCGAAATCTATATTAATATTTTTTTTTTTATCTTTCAAAAAGTCATATTCGGTAGCTTTATTTATTATAGCTCTATTTACTAATACTCCTGTTTTAATAACGTTTTTTAATTCAATTATAACATAATTATCATCAAACTCGAAAATTTTATTATATACCTTATTTTTTTCATTATTATGTAACGTCTTTATTTCGGAAACAATCAAATGATTTTTTTCATTCTCCTGTATATCCATTTCCCAAACTTCAATTCCGACTTTTTCCGAAGCGGCTTTAAGGCTGGTTTTTAACGCTTGGGCATGAATTTTTTCCGCCAGCTTTTTGCTCGGATTATTTGCCCTGAAAAAAGCCTGAAAAATATCGTCAACCGCCATAGGCTCTATTATAAGACGGTAATAATCCTCTTTCATATATCCTTTTATCTTGCCATAAAGTCCCTTCAGTATGGTGTTTGCTTCTATAGTATTAATTGCGTTATCTCGTAAAATCGAAATATTTTTTTTTTTTAATATCTCTTTTTTTATCCCAGTTATTATTAAATAATATAAAGTCTCCTTGTTGGTTTTCTGCGCATTTCCGATTACTTCGCCTATCCAGCCTTCCACTTTGGATAGTTTCCACAAATCTGAATATGTATAACGGATACCGTTATTTCCTATAGTAACGATGGTTGCATTATAAAAAAAAAATCCCGCTATAGATATTAAAAGGATAGATAATCCTATTATCAAAAAAAACTTTTTGAGAAACCTTATTTTTAAATAACCCTTATTAACGTTTTGAGAACTGGTAGCGAGCTCTTGCTCCTTTCTGACCATATTTTTTTCTCTCTTTTACTCTCGGATCTCTTATGAGACAGCCTGCTTTTTTTAAAATTATTCTTAAATCTGGCTGAATTTGTATAAGGGAGCGAGCAATACCATGTCTTATAGCTCCCGCCTGACCTGTCATTCCTCCGCCTTTTACCGTAACTTGTATATCGAATGTATTTGAATTGTCGGTAATCAATAAAGGCTGGGTTACAAGTTTTTTTGCCGTATCAACGGAAAAATATTTATCCATCGATTTTTTATTAATCGTTATATTACCGGAGCCAGGTTTAAGCCATGTTCTTGCTATAGCGGTTTTACGTTTTCCGGTAGCATAATATGCTTTAACTTTTTCCATCTAATTCTCCTGTGTTATACTGCCAATGTTTTCGGCTGTTGTGCCATATGGGGATGGCTGCCGCCCGCATATACTCTTAATTTTTTATTTAATTTTCTGCCTAGTCTGTTTTTGGGAAGCATTCCTTTTACCGCTAATTTAATTAAACCTTCCGGTCTTTTTTCTATCAACTGTTTAGCGGATATTGATTTAAGCCCTCCCATGTACCCGCTATATCTATAATAAAACTTCTGCTCAAGCTTGTTGCCTGTAAGAACTATTTTATCGGCATTAATAACTATTACATTATCTCCTGTATCGGCATGAGGAGTAAAAAGGGGGTTATGTTTCCCTCTTAACCTTGCAGCTATGGTTGTAGCCAATCTTCCCAAAATCTGTCCTTCGGCATTAATAATAAACCATTCTTGCTTATTATCCACAGATTTCGCGCTATAAGTATATTTTTTCAATTTATTTTCTCCAAACAAAAAAAAGTTACAAAAAACTGTAATTAATCTATTACTATCTTAATCTTATTTAGTATGATTACTATATTTGTAAATACTGTCAAGAAAAAACTATATCGGCAAGCAAGTTAAAAGGTTTGTATTCCATTCGATTCGTTTATATATTTAAATCAACGTCTTCTTATTTATAGGTTTTTGTAATTCAGTTTGATTTTTTTAATTTTTCCGTAATTATTTTTTTTAATAAAAAAAACTCAACAGGCAAATATTGATATCCGCCTATTGAGTTTTTTTATAAATAATAGTTTCTACAGAAACTAATTAGCTTTTAGGCAGAGAGCCGACAACTCCTTCTACAAAATAATCTATACTCCATATCTGGTCGTCTGTTAATTTTTCGCCTTCTTTAACTGCGGGTGAGCCGTCCTGTTTATTAAAGGGTCCCTGAAATACGAAGTATTTTTCGGCTATTATTTCCTCTTTTTTCTTATTTACTTTTTCTCGTATATCAGCAGTAACCATATCGCCAAAACCTACTATATCTGTAATTCCGCTTTCAATTCCCCACCAATCTTTGCTTGTTTTCCAAGTTCCTGCGGCAACCTGTTTTGCAATATATTCGTAATAAACGCCCCAATTCAAAACTGCGGACGCAAGATGAGCCGAAGGAGCGTAAAGCGTCATATCCGAGTCGTTTCCTATGGCATATTTTCCGCGCTTTTCAGCGGCTTTCAATGCCGCCGCAGAATCTGTGGTAATACTGACTATATCCGCGCCGTCGTCCATAAGACTGTCTGCAGCTGCTCCCTCTTTGGAAGGATCAAACCAAGCGTTAACCCATATCACTTTAACTTTTGCATCCGGATTTACCGAACGAACTCCCAAAGTAAAGGCGTTAATATGACGAATAATTTCAGGAATCGGATGCGAACCTATAACTCCTATTATGTTAGATTTTGTCATATAGCCCGCTACTATGCCGGTTAAAAATTTAGCCTGATAAATTCTGCCGAAGTATGTTCCGACGTTCTCAGCCGTTTTAAAGCCGGAGCAATGCATAAAAACAGCTTCAGGGAATTCGGAAGCTACCGTAAGCGTAGAATCTATGTATCCGAAACTGGTAGTAAAAATAATATCATAGTTTTGTCTCGCAAAATTGCGGATTACTCTGATAGAATCTGTTTCCGGCACAGACTCAATATAAGAGGTTGTTACTCCCAGCTTTTCCAAATGTTTACGTCCCAGATCATGAGAATAAGTCCATCCGCCGTCTCCTATAGGACCTACATAAATAAACGCGGCTTTAAGATCTTTAATATCTTTTCCAAAAACCGTAGTTCCGGTAAACGCCAATATAACGGCAACGATTAATAATAAATGTAATCTGAAAACCTTCATTATCTTCCTCCTTTTAAAAATTAAAATAAAACCTCCTCGACTAAATTTAGACATAACAACTAATGATTATAAAGGAGATGTCCAAAGTTTAACGCCTCGCAACTCTGTATCTTTGTATCTTAATTAATGTTTTTCGCCTCTGAAAAAAGCTTCTCCCAAAGAAGCCGGCATTACGGCTATTTTTTTTTTGTTATTCCGAATTGTAGCAATAATAAGCGCTATTATTGTTAATATAAAAGGAAACATAGCCAAAAAATAAGGGGATATTTTAATATCTATTAATTGAAGGCGCAGTTGTAAAGATATTGCGGCTCCGAAAAGATACGCCCCGAACATTGCTTTGCCAGGATGCCAAAATGCAAAAATTACCAAAGCTACGGCTATCCAACCTCTGCCTGCAGTAAGATTATCCACCCAAAAAGATGTTAATACCATAGGAAAATACGCTCCTCCTATGCCCACCATCATACCTCCTATTATTACGGCGGCATAACGATATTTCATTACAGAAAGTCCTATAGAGTCGCAGACTTCCGGCGCTTCCCCCATTGAACGGATATTTAATCCTATCCTTGTATAAAACAACAAATACCATATTACTGCAACCGATATATAGGAAAAATATACCAAAGCGTCCTGCATAAAAAATATTTTCCCTATCAAAGGGATTGAGGAAAGAATTGGGAGCTTTATATCCATAAGAGGCGCTACTGTTTTGCCTGTAAGAGAATCTCCGAGCAAACCGCTTACTCCCGTTCCAAACATTGTTAAAGCAAGCCCCGAAGCTATCTGGCTTGCCCTCATCGAAATGCAGACTAAAGCATGCAAAAAAGTTGCGGCTCCGGCTACAAAAGCCGCCGCGCTTACCGCCAAGATAGTAGAACCGGTATAAAGTTTTACTACAAATGAGGTGAGCGCGCCTATAAGCATTAACCCTTCCATGCCAAGATTAATTACTCCGGCGCGTTCGCTGATTACTCCACCCAAAGTTCCAAAAAGTATTGGAGTTCCCATTTTTACAGCAGATACCAATACTATAACTATCCATTCAATAGCTGTTGTTTCCATAAGTTAAGCTGTTTTTTTAATTTTAAGTTTATATTCGGCAAAAACATCGGAACCTAATACCGAAAAAAGAATTATACCTTGAAAAAGATATATCATAGCTACCGGTATTCCCGCGCTCATTTGCATTATTTCGCCGCCCACAAAGATAAACGCCATAAAAAAAGCGTTAAATATAACCCCCAAAGGATGCGCTCTGGAAAGCCATGTAACTATAATGCCCGTATAACCGTAACCAAGCGAAATATTTTGCTGTAATCTGTGATGAACGCCCGTAAGTTCTATTACTCCGGCAAGTCCGGCTATTGCTCCGCTTATCATCATTATCAATATTATAAGCCTTTTTTTATTAACCCCCGAATATTGAGCGGCATTCGGATTATTTCCTACAATATTTACATAAATTCCAAATCTGCTCTTCTCCAGAAAAAAATATATTAATAATATTATAAAAATACCTATCAAAAAACCTATGTGAAGGTTAATATTCTTTATCATAGGAAGCGCGGCTGCCGGCGGAAAAAGAGCGGTTATCGGAAAATTCAAACTGTTAGGATCCCGCCATGAACCGAAAAGAAAATAATCTACCAAGCTAATGGCTATATAATTCATTAAAAGAGTCGTAATAATATCATTTACGTTAAAATGCGCTTTAAAAAAAGCCGGAATAAATATCCATAAGGCTCCGGCGGTTACGCCTGCCAAAAACATCAGAGGAAGAAGCATCAGGCTATTGCCGGAACCTCCAAAGGTTAAAGCAACCCATGTAGCCGCGCATGCTCCCATATAAAACTGACCGTCTGCTCCTATATTCCAAAGACGCATCTTCGCGGCAAGAGCAACCGAAATACCGGTAAGCATTAAAGGGCTCATTTTTAATAAAAGATCCTCTATGCCCCATTTATTTGTAAATATCTGACTGCATACGTTAGAGTATGCGGAAAAAGGATTAACGCCTATGGTATATAAAAAAACGCCGCCTGCCAAAAGGGCAAATATAATAGCGCAAATCGTAATAGCTATCCGTATAAAACCGGAGCTGTAAAGACGTTTTTCAAAAAAAATATGAATCATAATTTACTTTTATTATATTCGTAAAAATTTAACTCGGATTCTCGCGGGATGAGACTTCTACGCCTGTCATCATCAAACCGATTTTTTCAATATCAGCCTCCTCTTTTAAAAGCGAGCCTACAATTTTTCCGGCGCATATAACATAAATTCTATCCGATAAATTAATAAGTTCATCAAGGTCTTCCGAAATTAACAATACCGCAAGCCCGTTGTTTTTTGCTTTTAAAATCGCTTCGTGAATAAAACCGGACGCATTAATATCAAGTCCTCTTATAGGCTGACACGCAAGTAAAAAGCGCAAATATCGGGAGAGTTCTCTTGCAAGAATCATCTTTTGCATATTTCCGCCGGAAAGGGTTCCTACGGCGGTTTTTTCCGAAGCCGCCCGAACGTCAAATTCTTTCATTTTGCTTTTTGCATATTTATAAATTTTTTTCGTTTTTAATACGCCGAATTTGTTATAAAAATTCGAGTTGGTATAATCTCTCATTAAAAAATTATAAGATATGGACATCCTTTCCACTATTCCGAATTTTTTTCTATCTTCCGGTATATAGCCCACTCCGAGTTTAGACATTTTTATAACGTCTGCCTGCTCAATCCTTTTACCGTCAAATTCGTAAATTCCTTTTGTAAAAGCAAGCATGCCTGCCAGCACTTCCGCCAAAGCCACTTGCCCATTGCCGGAAACCCCTGCAAGTCCAGCTATTTCTCCTTTATAAATCTCCATATTTATATTATGCAAAACCTGATTCCCCAGCCAGTCTTCGACGCATATATCTTTAATCTTAATTACAGGTTTTTCGCCTAATTTTTCGAATGCCGGACATATATTCTTTTTATCCTCTTTTTGCCCGGCTTCGCCCATCATCATAGAAGCAAGCTGATTAATACTCGCTTCGCCTCGCGTTAGGGTAGCTATTGCTTTGCCTTTGCTCAATATAGTTATTCTATCCGAAAGAAGCGTTACTTCTTTCATCTTATGAGAAATAAAAATAATAGAATACTGCTCTTTTATCATCTTCCGAATTATCTTATACAAAGCTTCCGATTCCTGGGGCGTAAGCACAGCGGTAGGTTCGTCTAAAATTAAAATCTTTGCCCCTCTATACAAAACTTTAAGAATTTCAACCCGCTGCTGCTCTCCCACCGTAAGGTCTTGAATTTTTTTATAAGGATCGACCAACAGATTATACTTTTTGCCCAGCTCGCGTATTTGATTGGAAATTTTAGACAGTTTCAGATTAAAAGGTTGAGGCGTTCCCAATATAATATTTTCGGTGACAGTATGATTTTGTATGAGCATAAAATGCTGATGAACCATCCCTATGCCATTTTGAATTGCTTGACTTGGATTGGAAAAATGAACCTTTTTGCCGCGTAAAAAAATCTCTCCTTCGTCAGGAGGATACAAACCGGAAAGAACATTCATTAAGGTTGATTTGCCGGCTCCGTTTTCGCCCAAAAGAGTATGGACTTCTCCGCTGCGGCAGTCAAATGTTATTTTATCGTTTGCTACAACTCCGGGAAAAATCTTTGTAATATTACGCAATTTTAAAACCGGATGTTTTAACTCGGATAATTGATCGGGCATTTTAACACTTTCTTATTGAATTATATTTATAACTATCGTTTTAAATCATCTTTTAAAAAAAGTTGCAATATCTTTATATTGCAATCCGCTTTTCTTTAAGCAGTCCCCTGTATAAAATCTCAAAAACAAGTTCGATAGTCGGCTTAACATAATTGCTCTCGTCATCGCCGGTTCCTTTGCCCTCCTCCCAAAGAATAATACCTGAAAATACGGATATTATAATCTGCGCAAATGCCACAGGATGTTTTTTTATAAAAACCCCCTTTTCTATTCCTTCTTCAAAAATATCCGCTATTTCGTCTATTATCTGTTTGGTTATCTCTTTTATCTCCTTGATAAACTCCGGCGATAATTTTTTTAAGATCTCTCTTGACTGCAAATGAAAAAGATTTGTTAAAGCCATAGGATCAAAATCGTAAGAATCAAGCAAAACCTCTTTTAAAACTTCCAATTTTTCTTCCGGGCTAAGATCAGCTTTCTCCGCTTTAATATGAGCAAGCCTCATGTTAAGAAACTGCAATACTTTTAAAGTAATTGACGCGTAAAGTTCATGTTTGTTTTTAAAATACAAATATAAAGTGCCCGAGCTTAACTCCGCCTCCTTTGCTATATCCTCCATCGTTGCCTTATCAAAACCTCTTTCCAAAAAAATACGTTTTGCCGCAACCGTTATCTGCTGCTTACGCCTGCCCCGTTCCCTTTCTTTTCTTTCTCGTATTCCCAATTTTTATAAGCCTCTACTTTATAAATATTATTTATTAAATAAATAATATACAAATTTTTCGTCGAATCAAGTAAAATCATAAATTATAAAAAGATTTACATAACAAAAAAATTTTAAGCGGGGTCATATTGAAAAAATTTCGAGCATTAAAATTTGAGCATAACGTAGAAAAGAAGTAAAATAAGAAGTTATGCAAAGGTGTTACGGCTGATCTATAATATTTTTTAAAACAGGGTTTAAAATCATAGAATCTACTGTTTTGACGCCAGCTTTCAATTCTTCAATATTTTTAAAGTTAATAGATAAAGAATAAATATCGTTCTCAAAATTTATAGGCGGAGTAAGACGTATATTACAACCCAAATTCAATTTTTTTAAGTTGTCTTCAAATCTTTTTTTTGCCTCTATTAATACAGGATAACGTCTTTTTGTCAAAGCTTCCAAAAGCAGTCTTGCTTTTTGTTTGTTATCCTTTTCTTTATCCGAAACAATGCAGGCTATCTCCTTATCTTTAAAAAAAAGTTCCGAAATCAAAACCTCTTCTATAATAGAAACCTCCTTTAAAAGAAGCATCAAAGACCTTTGTCTGTTTAAACTAAACCGAATCTTATCAAAAAGCCGGATAAAAATCTTCTGTTCCTCTTCGTCAAACCGCTTCATTTCCAAAGCTATAGGCAAAGCTACTGTCTCTTTAACAAGAGCATCTTGTAAAAAAGAGGGCATCTTATTTATTTTCATAATCTTTTCAAAAAATTCCGGGGAATTCGGCAGATTAAACTCCGTCGCTTTTTCAAGCATAACATCTTTATCCGAATAAACCTTTAATAAGAGATTAAAAGCCCGCGCCATTTCTACAAAATTCAAGGCCCTTGCAAAACTATTATTAGATATTGCTATGGTAGCCTTTAAATATTTGCCGTTTTGCTGCTTTAAATCTATAATATTTGCAAAAATCTTTCTAACGCCGATATGAATACAGGCTTTAACCCTGTGAAACCCGCTTATAATATAAAAATTTTTTTGATTGCGGCAAAGTGTTGGAAAATTTATAAGTCCGACACTTTTTATAGATTCTTCCAAAGCGGATAGCGGCTTATTTGTGCTTATCCTGTAAGAAGCATCCGCAACATCAATGTCTGCAATAAAAACCTCTTCGGTTTTGTAATTCATTTAATAATATCCTTAATTTCTATCATTAAAATTAAAACGCAAAAAGTAATTACATTCAAATCATCAAGGAATTTCTCGCTTCGCTCTACAGGACGGCTGGCATTTTCACCGTATCATTTCGACGAACAAAGCGAGACGAAATCTCATAATAATAAATATAAACTTGAACGACTCCCCTTTGAAACCTGTTGCATAACAAAATATTTTGTTCATTTTTACTGCGAGCAAAAAACGAAGTTATGCAGCGAGCTTTATTTCTACTTATAATGTAACGCTGATTTTAATAGACTTATATATATATATATGCAATAAGCATTGCAACCTAACAATAATACTTACTAATAAATTTTAAAAAAATTCGGAGTATAAAAAATGAGACCTTATTTTGAAAAAATGCAGGACTTCGGAAACGAATTAACCGAAAACCAAATAAAAGAAAGCAAAGAAAACATCCGGCAGATAAAAGAGGTTGAAGAGCAGATTAAAGCAGCGGAAGAAGAGGTGAAAAATGCGGGTTTTCCGGAAGAAAAAATAAACGCGAGAGGGCAGATGACAGTTTGGCAAAGACTGCGTTATCTTGTGGATCCGGGAACATGGAGCCCCTTACATACCCTTTTTAATCCGAATGATAACCCTGAAAAAACCACAAACGTAATTGACGGACTGGGAAAAATATCCGGCAAATGGGCCGTAATAATAGGTTTTGACAATAAAGTGCTTGCGGGAGCATGGCTTCCGGGGCAAGCGGAAAACATTTTCAGAGCGACTAATCTGTCAAAAAGACTAAACATACCGCTTGTATGGCTTGTTAATTGCAGCGGAGTAAAACTAACCGAGCAGGAAAAATTCTATGCGGGCAGAAGAGGCTCCGGCACAACATTTTACAGACACGCGGAGCTCGAACAAATGGGAATACCCGTTTTAGCGGGAATCTATGGAACAAACCCTGCCGGCGGAGGTTATCAGGGAATAAGCCCTACAATATTATTTGCTCATAAAAACTGCAACATAGCGGTAGGCGGAGGCGGAATATTAAGCGGAATGTCTCCGAAAGGCTGTTTTGACGTAGAAGGAGCCGAACAGCTTATAAACGCGGCAAAACAATTTAAAGCAAAACCCCCCGGATCTGTTGATATACACTACAAAGAAACGGGTTTTTTTAGATATGTTTATGAAGAGGAAACGGGTGTTTTAGACGGCTTAAAAGATTACATGAAAGACATGCCCGCTTATAATCCGAAATTTTTCAGAGTTGCGGACCCCAAACCACCCGAATTCGACCGAAACAGCCTTTACAGTATCCTGCCTTTTAATCAGAAAAGATCCTATGTGTTTGAAGAAATATTAGCGCGTCTTGTTGACGGCAGCGAGCATATGGAGTTTAAACCGGATTACGGACCCGAAATATATACGGGGCTATGCAAAATAGACGGTTTTCTTGTAGGATGCATAGGAAACAAACAAGGATTTTTAAAGGAAGGCTACCCGGAATATGCCGATTATCCGGGCATAGGAGGCAAGCTTTACAGACAAGGATTAATAAAAATGAACGAGTTTGTCACCCTATGCGGCAGAGACAGAACACCTATAATCTGGTTCCAAGACACAAGCGGAATAGATGTAGGAAACATTGCCGAAAAAGCCGAATTATTAGGACTCGGACAAAGCCTTAACTATTCCATACAGCAAACGGACGTTCCGCAGCTACTTATAGTTTTAAGAAAAGGAACGGCAGCCGCCCATTATGTAATGGGAGGACCTACTGCAAACAGACACAATGCTTTCAGCTTAGGGGTGGCGACTACGGAAATATATGTAATGCACGGCGAAACCGCGGCAGCCGCGAGCTTTTCTCGAAGACTTGTAAAAGAAAATGCGGCAGGAAAACCGCTTGAACCGGTAGTGGAAAACATGAATAAAATGGTTCAGGAATATTACGACAATTCCAGACCAACATACTGCGCAAAACACGGTTTTGTAGACGAAATAGTAAATCTAATCGATTTAAGAAAATATCTTACCGCATTTGCAGGAGCGGTTTATCAAAATCCTAAATCAATATGCCCGCATCATCTTTTAATGACGCCGCGCATAATAAAAGGATAACCGCAAAACGGAGGACGCAGACAGGTTAAAAGGAAGTTTTTTTGCTATATCATTTCGACGAGCGCAGCGATAAAAAATCTCATAGAAGTAAATATGATAGTTTGGTAATCAGGCGCGACAAAAAGCGGGGCAAACAAACTTGGACATATCCGAACTGAATATAAACAGAGGAAAGGATACGGAGACAAATAATGCTTAGTTTTATGCGCACACATGCAACCGGCTGGATTATTAAAGTATTGCTAGGCGCTATTGTGGTGGTTTTTATATTCTGGGGAGCTGGCTCTTTTAACTCGGAAAATAAAAACAACATCGGAACAGTAAATGGCAAGCCTATAACAATTGAGAAATATAACGAAGTTTATAATAGACTTACGGCAGATATAAGCCGAAAGTTCGGAAAAGAACTGGATAAAAAAATGCTGAAAACATTAGATATAGAAAAAAAGAGTTTTCTTTATCTTGTAGATAAAATTATTTTATCCGACGAAGCAAAAAGACTTAATATTAAAGTTGCAAATCAAGAACTTGCCAATGCCATAAAAAAGAATAAAACCTTTCAAAACGAAAACGGAGTTTTTGACGATCAAATATATAACAGAGTATTAAACGCAAGCAGAATGACTCCCGAAAAATACGAAGCCTCTCTCAAAGAGGATATGGTTATACAAAAGCTTATAATGTTTGTTATAGGAAATGCAAAAGCAGGGGAAGGGGAAGCCCGTAAGTGGTATAATTGGCAAAATTCCTCGGTTAATATAAAATACCTTTTTTTCGATCCGTTATCTTATAAAAACATATCTGTTTCCAAACAGGAAATAAAAGATTACTTTAAAACCCATTCCCAAGATTACAAAACGCCAGAGCAGGTAAAAATAGAATATTGCAGTTTTAACATCTCCGACTATCAAAAAAAAATCAATATTTCGGAACAGGAAATAAAAAATCATTATGAAACAAATATCGAAAAATATAAAAGTCCAAAAAAAGTAGAAGCAAGGCATATCCTATTAAAACTTGATAAAGATGCAGATAAAAAAAAAGTAGCGGCAAGAAAACAGGAGGCTTATGATATAATCCGCAAAGCAAAAAACGGAGAAGACTTTGCAGAACTTGCGGTTAAATTTTCCGAAGGTCCAAGCGCCGCAAACGGAGGTTATATTAGTCCTTTTACCAAAGAAATGATGGTTAAACCTTTTAGCGAAGTCGCTTTTTCATTAAAAGGGCAGGAAATCAGCCAGCCTGTAAAAACCGTTTTCGGCTGGCATATAATAAAAGCGGAAAAAATCCATAATAAAAAAATTACAAGTTTTAACGAGGCTAAACAAAATATAGCGACGCAATTAAAGGCTGAAAAAGCAAAAATTATGGCTTTTGCCGATGCCGAAGAACTTTATAACGCTTTAACCCTGCGATCCGATTGGACAGCGGTTTCAAAAGAAAAACAAATTTCCATTATTCAAACCGACTTTTTCACTTTCGACTCTCCGCATAGAGATATAGAAGATAAAGATACGGTTATAGAAGCGGCTTTTGCGCTTCAAAACATGGAGATAAGCGATATTATCGAATCAAAAAACGAGTTTGTAGTTATCCGCGTAATCGACAGAATTCTTCCTGAAATTCCGGCATTGGAAAAAGTCAAAGATAAAATTGAAAAAGATCTGAAAATAATAATCCAAAGAGATAAAGCAAAAAAGGATGCCCAAAACGCATTAAAAGCTTTAAGTAAAGATAAGGTTTTTGAAGATATTGCCAAAAAATATAATCTTGATTCGAATATTACCGGATTTTTCAAAAAAACAGAACGAATAAAAGATAACGGATATGATTCGATGCCGGTATCTAAAGCCGCTTTTGAAATAAGTTCCGAAAAGCCATATAAAATAGTATCCGTCAAAAAAGGCTGGTACCTAATTGCATTAATAGATAAAAAATTTCCTAAAAAAGGGGAATTTGAAAAGAATAAAGAAAAAACTTTAAATATAATAAAAGAGATAAAACGAGAAGAATTATATATAAAATGGCTTGCAGAATTAAGAAATAAAGCAAAAATATCAACAGGAAAACTCTTTAACAATAAAAAAAAATAAAACCCCCACCCTTTACTTAACATAGTAGAGACGTTGCAATGCAACGTCTCTACCGTCTTTTATATCTTGCAATTAAAAACCAATTCATTTATCCCCTTTGTATCTCTGTATATTAAATCAAAGTTCGGACAATTTTATGATTGATTTTAAAGTAGTATATGCAATAATATATCTATAATCTATATAAAATTCGATTTAAGCTTCGATTACCGATTATATATAAAGGGAGACTTTTCATAATGAAATTGAGACGATTTATCTATATAGCAGCTATCATTCTTATAACCTTTGGGATAAATAAACATATAACATACAGTTTTGAAGTAAAAGAAAAAGCAAGGACATATTCTACCCTTCAAATAGGCAAAGGAACCGGATCCTATTCTTTACCTTCAACTGCCGGCAACCCGGGCGATGTGCTTTGGATCAACGAAAACAGAGAAGTAACATGGAAATATGTGATTCCCAAATGGAAACTTACCTTTTCGGAGCCGCTTTTAACAACCGAAGACAAATGCAATGATAAAGTGGGATTAAATAAATTTCTTCCGTTAAATCCATATTATAAACCTAAAACCAAAGGTTATTGCATTGCAACATTAGACGGAACATGGGATGGAGTTTTAAAATATCAGGATAAAAACAACAAAATACAAGAAGGCGGGATTATAGCGCACGACGTTGGCAGGTATTGCGACGTTTATTATGAACAAGCATATAGTTTGCCGCCCGGATTCATAAATCAACTTTGGGATGCAATAACCTCAAGGCTTCCGAAAGATAGATATTGGGATAAATTCAAACCACTTGAACAGGAGGCTATACTGGCTTTTGTAAAGGCTGTAACAGGCAAAAAGATATACTTAAGTCAATTTAACTATTATGAAACAGGGACGTTAGACCTGTCGATGTTCATAATCGGCGGATTCCGTCTTACAAATGAAAACCTGACAGACTTTCCCAACCCAGAGAAGCTTTCCGTTGCTGATCAGTGGGCTAAACAACAATTTCCTCTTTACGAAGGAAGTTTTTGGGATGGCAGCCTTCCTTTGGCATCTATGGTGTTGACACAATTAAAGGCTTTTTGTAGATTTCCTCCCAACTATACACAGAGTATAGATAAAAATGAAACGTCTTGTAAGGACGCAAACAACTATTTTTATACAAGCGTATATGCGATGTGCGTAAGATAAACTAAATAATATGAGTAAAAAATGTTTAATTCATGTTTGCTGCGCGCCATGTTCCGTTTATCCATTAAAAATACTGCAAAAAAAATTTGATTTTATAGTATGTTACTTTTATGGAAACAACATTCATCCTTTTACCGAATATATTAAGCGCCGAGATGCCACAATAAAATATACCGATTATACAGGGTTGCGTTTAATAATAAATAAAAAATACGATTTGGAAGGTTTTATACAAAAAGTTGTTTTCAGAGAAAATATAAGATGCGCCATCTGCTATTATGAAAGGTTAAAATCTGCCGCGAAAATAGCCAAAAAAGGCAAATTCGATTGTTTTACTACCAGTCTGCTTTACAGTAAGTTTCAAAAACATGAGGTGGTTAAATCTATAGGAGAAGCCGTAGAAAAAGAGACCGGCGCCCCTTTTTATTATGAAGATTTTAGATGCGGCTGGCGTGAAGGAATTGAAAAATCCAAAAAATTAAATCTGTATAGACAAGAATATTGCGGATGTATATACAGTGAAAAAGAGAGATATTATAAAAAAAATGATAACAGTAACAAATCTTACCAAATATTTCGGGGACAAAAAAGCGGTTGATAATATATCGTTTAATGTTTCCAAAGGAGAAATTCTAGGATTTTTAGGACCTAACGGCTCTGGCAAATCCACTACAATGAGAATGGTTACAGGTTTTATTAAACCTACAAGCGGAACCGTATTTATAGATAAACTTGATATGTCCCAAGATACAATGGCAGCTATGGCAAAATTCGGTTATCTGCCAGAAAACGCCGCTGTATATCCGGATATGACGGTTTTCGATTATCTTGAATTTTGCGCTTCCATAAGAGGTTTTAAAGGAAATTTTAAAAAAAAACGGGTAGAAGAAACTATCGAAAAATGCTTTTTAACCGAGGTAAAACAAAAAAGGATAGTTTGGCTTTCAAAAGGTTTTAAACAAAGAGTCTGTCTTGCTCAAAGCATTATTCATGACCCCGAATATCTTATATTGGATGAACCTACCAACGGGCTTGATCCGAATCAAAAAGAGGAAGTAAGGAGAATGTTAAAAAATATGGGAAGCAAAAAAGTTATAATTCTTTCGACTCATATTTTAGAGGAAGCAGATGCCGTATGTTCAAGGGCAATAATAATTGCAAACGGTAAAATAGTAGCGGACGATACTCCTGAAAATCTTAAAAAATACTCCCGTAAGCACGGAGCCGTTACTCTTGAGATTTCCGAATGCGAGCCGGACAAACTTCTATCATTAATTAGAAATATCGAAAACGTAAATTCGGTTGAAATTACCAAAAAAAAACAGGAGATATTAAAGCTTATTATTTTTAATGAAAAGGACGCCGTAATTTTTCCGGATAAAATAACTTCGGTTTTACATAACAGCGGATATAAAATAAATTCTATCTTTATAGAAAAAGGGAAATTAGACGAGGTTTTTAGAAAGTTTACTTTAGAAAATAAAAGAGGAGAGGAAGATACAGTTGTGGACGTTTCATAACAAATTTAACGAGCGTTCGAAGCAACCTTTACCGATACTATTTTCGACACCCCTTTTTTGCCCATCGTAACCCCAAAAAGCGTATCCGCAAATTCCATACTCCGTTTATTATGAGTAACCATAACAATCTGAGTTTTTTCGCCTATTACTTTAAGCAGCCGGTTAAACCTGAATATGTTTGCCTCGTCAAGCGGGGCGTCTATTTCGTCTAACAGACAAAAAGATGCGGGTTTGATAAAAAAAATTGAAAAAATAAAGGCTATGGCGCATAAAACCTTTTCTCCGCCGGAAAGAAGAGTAAGCCGAGCAAGTTTTTTGCCCGGAGGATGAATCACAATCTCAACTCCCGTTTCAAGAATGTTGTCCGGTTCGGTTAATATAAGCTTAGCGTCTCCGCCTTCAAAAAGTTTCGGAAATAAAACTCCGAGATTCTCATTTATCAAATTAAAGGTTTTTATAAATCTTTCCCGCGTAATATTATTTATTTTTTTTACTACCTTATATAAATCCTCTATAGCCTTATTAATGTCTTGTTTTTGAGCCGTTAAAAAATCGTATCTTGTTTTCAACTCTTCATATTCTTCTATTGCGCGTAAATTCACCTCGTTAAATCCTGATGTAATTTTATCTTTAAGTTCGGTTAATTTTTTTTGATGTTCAAAAAGTTCGGTTTCCTGTTTTACGGCATAATTAAAAGGATTATTAAATATTGTTTCTTTAAACTCATCTAAACTTTTATGATAACGCTCTTTTATTCTTTCGTTTATATTTTCGCATGTCGCTTTTTTCCTCGATTGTTCCGGTTCAATCTCTCGTATCTTTCTATATATTTTTTCCAATTCCGATTTAACTGAGTCCGCCTCTTTTTTTTTCTCTTTTAACCTCAAATCTACGCTTTGATAATTGGCTTCAAAATTTTTAATGAGATTTTCTGTCCCATTTAAGTTGTCATATAAAATAAAAAGATTCTTTTTGCCGTTATTAATCTGGTCTTCTATCAAAACTAATCTATTCTTTTTTTCTGCCGTTTGTTCGGAAAGCTTTTGAAGCCTGTTTTTACTCTCCTTATAAAAAGCGAATAATCTTTTTAATGTCGAAGCTTCGCTCTCCTTTTTTGCTTTCAGCGAGGTTATTTCAAGCTTTTTATCCACTATTATTTTATTAAATGTTTCCCCCTTATAAGAAACCTTTTCTATTTGAGAGGCGATATTTTCGATAAGGTTTTTGATATTTTCGGTTTTTTCTTCAATATCAATAAGCGCATCCTTTTGTTTCTTTATTTCGTCGTCAATATCGCTCTGTTCGCCTGCAAGTCTTTCTTCTTCCAACTCTGTTATTTTAAAATATTTCAAAGAATGCTTTAGGCTTTCTTCGGCAATATATAAACTTTTTTCAGTCTCCTGTTTTTGTAAATCCGCTTTATTCTTTTCCCGATTAAACGCGTCTATCATTTTTTCGGATATATCTGTTTTTGATTCGATTTCCGCAAGAATCTTTTTTTCAGAGTAAATATCGGCTTTTGTTTCTTCAATACGGGCTTCGATATTTTTAATCTCCTGCTTTTTTATTAAAATATTAGGAAGATTATCAGCGCTTCCGCCTATTATAATTCCTTTATCCAATATAATCTCTCCGTTTTTTGTAACAAATATTTTTTCACCCTGCTTTTTATCCCATAACAGTGCGGCATCCTCTATGGTCTCCGCCAGATATATGTTTTGAAATAATAATCCACATATCTTTTCAAACCCTTTTTTTATTTTAATATGATTTATAAGCTTATTCGAATTATTGCTATCATTCGCCAAAGATTGGCAAATTGAAGAAAAAAAAATAAAACCGCTTCTGCCGAAACTGTTTTTAGCAAGAAAATCAATATATTCAAAAGAATCCTCTCTTTTATTTACAACTATATATTGTAAAGCCTCTCCTAACGCCGCCTCTGTTGCGGTTTCAAAACCGGGATATGGCTCTATAATATCGGCTACAAGCTGTTTTATATCACCCTTGCAAATTTTACTACTCTTCATTATCGCTCTTACTCCCTCTTTATACCATCTAAAATCGTCTCTAATTTTGGTAAGAACAATAAGTTCTGACTTTAATTTTTCCTTTTTTATATCTGTCGCGAAATTTTTTTTAATCTGTTCCGAAAGCTGTTTTTCATTATTTTCAAGTATATTATATTCCTCTTTAATCTGCTCGGAAAGCTGTTTTATATGGTCCGCCGAAGATGCTTTTTTATTCTTTGCCTCTTTAACTTTTATTTCCAATTCTTTTTTTGTAATTCCGGCTTTTCTCTTTTCCTGCTCTATTGTTTTAAAACGTTTTGTAAGACTATCTCTGCCGCTTACCGCTGTATGATACATATTTTTAATCCGCGCTTCGGCGGCTGTCGCTTTCATAAGTTCCGATTTATTTTTTTCAAGCCGATTTTTCAGATCAGACAAAAAATTTATCGTATCTTTTGCGCTATATTCCTCCTCTTTTGCCGATTTGTATGTTCGGGCAAGATTTAAATCAATTTCTTTCAGTCTTTTTTTTATATCTTCAATTTCGGATAACAAAGATTGGTTTTTGGCGGTAAATTCGGCTTCCGAATCTTTGTCTGATATTAAGGAAGCGGTTGTAGTTCTGTAATCTTTTTCAAGATGAGGCAGCTCGGTTTCAAATCTGTCTATTTTTCTATGCACCTCGAATTTCTTATTCTTTTTTTCGGATAATTCTTTCTCTTTTTCCTCTTTTTCAAATCTTACATTCTCGCAAAGAGCCTCTATATTCAATAATTCCGAAGAGTTTTTTATCTCCGAATTCTTTAAGCTTGTTAATAATGCCTCATTTTTTTTAATATCTTTATTGATTTTATTATAATTAAAAATAGATATTAAAATTTCTAATATCTTAATTTGTTGTCTGTATTCTTTAAACCGATTTGCTTTTTCCGCCTGACGCTTTAAGCTTGTCATCTGACGTTTTACTTCCGATATTATATCGGTTACTCTTAAAAGATTCTCTTTTGCGGCGTCAATTTTTTTAACCGCTTCGGTTTTACTGGTTTTATATATTGCAACCCCTGCGGCTTCTTCTATAAAAAAACGTCTTTCCGCCGCTCCGGCTTCGGTTATGGCGCCGATATTTCCCTGAGTTATAATAGAATAGGTTTTATGCCCGGAACTGCTTTTTTCAAAAAGATTATGTATGTCTTTTAATCTGCATGGATGCTTATTTAAAAGATATTCGCTTTCGCCGGAGCGGCAAATGCGTCTTGTAAGCATAATCTCCGTATAATCGTCAAATTCGACGCCAGCGTCTTCTTTATGATTTTCAACGGTTAAACTGACTTCTGCAAAGTTTAAAGAATGGTTGGCCGGCGTTCCTGCAAATATCAGATCCTCCATAGATTTGCCGCGCAGCTTTTTGGCGCTTTGTTCCCCCATTACCCATAATAAAGCGTCTATAATATTGCTTTTACCGCATCCGTTAGGACCTACGATAGCGCATATTCCTTCCGGAAAAACAATCTGTGATTTATCTATAAAAGATTTAAACCCGTTTATTTCAAGCTTTTTTAGTCTCAATCAATAACTATCCGTTTAGTTCCCGTAGAAACAAGCCTTCTTTTACTCGATTTCGGCGTTGGATAAAAATTTTAACCCTCGAAATACTTCTTGTATTCCTGCGGTTAAAATTTTTATCCGCCTTGAGCCTCAAGCACAATAAAACTTGTTTCTATGGGAACTTGTTAGTTTTCTTTTAATTCTTTAATGGTTGCAAAATAATCCAATGATTCCGGATTTTTTAAAGAATCTTTGTTTAAAACGGGCTTTCCTTCAATTACTTTTTTAACCGCAAGCTCCACTTTTTTCATATTAAGAGTATAAGGAATATCAGGAACCTCTATAATAAATTTCGGAACATGACGGGGGGAAGCGTTTGTTCTTATAGTGGTTTTTATTTTATCTTTTAAAGAATCGGTTAATTTGTATCCGTCTGTAAGTTTCACAAATAAAACAACTCTTATGTCATTTTCCCAATTTTGCCCTACTACAAGGCTGTCGTTAATCTCTTCGATCTGTTCTAAATGTCTGTAAATTTCGGCTGTTCCTATCCTTACGCCGCCCGGATTCAAGGTGGCATCCGAGCGCCCGTGCATAACAACTCCTCCGCGATCGTTTATTATTATAAAATCTCCGTGCCTCCATATTCCCGGGTATGTATCAAAATAAGCGGCAAGGTATTTTTTATTATCCGAATCATCCCAAAAAGCTATCGGCATAGACGGAAAAGGAGCCTCGCATACAAGCTCCCCTTCTTGATTAATAACAGGTTTTTCGTCATATCCGAATGATGAAACCTTCATTCCAAGTCCTCTGCATTGAAGTTCTCCTGCATAAACAGGAAGCATAGGATTGCCCAACGCAAAGCATCCGTTCAAATCCGAACCTCCGGAAATGGAAGCAAGCTGAATATCTTTCTTAACATTATTATAAATGTATTCAAAGCCTTCTATAGAAAGAGGCGAGCCTGTAGACAAAACGGCTCTTAAAGCCGAAAGATTATATTTTTCAGCAGGTTTTGCCTCGGAATCCATAAGAGCGCTTATGTAACCGGCGCTTGTTCCGAATACGCTTATTTTTTCATCTTCAGCCATCTTCCATAAAGCGTCAGGGGCGGGATGAAAAGGGTTGCCGTCAAAAAGAACAACGGAAGCCCCTACAGAAAAAGCGCATACAAGCCAGTTCCACATCATCCAACCGCAGGTGGTAAAATAAAAAATTGTATCTTCCCGTTTAAGATCAGTATGCAAGATATGCTCTTTCATCTGATTTATTAATACTCCGCCAGCGCTTTGAACCATACATTTCGGAAGTCCGGTGGTGCCGGAAGAATACATTATATAAAGAGGATCGTTAAAATCAACCTGCGTAAATTCTATTTTCTGCCCGCTTTTATCCGATATAAAATCATCGTAAAAAACAGCGTTAGGAATATCTTTTATGTCCGGCGAAGCTTCGATAAACGGAATTATCACAACCTTTTCTATGGAAGGAAGCTTTTTTACAATATCGGCTATATTTTTTAAGGAATCTATCTTTTTACCTTTAAAAAAATATCCGTCCGCAGTAAATAAAATTTTAGGTTTAATCTGCCCGAATCTGTCTAAAACTCCTTTTATGCCGAAATCGGGAGAACAGGAAGACCATACCGCTCCCAAACTTGTAGAAGCAAGCATTGCTATAACCGCCTCTGGTATATTAGGTATGAAACCGGAAACTCTATTCCCTTTTTTAACGCCTGCTTCTTTCAAAGATAAAGCAAGCCTTGCGGTATTATCATATAATTTTGAATAGGAAATTTTTATAGACGGTTTATCCTCTCCTTTAAATATTATTGCAGTTTTATCATCTTTGTATCTAAGAAGATTTTCGGCAAAATTAAGCTTTGCCCCCAAAAACCATTTTGCAAAAGGCATCTTTGTTTCGTCGTCTATTACTTTATCAAAAGACTGAAAAAAGCGTATATCTGCAAACTCCCACATTGCCGCCCAAAATTCGGATATGTTATTAACAGACCATTCATATAATCCGTCATAATTCACAAAGTTATAACCGTATTTTTTATTTGCAAACCCCATAAATTTTTTCATATTTGAATTGTTTATTATCTCTTCGGACGGCTGCCATAATAATTTGGGACTATTTATCATTTTTTACCTCGCTTCTTTTCTTGATTCATAATATTTTATATAATCATCCCTTGTTGCGTCTCATTTTTTCTTGTTTATAATTTTATTATGAGATTCCTCCTCGCTTCGTTCGCCGAAATAACGCTGTAAAAAACGCCAGCCAAAATAAGAAGTCTGTCATTTCGACCGAAGAGAGAAATCCTTCTTTTATTTTGTTTGCTTTTTTATAACCATTCTTCTTTCCGGTTAAAATTTAGCCATGTTTCTATATATATTTTAATATTTCGTCCTTACGGGGTTTTTAAACCCTGTGAATAATCCAAATTCGGCTGGGTAACTAAATTAAAAAATCAAGCGTCTTCTTCAGCTCTTTTCTCTTTTTTATTAATCAATTTAAAATAAGCGGAAGTCTCTTTTACAAAAAGATAATAGCCGGAATATCCGAACAGTAGAATATTAATTGATAACAATACTAATATTGAATTTTCAAAGCTTACCCGAAGATAAAATACATAACACAAGACGGATATGACTACTACAAAATTACAAAACATACAAAGGATTCTTGCCCAGTTATACCCCTTAAAAACCAAAATCGTTATTCCTATGCCCGCAACAAGTATTTTACCCGGAATTTCGTCTAAAAGAATATACAGCGTTAAGAAAAACCAAATCCAGCCCGTAAGAAGAAGAACCATTCCATAACGCGCGCTTTTTGGATATTTTTCAAAATATTTAAAAGCTTCGTTCGGAAACCTTGTTAAGTCTTTTAAAAATGACATATTAAACTCCATAATATTTAAAAAAACGATTTTTTTATTTTCGTTATTACAAAAAAAATAGCAAGTATTATTTTAATAAAAAGCCTCTTGACAAATAAAGCGCATTTTTTGTATTCTCAACAAAAAATGAATGGTATTTATCTTTTTTATAACACAATTATAAATAAAATGCTTTATAAAATGAAAGGGGGCGACGAGAAATATTTTTAAGTAAGATTGTCGCGCTTTTTATAAACGCGGCAGAATTTATTTTATTAAATAAATTAAGGAGGGTATAATGCAGGATACAACATGGGTTTATATAATGCTTGGCTTATATATCGCATATTGTTTTTATTGGGGATTAAAAGGTTATTTTACCGAAAAAACATCTTCGGGATATACGATTGCAGGCAGATCAATTCCATTCTTTGCTTTTCTTCTGGCAGCCACTGCCGCCTCTTTTTCGGGATGGACATTTATCGGACATCCCGGATTGATATGGCGAGACGGGCTTGCTTATGCTTTTGCATCTTTTTATGTACTAACAATTCCTATTACCGGAACCTTTTTTAACAAAAGAGTATGGCTTCTCGGTAAAAGATATGGGTTTATTACTCCCGGCGACATGTATGCCTATTATTACAATACCGAAACTTTAAGATGGCTTGTTGTTCTTACCGCAGTATTATATTCGGTATTTTATTCGGCGGTTCAGTTAGCCGCGGCAGCTGCCTTATTTAAGGTAATTGCCGGCATTCCTACATTATGGGGCGCTATTTTTATGAGCTTTATCGTATGGTTTTATGTATGCACCGGCGGACTTAAAGCAAGCACATGGGTAGGAGTCATTCAGTTTATTTTACTTGTAGGCGGAATTATTCTGCTCGGTTTTTTTGTTATTATTCATCCTCAGTTCGGAGGCTGGAGCAATTTTTCCAAAGAAGTATTAGCCATGGATCCTAAATTTTTAGAGGTTCCAAGAATCATCAACTTCGGTCTCGGAGGCGCGGATGGCGAAACCGCATGGACAGCGGTTATGGTTTTAACCTACATGTTTGCATTAATGGGTATTCAATCTTCTCCTGCTTTTACAATGTGGACATTCGGACTTAAATCTCCCAAACCTCTTGCATGGCAGCAGGCTTTTATGTCAACATTTGTAGTAGGCTTTGCTCTTTTCTTCTTTACCGCTTTTCAAGGATTAGGAGCTAAAATTCTTCAGCTGCAAGGCATTGAGGCGTTTCAAAATATTAATCAGGCAACTGTAGTTCCAATATTGATGAAAGAATTTTTACCTCCGTTTGTTCTCGGAATAGTTTTTATAGGCGCTATCGCTTCCATACATTCTACGGCGGCTCCTTATATAGGAACAGGCGGCTCAATTCTATTAAGAGACGTTTACTGGCGTTATATTAAAAAACAGGAAGCCGGACACAGCGAACAGATATGGGTTAATAGACTTCTTGCTACGGCGCTTACGATATTAGCGCTTTATGTAGCCCTTAATGCAAAAGCCGCGCTTGTTATACTCGGAGCGCTTGCAACCGCCTTCGGCTTTGTAATGTATATATTGCTTTTAGGAGTAATATGGGGCGTAAAATTTCCTTCAAAAGGAGCGGTTCTCGGCGTGTTCAGCGGCATGATAGCGGTTTTTGTTACATATAAAATTTGGCCAAATCCGCTGTCTATGCACTGCGCGTTTTGGGGAACATTTACAGGGCTGGCAGTGGCTTTAATATGCAAAGCTGTCGGTATAAAAGACGAGCAGAAAACAATTGAAATTCAGGCGGAGGTAAGAAATTATCTTGACGATATTGACGAGCCATCCGAAACAGGCAAAGCGTGGCGTAGAGTTATGAAAGTCGCCACCCCTGTATGGTATCTATTTGCAATAGGTCCCGCGTGTATTTTAGGCAATACCGCATTTTCATTTGCAGGATTTCCTCCTCTTTGGTCTTGGCAGATAACTTGGTGGATAATCGGTATAGTGATGATGTGGGCTCTTTGTTTTAAAGCGGAGATGTCGACCCTTTCGGAAGACAGAATTAAACGCGCCGATACGGATACAAACATAGTTATTAAAGAAGCATAAAACTATTAAAGGAGGGAATAAAATGAAAAAAGAAGATATATGCGTAATTGTTTTGGTTCTCTTTTCCATCCTCTGGACTGCTTCATTCGGATGGGGCATGTTCGGATAGATAACAAAAAAAACTTTTATTGATAAATAAAAATCTAACAAAACAGGGCGGTATTTTTACCGCCCTGTTTTGTTTTTCAAGTGCCTTTATTCTGACATTAAAACACAAAAAAAAATGATTATAAAACAAAGACGGATTAAAAGGAAAAATTAATAATGAGCCAGCCTTTTAAAGATATAAAGTGTCAATGCGGAGCGGTTATAACTACAAATAAAAATAAAAGATGGTGTGAAAAATGCGGAAAACCGGTATTTTATGATGCAAAAGGTATGAGCAGACATAAAATAAATACGATCTATATAATCCTTATGTTAGTATTCGGTTTTGCTTTTTTAACATATATCTTTATAGAAATGATAGCCGGCCCAATATCAATGTTCAAATAGCTCTCATAAAAAACCTCCTCTTTTGCTTGATTTGAAGCGGCAGATAAAAATTTTATCCGCCTTGATCTCAACTAAAACAAAATACTTTAAATTTTGGTTATAATAAAGGATTAACAGATGGTTAATAAGCAGCGTCTATCCGAACTTTTTAAATCTTTAGCCGAGATTGACAGCGAATCCGGCGGTGAAAAAAATATATGCCTTAAAATAAAAAAAATTATGGAATCGCTCGGATGCGAAACCATAATAGATGATGCAAGCAAAAAAGCCGGATCAGATACAGGGAATTTAATAGCAAAATTTAAAGGGAATAAATCAAAAGAACCTATAATGCTTAATGCTCATATGGATACGGTTAAACCGGGCAAAGGAGTAAAAGTACTTTTAAAAGACGGAGTTTTTACCAGCGATGGAACTACCGTTTTAGGAGCGGACGACAAAAGCGCCATAGCAATACTTATAGAAGCCTTAAGAGCTATAGTTGAAAACAGGCTTGCTTGCGGACCCATTGAATTTGTATTTACCATATCCGAAGAAATAGGGCTTTGGGGAGCAAAATATCTTAATTACGATCTTATCTCTTCAAAATACGGATATTGTCTTGATACAAAAGATATTTATACATTGGTTGTCCAAGCTCCTGGGGCTAACTTTCTTCAATTTAAAATACACGGCAAAGATGCACACGCAGGAATTGAGCCGGAAAAAGGAATAAATGCGGTATTAATTGCAAGCAAGGCAATAGCAAATCTTAAACTCGGCAGAATTGACGAAGAAACCACATGCAATATCGGTTTAATCGAAGGCGGTAAAGCGCCTAATATCGTTCCTTCTTATGTTGTTGTTACAGGAGAAGCAAGAAGCCATAGCGCAATAAAATTACAAAAAATAAGCGATAACATAATAGATATATTTAAAAATACGGTTAATCTTTTTAAAAAAAATCATAGCGATAAACTTCCGTATCTTGAAGCGATATGCGAAAGAGAATTTTTTGCCACCAACTGCGACATATCGCACAAAATCGTTATCCTTGCCCAAAGGGCGGCAAAAAATCTGGGTAAAAAAATCAAATTAATAACTACCGGAGGAGGAGCGGACGCTAATATATTTTTTGAAAAAGGCATAATAACAGGAGTGTTGGGAACAGGCATGAAAGATATTCATACATTAAGAGAATCAATATTAGTAGAGGATATGAAAGAAACTACCGAACTGCTGCTTGAAATATTAAAAATATCATAAAAAATATCACGAAAACGCGACAAAGGAGAAAGCATGATAGACAAATTGCTTAGCTTTATTTTAACACATATCGCGTTTTCGTGAATTTGTAAGTCAAAGCTTATTTATGTTATAACTTTGACTTGACTCTAATTTACAAAATTTTTCTCTTCTTTAATAACTTTTTCGGATTTGTAAAAAATCTCGATAGATGGAAATTGCTCATTTTTTCTTCAAACGTCAAAGAAAGAATATCCGAAAGATAAAATATTGGAAGTGATTTGTCAAGTTGACAACGCGCTTCTAAATTTAATTGGCACATAACGCATGAGGTAACTATACATTCCGCGCCGGCGTCTATTGCTCCTTTCATTATATCTTCAACCTTGTCTTTTACAATATCGGGACGCATCGCCGTTAAATAACTTCCGCAGCAAGTTGAAGAATGAGCCCATCTTAAATTAAAACCTCCCAAAGATGATATAATATGCTCCATTATCCCGTAAAAGCTTTTGCCATGCCTTAATTCTCTTGAAGCGGCAAGCATACAGCCATAATAAGAAACACATTTTAGTCCGTTTAACCGTTTAACCCTATTATTTAATAAGCCCAACTGCTCCATTATCTCAAGCAATTCAAAAAGATGAGGAATATAAAGATGTTTCGGATAATCCTTTCCCCATTTTTCTCTATACTCTTTTTGAAGCTTTTCATCTCGCTCTAAATGATAATATGCTTTTTTTAATTTCAAATAACAGGCAGGACACGGAACAAATAACAGACTTTCCGATTTGCATAAAGAAAAATTACGACTTAAAAGCTTAAATCCTAATTCGGTATCTATACTATGAACCGAAGATGACCCGCAACAGTTCCAATCCTCTAATTCTACAAGATTTATATCAAAATTTTCGCAAAATTTTTCAATTGATTTCCCAGTATGCTTTTCTGCGCTGGCAAGCGAACATCCTGGAAAATATGAAAACTCCGCTAATTTCCTATTTTTCATTATACAAACAATTTTTTAAAATCATGGATATTTTTAATTTTAGAAGGCAAAATATTCAATTTATGCTTTGCAAGCATTTTCAAACCCACCTTTCCATCTCTGAACAGGTCTAATTTTTTAAGCTTGTAAGATAACATAATACCAATTTTATATGCTCGTCCATGTTTTTTAACGGAGTTTAAAAACTCTTTATGAAAAGTATATATATCGTCCGAAGCAATTTTTACCTTCTCTTTAATAGCGGTCTCGCGAAGAGCGCTCATTACCGACGGAATATCAATTCCCATAGGACATTCCGACGTGCATGCATTACATCCCACGCAAAGCCATATCGTAGAACTTTCAAGTAAAGATTTTTTTCCCCCCAGCTGAATAGAACGTATTACTTGATTTGGCATAATATCCATTAAATCGGAAAAAGGACAGCCTGTAGTGCAGGTATAACACTGCCAGCATAAGTTTATATTTACTTTTGATCTTTTTTTAATCGACGCGGCAAAATAAAAATCGGAGCTGGATATTTTTTTTACTGAACATGCACAATCATTTTCCAATTTCATAGCTCTCGTCATTTCTCACCTTCCAGCCTTATTTTTTTTCGGATCATTCCGCTTTCATTTAATGGATCGTATATATAGAAATTATAAAACTAATTGTCAAGAAAAATCTATTAAATTTTCTTATGGAAGTGAAAAACATACTTTAAAAAGCCCTAAAAACTAAAAAAAAATTTAATACATAATACTGCTGTATAACTTAAATTAAGAAAAAATCTCCTCTTTCCAAAAAGCTGTAATAACCCTCTTTGTTAAATATTATATGATCAAGAAACTCTATGCCAAGTGTATTGGCGGCTGTTTTTAGTTTTGCCGTAATCATTATATCTTCTTCGCTAGGCATAAAGTCTCCTATCGGATGATTATGCGCCACTATTATTCCGGATGCCCTATCCATAAGAGGATCTGCGAAAACCTCTCTGGGATGAATATGATTCATATTAATAAGCCCTACCGATACAACTCTGCTTGTAATAACTTCGTTTGCTCCGTTTAAAGATATACATATAAAATATTCCTGTTTGCGGTCAGCATAATGTCTTATAATAGAAAATATATCCGAAGAATAAGAAATTTTAAATCCTTTAGGGTGAATACGACGCCTTGCAAATTCCAATGCCGCTAAGATAAGAGAAGCTTTAGCCTGCCCTACGCCCTTAACCTTTTGTAAATCTTGATGGGCTGACGAATCCAGCACTTTCAATACCTGCTTTGAAATGCTTAACACATCATAATTTCCTGCTCCGCTGCCTATCAGAATAGCCATAAGTTCAAGATCAGACAAAGCCTGCGCGCCTTTTTTTTGAAGCTTTTCGCGGGGTCTGTCTATTTTGGGAATATTTGCAATACGTTTTTTCATAGTTTTAACATTCCTTTTTTTATAAAATATGTTATTATAATTTTAAAATAATCGAAAACCAAGCGCAACATTAAATATAAAACCGCTGCAACTTTAAGCGCTGGCTTATTAAAAATTTAAATGCAAAAAAAAATGATTATAAAGGACATCTCCAAAATTTTTTGCGGAGCGGCTCTTATCGCTGAGAAAAACGAACTTGGACATTCTCCAAGCCTAAATATGAACAGATGAACATAAGTTGAATGTTTTGAGCATAACGTAAAAAAGGAACAAAATAATGATAAAAAATCTCAAACCGAACTGTATGCCTCTTTTAATAGGAAGTCTGCCTATAGACGATCATAAAAAAGCTTCAGAGATAATATTTGATTATACTCCAGAAATACCGTTATGGGCGCAGCTGCCTGCATATCAAAAAGAGGGAATGATAGAACAATTTTTACCCGGAATGCCATCAGTTACAAATAAAAACAAAAAAACCTTTATAAACATAAAAGCTTCGGATTTTGAGGATGAAATTTTAAAGTTTTACGAAGATTATATAAACTCCAGAGACAAACAAATAGATTCCTTTAGCTCCAGATTTACCTTAACCGAAAACGAGGCAAAAGGTTTTTTTGTATTAATGGAAAAAGTAAAAAAACTTTCCGACAAGCCTTATGCCGTAAAAGGACAAATAACAGGCCCCGTAACATTCGGCATAGGAGTTAAAGATCAGGATAATAAAAGCATATTTTATGACGAAAGACTAAAAGATATAGCCGTAAAACTTATAGCTATGAAAGCAAAATGGCAGGCAGGCAGGCTTGCTAAACTTACTACATCGCGGGTTATTATATTTTTAGACGAACCCGCTTTGGCAGGCTTCGGCTCATCCTCTTTTTTAACCGTATCGCGCGAAGAAGGAATGGACGCTTTAAAAGAGGTGATAGACGCCATACATACGGAAAAGGCTCTTGCCGGAATACATATATGCGCAAATTCAGACTGGTCTCTTGTTTTGGAAACTCCTGCAGACATTATAAGTTTTGATGCATATTCCTTCTTTGACAAATTCATCCTTTATCCGAATCATATCAAAAAATTCATTCGAAAAGGCGGCGCTCTGGCGTGGGGAATTATACCTACCGGAAATATAGAAGATATAGAAAAGGAAACTTCGGCGTCGCTTGCATCCGCATTTAAAGATAAAATTGCGCAAATCGAAAAAATGGGAATAGAAAAAAACATTCTACTTGCCCAATCTTATATTACTCCAAGCTGCGGAACCGGAAACATGAGTTTGAAACATGCGGAAAAGGTTTTAAAAATGACAAAAGAGGTGTCTGAGATTACAAGAAAGATGATATAAATATATTTATTATATTGCCATAGCGAGGCTTTCAGCTCTTATTTTGAATATATTCTTCAGGACGATTTATTACAATTTCGCCTGTTTCATCTTTTATTTTTATTATATCGCGAAGTTGATTGGTTTCCAAATACTTTTTTTAATTTTATATGCTTTTACTTTATTATGCAACTCGCTTGTTATTTTATATCGGTTAGGCGGAATAAGTATTTCCACTTCTTTTTTGCAATCATTAATAACGAAATCAATAGGCGGACATAAATCGGAATCTGCGGAGATAACAAAAGCCTTATCAAAATTATTAAGACAAGCATGCTTTACCAAATAAATTGCAAGATTTACATCACTCTGTTTTTCTTCATGTTCAGACCATTTCGCGCTGCATTTTTTGCATTGTCTTCCTTTTTTTTTGAAATGACCGAGAACAGGAGTAACTCCAAAAGATTTGTTAGCTTTTATAAATTTTTTATGTCTTGCCGATGAATCTTTAAGCCAAGATGCTATAGCGGAAAAGTAATAAACTTTGATAAGCTTCTCGTTCAAAGATTTGATATAGGCATTGGAAAGTTTCCAAAGATTAACCCATTTAAGATAATTATAATCTGAACCGAGGGCGACGATAGAATGATATAAATTAAACCCGTCTATATAACAAATCACTCTTTTTTTTACCAATGATAACTCCACTAAAAAAACCCGGCGCGCTGGCTAACAGGGGATCGCTCAAGCATAATGCTTACGGGATGATTAATTTAAATTCATTTCTAGATAAAAACTCTAGAATTTTTGTTAAAATAAGCTCGTCCATCCTTTTTATTTTTTCTATTTCTCATTTACTAAGAGATTAAGCGGTTTGCCCCTCTATTTAGTTTCTATAGAAACAAGTTTTATTTTGCTTGAGTTTACATTTGATTTTTTTAAAAATTAATGCTAATCGGATATAAATTTTTTGACCTGTTTTTATCTTAAAATAAACGGGTTATAATTAATAAAAGAGGAGAACTTTAAAATGAAAAAAAATTTTTTCGGTTTTTTAACCGCTATATTTGTTATATTCATAATTGCATCGCCGTTTGCGGGAGCATCCGATATTGAGCTTGCAAAAAAATCGACTCTGGAAAAAATACTTAAAAGAGGAGAGCTTTTAATAGGCACGGAATCCGGTTATCCTCCTTTTGAAATGACAGATAAAAAAGGCAATATCGTAGGCTTTGATATAGACATTGCCAAAGAGATAGCAAAGGCTATGGGGGTTAAATTAAAAATTATAAATACCGCGTTTGATGGCATTATTCCGGCGCTTACAACCAAAAAATTCGATATAATAATAAGCGGAATGACTATTACGCAGGAGAGAAATTTGAAAATCAACTTTTCGGATCCTTACATGATAGTAGGACAAACCATACTTCTTAATAAAAAGTATGAAGGCAAAATAACCTCTTACGAACAGCTTAACGACCAAAAATACATAGTTACTTCAAAACTCGGAACAACCGGAGAGCAGGCAATAAAAAGATTTATACCTAAGGCTCAGTATAAATCTTTTGAAGGATCCGGAGCGGCGGCTTTAGAAGTTGCTATGGGCAAAGCCGACGCTATAGTTTATGACCTTCCTTTTTGCGCTACGTTTATAGGAACGCAAGGAAAAAACAATCTGACGTTTTTAGACGAACCTTTTACTTACGAGCCGCTGGCGTTTGGAATTAGAAAAGGGGACCCTGACTTTTTAAACTGGTTAAATAATTTTTTACGACAGCTTAAAAACGACGGCAGATACGACAAAATTTACAAAAAATGGCTTAATAATATGGATTGGACGAAAAATGTAGATTAAAACCAAAAACCTGTGCATAACTTCCTCTTTTGCCCTGTTTTGGCGTTGGAACCGAACAAATTACTTTGTTATGCAACATTTAATAAAAACATTTTTTTACCTTCTCATTTCGACGAACGAAGTGAGAAGAAATCTCATAAAACGGAGAAAGCCAAAAAAATAATAAACATGGTATCGAATATAAAACGTTTGAAAAAAAAAGGACTGTATAATTTTAGTATAGTCCTTTTTTTTGTCATGCTTTTTTTAACAAGCGCTTCTCTTTATCTTGCCGCCGCAAAAATAGATTATGTGTGGAGATGGAACAGGGTTTTAAAATATTTTGCTTATAATAATACGGTGGAAATAAAAACGGAAACAGACGGAACAGCAGTTATCGTATCAAATGATAAAGGCTGGAACATAGAAATAACCAAAAACAGCGAACAAAACATATATTTTGTTCCTAAAAAAGCAAAGTTAAATATTTTAGACGGAGAATATGTTTATAAAGAGGGCATTATCGGAAGCTATTCCGAATTAAAAGCCGGAATTCTTGCAAGCGGACTTTGGCTTACCATTAAATCCAGCGCGATAGCCACAATTTTCGGAATCATAATAGGGCTTATATGCGGTATTGCAAGACTTTCTTCAAACCCTTTTTTTAAATGGTCTGCAATAACTTATGTGGAAATCATTCGAGGCTCGCCGCTTTTGGTTCAGATATTTATATGGTATTTTGTATTCGGTTCCATATTAGACGCTATCTTTGCAAGCCACGACTTTACCCGGATAGAGCCTATATGGTATGGAATTGCAGCTTTAGCGTTTTTTACCGGCGCTTATGTAGGCGAGATAGTTCGCGCCGGAATTCAGTCTATAAACAAAGGGCAGGCAGAAGCGGCAAGGTCTTTGGGAATGAGCGGTTATCAATGTATGCGTTACATTATTTTACCGCAGGCTTTAAAAAGAATCCTTCCGCCCCTTGCAGGGCAGTTTATAAACCTTATAAAAGATTCCTCTCTTTTAGGAATTATAGCAATCAGAGAGCTTACAAAGGCTACCCGCGAAGTTATTAGCACAAGCTTACAGCCCTTTGAATTATGGTTTATGTGCGCTATTATGTATTTGGTTTTAACCTTTAGCTTATCAATGGCTTTGCAGTTTCTTGAAAAAAGATCCCTTATAAAATGATAGAGATAAAAAACATATATAAAACCTTTCATACTCCGCATGAAGTCCAAGCATTAGTAGATGTTTCCTGCAAAATAGAAGCCGGAGAGGTTGTTGTCGTAATAGGTCCTTCCGGTTCCGGCAAAAGCACTTTTTTAAGATGTATTAACAGATTGGAAACTGCAAATTACGGAGAAATTTTGATAGAAGGGATAGATATATTTTCCCGTAAAACCAATATGAACAAAATAAGAGCCAAAGTAGGAATGGTGTTTCAGTCTTTCAATCTTTTTCCGCATAAAACCGTATATGAAAATGTAATGCTTACCCAACTGGAAGTTTTAAAACGAAGCAAAGCGAAAGCGGATAAAAAAACCGTTTATCTTTTAAAAAAAGTGGGCATAACCGATAAAGCAAAAGCGTATCCAGCGCAATTATCCGGCGGGCAGCAGCAGCGGGTTGCCATAGCAAGAGCCATTGCTATGGATCCTAAAGTTATGCTTTTTGACGAGCCTACCTCCGCGTTAGACCCCGAAATGATAAGCGAAGTTTTAAACGTGATGAAAGCTTTGGCAAAAGAGGGTATGACTATGGTTGTTGTTACTCACGAAATGGGCTTTGCAAAAGAGGTTGCAGATAGAGTTATTTTTATGGATTACGGTAGAATCGTAGAAGAGGGAACGCCCGAGCATTTCTTTAAAAATCCTACCCATCAAAGAACAAAACTTTTTTTAGATCAAATCTTATCTTAACCCTTCATGAAAAACCTAACTTATATTATCCGTCTATTAATCAAATAAAAGCAAAACCAACCTTCGTATGACCTGTTTTAACGTTTAAACTGGTTTATATGAACGCTAATATAGTCAAAAATAAAAATTAAATTAACATGAATGAAACCAGCAACTCAATTACTCGCCCGAAGAATGCGTAGAGACAAGGCATGCCTTGTCTCTACAAAAATCTCTGCGTAATCTGCGGCGCTATTTAGTATCTGTAAAAATCCGGCTTAAACGGACCGTCAACAGACACTCCTAAATAATCCGCCTGTTTTTTTGTAAGCTTTTCAAGCGAAGCGTCAAACCGTTTTAAATGAAGGCGCGCTACCTCTTCATCTAATTTTTTATCAAGAACATAAACCTGTTTTTCCAATTTTTCGGAAACAAGTTTTATCTGAGCCAAACACTGATTTGTAAAGCTTGCGCTCATTACAAAACTTGAATGCCCTGTAGCGCAGCCTAAATTTACAAGTCTTCCTTCAGCAAGAACTACTATGGATTTGCCGGATTTTAAACGCCATCTGTCAACTTGAGGCTTTATATTTTCTTTTATGCAGTCTTTATTGTTTTCAAGAAAAGACATCTCTATTTCGCTGTCAAAATGCCCTATGTTGCATATTATAGCTTCATCTTTCATCATCTCCATATGCCTGCCTGTTATAACGTCGCAGCAGCCGGTAGCGCTTACAAATATATCTCCCATTTTTACCGCCTTTTCCATAGTTATAACTTCATAGCCCTGCATTAAAGCCTGCAAAGCGCATATAGGATCTATTTCCGTAACCATTACTCTCGCGCCAAATCCCCGCATAGACTCGGCGCAGCCTTTGCCTACGTCTCCGTATCCGCATACAACTACAACTTTACCGGCAATCATTATATCCGTAGCCCTTTTAATGCCGTCCGCCAAAGATTCTCGGCATCCGTAAAGGTTATCGAATTTTGATTTGGTAACGGCATCATTTACATTTACCGCCGGAAACAAAAGGTTGTTTTCAGAAGCTAATTGATAGAGTCTGTGAACTCCCGTTGTGGTTTCTTCGGAAACTCCTTTTACTTTGGAAGCTATATTTGTCCAAAATTTCGGGTCTTTTGTATAAACCTCTTTAAGACGCCCTACAAGACATCTCATGTCTTCGCTGTCATACTCTTTATCAAGCAAAGACGGGTCTTTTTCTATATCTACTCCATAATGAATAAATAATGTAGCGTCTCCTCCGTCATCTACTATTAGATCGGGACCCGTATTATCGGGCCAAATTAACGCCTGATGTGTACACCACCAATATTCTTCAAGATTTTCCCCTTTCCATGCAAAAACTGCGGCGGAACCTTTTTTTGCTATTGCCGCCGCCGAATGATCTTGAGTGGAAAATATATTGCAGCTTGCCCATCTTATATCGGCTCCAAGCTCTTTTAAGGTATCTATAAGCATAGCGGTTTGTATTGTCATATGGAGACTGCCGGTAATTTTAAGCCCTTTTAACGGCTTTTTATCCCCGTATTTTTCCCGTATAGCCATAAGCCCCGGCATTTCGTTTTCGGACAACGCCATCTCTTTTATTCCGAAATCCGCCAAATTAATATCCGCCACTTTAAACGGAAGCGAAGTATCTAACTGCAAAAAACTCATAATATAATTATCTCCTTTTTATTATAACCCTGCTTTTTCTCTTATAATATCTGCCTTATTGGTTTTTTCCCATGTAAAACCGGGCTCGTTTTTTCCGAAATGTCCGTAAGCCGCCGTTCTTTTATAAACAGGCTGCAAAAGATCAAGGTATTCGATAATAGCGGCAGGTCTTAAATCAAAAACTTCATTTACAATTCGCGCCATACGCTCTTCGGAAACTACGCCTGTTCCCATAAGATCAACTAAAACAGATACCGGCTGGGCTACTCCTATGGCATAAGCTATCTGAACTTCGCATTTTTTAGCGGCGCCGGAAGCTACGATGTTTTTGGCTATATGTCTCGACATATAAGAGCCGGATCTATCCACTTTGGAAGGGTCTTTTCCGGAAAAACAGCCTCCGCCATGGCTGCCGTTGCCGCCGTAAGTATCAACTATAATCTTACGCCCCGTAAGCCCGCAGTCTCCCATAGGTCCGCCTATTATAAACTGCCCTGTAGTATTAATAAAATATTTGGTCTCTTTTTTAATCATTTGCTGCGGAATAACCTTTTTTATAACCTCTTCTATAATAGCCTCTTTTAATTGATTGTAAGGTGCGTCCGGGTTATGCTGAGCCGCTATTACTATAGCATCTACATGTTGAGGTATTCCGTCTTCATACCTTATAGTTACCTGCGACTTTCCGTCCGGCCTTAAAAAATCAAGGGTTTTATCTTTTCTAACCGCCGCAAGTCTTTTGCATAAAGAATGAGCGTAACTTATTGGCATCGGCATTAAACTTTCGGTTTCATCCGTCGCAAAACCGAACATAAGCCCCTGATCTCCCGCTCCCTGATCTTTAAAAAGCCCTTTTCCTACGTCAACTCCCCGAGCTATATCCGGCGACTGCCTCCCTATGCTTGTAACAACCGAACATGTTCGGTAATCAAAACCCATATCCGAAGAATCATATCCTATTTCCGCAATCGTATCGCGTGCTATCCGAGTCATATCTACATAACAATCCGTGGTTATTTCGCCGGATATAAAGGCAAGCCCCGTAGTTACAAGAGTTTCGCATGCCACGCGGCATCCTTTATCTTGCGCTATAATAGCGTCTAATATTGAATCCGATATTAAATCCGCCACTTTGTCCGGATGCCCTTCCGTTACGGATTCCGAAGTAAACAAATGTGATTTTTTACTCATAAAATAAGTTTCCTTTTTTTCGTTGAAAATTCGTCATGCGAGCGGTTACACCCGATTAGCTATTGGAATAGAATTATATTATCAATTAATCTTGTCCTACCCGCTTTAACGGCAAGAGCCATTAAAACCGGACGATCTATTATTTTAACCTCTTCAAAAAATTCAAAATCGCATATTGATATATAATCGATTAAAATTTCGTCAAAAGAATTTATTAATTTGGAAGCGGCATTTATAATTACTTCGGCTTTTTTTTCGCCTTTTTTAACGAGATTTTCGGCTTTTTTGAGCGCTTTGTAAAGGCTTAATGCAGAGTCTCTTTGATTCTTTTTAAGATAAGCGTTTCGGGAGCTCATAGCAAGCCCGTCTGCTTCGCGGATAATCGGCGCTCCTATAATTTCAATATTAAAATTAAGGTCTTTTACCATCCGAGAAACTATAACAAACTGCTGAAAATCCTTTTTGCCGAAAACCGCTTTATCCGGATTTACTATGTTGAATAGTTTTGTTAAAACCGTTGTTACGCCCTGAAAAAGAGCAGGCCTTGAAATGCCGCAAAGATGCTCGGATAGTTTTAATGTGTTAACATAAGTTTGATACCCCGCAGGATATAACTCTTCCGACGCTGGCGCAAAAACCGTTTCAACCCCTTCTTTTTTCAACAAAGCGCAGTCTCTTTCCAAATCTTTCGGATATGAATCAAGGTCTTCGGCAGGTCCGAATTGAGTAGGATTTACAAATATGCTCACTATAACTATGTCGCAAACCTTTTGTCCTATTCTTACCAAAGAAAGATGCCCTTCGTGCAGATACCCCATAGTAGGAACCAAAACAATTGTTTTGCCGGATTTTTTAATCTGTGCGGATATCTTTTGCATCTCTTCTATTTTGTTAATAATATTAATTTTTTACCTCGTTTTAAATTCGTTTTTTTGCTCTAAAATAAACTGCTCGCTTAACTGAAAAAGCGGTTATTGCGGAATTTATCGAATAGAGCCATTAATATCTCCTGTTGTCTGACCGGAAATTGTTTTAAAATTTTTCTCACGAGTTAATTGATCTGGCTTCTATCTTATCAATTTCTGATACTAATACCGCAAGCTCGGTTTGCGTCTCAAGAGCGAATCAATAATTAATAAAATCAATGGTTTTTTCATCTATCTTTTCTTTATATCTTTCAAGCTGCTTATTGCTGTTGTTATTTATAAGCTCCTTCGCATTATTAAGTGATTCGTCTCCCGTTTTTTTAATTTTATCCATATTAATATCGGCGGTTTTTACCTTACATATCAATATAGACAATTGTATTGCCAAGCTGATATTTTACCATCATAATCAGCCAAATTATAACAAACCGCCGTTTCAAAACTTCCTTGATAGCATGTTATTATTCGGATATAAAGGATTTATTTTTTTAGACAAATTCTATCTATAAAAAAAATTAAAGTAAAATACATAAAAATAATGCGTTAGTAACGATATTGAGAAGAAAAAAACCTCGAATATTTTCTTGCCGTGTCATTTCGAGGAGCGCAGCAAGGAGAAATCTCACTAAAAAAGCCGAAAATTTTAAAAGGAGTAAAATATCATGAACGATTTTAATTACATGGAAATGTTAAAAATTAAAAAAGATACAACCGAATATAAACTGCTTACAAAAGATTATATAAGCTTATCCGAATTTGAAGGCGAAAAAATTTTAAAAATAGCCCCGGAAGCCTTAACCCTTATTGCAAAAAGGGCTTTTACTGATATCTCCTGCTATTTAAGAGCAAGTCATTTAAAACAGCTTGCAACAATTATTGAAGATAATCAAAGTTCTGCAAACGATAAATATGTAGCCGTAGAAATGCTTAAAAATGCGGTTATATCCGCGGAAGGAGTTTATCCTATGTGTCAGGATACGGGTACCGCTATTATAATGGGCAAAAAGGGGGGAAGGGTATATACGGGATGTTCGGACGAAAAAGCTTTATCTAAAGGAGTTTTTAAGGCTTACACAGAGAATAATCTGCGTTATTCCCAAAATATTCCGACAGATTTGTATGAAGAAAGAAACAGCGGGAATAATCTTCCTGCTCAAATAGAGATATACTCTACAAACGACGACGAATATAAATTTCTATTTATTGCAAAAGGAGGCGGTTCCGCAAATAAGTCTTTTCTTTTTCAACAAACAAGGGCTGTTTTAAATCCCGAAACCTTATTGAATTTTTTAACCGAAAAAATCAAAGCAATAGGCACTTCCGCTTGCCCGCCTTATCATCTTGCTGTAGTTATAGGAGGCACATCTGCGGAATTTAATTTAAAAACCGTAAAACTCGCCTCTGCCGGATACCTTGATAATATCCCGACAAAAAGCGGAGAGGATTCTATAGGATTCAGGGTTTTGGAATTAGAAGAAAAATTGCTTGAAATTACAAAAAATTTGGGAATAGGAGCGCAGTTCGGAGGAAAATATTTCTGCCATGACGTAAGAATAATAAGGCTTCCCAGACACGGAGCGTCATGTCCTATAGGCATAGGTGTAAGCTGCAGCGCGGATAGAAATATTAAAGGCAAAATCACAAAAAAGGGTATCTTTTTGGAAAAATTAGAAAAAAATCCCGCAAAATATTTTACCCCCGTAACTGTTGAAGAAAACAAGGCGGTAAAGATAAATCTAAATGTTTCAATGGCGGAACTTATAGCGACGCTTTCAAAATATAAGGTAGGAACCGCGCTAAGTCTTACCGGAAAAATAGTGGTTGCAAGAGATATTGCTCATGCAAAACTTATGCAGCGTTTAAATGATACCAGCGAGCTGCCGAAATACTTTAAAGATCATATTATATATTATGCAGGTCCGGCAAAAACTCCAAAAGGAGCGGCAGCCGGTTCTTTTGGTCCTACTACCGCCGGCAGAATGGACGCTTATGTTCCTATTTTTCAAAAATGCGGGGCGTCTATGGTAATGCTTGCAAAAGGAAATCGCTCAAAACAGATAACCGAATCTTGTAAAAAATACGGAGGATTTTATCTTGGCTCGATTGGAGGGCCCGCTGCAAGGCTTGGAAAAGATTGTATAACAAAGGTTGAAATTTTGGAATATCCAGAACTTGGAATGGAAGCGGTTTATTCCATAGACGTAAAAAATTTCCCGGCGTTTATTATAACTGACGATAAAGGAAACGACTTTTTTGACGGGCTTTTAAATTAATCTCCATAACTATAGTTAAAACATAAAAAAAATTTGCCCGTTTTCTACATTATGCGACGGGCTTTAATAAAAACATAAAATAAGATGAACAATACAATTACAACCGAAAAACTGCCAATAAAATTATGGACAAACGAGATTGAAGAAGGGGCGTTGCACCAAACAAAAAATCTTGCAAATCACCCCTGCGCTTTTAAACACGTAGCAATTATGCCGGACGTTCACGAAGGATACGGTATGCCTATAGGCGGAGTTATAGCAGTAAAGGAAGCGCTTATTCCTAATGCGGTAGGGGTAGATATTGGCTGCGGAGTATGCGCGGTAAAAACAGATATTGATAATTTGGAAAAAAAACAGATTGAAACTATAGTATATAAAATAAAATCAGCCATACCTACAGGCTTTAAATGGCATTCAACCCCGCTTTCCGAAGATAAAATGCCTCAAATCTTATCCGAAGAATTAACTCTTATAGTATGTAAAGAATATAAAAAAGCAAGAAAACAACTTGGAACCCTGGGAGGCGGAAATCATTTTATAGAGATTCAAAAAGGAAAAGATAATTATATATGGATTATGATACATTCCGGAAGCCGCAATTTGGGAAAACAGATAGCCGATACATATAACCGTTACGCAAAAAAATTTAACGAAAAATTATCAAATCCAATACCAAAAAGCTGGCAGCTTGCTTATCTGCCTATAGACAATAAAAAGGCGCAACAGTATAAAGCCGAAATGCAATATTGTATTTCTTTTGCTTTGGCAAACAGGCAAGCTATGATGGAAAAATCTCTTGAAATTTTAATAGATGTTACAGGCAGTATAAATTATCAACCCTTGATTAATATAGCTCATAATTATGCCGCTTATGAAAAGCATTTTAAAAAAGATTTATTTATTCATAGAAAAGGCGCAACATCCGCAAAAAAAGGAGAAATCGGTATAATACCCGGATCTCAGGGAACAAACAGTTTTATAGTAAAAGGAAAAGGGAATCCGGAAAGCTTTAAATCATGCTCTCATGGGGCTGGAAGAAGACTCGGAAGAAAACAGGCGGTTAAAGAACTTGATTTTAAAAAAGAGGTAGGACTGCTTGATAAAAAAGGTATTCTTCATTTTATAAGATCCCGTGTAGATTTAGACGAAGCCCCCGGAGCATATAAAAATATTGATACAGTTATAAAAAATCAGGCTGATCTTGTAGATATTATAGAAGAACTTGAACCTTTGGCGGTTATTAAAGGGTAACCGCCTATTTTTTTAAAACTTCGTTCATGTTTTTTACAGCGCACATTTTACCGCACATAGTACATGTCTGTTCATCTTCCGGAATAGAGCTTTCTCTATATATTTTCGCTTTTTCCGGATCAATTGCAAGCTTTAACATTTTATCCCAGTCTAAAGCAGCCCTTGCAGAAGACATTCTATCGTCCCAATCTTTTGCTCCCGGAAACTTTTTTACAATATCTGCCGCATGAGCGGCTATTTTTGCGGCTATAATACCTTCTTTCATATCCTCTAACGTAGGAAGTCTTAAATGTTCCGCAGGGGTTACATAACATAAAAAATCTGCCCCTTTTGCGGCGGCAATAGCTCCGCCTATAGCGCTTGTAATATGATCGTATCCAGGAGCTATATCTGTTACAATAGGTCCTAAAACATAAAACGGCGCCCCGAAACATAACGATTTTTGCAAAACCACATTTGCCTCTATCTGATCAAGAGGAACATGCCCGGGACCTTCTATCATTACCTGAACATTTTTCTCCCATGCTCTTTTTGTAAGTTCCGCCAATTTTATCATCTCGTGTAATTGAGTTATGTCTGTAGCGTCATCTATACTTCCGGGCCTGCATCCGTCTCCCAAACTTAAAGTAACGTCATATTCAACGCATATATCAAGAAGTCTATCATAATATTGATAAAAAGGATTCTCTTTATTATTTGCTTCCATCCATCTATATAACAAAGAGCCTCCTCTTGAAACTATCCCTGTTCTTCTTTTTCCGAATTTTATACTTTCTATAACCTCTTTGGTTAACCCTGCATGAATTGTCAAAAAATCAACTCCGTCTTCTACGTGAATTTTAACCACTTTAAAAAACTCATCTACGGTAATATCGGTTAATTCTTTATCATAAAAACCTACCGCATCATAAATAGGAACCGTTCCTATCATAGCGCTCGACATTTTTACCAATTTTTGTCTAAAATCTCTTGTTCTGCCAAAACAGCTTAAATCCATTATAGCTTCGGTTTTAAGCATAAGAGCATGTTTTACCTTTTCCATCTCAGCTTCTATATTTGGGCAGTCTTTTGAAATTCCCAAATTAACGTTTATTTTAGTTCTCATAGATTCGCCGATAGCTTCCGGATCAAGAGATTTATGAGCTTTATTTGCAGGTATTATTACCTTCCCTTCGGCTATTTTAGATGCCAATTTTGTTATATTTATATTCTCCTTTTTTGCGGCTATTTCCATTTCTTTGGTTATTATGCCTTTTCTTGCGGCATCCATCTGAGTTGTATATTTCATCATTTAATTTCCTATAATTATATTTACTATTATGAAATTTCTCCTCGCCGCGCTCGTTGACATTACAGGGCAAAAAACTTCAACCGAAATAAGAAGCCTGTCCTGTCGAGGCTGCTATTTCATCCTGTCATTTCGAGCGAAGCGAGAAATCCATTTAACCCGTTTCCCTCCTACGTCTTATAATCATCCTTTTTTTATGTCTATATCTCTTTAGTCATGGGACTTTCCTCTGCTTATATTAAGGAATAATTAGGAGATATCCAAGTTTATTTGTTTTGCTTAAAACCGTCTTCTGTAACTAACATTTAAAGCCCTGTTGTAATCTCCGCTTTTTTTAAACAAAACTCCTAAAAAAGGAACATCGCCGGAAGAACAATTTTTTATATTAAAATCGGAATCTATATTAAGCGCTCTTATCCAATTTATTAATTCTCTTGTAGCCGGCTTTTTTTCTATTCCTTCCAATTCCCTTAATTGATAAAAAATTTTTATTATATTTTCGGTAAGACTCTTTTCCAAACTCGGAAAATGAACATCTATAATTTTTTTCATCATTTTAGGATCAGGAAAGGCTATATGATGAAAATTACATCTTCCTAAAAAAGGATCTGAAAGATCCTTTTTCGCATTTGAAGTTATTATTATAATAGGTCTGTGTTTTGTGCTTATTGTTTTATCTGTTTCTATAATATCAAACTCCATCTGATCCAAAACATCTAACATATCGTCTTGAAAATCTGTATCCGCTTTATCTATTTCATCTATTAAAAGAATGGCTTTTTTATCATTTGTAAAAGCCTGTCCTATTTTACCCATTTTTATATAATCTTCTATATTACTTACGTCCCTTTTTGAATCTTTAAATCTGCTGTCATTAAGTCTAGTAAGAGTATCATACTGATAAAGAGCGTCTATAAGCTTCATACTAGATTTAACGTTTAATACTATAAGCGGCATATCTAAATACTTTGCTATTGCATGAGCAAGCATTGTTTTACCTGTTCCGGGCTCTCCTTTAAGTAAAAGCGGCATTTGCAACGCAATAGATATATTAACTATTTTTGAAAGTTCAGGATCAATAACATACTTGTTATTTATAGAAAAGTTTTTATTTTCCATATTTATTTACTCCGTCATAATCCAAAATAAACTCTTAAAAGAGGTAAAAAAGAATGATTATAAAAATAATAAATTTTAATATGCGATTATCAGATATTTAAATTATTGACAATAAATAGTTCCTTTTTTTATTGTCTTTTTATATATTTTAAAATACTATACTTTTTTTAATATTCACCCATGACTATATTATAGACACAAAAAGGGATGATTATGAAACTGATATGAGTTAAAATTTTTATCTACCTATAAAAAAGAAATCAAACTATGTTAATTATAATGTTGAAAAAAAACGGATTATAAGCAGGTTTTAAACCGATTATTTTAAAGTATATAAAAAAAGTAAAATATTAATAAAATAAAAACTTTTTTCTTATCAAAAAAATATCTCTTTTTATAAAGAAATAAATACGTTAAATAAGATATTATAATTATGAACATAGTATTATAATAAATATTAATTTTAAAAGATAAATAGTTATAAGAGGTATGAAAATGAAATTAATAATAAATAAAAAAGACATTTTAGAATGTATCGCAAATCTTCAAGGAATAACTGGAAGAAAAACAAATCTTGCTATAACATCCTGCATTTTAATTAAAACAGAATCATCTGATACTATTTCTATTAACGCTAACGACCTTGAAACAGGATTTGAAGGAATTTATCCCGCAATCGTAGTAGAAGAAGGTGTAATTGCCGTTAATTCTAAAATATTTTTTGAAATAATAAAAGAATATCCAGACGAAAAAATATTAATAACAAAGGATGAAAACAGAAAAATAAAAATAGGCGAAGGAAAATTAGAATTTAATCTTGTAAGCATGAACGAAGAAGAGTTTCCAGATAATCCAATTATAGAACAGGTTGACTATTTTGAAATAGATTCTTTTTACTTACGAAAAATGATAAGTCAAACCGTATTAATAGGAACCACGCCGGACGAAAAAAAGGCTTATATAAACGGAGTATATTTTAATCTTACAAAAGAAGGCGAAAATAAAAAGATCGAAATAACTTCTACAGACGGCGGAAGATTATCAAGATCAAAATATATATATAAAGATGATCAAAATATTTCTTTTGAAAAATATCAGATTATACCAAAAAAAGGACTATCCGAATTATTAAAATTTATAGATAATGAAATAATAATTAAGATAGGGTTTAAAGGAAGCAACTTTATATTAAAAAAGGATAATGAAACCATAACAATAAGATTATTAGAAGGAAAGTTTCCAGAACATAAAGATATATTAAAAACAGATAGTTGTAATAGTATAATAATTAATAAAAATATATTTTCTATGGTATTAAGACGAATGTCTATCTTATCTGCTACAGACGGTTATTATAAAAGCGTTATATTTAATTTTGATAACGATAAATTAACGATATCAAGCGCGGATTTTGAAAAAGGGGAATCAAAAGAAGACATTGATATAGAATATAAAGGAGAAAAATTTAAAGCCGCTTTTAACTCAAAATTTTTTATAGATTTAATGAATCTAATGATAGATAAAAATATAATATTATATATAAAAAACAAAGAAAAACCGTGTGTAATAGAAGGCGAAAACGATAAAACCTTTAAAACTGCAATTATGCCTATGGAAGTATAATTATTATTTCGACCAGCACTGCGAGGAAAGATCTCATAATTATCTAAACCGCAGATTTATATAATAGACTATGATTAAAAATCTAATTTAAAAAGAATTATAACAATACTAACTAATTATAAAAAATATGAAAAAAAATAATTATAACGCCGAGAGTATAAAAGTATTAGAAGGTCTTGAAGCGGTAAGAAAAAGACCTTCTATGTATATAGGAAATGTAGATACTGAAGGACTTCATCATCTTGTATATGAAGTTATAGATAACAGCATAGACGAGGCTGTGGCTGGTTATTGCGATACCATAGAGGCGGTTATACATACCGATAACAGCGTATCTGTTATAGATAACGGACGAGGCATTCCTGTAGATATACATACAAAGGAAAAAATACCTGCGGTAGAAGTTGTTATGACAAAACTTCATGCAGGAGGCAAATTTGATAACGAAGCCTACAAAGTATCAGGAGGGCTTCATGGAGTAGGCGTATCCGTAGTAAACGCTCTTTCTACATTTTTGGAAGTGGAAATATATACCAACGGAAACATATATTATCAGTCTTATGAAAAAGGAAAAAAAGCAAGCGAATTAAAAATAAAAGGAATTACTTCAAAAAGAGGAACCAAAATACATTTTATTCCAGATATGGAGATATTTACTACCGATAATTTTAAATATGACGTATTAGTAAGAAGATTAAGAGAGCTTGCTTTTTTAAACAAGGGAATAAAAATAATAATAAAAGATGAAAGAACAAATAATAAAAAAGAATTTTTATACAACGGCGGAATAGTATCTTTTGTAAAATTTTTAAATAAAAGAAATAACGCAATACACGAGCCTATATTTATAGAAGGAGCAAAAGGAGATATAAACATACAAGTATCCATTCAATATAACGATACTTTCAAAGAGCATATAATATCTTTTGCAAACAATATAAATACAATGGAGGGCGGAACACATCTAAGCGGATTTAAAAGCGCTATAACAAGAGCTGTAAATCAGTATGCTTTAAATTTTAATCTTTTTAAAAATTTTAAAAACAAAGTAGCAGGAGACGACGTAAGAGAAGGACTTACCGCAGTAATAAGCATCCTATTAAAATCTCCTCAATTCGAGGGTCAAACAAAGACAAAGTTAGGAAATACCGAAGTAAAAGGATTGGTAGAGTCCCTTATTATAGAAAAATTAAGCATATTTTTAGAAGAAAATCCACCTATTGCAAAAAAGATAATAAATAAATCAATAGAAGCGGCAAGAGCAAGAGAAGCTGCAAAAAGAGCAAGAGACATTGTAAGAAGCAAAGGTTCTCTTATAGATTCTTCTCTTCCAGGAAAACTTGCGGATTGTCAAATACAAGACCCGAAAATAAGAGAGCTGTTTTTAGTGGAAGGAGACTCTGCGGGAGGCAGCGCAAAACAGGGAAGAGATAGAAAATTTCAGGCAATATTGCCTCTTAAAGGAAAAATATTAAACGTTGAAAAAGCAAGATTTGATAAAATTTTAAAAAGCGAAGAAATAAAAAATATAATAACCGTATTAGGCACAGGGGTCGGCGATAATGAATATGATATAGAAAAAATAAAATATTATAAAGTAATAATTATGACAGACGCGGATGTTGACGGTTCTCATATAAGAACATTGCTCCTTACCTTTTTTTATAGACAATTTCCGGATATCGTAAATAAGGGATATTTATATATAGCTCAGCCTCCTTTATTCAGAATAGGAAGCAATAAAAGCGGAATATATTTAAAAGATGAAATGCAGTTAAATAATTATATTTTTAACAGAGTTTGCGAAAATATTACCGTAGAAAATAGAAACGGAATTATAAATTTATCCGATTACAGCCTTAATATGTTTTTAGAAGACCTTTCCAAATATTTAGACGTTATGTTTCAATTTGAAAAAGGAGGAATAAAACAAGATTTTATAGAAATATTATTAAAAGAGGGATTGGAAAATAAAGACTTTTTAAAAGATAAAAATAAAGTTCTTTCTCTTATAGATATTATAATAAAAAACGATTATAACATAAAAAAAGACATAGTATGGAATGAGGAAAGAAACGTATATGACATGGAAGTTTTTTCTTCCGGGGATAAAATAAATACTATAAAAGTAAACATGGGTTTAGTATATTCCACCAATTATCAAAAATGCGTTATATTAAATAATAAAATTTCAAAATATAATAAACCTCCTTTTAAAATTTATAAAAAAAATAATGAAGAAAAACCGTTAATAGCTCAAAATATAAAAGAATTATTTAATACGGTTATAGATGAAGGTAAAAAAGGATTAAGCTTTCAAAGATATAAAGGTCTCGGAGAGATGAATCCGGATCAATTATGGAAAACAACAATGAATCCGGAAAAAAGAAATATGCTTCAGGTTAAAATAGAAGATGTTATAGAGGCAGACGAAATATTTTCTCTTCTTATGGGAGACGAAGTTGCTCCGAGAAGAAAATTTATTCAAAATAATGCGTTAGAAGCAAACAGACTTGATATATAATATAAGAGGAGAAATTTCATAATTGTCTGAGCTATAATTAAGAATCTGCTATATTTTATAAAAACAAAGACTCTTTCGGAGATAAAAAATGAATATAGAAACCGATATTGAAATAAAACAGATAATAAAAGAAATCCACACCAAATTCAAACAATTTGAAGACTATCTTTGACTTAAAAAGCAAAGAAAAAAGATTACTGGAAATAGAAAACATAATTAAAAAAGATAGTTTTTGGAATAATTTTGATAATACTACAGAGATACTAAAAGAAAGGACTTATTTATCTTTAACAATAGAAAAATTTAAAAAATTGAAAAGCGGGTTTGAAGACGGCAAAATACTTTTGGAATTATCCGCAGAAGAGAAGGATGCCGTATCTTATAAAGAGGCGTATAGCCAGATAAAAGAAATAGAAATAAAAATAAAAACTTTTTCTATTGAATTAATTTTAAACGGAAAAGACGATAAAAATAACGCTATTATATCTATAAATTCCGGAGCGGGCGGCACGGAAGCTCAGGACTGGGCAGAAATTTTATTTAGAATGTATATAAGATGGGCGGAAAGAAGAGGATATAATTCCGAAATAATAGATATTCAGCATGGAGACGAGGCTGGCATAAAAAGCGTAACATTTTCTATAAAAGGAGAATATGCTTACGGTTATCTTAAATTTGAAACAGGAGTTCATCGTCTTGTAAGAATATCTCCGTTTAATGCAAACGGCAAAAGACATACATCTTTTGCTTCCGTATCTGTTTATCCTGAAATTTCCAAAGAAATAAACATAAACATAGAGGAAAGCGATATAAGAATAGACGTTTTTAGAGCAAGCGGCGCTGGAGGACAACATGTTAATAAAACAAGCAGCGCGGTTAGAATAACCCACATACCTACAGGAATTATAGTCAGCTGCCAGCAGGAAAAATCTCAGCACAGAAATAGAGAAATAGCTACAAAAGTTCTAATGTCCCGCTTATATAAACTTGAAGAGAGCAAATTAGACGAAAAGAAAAAAGAAATACATGATAATAAAAACGGAATAGCATGGGGAAATCAGATAAGATCTTATGTAATGCATCCTTATCAGATGGTAAAAGATCATAGAACCAATTATGAAACAGGAAATATAACAGCGGTATTAGACGGAGATATAGATAATTTTATAGAAAAAAATATGGCTGCATAACAAAACACTTTGTTATGCAGCCATATTGAATCAAAATATAAGCAGAGGAAACGCCCATTATAAAAATATTTAGACATAAAATATAATGAGGAAGTTATGGCAAATATAGTTAAATGCAAAAATATAACAATAGGAAAAGGCTGTCCGCTTGTTTTTATATCAGGACCATGCGTTTTGGAAGATTACAAAACAGCTTATGAAATAGCCGCATTTTTAAAAAAGATTACAAAACAGCTTAATATTTCTTTTATATTTAAAGCTTCTTATGATAAAGCTAACAGAACGTCGGTAAATTCGTATAGAGGACCAGGTATAAAAAAAGGGCTGGAAATACTTGACGCCTTAAAAAAGGAATTAAACATACCGATACTTTCCGATATTCATAGAATAAGCGAAATAGAAGATGCAGCGGAAATATTAGATATAATACAAATACCGGCTTTTTTGTGCAGACAAACCGATTTAATATTGGAAGCCGCAAAAACAGGAAAAATAATAAATATAAAAAAAGGACAATTCTTATCTCCATTTGACATGAAAAATGTAGTGGAAAAGGCAAATTCGGTTAAAAATAAAAAAATAATAATTACCGAAAGAGGAACAATGTTCGGATATAACAACCTTGTGGTAGATTTTAGAGGTATTAAAATAATGCAAGATATCACAGGGTTTCCGATTATTTTCGATGCAACCCACAGCGTTCAGCTCCCCGGAGGCGCGGGAACAAGTTCTGCAGGGCAAAGAGATTTTGCGCCTATTTTGGCAAAAGCGGCGGTTGCGGCAGGAGCGGACGGAATATTTGCGGAGGTTTATAAAGATCCGAATAAAGCGCTTTGCGACGGGCCCAATTCCCTTTATCTTGATTCCGCGCCGGATATTTTGAAAGATATTATATCCATACCAAGATAAAAAAACCTGTTACATAACTTCGTTCTTTGCCCATTTTCTGCTTTCGAAATACTTTTAGTATTCCTGCGGTTAAAAATTTTTATCCAACGCCGCAATCAATCAAAAGAAATATTTTTTTTCAGAAACTAATATAACTATATGAAAGTTACAGTAAAAAAAAATTATAAATTTAAAAAAACAAGATATTTAATACTATCAATTATAATAATAACCCCATTGTTAATATTTACCGTTTTTTTACGTTCCGATAACATTGTAAACAATAAAGAAAAAATTTTAGATAACATAGTAAAAAATGTCGATATTTCTTTAAATAAAATTGATCATATCGCTACAAAAGACGGAAAAAAAGAATGGGTTTTTAAATCGGACGAAGTTACATTTTCCACCTCGAAAAAAAAGGCGGAAGTTAAAAATTTATATGTAACCTTTTTTTTAAAAAACGGATCCGAGGCTAACATTACGGCGGATAACGGAGTATTTAATTATGAAACAAATAACATAGAAGCGTTTGGCAATGTAATTATAACGGATGGAAACTATATATTAAAAACGAAACATATTTTTTATAATAATAAAAAGAAAATCATTTCTTCGGAAAATGCGGTTAAAATATTAGGAAAACATTTTGATATTAACGCTAACTCCATAATTTTAAATATAAATCAAGGTAGCGCAGAATTAAACGGAGATATTAATGCGGTTTTTTAATTTTAAATTTACAAGTTTAGTTATAATAGTTTTAATCTTTGTGATAAGTTTTTCCTCTTTTGCGGCGGAAAAAATATATTCCACAAGAAAAAAAATCAATGTGAAATCTGATAAATTAAAAATTGATAACGCAAAAAATTATGCGGAGTTTGTCGGCAATGTAATCGCGCAATATGATAATATATTTATTTCTGCGGATAAGGTTGGCGTATTTTATAATCAAGTGTCTTTGGAAGAAAAAGTATCTGAAAAAGGCGGTGTGGAAAAAATAACCGCCTTCGGAAATGTTAAGATAAAAACCGAAAAATATACCGGATATGCCGATAACGCGGAATATATTGTTAAATCCGAAACATTAATACTACAAGGAGAGGTATGTAAAGTTATAGATAATGAAAATTCAATCGAAGGAGGTAGAATAATTTTAGATAAAAAGACAGGAAACATAACAGTAGAAGGGGACGGCAACTCCAGAGTCGAGACCGTATTCTATTCTAAAGAATAAAAAAGGTTATGAATTATTTATCTTTATATTAAAAATAAATTGCAATAAATTACTCTATACTTTATATTACATTTTTTAAACTGCCGCATATAAGAAGAAGGCGGCAGAAAATTTTTTGTTCAAAAGAAGGATATATATACAGGAGAGGAAACCTTCATCACTATGTTATAGACACAAAAAAGGATGATTATGAAAGGAGATATCCAAAGTTTTTTGCGAAGCGATAAGTAAAAAGCGGAGCAAACAAACTTGAACACCTCCAAATCAATATAAACAGAGGAACTTCCTGAAAAATTTGGAAGAAGAATCGATTCGGATCGGGAGAGGCAAAAGTGGCTTGTTATCTATTTTTGTATGAGTCTATATTATCTTTATCAAAGAAAAACAAATAGTAATGCTTTTGAAATTATAAAATTTTTTTGGCATACTTATTGTTATATTTTTTTGTTTTAAAAATAGTTTTTATAAAACATTATTTAAAAATCAACCTCAATCCTTTCTTTATCTATCCGCTATAATTCAAAAAACATAATGGTTATTTACAGCTCGTCTTATTTTGCAAGAAAAAGGAAAAGCGTATGATAAGAAAATGTAAAAATCTTTCTATACCTGGCGTTGGAATAATGTTAGTTGCTATAATTTTAATTATATTTTTTACTATGATCAAAATCAAGGCTGACAGCATAGAAGAAAAACGGAAAACCGATTTGGAAAGAACGGAAAACTTAGTAAATGTAATAACAATGAGTTTAAACCCTGCAGAAATTAAGGAAAAAATGAATCTCCTGGCTCATGCGGAAGCATGGGCGGATTTTAATATACCCGCAGAGGTTTCCGGAGTTATCGTAAAAAAGAATGTTGCAAAAGGAGGCTGGCTTAAAAAAGGAGATATAATAGCGACAGTAGATTCTAACATATATCAAAATGTTTTTGATTCCGCTTCTGCCTCCTTCCAGCTTGCTTCAAAAGCTTACGATAGAATCTTAAAACTGTATGAAAAAAAATCTATAAATAAAGAGGAGCTTGATAAAGCTCAAGCCGCTTTTCAAATGGCTCAAGCCGCTTTAAATAATGCCGAAATAGATTTAAAAAAATGTAAAATAAGCGCGCCCGCTTCCGGTTTTATAGATTCCTTTTTTATAGAAGAAGGGGAGCTTATTGAATACGGCAGTCCCGTAGCGCAATTGATAGATTATGATAAAATAAAAATCGTAGTAAATATTCCAGAATCCGAAGTGGCGAATATAAAAAATGTAAATACATTTTTTCTTACAATCGACGCTTTGAACGGCAAAACATTTAAAGGGGAAAAATATTTTCTATCTAAAGTTCCGGATAATCTTGCCAAAGTATATCGTTTGGAAATAAAGGTTGATAATAGTAAAAAGTTAATCTTTCCTGGTATGTTTGCAAGAGTTGAAATAGTAAAAAAAGAAAGTAAAGATACTATTGTTATTCCTATAACCAGCGTTACCAATACAAAAAACGGAAATTTTGTTTTTGTGGAAAAAAACAGAGTCGCTCAAAAACGTAAAGTCGAGCTTGGAATTTTGGAAGGCTTTTATGCGGAGATAAAAAGCGGCATTAATTTTGGAGAAAGACTTATAGCAGTAAGACATGGAGATTTTGAAGAGAATCAAAAAGTAAAAGTTGTGAAAAACATAGAAACCTTATCCGAGTTTGAAGAGCTGCAAAATTAAATAAAATGCTTATCTCAAATAAAGCAATCGATAATAAAAACAGCATAATAGTCTTTTGTCTGTTAATAATTATTACCGGAATAATGAGTTATAAAGATATGCCGAGAGAATCCGCGCCGGATATAACCATTCCGTATGTTTTTGTATCAACTCCGTATAAAGGAGCGTCCGCTCCCGATATAGAAACTTCAATTACCATACCGTTAGAAAAAAAAATCAAAGGAGTTGAAGGAATAAAAAAAATCTTATCCGTCTCTAGCGAAGGCTTATCCAGCATAAACATAGAATTTAACTCGGATATAGATATAGACGAGGCTTTATATAAAATAAGAGAAAAAACAGACGAAGCAAAAAGAGAGCTTCCGTCAGACCTTGAAGATGATCCGCAGGTTTTTGAGGTAAATTTTTCGGAAATGCCAATAGTAGTATATTCTCTTGCGGGAACAGACGACTTAAAATTTTTAAAAAAAATAGCGGATGATATTCAAGACGAAATCGAAAGCGTCAAAGGAATATTAGAAGTAAACATAACAGGCGGACGGGAAAGAGAAATAATAGTAGAAGTAGATCCCGTTAAGCTTGCTTATTACAAAATACCGATTACCGCTTTTCAAAAAATAATAATCAATGAAAATGAAAACACCACGGCAGGTTCAATCAATCTTAAAAGCGGAAAATACCAGCTAAGAATCCCCGGCGAAATAAAAAACATCCGAGAAGCTTATAATCTTGTAGTTCATTCTTTTGATAACAAGCCGGTTTATTTAAGCCAGCTTGCAAAAGTAACAGACGGTTTTAAAGACGAAACAAGCAGATCTAGATTAAACGGAATGCCCGCAATCAATATATCCGTAAAAAAAAGAGCCGGCGAAAACATAATAAAAATAATAGAAACAACAGATAAAATAGTAAAAAAACATACCGAAAAATTATCCGGAGACATCAAATTCGCAAAACTAATGGACCAGTCCGAAGATATTGCAAATATGGTTTCGGATCTGGAAAACAATATCATATCGGGACTCATTTTGGTAATTACGGTTTTATTCTTTGTTCTTGGGTTTAGAAACGCTGTTTTAGTAGCGTTATCAATTCCCTTTTCTATGCTCATATCCTTTATAATACTACACCTGCTTAATATAACATTAAACATGGTAGTTTTATTCTCTCTTACATTGGCGTTAGGAATGCTTGTAGATAACGCTATAGTAATAATAGAAAATATATACAGATACAGAGAATTTGGTTTTAAAAGAATAAAAGCCGCAAAACTCGGCGCCGCGGAAGTAGCCCGTCCGGTTATAGGTTCCACCTTAACCACTTTGGCGGTTTTTTTACCCATGATATTTTGGCCCGGCATAATGGGCGATTTTATGTCTTATCTACCTAAAACCGTTATGATAACTTTATCATCAAGCCTATTTGTAGCTTTGGTAATAAATCCTGCTTTGGCGTCAATATTTATAAAACCGAAAAACAAAAATCTAAAAACAGCCGACGGCTTAAAACATGAAAAAACCTTTATTGACGAAAAGCCAATTGAAATAAAAGGCGTTATATTAGAATCTTATACAACCGCATTAAACTATCTGCTTAATCACAGAATAAAAACAATGATATTTTCTTTTTTATCTCTTATTTTATTTTTCGTCATCTGGCTCTTTTTTATAGGACTTGAACGTCCCGTTGAATTCTTTCCTACGGCGTCTCCTACCAGATTATATATAAACGTAAAGCCTCCGGAAGGGGCAAATGTCAACTCTATAGATAACATAATAAGTAAAATAGAAGGCTTTATTAATAAAAAAGAAAACCGCAAAGAAAAATTTTGCTACTATCCTTATAAAGACGCTTTTGGCAACAATTATACGGGAGTAAGCGATATTGCCAATATAGAATACATCTATGCAACCGCTTCTAGCGAAAGCGGCGGCGAAGACATACTCGGAGGCGCGTACCCGAGTCATCTCGGAATACAATTCATAGACTTCGATAAAAGAAAAACCGATTCCTCATTAGACGTCGGTAAAATAAGAGAAAGACTTAAAGACATAACAGGCGCAGAAATAATTATAAAAGAGGAACAGGACGGACCGCCTACGGGAGATCCCATAAATATAGAAATCTCCGGCAACAACATGGAAACATTAAAAAACATATCAAAACAGATACGCAAAATTTTAAAACAAAATCCATTTGTGGAAGATATAAGAGACGATTATATAGACAGCATACCATCATTGAAAATAAGAATAGACAGAGAAAAAGCGGCGGCTATGGGCATGAATACCGGCGACATAGGATATGCTTTAAAAGTTGCGTATAACGGGCTTGAAGTATCCACATACCGAGAAGGCGGAGAAGATTATGATATAACCGTTCGATTTTCAAAAGAAGAAAGAGATAAGCTAATTGTTTTAAACAATCTACTTCTACCCTCTCCGAGCGGAGCGTTAGTTCCTTTAACCAGTCTTGCAAAAATCAGTTTTGAAGGCTCGCTCGGAGATATACACAGAATAGATCAAAAAAGAGTAGTTACAATAAAAGGAAATGTAGATACCAATAAAATACCTGCCGCCGTAGTAAGAAAACAAGTTGAAAAAAGCCTTCGAAACTTTTTGCTGCCAAAAGGATATGCAATACAATTTACAGGCGAAGAAAAAGAACAAATAGAATCCGAAAAATTCTTATCAAAAGCTTTTTTTATAGGAATCTTTTTAATGTTTTTAATACTGGTTACCATATTCAATTCCGTTATCCAGCCACTAATCATTATGACATCCGTTATATTATCTTTAGGTGGAGTATTTTTAGGATTAACCGTTATAAATTCTCCTTTCGGAATAATTATGACAAGCGTAGGAGTTATATCTTTGGCGGGAGTTGTTGTTAATAATGCCATAGTTTTAATAGACTATACAAATAAACTCCGAAAAATCATGCCCCTTAAAAAAGCCGTGGTTTTCGGAGGAGCTACCAGATTAAGACCCGTTCTATTAACCGCCGTAACTACAATTTTAGGGCTTATACCTATGGTTACGGGCGTATCCTTTGATTTTCATAAATTTGCTTTTGCTTTTGCAAGCCAATCTACCCAATATTGGCGAACCATAGCAATAGTCGTAATATTCGGGCTTATAATAGCTACGTTTTTAACCCTAATAGTTGTTCCGATTTTGTATTCATACATCGAAGATATTAAAAGCAAGTTTGGTATTGTTAAAAGCAAAGAAAGCGTTTGAAAAAAGCCCGTTGTCCGACTTCGTATTTTGTCCGTTTTAAAGCGTTATGCAAAAATTTTAATTGAAATACAAAGATACAATTAAAAACCTATTCCCTTATCCCGCTGCCGCTCTGCCCGTTATTGATACAACCAAGCAATTATAATGCGCGGATAACGGCAGCGTAAAATTTATTGTTTTTTAGTTGGATAACATATAAACGGATAGAAATTTGTAGAATTAATTTTAAACTATAACCGATAATTTTATTAAGTTATAATAAATAATGAGGAGGAATTAGTGAATTGCGATAAAAACGGAATAAAAAAACTTTAAATATTAGCTCGGAAATACTTAAAGGGATACGTCCTGCGGCGCTTTCGGTTGATATAAACAACCTTTGCAATTGGTATAATGCTATTTTTTTGATGAGAAAAATATTATATCTTTACTTATTATTAAAAATTATGAATAGTAAGAAAAGAGGTATAATAGGGTAAGATAAGCCATTTTAACGCTCAAGTAAGCTATTCTAACGTCCAATCAAACCATTCTAATATTCAAATAAGTAATTTTAACGTTAAAATTAATAATAATAAGATTAAAGCAGTCCGATATAAGATTGATTTAACATAAAATAAACATAAAATCGCTAACAAAAATCAAAAAAGACCTTGTTTCCTACAATAAACCAAGGGGAACAAGGTTCCTTTTTTTGCTTGATTTCAGCTCTTCCGCGTTTCCGGGTGATAAAGGAACTGAAGAGCGATTGCCGTGATAAATAGGATAAAACCGACTATATCCGTTTTATATTCGGGCCAGAAGAGCCCTAATGCCGCTCCGTAGAAAAGGATAGTTTCAACCAATGTTGCCTTTCGCTTGAGATATCGCTCGATCCCCGATGTAAAGGCAATTAGTCCGAGGGTTGTAGTTAAAATGGTCAACCAGACTTCCCAGTGCATTAATGAATAGGTTTCGTCGACGCCCAAAAGGGGCCTGTATGCCATCACTATTGGAATAATGTATAGCCCTTTGGCTAGTTTCCATGACGTAAAAGCCGTCCTCATGGGATTGGCGCCGGCAACAGCGGCTCCCGCGAAACTGGCAAGACTGACCGGAGGGGTTACATTGGCATCTTGAGAATACCAGAATACGATCATGTGCGACACTATTAACGGCACGCCCATATCAAGTAGCGCAGGGCCGGCAAGGGTTGCCAAAACGATATAGCTTGCCGTAACGGGAAGTCCCATGCCCAATACCAGCGATGCAGCGCCGATTAATAGAATCGCCACAACTTTAATCCCGCAGCTCAATTCCATTACCATGCTCGAAAATTTGAGCCCCATCCCTGTGAGAGATACCATGCCGACGATAATACCCGCTGCTGCACAGGCTACAGATACCATGATGGCGTTTTTGGCTCCTTTATCCAGCGCATCGATGATCCGCCGGGTTTCAATTTTACAAAACTTGCCGAACCCGATGCGCTCGCCCGATTTTTTTGTCTGCTTTTGCATCGGATGTATGTAAGCCCATTTTATCGTATTGGCAATGAGGCTTGTCGTAAGAGTGCTTATAACAGCGACAAAACCTGCCATCATCGGAGAATAGTTGGCAATCAGAACATAAATGAGTATGGCTACGGGGATGACAAAGTGTAGCCCTTGCCTGAAGACCGTCCGTAATTTCGGGAGGCTTTCTTTCGGTTGTCCTTTCATTCCGTATTTTTGCGCTTCATAATGAACGAAAAGCAATACCGTAAGATAATACATTATAGCGGGCATCAGGGCGACTTTGATGATATTGATGTAACTGATATTGGTAAATTCAGCCATTAAAAATGCTCCTGCCCCCATAATCGGCGGCATTAGCTGACCTCCTGTCGAAGCCGCAGCCTCTATGGCGCCGGCAACATGTGGGCGGTAGCCGACCTTTTTCATCATGGGGATGGTAAACGAACCTGTGGCGACGACATTACCGACCGCGGATCCTGAAATCGACCCCATAAAGCCGGATGCCACAACTGCCGTTTTTGCCGGACCACCGGAGTATCTGCCCGTAATCGCATATGCCAGATTGATAAAAAAAGCGCCTCCGCCTGTAACTTCCAGAAATGCGCCGAACAACATAAAGACAAACACGAACGTGGATGCCACACCGATGGGCAATCCGAATATACCTTCGGTCGTCAGCCATAGGGTCGTTGCGATTCGTTCTATGCCGTATCCCTTGTGGATAATCAGATGTGGCATATATGGTCCGTACATGGCATAAAGAATGGCGAATAGACATATCCCTGTCATGATAAACCCGATGACGCGGCGGCAGGCTTCGAGCACAAGAATGACGCCGATGATGCTTACAATTTTGTCGCAGGTCAACCAGTCTCCCTGTCGCTCGATGATCTCCCTCAAGTTGACGCATATATACATTACACATACTATGGAGGCGGCAGCCAGTATCCAGTCAATAACCAGCCAGATCGTAAACCGATCTTTTTTGGCTTTTGGAAAAGGCGGTTTTAACAAAAAGGTTAGTACCAGAATGGCGCCCAGGTGAATGGAACGTTGAATCAGAGCCGTCAATGCCGCAATACCCGCTGTGTAAAGTTGATAAAGACTTAAGCTGACGGCAAGTAGCATGACTGTGATGGCGGTATACTTCACAAGAGTCTCGTTTACGCTATCGTCGTCGAACTTTTTGCCTGTTTCTGTTTGGGAATGGTCGCTATTGTGGATAATAGTAGTTTGTTTGGACATAAACGGCTCCTATTGCGGGGTTAAAGGATGCGGCTGAAAGTATCGCCGGATTCGATAAAAAAAACTTACCGGTTTTGCTGAAAAACGAACGGCAATATGAGGCGCAATGGCGGAGAGGTTCGTTTTTTTTCCTCGCCAGATAACTGTGTGATCGATGCCGGGACTGCCGATACGCAAAATAAAATTTCCCGTGGGCATATGCATGTCCTCAATTGCCTCATAAGGGCCTCGTTTGACCATTCGCCCGACTCCCGGCATACGCCCCATGCCAGCGCCGAATTTCAGATAACGTTCTTCCTCAATGTAGATTCGTCCGTCTTGATCAATACTGTGATCTTCCCATATAGGAGAATTCTCCACCGAGTGGTAATAATGAATGACAAAACGCTCTCCGGGTTCCAGCGGGAGAACCAAAATAGGACGGGTATCTTTAACGGGGATAACCCGCAATTCCAGTCCGTCGTTTATAAAACATGCCGGCGTCGCCAAAACTAAGCTAATCATTGATATTACGATGATAAGGCATGGTTTTTTCATTGATTATTTTATTCTAATCCTATGGGATCAGCTTTTCCGGGATGTCGATTCCTTTTTCCTTTAAATACTTGATGGTTCCCGGATGCAAGGGGATAGGCGAATATTTTACCGCATTTTCAGGCGTCGTGTACGCCGCGGACGGATGTATTTTTTTCAAATAATCGTTATGCTCGAACAGGGCTTTGACCAGTTTATAAACCAGATCAGTATCCAATGACGCCTGACAAATCATGACATTCCACACCCCGATGGTCGGAACAGCCTGATCTATGCCGCGATAGACTCCGCCTGTAAGATCGACGGCAGAGTAGGTTTGATTGACTGCCAGAATTTTTTTTCTCTGCTCATCGGTAAATGGAATGATATGGATATCGTGAGTGGTCGCCATATCTAAAATCGAACTGGTTCCCGGTCCCACCGACCATGCGCCGACTTCAATAGCGCCGTCCCTTAATGCATTTGCGCTTTCGGTAAAGGAAAGACGACTGTCGCTGTTTATCGGAATTTCCAAAGCTTTGAATACGGCTTCTGTCATAAAATTTGTTCCGCTGCCGGGGCTGCCGGTACTGATTTTTTTGCCTTTAATTTGACTGATGTCCGTAATTTTACTGTCTTTGAGAGCGACTAACTGCAATAAATTGGGATACATGATAGCCATTGAGAGGATATCATGCTTTTTGCCGTTGAATTTGGACAACCCTTGGTAACCGGCTATGGCAACATCTCCCATTACCTCGCCGATAACAGTTTCTCCTTTATGCGCCAGCTTCACATTCTCGACGCTGGCTCCCGTAACTTCCGCCGTCGCCATGACGCCGAGCACATATTTCGACCATATTTCCGCGACTCCGCCGCCATAAGGATAGTATATCCCTCCTGTTCCGCCGGTTCCTATTGAAATAAAGGTTGGTTCCGCCGCCGCGGGCGTTATAAAAATTATTGATAGAATGAAAAAAATCGCAATGTTTGTAAAAAATCGTTTCATTTGATTAATCTTCTTTGTTTGTTATTTCTGTTTTAACAAGACCGTTTGTCTCAATAAGGTTTAAGCCCCGAGTTATACATCCGACACTATTTCGCAGTTTTCATTATGATAGATGACATAAGTTGCTCAATGTGCCGGATAGTAGAATTAGACGATTAATTTTAAGAACAAAGAGCTGAAAGCATAAACTAAAACAGAGTCAACTTGCAAGAAATGTTTATTTTTTATAGAAAAAAGTCTTTTTTTGCTTGATTTCGGCGGCGTATAAAATTTTAATTTTGTTTTTGTTTGTCGATGATGTTTTTATAAGCTTCCAAACGGGTTATAATTCCGGCTGTTGCGGAATGCTCGTCTAATTCGAGTATAAGGTAAGGTTTGTTTTCCATTATGTTTTTATAGAAATGTTCTATAAAGGAATCGGGACCACAGCTGAAGTTTGTAAGATGTATGCCGAAGAGGTTTTGATTATTTTTTATGTATTCTGCGGTTTTTAAAATTTTTGCTCCGAGTCCCCAATACATAAAAGAGAAATCGGAGTTGTTTGATTGGGAGGTATCTATAAAATCCATCGGGATTGCATTGATTCCTATTCTATTGAGGTTTTTGCCTATTTTTAGGTTTAAGGCTTCGTCGTAAAGGTTGTATGGTCTGCCTGTTACGATTACTATGGGCTTGTTTTTATTTTGGGATTTGATGTAGTTTTCTCCTATTTGATGTAATTCGCGGATGAAATTGTTTTGTATTTCCGTAGCATGATAAAGGGCTTTTTTTATATCGGATTTGCTTTTATTGAGTCTGTTTCCTATTTGTTTATAAAGTTCGCGGGCAAGTATGTCCGGACTGTATTTAAGATGAACGACAGGTTCTAATATTGAAGCGGGGTTATCGGTTTTTATTATGGTTTTAGCCATGTAGGAATTGCTTTGAACCATGGGGCAGTATAGTCCGCCGTTTGTCTCTTTTGATACGGGCATATCTATCATTGAGGGGATGAATATGTATTTTGTGTTGTTTGCAAGCAGTTTAAGGTGCCCGAAAGAGTTTTTTATGGGGTAGCAGCTTTCAAAGGATGCCGCGGATATGCCGAGTTTGGATATTTTGGTATTGGTCGGAGGGGTTAATACAAGATGGTATCCGAGTTTATCGAAAAACCGCGCCCATAATATTGCAGTTTGCAGAGTGTATAAGGTTCTTTGCATTCCTATGGTCGGGCGTTTTTTTACGTTGATTATGGGTTTGTCTTTTAATTCTTCGTAAAAGCCCCGCATGTATTTGAGCCATATTTTTTCCCAAACAAAAAAGAGGTTTTCGGTTTGGGCTTTGTTTGTTATAGAGCGTTCGTAACGTCCGCATTCTCCTCCCCATATACTTATGCGCCCGTCGAAGTTGTATATTTTAAGTTTGCATTTGTTATGGCATTGTTGATCTGCCTTGCATGTTTTTTCGGTATGTTTCATTTTATCTTTTATGGCGCTTTCAAGTCCTCTGAAAGCCGATTTCTTTTGAGTGCTCATTTTTTCAAAGACGCTTATCGCTGCTCCGTAAGCGCCTAAAACTTCCCTGTGTTTGGGGAGTAGTATTTTTTGTTTTATTATTTTTTCAAACGCTGCCACCACTCCTTTGTTTAGGGATGGCCCGCCCAGAAACATAACCTTTTTTCCTATTTTTTTTTTTCCTACCACTCTGTTTAGATAGTTATGAACTACGGCATAACATAAGCCAGCTATAAGGTCTTTTATCGAGGCTGATTTTTGGTGATAATATACGAGATCAGATTCCATAAATACGGTGCATCTTTCGGCAAGTTTTACTGGATTGTTTGATTCAAGAGCTATTTGTTGAAATTGATCTATGATGTTTATTCCGTATTTGTTTGCCAGTTCTTGTAAAAAGCTTCCCGTGCCTGCCGCGCATACTTTATTCATATCAAAGTCTAACGGAGAGGAGTTTGCTATTGAGATGTATTTTGAGTCTTGTCCGCCTATTTCAAAGATTGTGTCTATATTAGGGTCTATTTGAACGGCTCCTTTTGCATGCGCCGTTATTTCGTCTATTATAAGATCCGCATTTAAAAAATCTCCCACTACGTTTCTGCCGGAGCCTGTCGCGGCTATCCCCGCTATGTTTATTTGACGTTTCAGATTGTCGGCAATATCTTTTAGAAGTTTTTGAGTAACTTCTATGGGGCGTCCTAATGTTTGAACGTAGTTTTTACGGATAATTCTTTTTTGCTTGTCTATGATGGCATATTTTGTAGTTGTAGAGCCTATGTCTATTCCGATATATACGTCTGTTTTTTCTTTTAATTCGATTTTTTCATCGTTGTTTTCCGGAAACTCGGTATATTTTAGCTCCAGTTTGCCGGTTGTTGCTATGGAAAGGTTTGTTTTTTTGTTTAACAGGCTGATGTTTTTTATGTCAAAAGGTTTTTTATTTTCGGCTTCCAAAGAGTATAAAGCCGCTCCTATTGCGCCTATGGATGTAGAATACGGAGGGATTATAATTTTATTAAAGATTTGTTCAAGGGCTTTTATTTGGAGGCTGTTATAAGATAAGCCGCCTATAAGGATTATAGGGTGAAGAACTTCTCTGTTTCCTATTATGGAACTTATGTAGTTTCTGGCGTTTCCTATGTGCAGCCCGTAGATTATGTTTTTTAAGCTTTCTCCTTTATTTTGCAGGTGTATCATATCGGATTTTGTAAATACGGTGCATCTGCATGCTACATTTGCGGGAGTTTCGCTTTCTGCGCCGAGTTTGATGAAATCCATTAATACTTGCGCAAAATCTATTGAGGACATATCTGTTTTATTGTCGTATAAAGAGCCGGATAGTCTTTGAGCCTGTTGATCTATAAATGAGCCTGTGCCGGAAGCGCATGGCCCGTTTACTGCAAAATGATCAATCTCCCATTCTTTATTAAAATGGCTTATCTGAAAAAAAGCGGCGTCTTGCCCTCCCATACTCATGATTGTTTTAACGTCCGGGCATATATGACATGCGCCTATTACTTGGCAGATTGTGTCTATTTCGTAGAACGAGTTTATTTTTTCGCTTATTTTTTCGCCGTAATTGCCTGTAAATGCTATTGATTCGATTTTATTGGGATTAAATTCGTTATAGATGTTTTTTATTATTTCGGTTGTTTTTTCTTCGATTTTGCCTGTATGTCTTATGTATGGGCATTCATAAATTATGTCTTTTTTATTGTTTATAAGTATGCAGTTTATGCTTACCGAGCCTATGTCTATGCCTATATAATATTTTTCGGATGTCATTTTTATAAGTTTATGCTTCTGTTAGGAGATATTTAAGTTTGTTATATAACCGACTATTCTATAGGTTTTCTATATTTGTCTATTTTTATTATATATATTATTGCCGAGCCTATGGAAAAAAAAGCGGCTCCGAAACATAGAGTTTCTACAAGAAGATCTTTCGGGTAAAAAACTACGGATGCTACTGTGGCGATTTGGAAGGCTATCATTATTTTGCCAAACGGATGCGACACGGCTTTATATTTTTTTTCGGATACGAATACATAAAAAGACCATACTATTAATACTATTATATCTCTTCCTACCAGTATTATGGTAATTGGCAGGGGCAGATTGTAGCTTATTGATACCATTATTATGGATGTATCAAGAAAGATTTTGTCTGCAATAGGATCTAATAGGGTTCCCAAAGAGGATTTGGAGCCAAAATTTTTTGCAATAAAACCGTCTAACCAATCGGTAACCGCCGCAACAATTAAGATTGTTTTCATCCATTCGTTTAGGTAGGGATACTCTTTAACGTAATATATGCAGACTGCAAAAACGGGGGTTAAAAGTATTCTGGTTAATGTTAGAATATGAGCGATTATGTTATATTTTGCCATTTTCGATTGTATATTTTTCCGATATTATTATTACTATTTTTTATTATGAGATTTCTACGTGCTATAATCATTCTTTATTTCGTTTAAATTTAGTTATGGTTGTTTTGTTATTTTTACTTTTAAAATGTCCGCTTCGATTTTATCAATACTGATTTTAAATGCGTCAAAATCTGTTAGCATAAGAGCATCTGCAAGCTCGTCTGCGCTTCCTTTAAAAGATGTTAAAAATTTTCTTTTATTCGGCATCATTTCTGTTATTACCGCTTGTTCGATATTTTTTATGGCGTTTAATTTTTCGTTGAATTTAGCAAAATAGTAAAGCTTGTCGTAAGCGGATGAAGATATATTTTGAGCGTATATTTGGCTTTTAATCATTTCGCCGGTTTCGGTCTGACTGCTTGACGTTTCTATGCTTTTGTCTGTTTCTGCTATTATTTTTATTTTTGAAAGGTTGTTGTTTTCCGTTTCTGTTTCCGTAATATTAAGTTTGTTTAACAGGTTATAAGATAACACCTCTATTGATGTCGTAACCGTGTAATATTTATTGTATGAGGTTTCGTATAACACCTTATAGCTTTTAAAGAATTGTTCGGGATTATTGTAAATTTCCGCTTTTAAAGTCTCTGTTTCGTATGTGCCGGCTTTTTCGGACATAATTTTGTATAATGCCTGTTTTACGGCTTCGGTTTGACATTTTTTTATGGCGATTTTTCTTGCATTGAATAGATTGTTATTCGATATTTCAACGCTTGTAGTTACTTCAAAAGCCTCTATTCGTTGTTTGTCAGCCGCATACGCGGGGGATGCAAAGTGGTATGCGGTTAAAAATAAAAGAAATATAAACAGTGCCACTTTTTTAAAAAAATATTTTTTTCTCTTCATAGTGTTATAATTCCGTTTAAAATTGTTTATTTTCAAGGCTTGCGAAAATGGGTAAAAAATTTTGTTATGCAACCCTATTTTTTAAGATTTTCTTAACATTGAATAATCCGCTATAAGACTTAAGATTTCCTTTGTATCCGAATCTTCAAATGTTTCAAGCGCTTTTTTTGCAATTTTTATATGTTCTTCGGCTTTGTTTCGGGTATAATCGATTCCTTTGTATTTGTGAAGCAGCCGAACGAGTATATTAAAATTTTTTTCGTTGAAATCTTTATTTGTAATTATAGATTCTATTTTTTTTTTGTCTTCCGGCTCCGCTGCATTTAAAGCATAGATAAGCGGAAGGGTTAGTTTTCCTTCTTTTAAATCTGTTCCTGTTTCTTTGCCTAATACGGAGGTGGCGGATGTATAATCCAAAAGATCGTCCGCCATTTGAAATGCCATGCCTATGTTGTATCCGTATTTTGCTATGCAGTTTGTTTTTTCCTGTTTAGCATCGGATATTATTGCCCCTATTTTGCATGCTCCTTCTATTAATACTGCGGTTTTACATTTTATAATAAAGATACAATCTTCTTCTGAAAGGGTTATATCTCTTTGTCTGTTAAGCTGTTCTATTTCGCCTTTTGCCATGTCTTCCATGATGCCAGCCATTACGGATATAGCTTCGCTTTTTTTCATCAAAGCGGCTACGGATAATGATCGTGCCAGTAAAAAATCTCCGGTTAAGATTGCCGTCCGGGTATTCCAGACTTTATTCGCCACTCTTTTTTTTCTTCTTATTAAAGCGCCGTCTATTATATCGTCATGCAGAAGGGTAGCGGTATGGAGATATTCAAAAATGATGGAGAATAGATCATCGTTTTCTCCTTTATAGCCGCAAAGTCTTGCCGAAAGTATCATTAAAAGAGGTCTGAGTCTTTTTCCGCCCGAAAATATAATGTATTGTGCAGCATCCGCTACTATTCCTTTTTCGTTTTCCAGATTTTTTTCTATGGCTTTTTCTATTCTATCTGTGTCGCTTTTTGCCAGTTTCAAAATCCGGCTTTTTATATTATTCATAATCATTCTTTTTTGTGTCTTATATTCCTCTGTTTATAATTAACAAAGTCGTAAAGTGGAGAAGTTGTATGCTTCAACTTGTTTAATCCTTTATAAAAATCAGTTGAAGTTTTTAATATCATATTATAAATAAAGCAATATCTTTTAAAAATATTTTTTTAATAATAAAATAAGGGGACGCAGCTTAGATTTATTAAACCTTTTTGGGAGCCGCAAGTATTGTAGTGGCTGTATTTGCATATTGCATTTGGAAAAAGGACGTCGAAATAAAAAGATTGCCGTAATTCTTCAATATGGTTCTAAACAGATTAAACTTCCTGTCGCTTTACGTCGAGAAGAATCAACAAGAGCCGAAATTTTGGGACATCTTGGAATGCTTCCGATGAAAAAAAGGGGAAAGATTTTCTATAGCTTATTTACAATACGGAGGCTTTTTTGAAGCAACTTGATTTAGTCATAGAAGGTAATGAAGAAGGAATTTTAACTATTTCCTGCACGGAAGAGGAATTTAATCAATTTGATTAAATTTTAATATTTATAAAAAGAGGGGAAAGATAATGCGTATAGGCTTTGTAGGATGGCGAGGCATGGTAGGGTCGGTTTTAATCGGCAGAATGATGGAAGAAGAGGATTTTAAAGGGGTTGAATCTGTTTTTTTCAGCGCCTCTAACGCGCGGGGCAAAAGCCCCAATATAGACGGAGCGGATACTTTATTACAGGATGCCTTTGATATAAAAAGGTTGGCTGGTTTAAAGGTAATAATAAGCTGCCATGGCGGAGATTATACCAAAAGAATTTATAAAGAGCTGAGAAGTTCCGGCTGGAACGGATACTGGATAGATGCCGCATCCGCTTTGCGTATGGACAAAGAAAGTATTATAGTTTTAGACCCCGTAAATAGAAAGGTTATAGATAAGGGGCTTAAAAACGGAATAAAAACATTTGTAGGCGGTAACTGCACGGTAAGCCTTATGTTGATGGCGCTATCCGGATTATTTGCATCCGGCTATATAGAATGGTTATCTACTATGACTTATCAATCCGCTTCCGGAGCGGGGGCAAAGAATATGACGGAATTAATAAAACAAACCGCTTTTTTGGGAAAGTCGGCAGAGTCTATATTAAATAATCCCGCAGCTGCGGCAATAGAATTGGATCGTTTAATAACCGAAAGTTTTCCTATTGAAAATTTCGGCGCGCCTTTGGCATGCAGCCTTATACCTTGGATAGATTCCGCAATGGAATCCGGACAGACCAGAGAAGAATGGAAAGGGTTTGTTGAGGCTAATAAAATTTTAGAAACGGATACTTCTATTCCTATAGACGGAATATGCGTAAGAGTAGGGGTTATGCGTTGTCATAGTCAGGCTTTAACCGTTAAACTTAATAAAGATGTTCCTATAGCCGACATTATTGAAATAATAAAAAACGGAAACAACTGGGCAAAGGCAATACCTAACGACAAAGCTTCCACTTTGGCAAATCTTACTCCTGCGGCCGTAAGCGGCAAGCTTGTAGTTCCTATAGGAAGAATAAGAAAAATGAGCATAGGCGATAAATATTTAACCGCTTTTACCGTAGGGGATCAATTATTATGGGGGGCGGCGGAGCCGTTAAGAAGGATATTAAAGATTATAATTGAGCATATTAGCGGATAAAAATTTTTATCCGCTAATGCTTTTTATAAAGTCGAAATAATAATATGTAACAGGATATAGATAATAAGTTGATAATTTATATTAAAAAAAATATTTTTTCCGCCTTTTGGAATGTTTTAATATTTTTAGGTGGATTGTTATTTTCTGCATATCGGCTATTTTCCGGAGTTGGCGTTTAATGACGCTTTATTGTTATTTTCTGCAGGTATAATATTAGCCTTATTTATAATTATTTTATTATTATGTCTTATTGTTGCTCCCTGCTTCATATGGGATGCGGGCATTTCGGGAATTAATGGCATAAAAGAATTATCTTATGAGGAAAAAACAAAAATCGTTTTTGGCTTTTTTATCCTTCCGAGTATAATATTAATTTCATATTTCTATTGTTTTGAATATACTAATACTAATATTTATATATTAATATCTATCGCTTATCTCATTATTTTATATCGTTATGATAAAACAATAAAAACTTTTATTTCAATATTAATTTTTTGGATTGTAGGAACGTTCTGTTTTTGTTATTCGTTAATTCCTTTTATAGCACTTATTAATAACGAAAAATTGTTGCGAAGTTCTAATCCCATAGAACAACATATTACATTAATTGTATTTTTATTATTAATAGTTTTAGCGAATGGTTTGATTTTATTAAAACCTGAAAAATTAGAGTTAAATAAAACAGTATGGATAATAATAGTTTCCTTTGCTACTTTTATTTTAATGACATTTCTTTTAAGAGCTTGGGATTTTATTCCGAAATTGGTTATTTCAAAGCTAAAGTTGGGAAATGTAGAAAACGCGGTCCTTCTTGTTAATGAGGAAGGCTGTAAGATTTTTAGATTTTACGATTTACCGATATTAGAGGGTAAAAAGGATAATGTTTGCTCCAATAAAAATAAGATTAATATACTTTTACGGATAGGAGAAAATTGTTATATAGAAGGTATAAACGAAGAAAATAGTAGCATTAGATTTATGTTGCCGAGAAAAACTGTAATGTATTAGTCGCCCGGCATTGTCGAAAATAAAGAATAGAAGAGGATATAATTGTGAGACGTTCGGATAAAGAGATAAAAGACAGGGAGTTGATTGATAAAATTATTCATAAAGCCGATGTATGCAGGCTTGGGTTGGCAAAAGATAATATTGCTTATATTGTTCCCGTATCTTTCGGCTATGACGGAGACAATATTTATTTTCATTCCTCAAAAAAGGGACGAAAAATAGATTTTATTGAGGCTAACAATTTCGTATGTTTTGAATTGGAAGATTCGGTAAAGATAGCGCCGAATGAAAATAATCCCTGCAAATGGAGTTTCTCTTTTAAAAGCGTTATAGGTTACGGGTTAATCGAAGAAATTAAAGACAAAGATAAAAAGATTGAGGCGCTTGATAAAATAATGCTTCATTATTTGGATAAAAGATGGAATTTTGATTACAATAATATATCTTTGATCAGAGTTTGGCGGATAAAAATCAAAAGCATAACTGGCAAGCAGTCTAAAGATAATTAGGCAAGGATATTTGTATATTAGTGTTGACATCATTTGATACATTGATTATCTATGCGAGACACCTTAAATATGACAAAGACAGCAATCTTCAAAAGAATTTGCGAAGACTTATTTAATAATTCGGAGGATTTTTTATAATGAAAAGAACTTATCAGCCTAGCAATATTAAAAGACACAGAACGCATGGCTTTAGAAAAAGAATGTCAACAAAACAAGGGCGAGCGATAATTAACAGGCGCAGAGCAAAAGGCAGAAAGAGATTAACGGTATAAAATATATAAAAGAAAAGATTTATTCTTTTGCCAAATCGGAAAAACTACTAAAAAGAAAGGATTTTTTAAGATTATCTTATTCGGGAAAAAAAGTTGGAAATAAATATTTTACCGCTCTTTATTTGAAATCCGAAAAAGGTAAACAGCGTATAGGGATAACCGCATCAAAAAAGGTAGGAAATGCAGTTGTCCGAAACAGGATAAAACGTCTGGTAAGAGAATATTTTCGTCTTAACAAAAAAAAAATAAAAAAGTTAATAGATATTAATGTGATAGTTAGAAAAAATTCCGCTTATCTTAATACAAAAGAGGTCTTTTCGGCTTTAGAAGATATTTTTGAAAAGGTTTTATCGGATTGTGATAATTAAAAAAATATTTCTATTAATAATAAGAAGTTATCAATACATAATATCCCCTTTTTTAGGAGCACCCTGCCGTTTTATACCTACATGTTCAGATTACGCTTTTCAGGCTGTAAGTAAATATGGAGTTGTTAAAGGTTCGTTTTTATCTATTAAAAGGATATGCCGTTGTCATCCTTTTAATAGCGGAGGTATTGATCCTGTGCCGTAACGGAATTCGATTAATATAAAACCGCCTGTTTTTGAAAAGTCGAAAAATCCAAGACAATAAACTTATTTTTTATTCGGGAGTAAATTTTATGGAACAAGCTCGTTTAATGCTTGCTATAGTTATATCATTTTTCATTTTTTTGGTTTGGGGATTCTTTTTTGAAGATAAAAGCACAAATAATACAAATGTCGCTTACAATCAAAACCAAGCCGCAGATAAAAACTCAGGCGCAAACAATTTGCAGCCTAATCCGCTTCCGTTGGAAAACAAAAATGCCGATAATGCCGAGTCTGTCAATAAGAATAAAGCGGTGTTTAGGGAGCCGAAAGTTATAAAAATTGATACTCCTTTGTATGCTGCGGAACTAACCGAAAAAGGTTCTGTTTTTAAAAGTTTTTTACTAAAAGATTATAAAGAAACAACAGCTGCGCAGTCTTCTTATAAAAGTCTTATTACTGACGGCAAAGGGCTTGCGCCGGGGATGATAGGTTTTGAATCCGGTTCGGTAAAGGGATTAAACGAGGCTATATTTACGGCGGATATTAAATCCGATTATATAGAGGTTAATGACGATTCCCGCTCCGTAACTTTTTCGCTTGTAACCGAAAACGGTATAACAGTTAAAAAACGTTATACTTTTTTACCGGATTCCTATCTTATTAAACTTGATGTAAATATAGAAAACAGATCGCCTCATTCTATAAACGATTCGTTTTTTATATCATTATACGGTTTAAAGCCCGCAAAGAAAAATACTTACGGATTTGTAGGACCAAGCGGGTATATAAACGAAAAACTTCTCGAGATAGAAATAAAAGATATACCTGAAGAAAACAGCTTTCAGGGTAAAACAGACTGGCTTGCTTTTCAAACTACATATTTTATGGCTTCAATTCTGCCGGAAAATCCGGATACCGGTTTTATGAAACTGTTTGAAAAGGAGCAGATGGTAGAAAGCAGATATACGAGTCAATCGGTTATTAATCCTAATACTGCATCAAAATTTGAATATAATCTTTACATAGGTCCCAAAAACATAGAAGTATTAAAAGGCGCTGGACACAATTTGGAAAAAGCGGTTAACTTTGGCATGCTCGATTTTATTGTAAAGCCGTGTAGATGGCTTTTAAACGCAATATATGGCGTAATTCCGAACTATGGAATAGCGATTATAATTTTGACTCTAATTACCAAAATGGTATTATGGCCTCTTGGAACCAAAAGCTATAAGTCTATGAATAAAATGAAAAAAATACAGCCTCTTATGATGCAGATAAAAGAAAAATACAAACATGACAAGCAAAGGATGAACGCGGAGGTTATGAATTTATATAAAACATATAAAGTAAACCCCGCAGGAGGCTGCCTGCCTATGATACTTCAGATACCAATATTTTTTGCTTTGTATCGTATGCTTTATCAGATGATAGAATTAAGGCATGCTCCTTTTTTTTTATGGATTGGCGATCTATCCGCTCCGGATAGACTTTTTCGTTTCGGCTTTTCAATCCCCTTCATGACAGAGCCTTATGGAATACCTGTGCTTACCATTATAATGGGCGTTTCGATGTTTTTACAGCAAAGGATGAGCCCGCCCCCAGGAGATCCGAGTCAGGCAAAAATTATGTTATTTTTACCGATTATTTTTACTGTTCTTTTTATAAATTTTTCTTCGGGACTTGTTTTATATTGGCTTGTCAACAACTTGGCGTCAATGGGACAACAATATTATATTTCAAAAAAATATGTTTAAAATCCTTTGAAATCGAAAAAAACAACAGGAAATGTGAGGATAGGAGGTTATTTAATGAAATCTCATCTGGAATTCGAAGCTAAGAATATGGAACGGGCTATAGAGAAAGCCTGCATTGAGCTTGGCGTATCAAAAAAAGAATTAAAATATGACGTAATTTCTTATGGTTCCAGCGGAATATTTGGAATCGTAGGGGCAAAGAATGCAAAAATATGCGTGAAAAAAAAGATAACGGCAGATTCAAACAGCATTGTTGACGAAATATTTAACGATCAAAAATCGGGGGATAGAACCGATGAGGCCGAAACCATAGATAATGACAAGCTTTCCGAACAAATAGTCGAAACTCTTGAAGAGATAGATATCGACTATGACTTGTTATTAAAAACAGGAACCGAAACTCTTGAAAAAATTGTTTTTTTAATAACAGATGAGGCTAAAATAAATTCTTCAATTAAAGATAACAGCCTCTTTTTTGATATAACCTGCAGCGCTCCCTCTTCGTTGATAGGGCGAAAAGGCAGAACTCTGGAGGCTATAGATTATCTTATTGAAAAAATTTTAAACAAAAAACAGAAAAATAGAATCCACAGTCAAATAGACGTAGAAGGTTATTTGGAAAAAAGAAAAGAAAAATTAATATCTTCCGCTCTGCATTTGGCTGAAAAAGCAAAACGTTTGAAAAAACCTATGTCTATGGGTGAAATCTCTTTTAATGACAGGCGATACCTTCATATACTTTTAAAAAAGGATAACGGAGTTAAAACTCGCAGTGTAGGCAACGGTCATTATAAAAAACTGATTATATTTCCGCAAAACGGAATCGAAGAAAAAAAGGATGCCGAAAACGAATAATGAAACTATCGCCGCTATAGCCACCCCTTCCGGCAGAGGCGGTATAGGAATTGTAAGAATTTCTGGTATAAAAGCTTTATCCGTTGCAAAAAAGATATTTTTTGTTCCGCAAAAAAAAAACAAAAAATCGGAATTATTGCAAAGAAAAAGCTTTGTATCCCGCAAAATGTATTATGGATTTATATTAAATCCGGATAATAAAAAAATAATAGACGAAGTTTTATTCGTTTATATGAAAGCGCCTAATTCTTATACAAAAGAGGATATAGTTGAAATCCATACTCACGGAGGAACCTCAGCCTCGAAATCGGTTTTAAATCTCATATTAAATTACGGAATAAAAACGGCTTCTCCGGGAGAATTTACAAAAAGAGCATTTTTAAACGGAAGAATAGATTTAACTCAAGCGGAAGCGGTTATTGATATAATCAACGCTTCTAATTCAAAGGCGCTTTATTTTGCCGCGTCTCAGTCGGCTGGCAGCCTTAAAGAAAAAACCGATAAAGTTTCAGATAAAATAAAGGCGGTTTTATCTGAAATAGAGGCTGCAATTGATTTTTTAGATGATTTGGAAGATGATTTAAATGCTTCGGCTTTAATTGATTCTATAAATAAAATAATAAAAGATGAAATATCTCCTATAATCGAATTTTATGAAAATGCTTCTTTTTATAGAGACGGATACACTATTGCTATAGCTGGACGCCCTAATGTAGGCAAATCCAGCCTTTTAAACCGATTTGTCCGGACTCAAAAAGCTATAGTTACAGATATACCCGGAACAACAAGAGACATAATAGAGGTTAGAATTAATTTTTCGGAAATCCCTTTGATATTAGCCGATACGGCAGGAATTCATACTTCGGAAAATCCCGTAGAAATAATCGGTATAAAAAGAACAAAAGAATACCTTAAAAACGCCGATTTAACCCTTTTTTTATTAGACGTGTCAGCGCCTTTATCCGACGAAGATTTTGAAATCTACGAGACCCTTAAAAATCGAAACCATATAATCGTAATCAATAAAATAGATATTGCAAAACAGGATATACTGATTGAAATTAAAAAAAAAATTAGCAAATCGGTTGTAGTCGAAATATCTTCTTTGTATAATACGGGAATAACCGCGCTTAAAAATGTGATTATAGAATATATAAGCAGTTTTGATAATAAAGGTAATGAAAACTCAATTCTTATTAATATGCGGCAGAAAAAAGAATTACAGAATGCCGCGGAAGCTTTAAAAAGAGGAGTTACAGGATTAAAAAATAACGGTTATCTGGAGACAATATCCATAGAATTAAAAGAAGCTTTACAGTCTCTTGGGAATATATCAGGGGCTTTGATAAGCGAAGATGTTTTGGATCGAATCTTTGCCGATTTTTGTATCGGCAAATAATCCGCTTTAAAAAGTGAAAATTTTTATTACCGTCGGAAGCTATTTGTAGCTGAATTTTATAACGCTTATTAACTTCAAATAATTGGTAAACCAACTATATAACCCCCAAACTATATAAAAAGGAGGGGATTATGAAATGCCCGCATTGCGATACGGCGATAAGCGTAACTTGGACGAAATATTTTATTTATGAAGATAAAGAAGAAATAGAAGCCTACAACATTGAGGCAGGGAAAGAGATTAGATACGGTATCATAAATTAATTATATTGTTAGTATCTTCAAGCTTTATAGGAAAATACTCGGACGAATTAGGACGTGTTTGTGGACATCATATAAAAAAGATTCCTCATATAATTCAGTGATTATATTTTCTAAATTTAGTATAAAAACCATATCTCCCGAAGTTCCGGAAAAATATGCTAAAGATTATAAAGAAGCATCGGCCATATTGGATATTAGTCCAAAAGCGAGCGCCGCTATGAGCAGACGAATATTACAAACAATATTAAGCGTCGAAAACGGCGAAGCCGAGTGGTCATTAGAAACGCTTGACACGTTATTCAATTTTGCATTTATTCAACCTGCAACAATAGAAGCTCGAAACGAAAAATTAAATGATAAACTCATAAAAATTGGGAAAAAGACTTGGAGCAATTTATAAGATTTGCTTTTAGATGTGTTAGTTTGGTTTATTAATAATGCGGTTTAGGCTTGTCGTCGTATAATGTTTCACGTGAAACTCTGCTTCATAAAAAAAATAACTTTCTATCTATACAAATAAATATTATAATAAAATATAACAATATGAAACTTCAATTACAGCTTAAATCCAAAACCTTTAAGAACATACCGATAAGAAAAAATAAAGAAAAATTTTATAAAGAAGCCTCTGTTTTTCTTTTAATCTTTTATCAAGATAACATCCCGTATATTTTAAGTATATTAAAATCGGATAACAAAGGCTATCTTTGGAAAAATCAGATAGCCCTGCCCGGAGGCATTCTTGACCCGGATGATAAAAACAGCTTGGAAGCCGCATACCGAGAAGTTAAAGAAGAGATTAACATCTCAAAAAAAGATATTAATTTCATATCTTCCATTGGATATTATAAAACCATAAACCAAATAGATATTCAGGCATTTATAGGTTTCTGGAAACAGGAGAGCAGGCTTATATATGATAAAAAAGAGATAGCGAAAATAATTAAAATTCCTATTTATGATCTGATTGATACGCATAAAAAAAATAATTTTGAAGAACGCGAGCTTGATATATTCGAACTTATATATCCGTATAAAAAATTTGAAGTCTGGGGAGTTACTGCAAGAATTTTTTATGTGTTTTTAAATGCGGTTATAAGAACCGCCTCTTTTACTTGAGGTTACGGTGGATTAAAATTTTTATCCAACGCTTAAAATCAAGTAAAATAAGGCGGTTTTCTACAGAAACCAATCAGCAAATTCTCGGCAGCTGTTCTCCCAAAGGCATATCTATTATTCTTGTTCCGCCTATTTTGGTTTCCATAATAACTTTGCCCGGATGATCTAAAACCGCCTCTCCTATAATAACCGCATCTTGTCCGAGTTTATCCCTTTTAATCTCTGCAAGTATTTTGTCTGCATCCTGTTTGACTACAAATATTATAAATTTTCCCTCGTTAGCTATATAAAGAGGATCAAGCCCAAGCATTTCGCAGATTCCGGCAGCCTCCTTTTTTACAGGGATTTTATCTTCGTATATTTTTATTCCTATTTTGGACTGAATCGCTATTTCGTTTAAAACCGCGGATACTCCGCCTCTTGTAGGATCTCGTAAGGTGTGAATATTATTAGATACAGAAACAATTTTTTCCACTATTTTATTTAACGCTGCAGAATCGCTTTTTAAGTTTGTATCAAAGCTTATACCCTTTCTCTGAGTTAAAATTGTTACTCCATGATCTGCTATTGTGCCGCTTAATATTATTTTATCTCCTGGCGCGGCATTATGCCCTGATATATTTATGTTTTTCGGAATAAAGCCTATTCCTGCGGTATTTATAAATATTTTATCCGCAGCCCCTTTTGGAACCACTTTTGTATCTCCTGTTACGATTTTTACTCCGGCTTTATTTGCGGCTTTGCTCATACTTTGAGCTATTTTTTTTAAATCGGATATTAAAAAGCCTTCTTCTATTATAAGAGCAGCACTAAGATAAAGAGGGGCGGCTCCGCACATAGATATATCGTTTACCGTTCCGTTTACCGATAAATCTCCTATATTGCCTCCGGGAAAAAAGATCGGATCTACTGTATAAGAATCTGTAGAGAATGCGATTTTTTCTCCTTTTATATTAAGAGATGCTCCGTCGTCTAATTTTGATAAGCAGGGGTTGTCAAATGAAGGGAGGATTATTTCCGATATTAGATTATAAGAAAGTTTGCCTCCGCCTCCGTGATCCTGCGTTATTATGTCAGATTTATTCATAGTTTTATTTCCTTGTCGAAAATATTATTAATTTTTTATAGTTATATTTGAGAAATTTGGAAAGTAGAGAGGTTGCATGCAACATCTCTATGGATTTTATTTTGAATCATAGCCTATCTATTTTTTTCCTGTCATTTCGACCGAAGGGAGAAATCTTTTTATTATTTCCTTTTAACCCGTCTCCGTTCTCCCGCTCCATTCTTTTTTGTGTCTAAATTTTTTAAACGTAGAAAACGGGCAAACTACGAAGTTATGCAGCAGAGTTTACTCAAAATATTTAAAATACGCCGCGCAAGTCCCCTCGCTTGATACCATACAAGGTCCTATAGGGTTTATAGGATTACATATTTTTTTATAAAGCGGACATTCCGTCGGACGCATTATGCCTTGTAGAATCTGCCCGCAAGAACAACCTTTAGGCTCTTTTAGGGCATCTGTTGTTTTTATATCAAACTTTTTTTCGGCGTCAAAATTCGCAAACTGCCGGTTTATTTTAACCCCGCTATTTTTTATTATTCCTATTCCGCGCCATTTGGCGTCTGTTTTATAAAAAACTTTTGCAATCAGCTCTTGGGCTTTTTTATTGCCTTCAAAAGATACCGCGCGCTCGTAAGCGTTTTGAAGTTTATAAGAATTTGTTTCGATCTGTTTTATAAGCATAAGAATGGCGTTAAGTAGATCAACAGGTTCAAAGCCGGCTATTACCGATGGTATTTTATAATTATTAAAAAAGGAAAGGTAGGCGCAAACACCTATTACCATAGATACGTGTCCGGGAAGTATAAATCCGTTAATATCCGTGTTGTTATCCGCCATTAAAGCCGAAAGAGCGGGCGGAACGGTTTTATGGGCTGAATAAACAAAATAGTTTTTAACGCTTGTTTCTTTTGCAAATATTATGGAGCCTGCTATTGCGGGCGCTGTTGTTTCAAATCCTACCCCTAAAAATATAATTTTTTTATTCGGATTTTCGGCAGCGAGATTAACCGCGTCTATAGGAGAGGATACTACTTGAATATTTTTGCCGGCAGCTCCTGCTTTTTGAAGCGAGGATTTGCTTCCCGGCACTCTTATAAGGTCTCCGAAGGTTGCTATAATAACATTTTTTATATTTGCAAGTTCTATAAATGCATCTATTTCGTTTACAGGTGTAACGCATACTGGGCATCCCGGACCGGATATAAGGGTTATTTTATCCGGCAAAACGTTTCTTATTCCGTTTTTAAATATGGATGTTGTATGTGTTCCGCATACCTCCATTAGTCTGATTTTTTTTTTGCATCTTTTTTTTATTTCGGATGCTATTTTTTTTGAAATTTCAGGATTGCGGTATTCTTCTATATGTTTCATCAGCCTCCGTATATTTTCTATTCAAGAATTATCTTTAGTACTTCTTTCAAGCATGTTTCAGAATTTTTTTCTATATTCAACATTCGTTCGATAGAGTTCATATCATATTACCTTATCACTCCGTATTCTGCTATCTGTTTTTTGGCTTTCTCGGCGGCTTCGCTTCAATGACCCCAAATTATATAGTTTTCATTCATTTCATAATCAGCGTTGTTCGGAAGCCCTTTTTTATTCAGTTCCGACAAGTTAATGCCGTATTTTTTCTCAAAAAAACGTATTTTACTCATAGCCATAAAAAGCCGTTTATCCAGATCAGTAAAACGGAAGACAACGCCGTTAACGAGACAATCTGACCGTAACATAATAAAACTGTCGATCTCTTTGAATTAAAACCACTACTGTATCTTTTGTTCTATACTTTACAACCGCTTTATAAAAATTTTTTTTATTATCAATGGTATTTTCGTCAATCTGGCGGATTATATCCCCTTGTCTAGCGCCTATTTTCGCAAGATATGAATTCGGATTTATTTTCATTATTTCAACCCCTTTTATTTCATTTCGATCTGCTATCCGTATTCCGAAAAGCGAAAGGGATAATTCCTGTGCAAAATTTTTTGGAAAAGCTTTTATTTTTATAGATACGGTTTTTATTTTTTTATTTCGCAGTATCTCAAGTTTAATAATATCTCCAGCAGAATGCTCTTTTATAAAGGATGTATAATCAATTATCGAAGAGGCGCTATTTCCGTCTATTTTTTTAATAATATCGCCTTCTTTAATGCCGGCTTCAAAAGCGGGGCTCTTTTTTTCCACTGCTTTAATCAAAACCCCGCTGTTTTTAGGAATACCGAAATATTTTGCAGTCTCCGCGTCTATATCCTGAACAATTATGCCAGTCCACGCAGGAATCACTTCGCCGTGAAGAATTAAATCGGATATAATTCTTTTTGCCGTATTAATAGGTATTGCAAATCCTATACCTTGGGCTTTTGCATAAATTGCGGTATTGATTCCTATAAGCTCTCCGTTGATATTAAGAAGAGGGCCCCCGCTGTTTCCCGGATTAATGGAGGCATCGGTTTGAATAAAATTATTAAAAACTCTGTCGTTTGTTTTTATGCTTCTTTTTAAGGCGCTTATTACGCCAGTAGTAACGGTATGGGAAAAACCAAAAGGATTTCCTATTGCTATTACGGTTTCACCTATCATCAGATTGTCGGATGTTCCCATCTTAATGGAAGGAAGAATCTTTTTTGATTCAATATGAAGCACCGCTATATCCGAATCCGGATCCATTCCTATTACTCTTGCTTTAAATTCGTAGTTATCTTTTAAGGTAACCGTAATATTGCTTGTTTTTGAGATAACATGCGCGTTAGTAAGAATATAGCCTCGTTTTCCGTCTATAATTACTCCTGATCCTACGGAGCTTCTTTTAAAATTTTTTTCAAATCCGGGTTCAAAAAAATCTTTGAAAAAATTATCGAAAAAGGAATCAAAACCGCCTAATCCTCCAAAAGGATTAGGCCTGGCTTTTACCGAGTATTCTACGCTTATATTTACTACCGCCAGACTTACCTTTTTCACCGCATTTACTACAGGAGTTTTTCTTTCATAAGATTGCCCGAAACATATGTAAGGAATAAGAATAGCCAAAAACGAAAAAAAACCCGTTAAAAAATATTTTTTTTTTGTCATGTTGTCATACTTACTTTTTTATATTATAATTGTTTACTAAATACGAAAATAAAAAAAAACTTAAAATTGATAACATGATTGATAACAAACTTCAAGAAATACTACCTTTTGTAAAACAGCCCGCGAGATATACAGGTTCCGAAATAAATAGTATAAAAAAGGATTATTCCGATATTTCGGCGTCTGTTCTTCTTGCTTTTCCGGACTTATATGAAATCGGAACTTCCCATTTGGGAATACAGATACTTTATAATATTTTAAATAAAAAAAAGGAGGTTGCCGCAGAAAGAGTATTTGCGCCGGATATTGATATGGCAAAGCTTTTAAGAAAAAAAAAGGTTTTACTATCCTCGCTTGAAACAGGCAGAGCTTTAAAACGTTTTGATATAATAGGGTTTTCGCTTCTTTATGAATTAAATTATACAAATATTCTTTTAATGCTTGATCTTGCGGATATTCCCTTTTTTGCTTCGGAAAGAAAAGATATATTCCCCCTTATAATAGGCGGAGGTCCCTGCGCTTCAAACCCGGAGCCTGTAGCAGATTTTTTTGATGCTTTTGCAATAGGAGATGGAGAAGAGACGCTTTTGGCTATGACAGATACTCTTATCCGATTAAAAAAAAAGAAAGCAAAAGATAAAAAAGATTTTTTATATGAATGGTCTAAAATAGAAGGGGTATATATACCCTCTTTTTTTAAAGCGGAATACAGCGACGGTTTTTGCAGCTTAACGCCCAAATATTCGCATCATAAAAAAATTAAACGGGCGGTTATATCCGATTTTGATAATGCTATTTTTCCGGAAATGCCGATTATTCCTTACGGAAAACCTATCCACGACAGATTAAAAATAGAAGTGGCAAGAGGATGTAGCGCGGGATGCAGATTTTGTTTGGCTGGAATGATATACAGACCCGTTAGAGAAAAAAGCTTAAAAACCATATCCGAATTATGTAAAAAGGGAGCGGCTTCCACAGGATACGAAGAATTATCTTTATTATCTTTAAGCATAGGAGATTACGGTTGTTTAAACCGGCTTATAGAGCAGACGGTAAATTTTTTTGCGCCCCAAAAAGTTGCGGTTTCGCTTCCTTCTATGAGAGCCGATTCTTTAACCCCGGAGATGATGAATCTTATTAAAAAAATAAGAAAAACAGGTTTTACCATAGCTCCGGAAGCCGGAAGTCAAAGACTTAGAAACGTAATAAATAAAAATATAACCTACCAACAGATAGAAAATACGGTTTTAAACGCTTTCGGGCTTGGCTGGCAGTTAATAAAACTGTATTTTATGATAGGCTTGCCTACGGAAACGGACGAAGATATTTTTGAATTAATAGAATTAGTAAAAAGAATAAAAGCGGTTTTAAAAGAGAAAAAATATAATAGAGGCAATATTAACGTAAGCGTTTCCAACTTTGTTCCAAAGGCGCATACTCCTTTTCAATGGGAGCCGCAGTTATCCATAAACGAAGTTGAAAGACGTCTTAATATTATAAGAGATAATCTTAACATCCGAGGAGTGCGCGTTAAATGGCACAATCCGCAGACAGGCGTTTTGGAAGGATTATTTTCAAGAGGAGACAGGCGGCTTTCCGCTTTAATTCTTTCCGCTTATAAAAACGGCTGCGTATTTGACGGATGGAGCGAGCATTTTGATTTTACGCTTTGGAAAAAAGCTTTGGAGGAGACCGGAATAGATCTGGATTTTTATATTTACGGGCAACTTAAAACAGAAGAGCCGCTTTGCTGGGATCATATAGATACAAGAGTTGGCAAAGAATTTTTAATAAAAGAATTAAATAATGCGTTTGCTCAAAAAACTACTCCAAGCTGCAAAGATCATAAATGTTCCGAATGCGGGGTATGCGATTTTAAAAAAATCGCCCCGGAAATATTTACAGACTGCGACAAATATCTTGAAGAGAAAAAATCGGCGGATAAACCGGATATTCCGGCTTATAAAAAATACAGCCTGTTATTTTCAAAAAAGGATAACGCAAAATTTTTCGGGCATCTTGAAATGGCAAAAATATTTTTAAGGGCGTTAAAAAGAGCAAAAATTTCGGTAAAATTCTCTTCCGGTTTTCATCCTATGCCAAAAGTCTCTTTTGAAGACAGTTTGCCTCTCGGCATGGAAAGCGAAGCGGAAACTATGAATATAACGGTTTTAGATAAAATAACTCCGCAGGAAATAGTCGAAAATTTAAACAAAGAGCTTCCGAGCGGGCTTTTTGTTTATGATTTTAAAGAATATAAAAAAAGCGTCCGAGCCGACGAAGAAATTTACGAGGTTACCCTTAAACATGAAATATTTGACGAATTAAAACTTTTGGATTTTAAAAAGCTTGATAATTTAATAATAAAAAAGACAAGTTATAAAGGGAAAGATAAAGAGGTTGATTTAAAAAAGGTTACCAAAGAAATAGATTTAAAAAACAAAAATAAATTAAGGCTTGTTTTAAGCGCTTTTGCCGGCGTAAGACCAAGTTTAATTTTAAAAGAAATATTTGGTTTGTCGGAAGATATAATAAAACTTGCAAAAATTATAAAAAAACGGAGTTGAAAACGGAGATATATTTTTTATGGGCAAAATTTTTAAAGAGATAAAATGCACTGTAAATAAAGAGGAAATCACCTGCAATGTCGAATACGGAGCCTCTTTGCAGGATATGTTAAGAGAAAACGGTTATACAAGCATAAAACATGGCTGCGGAGTAGGAGAATGCGGAGCCTGCACGATTTTAGTAGATAATATACCAATAGATTCCTGTATATATCTTGCCGTTTGGGCGGACGGAAAAATAATCCGCACAGCGGAAGGAGAAGCCAAAGGCTTAAAACTTTCTTCGGTTCAGCAGGCTTATGTTGATAAAGGAGCGGTTCAATGCGGATTTTGCACCCCCGGCTTTATAATGACCTCAACCGCATTTGTTGAAAAAAATAAAGGCAGAAAAATAGATAGAGGTTTAATAAGAAAAGAGCATGCAGGCAACCTATGCAGATGCACCGGATACGAGGCTATTGTATGCGCGATTGAGCAGGCGGCGGGGAAAGAGCAATAATTTGACGATATAAAAATTTTTAATATCGCGCCTCAAAAAAATAAAGATTGAAAAAATATTATCAACATGAAATAATATTTATCCCTTAAAATTTATTATAGAGCAGGTAATGTGTTGATATGTTTAATATAAAAGAATTTTTTCAAAAAAGAGGCTTTAATTTTGGAGAAGAGAATTCGGATATAAAACCGAAAAAAATAATCCTTTCCGAAAATGAATATCTTTCCGAAAAGTTACAAAATAAAGTATTTGTTTATGACTGCCCCAAAAATGCTTATACATCCTTTTATGTAATTAATACTCCGCTTACTCAAGAAGAATTATTTCAAATAAAAAGATATATATGGAATGAAAATAAATATCATCTATATTTTACTTTAAAAAAAGAGAAAAAATCTTTTATTGCAGCCCTTTTTTACGCTAAAACAAATCCAAGAGAAAAAGAGATAAAAATAGCAAGTTTTAAAGGAGACGAGCAGGATAGCAATCAGATAGAAAAAATTAGCAAATGGCAGTTTAAATCAGGCTTGTTTTGGCTTAATTATTCCGAATTTTCAGATAAAATAAAAAAAAGTAAAACATTAGATAAAAAATTAATCGAAACCTTAAAAAATTTAAGGAAACAATTAATTACAGAATACGAAAAAAACGGAACGGCTGATGATATTGAAAAAACCGTTCAAGCGCTTATAGATAGAACCTTATTTATAAAATTTTTGGAAGATAGGCATATTATTAATTCCTATTTTTATAAATATTATTTTGACGATTCCAAAACCGGCTACAAAAAGTTTTTAGAAAATGATGAAACTGATAAAATCAACCGGTTGTTTAAGGAAATAAACGAAAATTTTAATAATATTCTTTTTCAAAAACCTTCTATTAGCCCTAATGATTTAACTCCTGAAATTTTAAAATTAATCTGCGATATGATTTCTCAAAAAGATTTTAAAACGAAGCAGTTAAATCTATTTGATTTTAAATTCGACGTTATGCCTATAGAATTTATAAGCCGGATATATGAGGTGTTTTTAGAAAAAAAGCAGATTAAACAGGGTATTTTTTATACCCCGCAAAACCTAGCGCAATTAATTATAGATGATACTATTAAAAAAAAAGGATCAGTTCTTGATCCTTCCTGCGGTTCCGGAATATTTTTAATTTTTGCTTTTCGGAAGCTGTTACAATTAAATCCGCTCAAATCAAATGTTACAATCCAAATTATAAAGCATAGAAACAGATTAATAAAAGATTATATTTTTGGCATCGAAAAAGAGGATATTGCCCGCAGAATAGCTATTTTTTCTTTATATTTGGAATTATTAAAAGATATTGATCCCAAAGAGATAAAAGAATTTATTAAAAACAGACTTGAAAAACCGGATTCGCCTCCAATATTTCCTTACGATTTTTCAGACAATATCATAACTGCAAATTCGCTTGAAATAGAAGAGGAAAAGATTCCGCATAAAAATAAAAAATTCGATTATATAGTAGGCAATCCGCCTTTTTTCCAAATCAAAAAAGATAGAGATAAAAAAGAGCATAATTTTTTGGAAAAATATAAAACTAAAATTGACGGCAAAACCTTAATCGCAAAACAAATCATAGGGCATAAACAAATATCGCAATGCTTTATGCTAAGAATAAAAGACTGGGCAAAGCTAGATACTAATTTCGGATTTGTAATAAACGGGTCTAATTTCTATAATGAAAAATCGGCATCTTTTCAAAAATTCTTTTTTAACTATTACCGAATAAAAAAGTTTTACGAGTTATCAAAAGTAAAAGATATACTCTTTGCCAAATCAAAAGAAAGCGTAGTTACAGTTATATTTAATAATAGTCCGATGGATAATAATACTTTTAATTATTATCCGATTGAGCGCGAAATATTTTCCGACATATTAATAGTTGACGAAAATAAAAGCTTTGAAATAAAACAAAAAGATATATTAAATGAAAAAATAAAGCTGCGAGTATTTCTGTTTGGCAATGAATTTGATTTAAAATTAATTAAAAAACTTAATAACAATAATAAATTTGCGGATTATATTTTGCCGGACAATTATTATGGATTTGCCGTAGGCATGAGAATAACAGGAAAAGATATAATTTGTAAAAAATTGAATATAACTTCTGAATATTATGATTCATTATCAAAGCAAGAGCGATTAAAATTAATTGATGATGATAAGGCAAAATATATAAGAGACTATAAAGATGAAAAATATTCTGTCCCATATATTGAATACAAAGATATTGACAACTTTCGAGCGAATGAAAATATATATATTAGCAAAAAAGACATATTGGACAAAAAATTCAGAAGAAATAAAGAGATAGATTTTTTTAACGGAGACAAATTATTACTAAGACGCGTGTCGTTTAATTTTAATAATAAATATATCTTTCCTGTATATCTAATCGATAATATGGTTTGCTTTTCGGACAGCGTTTTTTCCATTAGATTAAAAGAAAAAAAAGATTATCATTTAATAGCGGCTATTTTGAACTCTTACCTCATTAATTATTATCTTAACATTGTCCATGTAAAGCGTTATGGGAGTCAGTATCCTAAAATAAACAAAGATAATATTAAAAACATCCCGATTCCAAAATATATAGATCAGGATATAAAAAATGAGATTACAGATATAAGCAAAAAACTTTCCGACGGCATTTATGAGTATAAAGGAAAAATAGCAGATAAATTAAATGATTTGGTTTGTGATTTATATGATCTTGGTTATCTTGAAAAAAGAAGAATAAAAGATTTTTTTTCGGATAAAAAAGAGGTAACTAACAATGATTTAACAGAATATAAAAAAACTTTAAGATACGCTATAGAGATTTATTTTGAAGATGATTTTACTATTGAAACATACATCGGAAAGAATTTGCCTTTTGGTTTAACGGCTGCGGCAGTATATTTTAACGATACAAAAAAAGAAGAAACCAAAAACAGAAATAAAGAGATAAATATTAATAGCAGTAGCAGCCGGCAGCCTGCGGTTAAAAAAAGCCTGCGGTTTATTATTAATCAGGTATTAAAAGAAAATACTGAAGAAACTCTTCTTATAATGCGCGAAAAAATCTTCGGCGAAGATTCCATCTATATAATTAAGAATAATCAATACCAAAGCTGGACAAAAACAAAAGCTTTTGAAGATGGGCAGGAAATATTAAGACGATTTAAATGATAGAAGATAAAAAACATATCATATTACCAAAAACAGAAAAGATGCCGGACAGCAGAAGACAATTGAGAACATTTCACGATGATGTCTGGAAAGATTATATATTTTTTCATATATTACAATTTTATAAAAAAATTGATAGCGCCGAAGTTATAAAATTGGTTGAAAAAGAGAAGGAAAAAGAGAGAGCGGAGATAGAAGAAGCAATAAAAAAACTGATAGAAAAATGGCTTAAAAACGACGAACAATTTGATACTCATGGATTTAAAGTAAATAGAGAGCCGAAATCAGAAAACGGCGGATTTTACGATCTTAAATTTGAACATAGCGATTGGCAAGGCAAATACTTTTCTTTTGAATGCAAAAATCTTGACGAGACATCAACATCTATAAAAGAATATGTTTATAACGAATCTAAACAGGACGGAGGAGTTTATCGTTATATGATATATAAGTATGCAAAAAATTTAAATTGCGGCGGCACGATAGGTTTTATAATAAAAGGTAAAACAGATACGATAATAGAAAAAATAATAAAAGAGCTACATCAGGTTTTTGATAATAACGCCATAGGAGAGTTAACCGGTAAATATATTATTCGAAATTCAATAGAAAACAATAAAAATACATTTAACAGCATACATCTAAGAACAAAAAAGAATAATATAAAAAAAGAGATTTTTACCCTTCATCATATTATGATGAACTTTAGCAGGTAACAGTTAATCACAAAAAAGAATGATAAAATTTCGTTGGAGAAACCAAAAATGACCCTATATTTAAAAAATCCTACATTTATAGATTGGAAAAGTTTTGAAATAATAAAAAAAGATATAAAAGTAACCGAAGGATATAACGGAGCGATTCAATTTATAGAAAAGGCGCCGGAACAAAATAAATTAGCGCCGGAAGATAAAATAATAGACTGTGCGGGTAAAATAGTAACCAAATCTTTCGGATGCGGGCATCATCACATATATTCTACGCTTGCAAGAGGAATGGGCGCTCCCAAAAAAATCCCCGCAAATTTTAAAGAGATACTTAAATATATATGGTGGCATCTTGATAAATGCCTTAATCTTGAAATGATAGAGGCAAGCGCGCTTGCCTGCGCAATATTTTGCGCAAAAAACGGGGTTACCTTTGTAATAGATCATCATGCCTCTCCTTTCGCGGTAAAAGATTCCCTTTTTACAATAGCGGACGCATTTGATAAAGTAGGGGTATCTTCTTTGTTATGTTACGAGCTTTCGGACAGAGACGGCGAAAAATCCAAACAGCAAGGGTTAGAAGAGCATCAAAACTATCTTAATTCCGGAAAACAAGGACACATAGGGCTTCATGCCTCATTTACCATAGGAGATACGCTATTAAAACAGGCAATTTTACTTGCAGAAAAATTTAATACCGGAATACACATACACGTTGCGGAAGACAAAGCGGATCAGGAAGACTGCTTAAAAGATTACGGTATAAGAGTAGTTGAAAGATTATATAATTTCGGAGCGTTAAACCTTCCCAAAACCATATTATCTCACTGTATCCATCTTAATCAAAACGAAAAAAAGCTTATTAAGGATTCCGGCGTATGGGTTGCGGAAAATATAGAGAGCAATCAAAACAACAACGTAGGGCTTGCGGATTACAGCGCCGTAACAAACAATGTAATGCTTGGAACAGACGGAATGCACAGCGACATGTTAAGAAGCGCAAAGGCGGCTTTTTTTGCGGGACAAAGCATAGAAAACGTCGGGATGGATACAATATACGCCCGTTTTAGAAACATCCATCATTATATAGAAAAATCCGGTTTTAAAGGAGACGGCGAAAACAATCTTCTGATATTAGATTATAATTCTCCTACAGAGGTTACTGCCGACAACTTTTTAGGGCATTTTATATTCGGGATAGATTCTTCACACATACAAAGCGTTATTGCAAACGGAAAGCTTATAATAGAGAACAAACAAACAATCCTTGTAAATGAAGACGATATACTTATTTATGCGCGCCAAATGGGTTTGAAATTGTGGGATAAGATGAAGTAAGAGAGTTGCAAAAATATAAAGTAAAACCGTTTTTAATTTTTTTTATCGGAATATATAAAAAGCGGTAAAGATGTTGCATTGCAACGTTTTTACATAATAAACAGATTTTTAATCGTAGCAATTTGTTAATTTGATAATATTTGATTAAAAGACGGGACAAAACTTTGTATCTATCTATCTTAAATATAAACAGAAGAGTCTCTCATTATTAAAAACATTTAAACAGAAACAAACGGAAACACATCATATCGGAGAAAAATGTTTGGAAAGTTGGAATTAAATAAAATTTATAAAGGCGACTGTATTGAGTTGTTAAAAAAGATACCGGATAACTCGGTTGACCTGATTTTTGCGGATCCGCCTTATAATTTGCAGTTAAACGGCGAACTTTACAGACCAAATCAAACAAAGGTAAATGGGGTTAATGATGATTGGGATAAGTTTGAATCCAAAGAGCAATACGATAATTTTGCGCTTCTTTGGATAAAAGAATGCCGCAGAGTATTAAAAGATACAGGCGGTTTTTGGGTAATAGGAACATATCATAATATATTTAGAGTAGGAAAAATATTACAAGACATAGGTTTTTGGATATTAAACGATATAATTTGGATAAAAAATAACCCAATTCCTAATTTTAAAGGAACAAGATTTACCAATGCGCACGAAACATTAATATGGGCGGCAAAATCGGAAAAATCGAAATATACTTTTCATTATCAAGCAATGAAAACAAGCAATGACGATTTACAAATGAGAAGCGATTGGTTAATACCAATATGCAACGGCAAACAAAGAATAAAAACAAACGGACAAAAAGCCCACTCCACACAAAAACCTCAAGAATTACTTTTAAGAATAATCCTTTCAACGTCAAATCCGGGCGATATTATTTTAGATCCTTTTTGCGGCAGCGGAACAACCGCGGCAGTTGCAAAACTACTCGGAAGAAAATATATTACGTTTGATAATAAACAGGCTTACATAAAAATAGCAAAACAAAGATTAAAGCAGATTAAACCGCTTGATAAACCCTTGCTGCAATATAAAATAGAAAGAAAAAAGCCGAAGGTTACCGTCGGAAACCTTATCGAAAAAGGTTACGTTAAAATCGGAGAGAATCTGTATTCGGCGGATAAAGAATATAAAGCGCAGGTTTTTGCGGACGCATCTGTTATATATAACGGCGAAGCCGGATCAATTCACAAAACAAGCGCAAAAATTTTGCAAAAAGAAAGTTATAACGGATGGACTTATTGGCATGTTCAAAGAGAGGACAAACTTATAAGTATTGATCGGTTTCGTTATGATTATGAAAAAGAATACTTATTGTAATTTGTTAGTAAGTATCAAAAGATTAAAAAGGAGTTTAACAATATGAAGTTTAAATTTTTTGGAGTTTATTTTCAAGATGCTCAAGACGTTGAATATCGTTGCGGTTTTCATGATAATGATGGCTATATGCCGTTGCTTGAAAAACGAAGTGATAACGATTGGGTAGAAGTTAATCAGAATAAAGGGACAGGAGCAGCAAATCAAACCTGTAGAAATATTCGAGGAGGGTTGCCTGTTCCTATTTCATTTCCGGAGGAACACACACAAAATGAGAGGGTGGAATTAATAAACCAAATAATTTATAACATAAATAGGCACATGACAGAAAGAGTAAATTATAGGGGAGCACATGGATAATAACGGCTTTTAATAAAATGTAAATATATGAATAATAGCGGCTGGTTGTCTTGTTGTAAAAAAAATTAAATATCAGAGATAATATTGGAGACAGTAAAAAAAATGAAAAAAATAGAAGCAATAATAAAGCCGTTTAAGCTTGACGACGTAAAAGAGGCTTTAAATAAAATAGGAATACAAGGGATGACCATAACCGAAGTAAAAGGCTACGGAAGACAAAAAGGGCATCAGGAACTTTATAGAGGCGCGGAATATGTGGTTGACTTTATACCTAAAATAAAAATAGAGATTGTAGCCGAAGATGATATGGCGCAAAAAGTAGCGGAAACTATTTGCAGCGAAGCAAGCTCCGGCAAACTCGGAGACGGTAAAATATTTATAATGCCCGTAGAAGAAGCCGTAAGAATAAGAACAGGCGAAAAAGGCAAGGATGCAATTTAAAAAAAACGCTGCGCAACTTCTTCTTTTGCTTATTTTCTGCGTTGCGCTCAAATTTTAATCCTCAAAATAGTTCATCTATTCCTGCAGTTAAAATTTTCGAGCGCCTTGTAAATAAACAAAATTTTTTATTGTGCAAGAGTTTTTAAAAAGGAGTAAAACAAAATGAAACCAAACCAAGTATTAGAGTATGCCAAAGAAAAAAACATAAAGGTAGTGGACATTCGATTTATGGATTTTCCGGGAATATGGCAGCATTTTTCGGTTCCTATAAGCGAACTTAATCAAGATAGCTTTGAAGACGGCTTTGGATTTGACGCTTCCAGCATAAGAGGGTGGAAATCAATCGATGCAAGCGATATGCTTGTAATACCGGACCCTTTAACCGCAAAAATCGATCCTTTTTTTAAAGTTCCCACACTTGTTCTTATAGGCAACATTGCAGACCCGTTTACTCGGCGTCCTTATTCGAGAGACCCGAGATACATTGCAAAAAAGGCGGAAACATATCTTAAAAGCACAGGAATAGGAGATACCGCATATATTGGGCCCGAAGCCGAATTTTTTATCTTTAACGATATACGTTTCAACACTTCGGCAAACGAATCCTTTTACAGCGTAGATTCTATGGAAGGAGCGTGGAATACAGGCAGAGAAGAGTTTCCTAACCTCGGATACAAACCAAGGCATAAAGAAGGGTATTTTCCTGTTCCGCCTGTCGATAAATTTCAAGACATGCGCTCCGAAATGATGCTTACTCTGGAAAATTTAGGAATAGACGTAGAATGTCAGCATCACGAGGTTGCCACTGCAGGACAGGCGGAAATAGATATGAGATTCAAACCTCTTCTTGAAATGGGCGATCAAATGGTGTGGTTTAAATATGTTTTAAAAAATGTTGCAAACCAACACAATCATACCGTTACATTTATGCCAAAACCGCTTTTCGGAGATAACGGCTCCGGAATGCACACACATATAAGCATATGGAAAGAAGGCAGCCCGTTATTTGCAGGAAATAAATATGCGGGGCTTTCGGATACGGCTCTTTATGGAATAGGCGGAATACTTAAACATTGCAAAGCCCTTTGCGCAATTACAAACCCAACTACAAATTCTTACAAAAGACTTGTGCCCGGTTTCGAGGCTCCGGTAAATCTTGCCTATTCCGGCAGAAACAGAAGCGCTGCCGTGAGAATTCCGATGTATTCGGACGCTGCAAAGGCAAAAAGAATAGAATTTAGAACGCCTGATCCATCTTGTAACGGATATATGGCTTTTTCGGCAGTTTTAATGGCTGTATTAGACGGAATAGAAAATAAGATAGAGCCGGGCGAACCTTTGGATAAAAACATATACGATCTACCTCCGGAAGAGCTTGCAAATGTTCCTTCCGCTCCCGGCTCCCTTGAGGATGCGCTTTTGGCGTTAAAAGAGGATAACGAGTTTTTATTAAAAGGAGATGTATTTACCGAAGACGTTATAAGCAAGTGGATTGAATATAAGATGGAAAAAGAGGTAAATCCCATAAAACTTCGTCCGCATCCGTATGAGTTTATGTTATATTACGACATCTAAAAAAAACAGGCTGCATAACTTTGTAGTTTGCCCGTTTGCTGCGTTGAAAAAAACTTTTAATCGGAGATGCAAAGGGTCAAAGGTATAAAACAAGCGGTTTTTGATTTTTTTATCGAAACATATAAAAAGCGGTAGAGACGTTGCATGCAACGTCTCTTAATAATACCGAATTTTTAATCATAGTAATTTGTTAATCCGATAATATTAGGGCGAAAGACGGGACAAAACTTTGTATCTCCGTATTTTTTTGCTTTTAAAACTTTGCGCTAACAACATTGCTCGGCAATCCCAAGCCTAATGTATTTATAGAGCGGACTCTATAATCAAAGGTTTTGCCTTCCGGCTGATTTTTAATTTTTACCTGTTTTGCATGTTCCGTCCAAATATTTTCCCATTTATTGGAATTTACGTCGGATTCTTTACGTTGTATTATGTATGCTCTTACTGCTCCGCATTTTCGGGGCTTTTTCCAAGTTAAAGTTATTGCTCCTATTTTCTGTTTTGTAATTGTCAAATTAAGGCATTGTCCGGGAGCTTCGGGAGTTTTTCTTCCGTATTTCAAGCCTATTGTAGTAAGAGCCGATTTATTGTTTTTTGCGGTTCTAATACAATATTTTGCAACATATACAAGGTTGTTATAAAGAGTTTTGAAGTTTTTATCTTTAATTATAAGAGAATTTTTATAAGCCGCTTTTTTTTGTGCGGTATCCTCTTTGGAAGCTTTAAATTCATCTGCAATATCTTTTATCTGATTATAATTTACGGGCGGGTTATTAAAAATGTCGGGCTTTGCTTTTAATCCTGATATTATACTGTTTGCAAATTTTATAAGCTCTGCTTCCTTTCTCGGGACTGTTCTGCTCATTTTTTCCTTTGTTTTTATGTTTATAATATAATAATAGGCATTTTTTTATTTATATTGCCATTACTATTTATTTAATTTTGTATAAATTTTTTTTATGCAAAATAGGTTTTAATTACGGGTAATAATAAAATATTGTCCTGTTTTTATAATATTTGCCTAAACAATATGATTTTAGCGCAGTTTTTTATATTATGAAACGTTTTTTGTCAATTGTCATTTGGTTTTTAAAATTGTTGCGCTGTTTTTAAATTTACAACGGTTTTTTAAAAATTATTCTCATATTTTTTTTCAATCTCTTCTTCTATCTTTTTTTTGCCTGTTCAAGCATGTTTTTGCTCTCTTTTCTTAATTTGCGGCTTACTTTTATTTTATACGCAATTTGTTTTAAATTCTTGCCAATATAAAGGAATAAATATAAAAAGAGGAAAAGAAGGTTCTATGGAACATCAATTAAATATAAAATATCCGCAAAATTGGCTTGATTCGCTTCAATTAGATAGAAAGTCGTTTGAAGAAGAGGCTAAAATGGCGATGGCTGTAAAATTGTTTGAATTGAAACGGTTATCTTCCGGTATGGCGGCAAAACTTGCGGGAATCCAGAGCGTTTTATTTTTAACAAATCTTTATAGGTTTAATGTTCCTATGATCGACATAACCGAAGATGATCTTATAGAAGATATAAAAAATGCTTAAAACCGACAGAATAGTTATTAATACAGGTCTTATTTTATCTCTTATTGCAGCTTTATAGGATTTAAACATCTTAAAATCCTTATATAAAGAGGTAATAGTTCCGTTTGAAATATGCAAAGAAATTTTAGCGGGCGGGTCAATCGGTTTTGGTATTCAAGAATTTATAAAAGCGGATTTTCTAATAAAAAAGAGCAGTCCGATATTAATTCAGCCTTATTTACAAAACTCTTTGGATTTGGGGGAGCGTTCCGTAATACAAACCGCAATTAACGAAAATATTGAAACCGTTTGTATAGATGAAACTGTCGGCAGACGCATTGCGCGTTTAACGGTTTAAAGCTTACCGGGTCGCTTGGAATAATGATTCGCGCAAAAAAAGAGGGACATGCTTTAATACTAAAAGAGGCAATTGATAAAATGCAGGCGCAAGGCATTAGATTAAGCGGGCAGATTATTAATTTTGCATTAAATCAGGTTGATGAATAAGATAAAAAAAGGGGTTAAAATGAGTAAAAGACTTAAAAGCGCATCGGTATTGAATAAATTTATGGCAGATTATTATTACGAGCTTGACGAAGCGTCAAAAACAAAATCCAAAAAAATTGCTTGGTGCACAAGCGTAGGTCCTGCCGAACTTTTGCGGGCATTAGGTTTTTTGGTATATTTTCCTGAAACTCATTCCGCTATGATAGGAGCCTCCAAAACTGCGGCGGATTTTATTCCAAACGCTAATGCAATAGGATTTTCGCCGGATATTTGCTCTTATCTTACCTCGGATATCGGGGCTTGTCTTGCGGGGGTTTCTCCTTTGGAAAAAGCTTATAAAACCATTAAAAGTCCGCCTGCTCCTGATATTTTGGTTTTTAATACAAATCAATGCAGAGATGTTCAGGATTGGTTTTGTTGGTACGGCAGAAAGTATAATGTTCCGGTAATAGGGATAAATACTTACAATTGCGTAACAGACGTTACGGATTCTCATATTCCTTCCATAGCGTTGCAGATTAAAGACCTTATAAAACCGTTGGAAGCTGTTGCCGGCGTAAAATTGGATTTTGATTTTTTAAAACAAACAATGTTGTTGTCTATGAAGTGTTCCGCTTTATGGGAAGAGGTTTTAAATTCTGCGGCAACTATTCCGTCTCCGTTGAGTTTTTTTGATTCGGTTACTCTTATGGGAGCGGCTGTTGTGGGAAGAGGAACCGATGCGGCAAATTTATGTTATCAAAAGCTTATAAAAGAGCTTCATCAAAAAATTAAAAACAACGAAGGATGCGTTCCTGACGAAAAATTTAGAATTTATTGGGACGGTATGCCTGTATGGGGAAGACTTAGAAGCTATTCGGAATTGTTTGAAAATCTTAAAGCCTGTATTGTTGCGTCCACTTATTGCAATAGTTGGATTTTTAAAGACTTTGATATTGATAAACCTTTCGAGAGTATGGCAAGGGTTTATGTTTCTTTGTTTATTACAAGATCCGAAGAGTATAAAGAAAAATATATTAAGGATATGGCAAAATTTTTTAAAGCGGACGGTATTATTTATCATGATGCAAAAACCTGTCCGAATAATTCTAACTGCCGTTACGGTATGCCACAAAGAATAGAAAAGGATACGGGGCTGCCTTTTATTACGATTAACGGAGATTTGAACGATTTAAGGCTTGTATCGGACGAGCAAACAAAAACAAAGATTGAGGCTTTTGTAGAACAGCTGGAAGATAGAAAAGCTTGATTATTAAAGATAGTTAAATGCAAAAAATAAAGGGATTCTTTTTAATTAAGATACAAAACTGCTATATATTAATACTGTTAGAGCGTAAAGGAAAAACAACATGTCTCTATTAAAAGAAATACAGAATGACGCAATTGATTCAAATATAGATTTGGCTGTTTTACTCAGGAAATGTAAAGTTTTTGCGGTTCGATTAGGAAGCCCGGAATTTAAGCAATGGGTGGGAAATGAGTTGAGTGGATATGCCGATATTGAAAGCTTGCCGAATTATCAGCGCTCATTTAATGCCTTAACAATTATTCTGCCTTGTTATTTCAAACTTTTTAATGTTGTTAGGCAATTTTTGTTTTTCGGATTTAAGCCGACGTTCTATTTTTTTTATGTCTTCTGCCGGCGGTAAATTTTCTGGCTGTATGTTACGCTTTATCAATAAATTACGGACATCAGTATTGTTTTGTATATGTTCAATGCTTATTTTGTCTTCTGTTCTCATAGCATCTTTTTTTATATTGAAATTAGTTATTTCATTTGCAAAATCTTTTGCTTTTATCGTTATTGTTGGCAAAAAGTCAGCTAAAGGTCTTCCTCGCGGTATTTTTAGTCGCAACTTCATATCTTGCGTTGTGTTTCCGCCAAATAATGCCCTATCTCCTTTACTTCTGATACGACCGAAACTCTGATTATCTCCGATACGCTCGAAAATAATTCCAGACAGTTCTTTTTCCGAAAGCGTTAGTTTTTTTCTAACGTTAAGGCGGTCTAACTCTGAAAGTTTTTTCTCTATTATTTCTTGTTTTCGTGTCTGGACTGCAAAATATGTCTGGGCAAATGCGATTTGATTTTTTGACGGGTCGCCGTTTTGGGCGATAAGATAACATGCATATCTTGTTAATGCTATATCATCTATTTTTCTTTGAGCGCCTTTTCCGATTTTTATCATTTTACTGACATCAAGAAAATGATTTTTTATATCTTGATTGGAGTTGTTACATGAAATTTTGGCTTTTTCAATTACGTTAATAAAGTTGTCCCATTTGGTATAATCCAGTAGGAGTTGTAAATTTCTTGCTAACCAAAATTCAGTTCCGATATCTTCTTCGGTTTGCATCATTGCCTCAAAATCAGAATGAAGCTTTGCAACTATTTCTTTTTTCATGTTTACCCCTTGTATCTCTGTTTATTTTACCTTGTTAATTGATAATCGCTTATTAATACTTTCGGAGAAATATTAAGTTTGTCTGTTAGGTTGCATATCATTTTAACTGTTAGTTTGCGTTTGCGGTTAAGTATTTCCGAAACTCTGCTTTCACCGCCTATTGCATTTGCCGGATCAACCTGTTTCAGTCGCATTTCTTCCATTCTGATTTTAATTGCCTCAATTGGATCAGGCGGATCAATTGGGTAATGTTTTTTTTCGTATTCGTCAATTAATAATTCGAGTATGTCTGCTTCGTCGCTTTTCGGCGTTCCTGTGGAAGCGTCAAAGATTTTCTCTAATCTTTTTAACGCTAATTTATAATCGGCTTCTGTTTTTATCGGTTTCATTATTATAACTTTTTCTTACCCTGTTTATTTTCAAAAATCATTTACCGAATTTAGAATTTTGTCAATTATATTTTTTGATGTATTGTTTCTATTTTTTTTATTCCGCCGGTTGCTGCATTGTTACGCAATGTATCATTCCGCCGTTGGCGTATAGATTTTTGCAGTCTATTCCAATAACTTTTCTGTTTGGATAAAGGGTTTGGATTTTTTGTATGGCAATGTTGTCGTTAGGGTCGTTATATATCGGAACTAAGATTTTTGAGTTGGCAATGTAAAAATTAATATAGGAGCCTTTGTATCCGAGATTTTTTCCGTATGTTGTAATTACGTTGTTTTTGGTTAGGGGTAATTTAAGGAAGGCGTAGGGTTTTCCGTCTTTGTTTTTTGCCTGATAAAGTTTATTAATGTCTGCAGATTTAACGTCGTAGTTTAATAGGTTTTGTCTGTTCATTGTAACTATTGTTTTTGAATTGCCGAAACGGGCAAATCCGTCTATATGTTGATCGGTAATTTCAAGTTTTGCTTGTCCGTCGAGCCATATAAAATTTGTTGCTCCAAGATATGTCGTAAAGATTTTTTCCGCTTGATCTTGGGTTGTTTCGGGATTTCTGTTGTTGTTTAATATTGAACTTTTACAAGCCATAAGTGTTCCGTATCCGTCTGTTTCTATGCTGCCGCCTTCGTTGATCATTATGTTGTTTAAGTTAATAACGGTTTTTTTTTGATCTTTTGCTATTTGAGATGGGATGGCATTGCATTTTTTAAAAGCGGCTTTTTTTCCCCAGCCGTTAAATCCCCAGTCTTCTATTATTAGTTTGCCTTGTTTGTCGCGCGCATATATTGGTCCGTTATCTCTTATCCAAACGTCGTTGGTTTGATATAGTTTAAAGTCTATGTTTGTCAAATTTATGCTTTTTGTATTTAGTAATGTTATTATTCTATTTTTTTCCGTTTGATTATAAGCGATGATGTGAACTTTTTCGCCGGTTATTAATTCTTTTGTTATGGCTATCCATGTGTCGTCAAGGTTGTTGCGATAATTTGTTCCGTATTGATATTGATGGGGCCATTGCAGCCATGTGCCTTGATGCTGCTGGCTTTCTTCCGGAAATGTATAAAGAATTTCGGTTGTTGTATTTTGAGTATATGCTGCTTGACAGAAAAAAAAAGCGGTTATTAAGATTATAATAGATGTTGAAAATATTTTATTCATTTTTATTTTTTCCGTTATTTTTTTCTGAAAATATTTTGCTATCGTTAATAATATACTTGAATAAGCTCAAAAGTTTGTCGCTTCCTGTTAGGGTTAGATGCCCGCTGTCAAAATAAAGCGGTTTTCCGAAGTTATCTGTAACAGAGCATTTTTGGTTACAAAAGTAATTAATAACATTGTAGATTTTAAAGTTTTTTTCTTTTATTTTTAATAAAGCTTCTTTTAGTTTTTTAGTTTTATTGTCGTAGTTTTTACGGGTTTGTATGGGCAATGGTTTGCCGTTTTTCCGGTTTTCCCACAACGCTTGCGGAATGTGTTTTTCCCATGTTGGCGTCGGCATTATAAATGCTATAAATATATTGTTTTTATTTGCCATAGTTACAAGGTTTTTTATTGTTTCAAAATTAACCTTGTTTTGGGAATAGTGTAAAATAATGCTGTTTATATTCTGTTTTTTTGCCTCTGTTATAAGGGATGCGGGGGTAATGTTACTTCCTTGCATTAACGGATTGTTCGGGACAAGAAAACGGACGCTTGTATTCATTTTTTCCGCAGTATTTGCAAATGCGGTTTTAATTGAATCTGCATAACTGTTTCCAACTAACATTATGTTGTGTCTGTTATCAGACGAATTTTTTGTTATTTTGCAGGCGATGCTTGTAGGATTTAGAATGCGGAATATTTTTCCGCATCTGTAAACGCTTCTATCTGCAAAAGCGTTAAAGATTAACATTTCTTCTTTTGTATATATCTGTTTTTGAATGTTTATACCTAAGAATGCAATGGCAATAATAACAAGAGGCGCCGCATACATAAGAGTTTTTATTCTTTTATAGGTTCTTAATTTAACTTCGGCAAGATGATACATTACAAAAGACATGATTGTTATTATTGTAATTAATATTGCCAAGTCGCAACCGTTTTTAATTTGCAGATTTGTTCCTGTAAACGGTTGATATAAAAATAGAACAATAATCGGAAAATGAACGAGATATATTGAATAGGAATATTTGCCGAGCAGTTCTAATAAATTTCCGGCTATTGAATTTTCAATGGATTTGTTTATTCCCATACAAAGGATAACGCCCGTAGAAACAGTGATTATCAGCGCATAAATTCCGGGATGTCCCGTTATGAAATTAAGGGATTCGCCATCAACCTTAAATAAAGGAATAGCAAAAATAACCAACAAAAAAACGGAACCGAGTTTTTGCCATGATAAGATTGAAGTTTTTATTGAGCCGTTGTTTGTTAAATATTTAGCAACGCCATAGCCAATAAGAAATTCCCATACGCGAAAGGGAAACATAAAAAAAGAGGTTTTAGGCGAAACTTTAACGACAACAAAGCATAATAATAAAGATGCGGTAAAGAATAACCAAAAATATAATTTATTTTTTTTAAGCAGGTAGAATAGAAAAGGGATTGATAAATAATATTGTATTTCCACTCCAAGAGACCAGAGATGTAATAAGGGGTTAAATTCGGCTTTTGAAAAATAACTGTTTTGCATCCAGTAACCGAAATTGGAAGTAAAAATACCGGCATATATAGATTGGTTAAAAACTTGATTAAATTCATTGGGGGTTACGATTATTATCGATACTATAAGAGTAGATAAGATGGCAATAAAATATGCAGGCAGGAGTCTGATAGCTCTTCTTTTAAAAAAATATAATTTGTTGTTTTTGTCGTATAATACCGCCATTAAATATCCGCTGATAACAAAAAAAACATCAACGCCAAGAAATCCGCTTTTAAATCCGGCAAGCCCCAAATGGTATAAAATCACAAGCAAAACGGCAATGCCTCTTAGTATTTGTATGTCTTTTCTGTAGGTCATGTTTTTTTAATTTAACAACTCCAAAGCTTTTGCAACAACGTTTTCTACGGTAAATCCGAATTGTTTTAAAACGGTATTGCCGGGAGCAGACGCTCCGAATGTTTCTATGCTTAAAGATGCGCCGTTATCGGTTGTGTATTCGTGCCAGCCTGTATTTATTCCCGCCTCTATGGAAAGTCTTGCTTTTATATTTTTAGGCAGAACTTTTTCTTTATATTCGTTATCCTGTTTTTCAAATATTTCAAAACTCGGAAAGCTTACCACTCTAACGGATAGATTTTTTTGTTCTAATATTTTTTTTGCTTCTATGGCAAGATGAACTTCTGCGCCGGACGCCATTAATATGATGTCCGGTTTTTTATCGGTATCTGCAAGTATGTATGCGCCTTTATTTAAATTTGTTTCGGATGCGTATTTGCTGCGGTCTATAACGGGGAGTTTTTGACGGCTTAATATTAGGGCTGTCGGCGCATTTGTATTTTTCATAATAAAACTCCAAGCCTGTTTTGTTTCCGCAGCGTCTGCGGGGCGTATTACTATGAGGTTCGGAATTAAACGCAAAGACGCGATATGTTCTACGGGTTGATGCGTAGGTCCGTCTTCTCCTACGGCTACGCTGTCGTGAGTAAATATGTATATTGTCGGTTGTTTCATTAATGATGCAAGCCGTATTGAAGGACGCATGTAATCTGCAAATACTAAAAATGTGCCTGTATAGGAACGGATGCCGCCGTGTAATGTAATTCCTGTTGTGATTGCTCCCATAGCATGTTCGCGCACTCCGAAGCGTATGTTTTTACCGTTATAGCTTTGTTTTTGAAATTCTTGTTCATCTTGTAAAAAGGTTTTGTTGGAAGGGGCAAGGTCTGCTGATCCTCCCATAAGATAAGGTATCTGTTTTGCAATTGTATTTAATATTTTGCCGGATGCGGCGCGCGTGGCAATCGGGGCTTCGGACGCCGAAAAGCGCGGAAGTATATTGTCGAAATTTTCCGGCAGGTTAAGGTTTATTGCGTTATTTAATTTTTCTGCTTCCCTGGGATGTTTTTGACAAAAGAGGTTGTATTTTTTTAACCATTCGGCTTCGGCTTTTTCTCCTTTTGCAATTGATTTTCTGCAATGTTTAAAGGCTTCTTCAGGAATGTAAAAAGGGGTAGCGTTTGGGCAGCCGAGATTTTTTTTGGTTAATATTATTTCTTCTTCGCCCAAAGGCGCGCCGTGAGCGTCTGCGGTGTTTTGTTTGTTGGGGCTGCCAAAAGCTATGTTTGTTTTTAATATTATTAGGGTCGGTCTGTTTTTTTCTTTTTTTGCATTTGTCAAAGCTTTTTCAATGGCTTCTATGTCGTTGTCGCCGTCTTTTATTTTAAGTATTTGCCAGCCGTAAGCTTCAAATCTTTTTCCTACGTCTTCGGTAAATGTTATGTTTGTATTTCCTTCTATTGAGATATTGTTGGAATCGTAGATTGTTATAAGTTTTCCGAGTCCGAGATGTCCTGCAAGGGAGGCGGCTTCGGAAACTATTCCTTCCATCATGTCTCCGTCTCCGGTTATTACATAGGTATAATGGTTTATGATTTCTATGTTTTTCTTATTAAAAGTTGCGGCAAGATGTCTTTCTGCAATAGCTATACCGATTGCATTTGCAAAACCCTGCCCTAAAGGTCCCGTAGTGGTTTCTACGCCGGGAGTGTCTCCGTATTCGGGATGTCCGGGAGTTTTGCTTCCCCATTGCCTAAATCTTTTTATATCTTCTATGGTTAGATTGTATCCTGTTAAAAAAAGAAGACTGTAAAGAAGAGCGGAGGCATGTCCGCCGGATAAAATAAATCTGTCTCTATCGAACCATTTCGGATTTGAAGGATTATGTTTTAAGATTTTTGTCCAAAGCGTATAAGCTGCGGGGGCAAGCCCCATTGGCGCGCCGGGGTGTCCGGAATTTGCCTTTTGAACGGCGTCTATAGAAAGCGAACGTATTGTATTGATAGAAAGTTTGTCGATTTTATTCATTATTTTCTCCCGATTTTTATAAAGTTACTCGTATGCCCGCAGAGGCTCGGCTTCCTCTTTTTTACCGCATGCTGCAAGCCCTGCGAAATAAGCAAAATAAGCCGTATAGCCGCTATGATAAATACTGAATCCCGTAATTCCTATTATAGTAAAAGCTATGCTCCAGCCGATAAGCCCGGCTTTAAATTCTTTTGTATTTTTCAATATGTTAATAAGCAATGATATAAAAAGAGATGCGAAAGCAAGCAAACCGAAAATTCCTCCGCAGGTTAAAATCATAAGAATAAGATTATGGGCATGTGTTGCTTTGCCGTAAATGTCTCCGTCAAACGCGCTTCCGTCCGGGGCAATAAAAGGAGGTATCTGCCCTGATAATGCCATAGCTTCAAAAGCGGTTTCGTAGTTTGAAACTCCTATCCCAAACCAAGGCTTTTCAAGCCAAATAGCAGCGCTTGTTTTCCATATGTATATGCGATGATAAAAGGTGCCGAATTCGGAATGGAGATCATTATATCCGTAGATAAAAAAAGATATGCAAAGGATGCAGATAATTATTGTTATAAGAACAGAGAAAAGAAGCGGTTTTTTATTTTTTTTGTAAAGATAATATAATATCGAAAAGTAAAAAGCGCCGGCTACGCTTATGATTACGGTTTTTCCCTTTGTAAAGAAGAGAATAAAAATAGAAATAATAGCGAGGCAAAATAACAGTCCTGCTTTTAACGGCTTTTTTTCAAATAATCCCCATGCTCCGAAAAATACCGCGACAAAGGGGGCTGTTGTCATAATGCGCCCGATTTCGTAATGTTTTGTTTGGATATAGCGGGAGGCTTCTTTTCCGAGCAGATCGGACCCGAAGATGTGAGCGGATAATAGATTTGCAAAACCGAATATAACGCTTAATCCCAAACCGAATATAAGATATTTATGAATCGGAAAACGATAAGATATATCTGTTATTGCGGCGGTAAATAATAAGAATCTTATGTAGGCAAGGTCATGGATTGTTGTCTGATTGTTTGTTTGATTTAACAAAATACTTATGCAGATGCTTAAAATCCATAAAAAAAATGTTATTATAATAGGATTTTTTATTATGTTATTTAAAGAATCAAACTTTGTAATAAAGGAGCGGATTATCCAAAAAAAACATGTAAGCCCTGCGGAAATTTCCATTACCGCAGGACCCGCCAAGATGCCAGCAGGTATAAGCATGGCAAAGAACGCCGAAATGTTATCAAGAGTTTTTGTTAAAGCGGCTTTTCTATTTTTCATTATGCTTATAATTAAGATGCAGAGATAATTATTTTTTGTGTCTAATTTTATTCGGAGATGTTCAAAGTTTATTTGCTCCGCTTTTGCTTGTCTCTTCGGATTTTTGACTGCGTTTTGCGAAAAATGCGAAACGCAGTCAAAAATTGTTTCCTCATCGACAAGAGCCGCTACGCAAAAAAACTTTGAACATCTCCTTTCGTAATCATTCTTTTTTGCGTTTGTTTATATCTTGCTTAAACCTTGTTATGCAATGAGCTCTTCATATATATTATAAGGAATATAAAACCCTTTCCCTCTGCCTGTTCCCATGTTTATTTCCGGTTTGTTTTTGCCATGATAATCTGTTCCGCCGGTTTTTTTTAACCCGAATTCTTCGGCAAGTTTTATATAATAAGCCGTATCCGCGGCTTTATGTTCCGGATAAAAAACCTCTATGCCTTCTAATCCTACGGATTTTAAGTATGATATAAAACTTTTTAAATTTTCCGAATGCATGTTTAAAAAGATAGGATGAGCCAAAACAGGTATTCCGCCGGCATTTTTTATGCTTTGTATTACTTTTTTGCAGGAGATTTTATATTTGGGAATATAAGCTTTTCCTTTTACGCCTATGTAGCGGTCAAAAGCTTCGTTTAAAGAGCGGACATGTTTTTTTTGTAACATAACCGCCGCAAAATGGGGTCTGCCGCAAAGCCCTGTTTTTGCTTGGGCGTTAAGATCTTGCAGGCTTATTTTTATTCCTAATCCTGCAAGCCGTTCTATCATTTTTATATTTCGGTCTTCTCTTGCTTTTTTAAGCGGTATTAATTCTTTTTCAAATTGCGCATCGTCAAGTTTTATGTTGTATCCGAGTATATGCAGTCCGTTTTTATTTTTTAATTTTTCCGGAAATTCTGCGCTTATTTCTATGCCTGTAATAAATTTTACGGCTTTTGGTATTCCCGCTTTAACCGCTTGTCTGCATCCTTCAAGCGTGTCGTGATCTGTTATGGATATTGCTTTTAGATTTAATTTTTCCGCCGATTTAAGAACTTGTTCCGGCGAAAGGGTTCCGTCCGAAGCGGTTGTATGAATATGTAAATCTATTAGGTTATTATAATCCAAGAGATTTTTCCAAAAGTTCTTCTTTGGTTTTACATTCTATACATTGGGTTGTAACAGGTCTTGCCATAAGGCGTTTTTTTGAAATTTTCCCCCCGCAGTTTTCGCATATTCCGAATGTGTCGTTTTCTATGCGTTCTAACGCTTTTCTTATTTTTTTTATTAGTTTATGCTCGCGGCCTCTTAATCTTAGTTCAAAGTTTCTATCTGTTTCAAGCATAGCGCGGTCTGCAGGATCTGGAAACATAGCGTTAAAACCTGTCATATCCGTAACCGTAGCTCCTGCCTGTTTTAACAGAGCGTTTGCTTTTTCGGACAGAAACTCTTTAAAATATTGTTTCTTTTTTTCGTCCATTTTTATCCTCCCGATATTTTGCTTTTATATGTCGGTTAAAAGATGTTCAAGTTTGTTTACCCTGCTTCTTGCTTATCGCTACGCAAATAATTTGTGAACATCTCCTTTATAATTATTCCTTTTTGCGTCTATAATATAATTATAGGCATTTTAATCGCGTATTTGATATAACCGTTTTTAAAAGAATTCAAGAAATTACTTTTTTTTAGAGGCAAAAACAATAAAAATTTTTTATATTTCAAATCCGGTTCAAGTCTTTTTCGGTATCTATATCTATCCCTATCTGTTTGTTATCTATTTTTATGTATTTTACTTTATCCTTATATTTATTAATTATTACTCTGCCGCCTGTATCTCCTTTGATATTTAAAAGATCTTCTTTAAATAAAGACGGAAATAATACGGGATTGCCTTTTTTTGAGTCGTATAGCGGAACTATTATGTTTTTAAGATTTTTTTTATGCAGATTTATTATTTTATTGATTGTAATTTTATCTATAAAGGGTTGATCTGCAACTATAAAAAGATACGCGTCGGTTTTTTTATTGCAAGCGTTTGTCCCTTTTTTTACCGCCGCGCTCTGCCCTAAATAAGCAAGGTTGTTATAAACGGTTTTTATTTTGTCGTCTATTAGGTTTAAGATTTTTTCGTTTTTATAAGTAAGTATAATTTCGTTTAAATCGGATAAAACCGCAGCGTTGATTACTCTTTTAACAAGCGGGATTTTTTTAATCGGCATTAAGAGTTTATCTGTTGCCATTCTTTTTGAAAAGCCTGATGCTAATATTATTCCGCTTATCATTTTTCCTCTTAAAATGCGCCAAACAACTTCGTATTTTGCCCGTTTACGGCGTTGAAAAATTTTTATCCGTCTTTAAAACGAACAAACTACTTTGTTATACAGTGGAATTTTCCTTAATTATTTGTAGTGGTTTGTATATGAAATTGTTTTGTATAACAATAAATAAATTCCGATGTTATATATCTTGTCGCATATAACTTGTTGTCGGGGCAGATGAAATTCAAGAGTATATTTTTACTTTTTTTTCATTACGGCGGCGGCTATTACAGCTTGTCCCAAAGATATTCCGCCGTCGTTTGCAGGAAGTTGTTTATGGGTTAAAACTTCAAACTTTGCGTTTTTAAGTCTGCTTATAAGCCCGTTCGATATTATGGAATTATGAAAAACTCCTCCGCTTAATGCAACTTTGTTTATTTTTGTCTCTTTTTTTATTTCAATACAAAGTTCGGCAAATATTTTTATTATTGTATTATGAAATTTTGCGCTTATGTCCGATACGGGAATTTTTTGCCGTAAATCGGATACAATCCCTTTTATTATCGGCGCAAAAGGAATTTGGCAGACCTCTTTTTTTATCCGTTCGCATTTGTAAAAATCCGTTATTTTTGGGTTTGCAATATTTTCCAACTCCATTGCGGCTTGGGCTTCAAAGGTTATTTTGTTTTTTAATCCGAGTATCGCGCAAACTCCGTCAAACAATCTTCCCGCGCTTGAGGTAAGAGGCGAGTTTATTTTTTTTTGTATCATTTCGGCAATTATGCGGATTTTTTGCGGGTCTATATTTTTTAAAAAATCAATGTTGCAGTTTAAAAAATCCTCTCCGTAAGCGCCGTAAAGATAGCTTATTCCCATACGCCAAGGCTCTTTTGTGGCGGCGTCTGCTCCCGGCATTGCAGCGTAAGACAAATGGGCTTTTCTTGTAAAAGATGCGGGAGTCGCTATTATTATTTCGCCTCCCCAAATGTTATTATCTGTTCCTAATCCGGTTCCGTCTAATGCTATGCCTATTACAGGCTCGTCCGTTTTATTTTCCGCAATGCAGCTTATTATATGAGCGTGATGATGCCAAACTCCGATAAGCTCCGCATTTTTTAAAGCTTTTGCATATCTTGAGCTTAAATAGTCGGGGTGTTTATCAAAGGCTATAATTTGCGGTTTAACATCCGTAATTTTTTTTAGATGAGATATTGTTTTTTCAAAAAGCTTATAAGCGGCAAAGCTTTTAAGGTCTCCTATATACTGGCTTACAAACGCTTTGTTTTTTTTTGTTATGCAGATTGTATTTTTAAGTTCCGCTCCGCATGCAAGTATGAGAGCGGTTTTTTTGTTTAAAAATATCGGAGAAGGCGCAAATCCGCGAGAGCGTCTTATTGTTTCAAGGTTATATTGGTTTTTTTTTAGTATGGAATCGTCGCATTGAATGTGGATTTTTCTATCGTGAATTAAAAAAAAATCCGCAACGCCGCTTAGTTTTTCAAAAGCCTTGTTATTATCGGAGATAATCGGTTCGCCGCTTATGTTAGCGCTTGTCATAATAAGGACGGTAAAGTTTTGACGCTCAAACAAAAGATAATGAAGCGGAGTATAAGGCAGCATTACTCCGAAATAATTATTGTTCGGGGCGATGTGTTCGGACAATAAATCCGTCTGCTTTTTTTTAAGTAAAACAATCGGTCTTGCCAAAGATTCAATAAGATTTTTTTCGTCATTATTAATACGGGCAAATTTTTCTATATCTTCAATGTCACGGCTCATCAAAGCAAAAGGTTTATCCGGTCTTTTTTTTTTCTCTCTAAGCGTAAAAACCGCTTTGTTGTTTTGAGCGTCTGCAACAAAATGAAACCCGCCTATTCCTTTTACCGCTACAATATATCCTTTTTTAATCAAATTTGCGCATTCGGCAATCGGGTCTTGGGTTTTAATTGGTTTTTTGCGGTTATCGAAAAGCAAAACATTAGGTCCGCATACATGGCAGGCATTCGGCTCCGCATGAAATCTTCTATCTTCCGGATTCTGATATTCCGCAAAGCAGCTATCGCACATTTTAAAAGGCTTCATTGTGGTAAAACGCCTGTCGTAAGGAACATCTTTTATAATCGTATATCGCGGTCCGCAGTTTGTGCAGTTTATAAACGGATATTTATAGCGTCTGTTTTGCGGATTTAAAAGTTCCGTTAAACAATCCGAGCAAATTGATACGTCTTGCGGAATCAAAGCGGTTTTTGAATTTTTATTTTTGTTTGTAGATTCCGCTATTAAAAAATTTTTAAAACCTTTAATCTCCGCCGGAAAAATCGAAACATTTGTAATAAGAGAAAGAGGCGGTTTTTTTTGGGCAATATCTTTATAAAAGCGGTCTATATTTTCTTTTTCCCCTTCTATTTTAACGCATACGCCGGCTTCCGTATTTGAAACCTCGCCCGAAAGAAAATATTGTTTTGCAAGCCGATAAATAAACGGGCGAAAACCTACCCCTTGCACAATTCCGCTTATTTCAAAAACTTTTGCTTCAATCATCTAAACTTGTATCGCCCAAAAAGGCTGCTCTTAATATTTGTAAAGATTGCTTTGCTGCGGCTTCGTCAATCTTGCGCATTGCAAAACCGCTGTGAACAATAACATAATCGCCTATTTGCGGATCCTCTATCATTAAAAGACTTACCTTTTTTCTACTGCCTTCCACATCTATAATTCCGAAACCGTCCTTATCTGTTTTTACTATTTTAGAAGGTATCGCAATGCACATATTTTTAATCTCCCGTTTAAATTGAGTAACGGTAATAAAGTTTATTTCGGTTTGTTTTTTTAATCTTATTTTAAAATACAGAGCAACAAAGCGTTGTTCCGTTTTTTTATTACTTTGTATTCCCGTTACTTTTTTTTATATTTAATCCCCAAATTATCCAGCTCCGATAAAACCATATTCATTACCGGCTCGATTGCTTCTTTAATTTCCGGCGTAAGCTCAAGAGAATGAGTTTCAATATCTTTCGGCTCTGTTCCGATTATAACCGTATAAGGAACCTCTCCGATTGCGGCGCCTTTTGTAAGAGATTCTATAAAATCCAATTGATGAAGCGAATTTTTTGCTTTTATTCTGGTCGGAATTTCATCGTTATCTATTCTGTAAAGAGTTCCGGGAGCGCCTCCGCTTCTTATAACGTCAACCGCTATAAGACGATCCGATTCCAATATTACGTTTAAAAGATTAAGCCCCAAAACCCCGCCGTCCATTACCCGAACATTTGCGGGAAAATCATAGCGCTTTTCCAATCCTCTTATCAAATGAACCCCAAACCCTTCGTCCGTAAGAAGAATATTTCCAACCCCGAGTATTGTAATAATTTCCGTTTTTTTTTCCATTAACTCCGTTAAATCCTTTTCCGTTTTTTATATTCGGCAGTTGTCAAGTAATCCTTGACAACTGAATTTTCGTCCGCCTCTTTTTTTTAAAATATTTACCATATGTAAATCAATATTTTGTTTACATATGGCAAAAAGCGTTGCAAGCTGATTTTGGTTAAGCCAAATATTTCCATTTTGCCGGTTGATTTTTTGATTGTTTTTAACGCCGTTTTTATAAGTTTTAAAAAATATTGGCAAGCGGTTTTAATAAAGAATCTGAGGAAGAGGAAGAGAGATACAAAGGAAGAAAGGAAGATAGGAGGATAGGAAGAAAGAAGAGAGGAGCAAAGGGGCGGATGGATTGGCGAAAAAATAATCGGAGATTGAGAAAAGAATTCGGAGATTAACAATATATTCCGGAGATTAACAATATATTCCGGAGATTGACAATATACTCCGGAGATTGACAATATACTCCGGAGATTGACAATATACTCCGGAGATTGACAGAAAACGGCAGAATTTGATAAAAACAGTAATAAATTTTTAATTTCGGCGGCAAAAGGAGAAAAAATTATGTTCGAAGGTATAATTGCGGCTATTATCGGGCTGTTTAAAAAAAAGGAAACAGGCGGAGAACATAAAAGCTTTGATATTCAGGCTAAAGGAAATATAAATGCCGAGTCCGGCGCAATTGTAGCAAATACCGGAATTATTAATAAAACCGAAATTATTAATAATTATATTATAGAATTGAGCGATTACAATAAAATACTTGCAGATATAAAAGAGCTTGAAAAAGATATTGCGGAGCCCGGTTTAACTTCGGAAAGAAGAAACGAAAAAGTAAAAGAGCTTGAAAAATTAAGAGAAGAAAAAAAACGGTTTAAAGAACATGTTTTTAACTTACACGAAACATTTACCAAAATAAAAATTAATACCCAACGCCTTAAAAAAGTAAAAGAGCCTTTTGAAAATGGCAGATTTAGCAAAGCGGACGCAATATTAAAAGCGGAAGAATTATTAAAAGAGCAAAAAGGTCTTTTAGATGCAAAGAAGCAAAAATTAAAAAAGATTGCAGAACTGGACGAAAATTTAAAAAATAATGCAAACGAGTATTTAATTAAGGCGCAACTTACCGCTTTAAGATTCGATCTGCCGGATCGTTTTGAAAAAGCCTCTTATTATTTCCGGCAGTCTGTCAACTCTTTTAAAACTGCGGAAAATCTTTTTGATTATGCTTATTTTCTCCAAAAGCACAATCAATTTAACAAAGCCCTTCCTTTATATGAAGAGGCTTTGCAGATATATCGAAAATTGGCAGAATCAAACCCGCAGGTTTATTTACCTGATATTGCAAGGACGCTTAACAATATGAGTATGTTTTATATTGAATCCAAGCCGAACAGGGATAAATCCATAACTTGCGCGCAAGAGGCTTTGGACATACTTTTATCTTTTCCGAATAAAACTCATGCCGTGCAACAATATATCGAAAAGGCAAAAGAATTATTGCGTTTAAATAAAGCGGAAATAAAGGAATAAACAAAATTTCTTGATATTAGCCTCCGATAGATATAGATATATCGGAACAATTTATTAAATAACAAAAAAATTAAAAAAGGAGAATATTATGAAATTAAATAAAACGGTTTTAAGTAGTTTCTTTTTTATTTGTTTTTTCACTTTAATTTTTGCGGGCTGCGGCGGCGGATACGAGGATGTTTTTAAAAAATTTTCTCCGGTCAAGGCAAAGGCGTCTTATAAACCTACGGAAGAGTTTAACGACATTATGGTTCCGAAAGATTTGAAGGTGAATGAAAAATTTTCTTATATGGTGGAAACTCCGGGTTTCTTAGGCGGCATTTTAGTATATGAAGGCAAAGTTACAAGAAATTCTTTGATGGAATTTTTTAAGACAAGCATGGTAAACGATAATTGGACTATGCTTACAAGCCTTAAATCTCCGGTAGGAAATTCCATAATGCTTTTTAAAAAAGTTAATAGATGGTGCGTAATTAATATTTCCGAAGATAGATTTAAAACCCGAGCGGAAATAGCGGTAGCTCCTACAAATAGCGGAAGCGGCGCCGTAAAAAACGGCGGGATTATTATAGAAAGCGGAAGCGGCGAAATAACGGAAGAGCCTTTGCAATGAAGATTTTAAAAAATAAAAATATTGTATTGGGAGTTTCCGGCGGTATTGCCGCATATAAAGCGCCGGAGCTGCTTAGAATTTTGCAAAAAGCCGGCGCAACCGTGCGGGTTGTTATGACCAAAAACGCTTGCGATTTTATATCGCCTCTTACCTTTGAAGCGCTTTGCGGCGATGCGGTTTTGACCGATTTGTTTGACGGCTCCTATAAAAGCGCAATCGGGCATATTGATTTGGCAAAAGAATGCGATGCGGCGGTAATAGCGCCGGCTACCGCAAATATTATAGCAAAACTTGCAAACGGCATTGCGGACGACGCTTTAACAACCTTTATGCTTGCGGTAAAAGGACGCAAAATTGTATGCCCTTCAATGAACGACGCAATGTATGACAATGCAGCGGTTAAGCGCAATATCATTAGGCTTGAAGCGGACGATTATATTATAGCGGAGCCTTCGGAAGGGTATCTTGCTTGTAAAACGGAAGGCAAAGGCAGACTCGCGGATTGCGATAAGATTGCGGATAAGATTTGCGAAGCTTTAACTACAAAAGATTTAATGTGGAAAAAGATTTTGGTAACAGCTGGTCCTACAAGGGAGTTTATCGATCCCGTAAGGTTTATAAGCAATCCGTCTTCCGGCAAAATGGGATACGCAATAGCAGACGCCGCAAGAAAAAGGGGCGGAAATGTTATTCTTATTTCGGGACCCACATTAATTGAGCCGCCGGAAGGGATAAAATTTATAAAAATAGTATCTGCAAAACAGATGGCGGATAATGTTTTTATGAATGCACAGGATGCGGATATTATTATTAAAGCCGCCGCAGTATCCGATTACAGAGCGGAAGAAACTTTTGAGCATAAGGTAAAAAAGGCGAAAGCGGATAGGATAACTTTAAATTTTTGCAAAAATACGGATATTTTAAAAAAGCTCGGCTTAAATAAAAAAAAAGGGCAGATTGTAGTAGGATTTGCCGCTGAAACGAAAGATTTGGAACAAAACGCCTTTAAAAAGCTTGAAGAAAAAAATTTGGATATTATCGCAGGCAATATTGTAGGAAAGCCGGATTCCGGTTTTGAAGCGGATACGAATAAAGCGGTTTTATTTTTTAAGAGCGGCAAAAAAGAGGTTTTACCGCTTATGAGCAAGGATGAGTTGGCGGATATTATTTTGGATCGTATTTTAAAAAGCCCCGTTGCATAACTTCATAGTTTGCCGGTAAAATTTTTATCCGCCTTGAGCTCAAGCAAAATCTAACATTTTTTATTTTACTCTTTGAGCCTCTTTATTAATTATTTTTTGAATAACCTCTTTATCAATTTTATGTTTATACTCTTTGCCGTTTATGAATATCGTAGGAGTGCCTGGTATATCAAGCTTCATTGCTTCCATAATCTGAAGCTGAAGAGCGGTTTCCGTAATAGCGGATTTGAGACAGTTTTGAAATTTATCGGCGTCAAGATTTGCCTTGATTGCCAGCCGCTTTATACCGTTTAAATCTATTGGCAGATTCTTTATATTAAAGGCAAGCTTATGATAGGTTGCAAATTTGTTCTGCTCGGATGCGCATATCGCGCCTTTGGCAAGAAGGCATGCCCCTTGATACTTTTTTCTTCTAACAAAAGCGTTGCATTCATTGTCTAGAGGATAGTTTGCATATATTAAGCGGACTTTATCGGGATTATTCGCGGCGGCTTTGTCTAATATGTCCGAGACTGTTTTACAATAAGGACATAAAAAATCAAAAAATTCTATAATGACAACCGGAGCGTTTTTGTTTCCTACGGCAGTATAACCCTGCATATCTATATCGAAAACTTTTTCGTTTGAAAAGGATTCCCATATTTTTTTAAATTCCGTATCTTTGTTTTTTTCTTCCTGATAGCCGTTTGCCTCTATTTTTTTTCCCCCCTTATAATCTTCGGTTCCGAAAGAGGCGCATGCGCAAATTAAGACTATGGATAAAGAGGTTAGAATGTATTTTAAAAAAACCGGATTTTTTTTATAAAAAAAGTTTTTTGATTTTTTGGCGGTTGATTTACATAATATAAATATTGTATTGATGATTGTTCGGTTCATTTTGCTCTCTTGATTTTAATTTATTTTATTAGTTTTACTATATCCGAAAAATTTTTATGTTCTGCGGTTTTTAAAAGTTCAAATAGGACTGTTTCAACCGTAGTTAAGGAGCCTCCGGCAGACTCGATTTTTTTTAGCCCTATTCTTTTATTCTCCGCTTCTCTTGAAGATACGGCGTCCGCTATTGTATGAACGTTATATGCGCGTTTTAAGAGGTCTATAGCCGTTTGATAAACGCAGATATGGGTTTCGATTCCTACAAGTAAAAGATTGTCGCATTCTATATTTGAAAGGGTATTTAAAAATTTTTCGTTGTCGCAGCAGCTAAAACTTGATTTTTCTATAGGGTCCATCCCGTTAAGAAGTTCGACAAGTTCCGGTATGGTAGGACCTATTTTTTTTGGCAGCTGTTCCATCCATATTATAGGAAGCTTCAATATTTGCGCGGATTTGATAATTATTTGTAAATTTTGAAAGAGCTTTTCTTTATTATACATTGACTGCGCCAGTTTTCCTTGAATGTCTATAACGAGTAAAGCGGTATTTTTTATTTTTAACATTATTATTTCCTTATATTCGGATATTTTTTTTTCTATTTTTCAGATATTATTTATAAAATCAAGTATTTTATTTTTTATATCTTCTCGAAGCTTTTTTACAAACTCAATTGATCTGCCTGCCGGATCCGGAAAATTCCATTCGATTATATCTGCTCCCGAAACATAAGGACATTTATCTTCGCAGCCCATAGTAACAACAATATCAGGGTTTATATTAAGTAAAGCCTCTTTAATGCTTTTCGGTTTTATGCCTGCTATATCTATTTTATCCTCCGCCATTGTTTGAATTGTAACATCATGAAGCTTTTCCGCAGGAGAGCTTCCCGCGCTTAAGGCTTCTATTTTATCGCTTGCAAAATATTGGGCATAAGCCGCGGCAATTTGACTTCTGCCGGCGTTTTGCGCGCATATAAAAAGAACTTTTTTTCTTGTTTTAAATGGGGTTAAAAGGTTGAAAGCCGCTTTTTTTATATCCTGTTCCAAGCCGTTTATGTTTTTTATCTCCTGCGGTTTTTCTATTTTAGAATAGCAAAGGTCGCCGGCAGGTTTTGCGCTTACGGCGTCAAAAAAATATTTTGAAGTAAGCTTTACGCCGTCAAACAGGTTTTTGCCTTTTGTTGCTCCTAATGATAGTAAAAAGCCCGCTTTGGATTTTTCTTTGGGATCTTTTAGCTTGAGAAAATATTTTTTTGCCCATAAAGCCTGACTTCTATCTATTAAAGCTTTAAACTGAGCCGGAAATCCGTAAAAAAATATAGGCGCGGCGGCTACTATTATATCCGCTTCTTTAAGCAAGGGATATATTTGGGCGCTCATATCGTCTTCTATGATACATTCTCCTTTTTCTTCGCAATATCCGCATTCTATACAAGGAGATATTATTTTTTCCGCCGCTCGGACGGTTTTTGTAGCGATTTTGTATTTTTCAATTTCATTTAAAAAAGCGGAAAGTAAATATTCGGTATTTCCGCCTTTTCTGGGGCTTCCGTTTAATCCTAATATCAGCATGTTGTTTTCTCTGTTTAAATTTTGCTGTCTAACTTTGTATTTTGTCCGTTTTTTGCGTCGAAATTTTTTTTAATCATTTTACTCTCTCAACTTGTTACTATTTTTTTCAAATAGCATTTTCAATAAGTTGGTCAATTTTGCTTCTTTGGTTTTTTTTGATTTCAAAGGCGTAAAGAACAAGACATGTCAGCTCTTTGCCTTCTCATTTAAATTTATTTATTTTCCAGCCTTTTATTTTTTCGGAATACTTTACTTTTTTATTTTTAAAATCATAAGTTTCAACAACTCTGATTTTTTGTTTATTAAGATATTTTTCAATTAGCCTTGTATCCATTTTTTTTTGTTTTTTTGAAAATGTGGTTTTTGAGCAATTTATAAATTTTTTTTGGGTTTGATTTATAATTAAAATATGACAAAAAAGGATTTTTAATCAAGGATTAATTATGATAAAAATTTTTTTGTTATGCAATGGGATTTAACCGAATATAAATATAAACGATTTTAGACGTAACAATGGATGATTATAAAATGGAGTTTTTTATGAATTTGGAAAAAATTGTAGATACGGCTATGGAAAGAGAACCGGCGGAGCTGGTTATTAAAAATGCTAATATAATAGACGTATTTTCTCAATCTTTATTTAAAGGCGATATATCGGTAACAGACGGGGTTATAGCCGCAATAGGCAAAGAGTTAAAGGGTAAAATTGAAATTGACTGCGCCGGAAAATATGTAACGCCGGGATTAATAGATAGCCATGTTCATATAGAATCTTCGCTTTGCTCGCCGGATATTTTTGCAAAGGCGGTTGTTGAGCGCGGAACTACCGCAATTATTGCAGATCCTCATGAAATAGCCAATGTTTGCGGATTAACAGGCATAGAATATATGTTGGATGCGGCGGAAAAGCTTCCTTTATCAATATATATAATGCTTCCTTCCTGCGTTCCCGCTACATGTTTTGAAAATGCCGGAGCTGTTTTACAGGCAAAAGAGCTTGCAAAATTTATAAAAAATAAAAGAGTTTGCGGACTTGGGGAGATGATGAATTATCAGGGAGTAATTAATAATGATAATGAGGTTATCGAAAAGCTTAAACTTTGCATTGAAAATAAGAAGCTTATAGACGGACATGCTCCTATGCTTACGGGAAAAGATCTTGTAGCTTACGTTGCGGCAGGAATAAAAACGGATCATGAATCTTCGACATTAAAGGAGATGGAAGAAAAAATAAGGCTTGGAATGTATATTCTTATAAGAGAAGGATCAGCGGTTCGTAATCTTAAAACCCTTATAAAAGGGGTAACAAACGGTAATTTTTCCAGATGCCTTTTTTGCACTGACGATAAACATCCCGATGATATTATAAAAAACGGACATATAGATAACAATGTCCGAAAGGCTATAGAATTTGGTATTGATCCGATTATGGCGGTTACGATAGCATCTTTAAATGCGGCGCAATGCTACGGGCTTAAAAACAAAGGCGCAATTGCTCCCGGATATGACGCTGATTTTTTAATTGTTAATAATCTTTCGGAATTTAAAGTTCAACAGGTATTTATTAAGGGGGTTAAAGCCGCTGAAAACGGAGAAAGCATAATTGATTTTTTCGCCCCGAATTATAAAAGCGTAACCAGCGCCGTAAAGGTAAAACCTTTTGACATATCCGCGCTTGCGCTTAAATTAAAAAGTCCCAAAGTCAAAGTGATAAAGATACTGCCGCATGATGTTATAACAAAAGCGGTTGAGCGGGAGGTTTATATTAACAAAGAGAATTGTTTCGTTTATAATCCCGAAAAAGATATATTAAAGCTTGCGGTTTTAGAGCGCCATCATGCTCGAGGCAATATAGGTTTGGGATTGGTAGAAAATTACGGTCTTAAAGAAGGAGCGGTTGCAACTACAATAGCTCACGATTCCCATAATATTGTAGTTGTAGGAACTAATGACGAAGATATATATGCGGCTGTCTGCGATATAATAAAGATAGGCGGAGGAATTACAATCTGCAAAAATAAAAAGATACTCGAAAATCTCCCTCTTCCTATAGCAGGTTTAATGACAGGCAAAGGGTTTGAATTTGTAGCGGATAAGATTAATAAAATGAGACAAATCGCTTTTGATTCTTTAAATGTAAATAATAATATCGATCCTTTTATGACCCTTTCTTTTTTAACCCTTCCTGTAATTCCGGAAATCAAATTAACCGATAAAGGATTATTCGACGTTCGCTCTTTTGCTTTTACCGATATATCGGCAGATTAATTTTTTTTATAAAAACGGCTGCCGAATAATCTAATCCTATTCGGCGGCTATTTTTTTGTTGACAATAATATTGGTATATAGCTATATACCAATATATTAATTTAACTAATGGATATAACCAGAGGAAAGTTCCATGGCTAAAAAAATTTAGCCACAAAAAAGAATGATTATAAAAATAACAAAGGGATTTCTCGCTTTGCTCGAAATGACAGGAAGATTTTTTTTTGTTGCGTCTTGTTGACGAATGCTATTTTTGCTTGTCATTTCGACAAACATTGTGAGGAGAAATCCCTTTATTACAATATAAATAGAGGAACAAGTTATGAAAAAATTTTTAAAAATAACAAAAGTGCTTTCGGATAAAAACAGAGTTAAAATTTTAAAGATGTTACAATATAAAGAGTTATGCGTATGCGAAATACAGGAAGGCTTAAGATTAGCTCAGCCTACGGTTTCCAATCATCTTAAAATACTTGAAGATGCAGAGTTAATTAATTATCGGAAAGAAGGGCTTTGGGTAAACTATTTTTTAAACAATAAAAGCGATAATCCTTATATATCTGTTTTTTTAAAAAACTTAAAATACTGGTTAGAAGCTGATGAGGAGGTTGCGGAGTTGGTAAAAGTAGTCCCAGAGCTTAACAGACAAAATATTTGCAAAAAAAAATTTCTAGCCGAATAAAGAGACGGATAAATCGAATTAAAATTAAAGAAAAATTTTTATGAAAGAAAAAACAAAATTTCTGCTGTTAATCGGAGCCTTTATTACCTGTTGTTATATGCCATGGGAAAATCCGATAATCCGCAGATCAGGTCTTGAAGCTTTTTTAATGTTGCAAGAATATACAAGAGAGCATGTTCTTGTCTGTTTAATACCGGCGTTTTTTATAGCGGGCGCAATATCGGTTTTTATTTCTCAAGCGGCGGTTTTAAAATATTTTGGGCATAAGGCAAATAAAATATTATCTTATGCCGTAGCTTCGGTATCGGGAGCCATTCTTGCAGTATGCTCCTGCACCGTTCTTCCCTTATTTGCGGGAATTTATATTAGAGGCGCAGGGATAGGACCCGCCAGCGCTTTTTTATACTCTGGCCCGGCTATCAACGTATTGGCGATAACAATGACGGCTCAGATATTAGGCTGGAAGTTAGGGCTTGCAAGAGCCGTATGCGCTATTATTTTTGCAATTATAACGGGGCTTCTTATGACTTTTTTTTTTAAAAAAGATGATGTAAACCGCACAAAAGGAGAGCTATATCTGCAAGATGAAGATAATAAAAAAAGGAGTTTGACGCAAGACGCTATATATATAGCCACAATGGTTTTTATCTTAATATTTGCGGCTTTTGCAAAACCGTCTGCAACCTCCGGCAAACTTTGGCAGACAATATTTGATTTTAAATGGCATATTACGGGATTACTTCTTATCTCTCTTATTGTTATGATAAAAAATTGGTTTGTCAAAGATGAGCGTATAGAATGGATAAACGCTTCATGGGGATTTATGAAACAGATATTTCCACTGCTTGGGGTCGGCGTTTTATTTGCTGGATTCTTTCTCGGAAGACCCGGCAATTCTGCTTTAATACCGGAAGCGTATATACAAAATCTTGTCGGGGGCAATTCTTTATCGGCGAATTTGTTTGCTTCTGTTACAGGATCTTTTATGTATTTTGCCACATTAACCGAAGTTCCGATTATTCAGGGTTTGCTCGGCGCGGGAATGGGACGGGGACCGGCTCTCGCTCTGCTTCTATCCGGCCCCGCTCTTTCGCTTCCGAATATGCTTGTAATAGGAGGGGTTTTGGGAATAAAAAAAACGGTTTTTTTTTCTATTATTATTATTACGCTATCTACTATTGCGGGAATGATATACGGAAATATAATTGGATAGGTAATTTAAAAAATAATTTCACAGACTTTCACAGATAATTATCTTGTAGAAATTTTTGAAAAATTGATTTTTATATTTTAAAATAAGGAGGCATATAATGCGTTTATTATCGGAATGGTTTCCGGAATTTGCACAACAGTTTGACAAAATAGATGAAGTTTATAAAGAAAAAAGAATGATAGATGAAAAAACTTATCAATTTATATGCTTTGCTCTATCTATTAAAAACCGCTCCAAGCCGTGTCTTTTGAAACATTTTACCGGCGCGCTCGAAGCGGGGGCTACGGTAAAGGAATTGGTTTATATTATGGCGTTAACCTTCAGAGAAAGCGCTGGAGGCGACGACTGTTGGACTCATGATGCGCTGGGAGATTATAAAAAGATAATAGCTGAAGGAATTAAAAGCTGCGATTGCTGTAGTTCCTGATTTTTATAAGGTTTCTTTGTTATGCAACGGATTTATAAGGAGGCGTTATGGATATTAAAATACTCGGAACAGAATGTTTTAAATGTAATCAGGCGGAAAAGGTAGTAAAAGAGACTGTTTCGGAAGCAGGCGCGAATATTTCGGTAGAAAAAATTACCGATATTATGAAAATAGCCGAATACGGAGTATTAACTACTCCTGCGGTAGTAATAGACGGAGAGGTTAAAAGCGTAGGCAAAATTCCGGAAAAAAAAGATATATTAAAATGGATTGGCAAATAGAGCTGAGTATATAATAAAGATTTTTGTTGAGTTGAACTTTATAAAAATGTAAATAAGCTTTTTGCCCAACAAAATTTTTTGTTGGGCAAAAAGCTTATTTTATAAATTTTAAGAGCTTAATCTTTTAATATGGAGGTAAAATGGCGGCAAAACAGCTTACAAGAAAAGAACTTCTTAAAAAAGAGGACGGTTTCATAACCTTTTCAAATAAAGCCTTTAATTTTATAAACGATAATAAAAAACAGGTTATTATAGGAGTAGGAATTTTTATAACTTTTATTATCGGAATTTACGGTTTTAATATTTATCTTGAAAAAAAAGAAAATAAAGCTTTTGCAATGCTTGAGCAGATAAAAAAAATATATATAGAAACTTTAAACTCAAAAGGTTTTAAAGAAGGATATAAAGCTTCCCAAGAAAATTTCGAGCAGTTATTTAAAAAATTTCCTAACAGCGTTTCCGTCAAATCCGGACTGATTATATATGGTAATATTGCATATTTTGCCGAAGATTATGAAAAAGCCGTATCAATATTTCAAAAAGCGCTTGATAATTTGGAACCTGACAGCCTATATAAAAATATCCTTTTGAGTAATATAGCATATTCTAATCTTATGATAGAAAAAGAAGAAAAAGCGATGGAATATTTTGAAAAAATTTCGGCAAACAACAGTTCTATTATGAAAGATAGCGCTTTTTTAAATCTCGGAATATTTTATGAAAAAAAAGGAGATTTAAAAAACAGCCGCGAACAATTTGAACAGATCGCTTTTATAAAAGGTTCTATGTTTGCCTCTATGATAAAAGAAGATTTTGGCTTAATAAATTAGTTATTGTAGAAAAAAAGCTTTCGTTATAAACCTAAAAAAAAAATGACTACCCTAAAATAAGAGCAGTCATTTTTTTAAAGGATAAAAAAGATGAAAAAATATTGGATTTTGTCTTTATATATAAAGATAGCAACTCTTGTGCCAGATATATAAAAAAATAGGCTTATATTTATTTTGATATAAAAATCAGTCCGTTATAAAATAATTTTTTATCCTTTTCGACAATTTCATAAACTCATTATAGACAGCAAAAGTTTATTTTTTTGAACCTTAATTTTATAAACTTCTTATAACAATTTAAAATATATAAATAAATACAAAAAAATCTTATATTCAAAATTTTGAACTTTTATCCGTTTTGTATCAAAGTAAAAATCGGTATCAATAATATTATGCTTTAATTAATTGAATTAAATTTTGATACTTAGTAAATTTTGTATCCGCCGTAATAATACTAAAATTTTCAGCAAAAGCGGTTGCTATCAGTAAACGATCAAAAGGGTCTCTATGGTTGTCATAAAGCGGAATGTCATAGTAAGAAAAAATATGTTTATTTTTTATGATTAGAGGCTCATAACCGTCATTTTGAAGAGTTTGAGCTATAATCCCGGCAAATCTACATGTAATCTGATTTGATTTAACTTCAATTTGATTGCTATTTCTATCAGACTAATCAGACTAAAGTAAGTAACATTCTTTAAATAATTTATAATTTCCCTGATATTATCCGATAATTTCGGATTGTCTGATAATATCCAAAGGATAATTTGAGTATCTATCAGATAATTCATTAATACATATATTCCTTAAGATCATCTATCGGTTCGTCAAGATTATCGTCAAGTTCAATTTTTCCTTTAAGAGAACCGAGAATCAAAAATTTAAATTTTTATCTAAACTGTATTTTTTTATTTTTTGATTAAGCCCGCTTTTTCCTATTTTAAGCATTTCTGCCGCGCGGGTCTGGACATTGCCGGAAAGATTAAGCGCTCTTATTATCATCTTTTTTTCTACGGCTTCAAGCGTTTTAGCAAGCCCCGCATTAGAAGGAATATCGTTAATTCTTAATGCGTTGCCGGATATTTTTTTAAAGGAATTCGGAAGGTCGGCTTTGGTTATCAAACTGCCGATACTAAATATTAAAGCATGCTCTATAGTATTTTCAAGCTCTCTTATATTTCCGGGCCATCCGTAATTATAAAATATTCTTTCCACCTCGGAATCAATGCCCGCCACATCCGCTCCTTTATTATTAATCTCTTTATATTTTTTTATAAAATAATTTATTAATAAGCCCAAATCCTCTTTTCTTTCCCTTAAAGGCGGAAGGGTAAGACGAACTACATTTAATCTGTAAAAAAGATCCGCTCTGAATCTTCCGGCTTCCATTTCCTCTGTAAGTTTTTTATTGGTAGCCGCTATGATTCGGGCGTCTATATTAATTGATTTTGTTCCTCCGACTCTTTCAAAAGTTTTTTCCTGAAGTATTCTAAGAAGTTTAACCTGAGTATTGAAAGGTATTTCTGCAAGTTCGTCAAAAAAAATAGTTCCGTTGTCTGCAAGTTCAAATTTTCCTTTTTTTTGAATTATGGCTCCGGTAAAAGCCCCTTTTTCATGCCCGAAAAGTTCGCTTTCCAAAAGATTTTCGGATAATGCCGCGCAGTTTACAGGTATAAAGCTTTTATCCGCTCTGGCGCTGTTAAAATGTATTGATCTCGCTACAAGCTCTTTTCCTGTTCCGCTTTCCCCTTCTATAAGCACAGAGGCGTTAGTAGGCGCCACCTTTCTTATTATGTTAAAAAGATTCTGCATAGCCTTGCTTTTTCCTATGATATTGTCAAAACTGTATTTTGATTTGGCATCTGATAAAAGTCTTAAATTTTGGTTTATTATTCTTTGCATCTCAAGCGCTTTATTTACATAAGCTATCAGACTATCGTTATCAAAAGGTTTTAAAATATAATTGTATGCCCCCTTTTTCATAGCTTCCACCGCTTTTTCTACTGTGCCGTAAGCGGTCATCATTAAAACTGGCATATTGAAATTATTCTCTTTTATCCGTTCAATAAGCATAATACCGTCCATAGAAGGCATTTTCATGTCGGTTAAAATCAGATCGACATCATAGCTTTTTAATATCTCAAGCGCCTCTTCACCGCTGTTTGCAGTTAATGTTTCAAATCCTTCCTCTTCAAGCAGAGCGCTTATAATTAAAGGATAGTTTTTTTCATCATCTACTATTAATATGGTTTCCATAAATAAATTTCCCGGCTACTTACGCCTGATCTTCAATTGTATTGAAAGTCGGCAGCTCTATCGTAACCTTTACTCCTTTTATGTCTTTGTTTTTTATCATTATAAAGCCGTTATGAGATTCTATAATATTTTTTACTATGCCAAGCCCCAAGCCAGTTCCTTTTTCTTTGGTAGTATAAAACGGTTCCCATGTTTTATTTAAAACTTCAGGCGTTATCCCTGTCCCGTCGTCTTCAAAAAAAATATTTATTCTATTTTTTGAAAACGCCGTATAAATACAAATTGTTCCTTGTTCGGGGATGGCATGGATTGCGTTGATAAAAAGATTAAGAAACGCCTGATAAAGCATATCCGCATCAGCGGTAATATCAGGCATATTTTTACAAAAATTTTTTTCTATAATGCAATTTTTTTTTTTTATTTCCGAATTTATAGCGGTTATATTTTTATCAAGTATATCGTGTATGGAGCATAAAGAAAAATTAGGTTTTAACGGTTTTGCAAAATTAAGAAATTCGGTTAAAATATTATTTAAACGAGTTGATTCTTCCACAATAAAAGAGGGTATTTTATTTTTCGGAAATTTTTTTTGTAAAAGTTCCGCCGAGCTTCTTATAATACCGAGCGGATTTCTTATTTCATGAGATATTCCTGCTATAAGCTCTCCCAAAGCGGAAAGTTTTTCGGCTCTGTTAAGCTGCTCTTTTAATTTTATCCTCTCTTTTGTTCTTGCTTCTATAATATTTTCGCCTCGTTTAACCATGTTTCTAAGCGCTATAAAGATAAATCCCATAACTGCGGAACTTGTAAGAATAACCAATATCTGAAATCTAAAGATATTTTTGTAATCGTCAGAAAGATCCTGAACAATCTCGACAACCCCTAAAATGGGTCCGGACAGCCATCTAAGTGGCTCCTCTGCTCGTATAGGCGCGAAAGTTACGAGCAGACTCTTTTTCGGAGTTCCGATTAACAGCTCTAAATAATTGCCGCTTTCAAGTAGATTGGAATTTAAAACGCCCTGAACCGCTTTATAGTATCCTGTTCCTCCGATATTATCCAGCCCTACCGTTTTTTTATCGAAACTGTAAGCTATAGTGCCGTCCATGTCATAAAAATTAACCGTATCCACTTCAAAACTATGCAGAGTGCTTTTTACCACCTGATCCATTAATTCAAACTGTTCCGGCTTTCTTAACTGTATTTTGCCGAACTTTAAAACCACTGGTATAATAAACTGTTTATAAACCTGATGATTTAAATTCTCTATTAACAGATGAGCATAGTTTTCGCTTTTTTTTAATACCATCTTTTTTGCCCAATGGATATTAAGAAGTGAAAGCAAAAGAGCGCCTATGAAAATAACTACAAGGCTTGAGAAGGTAAAATATTTTACCAATCTGAAAGGTTTTACTTTTTCGGCGTTAATATCGTCTGGCAATTTTTACATCCTTTTTTTAAGGGTATTGATAAAAATGTAGATTATAAGCGGTTTGGGTAGATATTTCAAGAAGTTTGATAGAAACTGCGCAGGATATTAAAAGAACCCCTTTTTTATTCTTGCAAAAAGCGTATCGGAGCCTTTTTATCTTATTGCTTCGCCTTGAACTCTGTTATCTTGGGTTACGCTTGTAATTTTTATTTTTACCATGCTTCCGGACTTTATGTTCTCTTTATGATAAGGGAAAAAAACAGGAATGTAATTTGAGGTTATGCCTTTTAATAATTCGGGATTGTTTTTATCTTTTTTTTCAATAACGGTTTCAAGGATGAAATTTTTCATACGATTATAAAAAAGGTTTTTTTTTATTTTTCCGAGTTCTCTTAACCGTAAGGCTCTTTTTTTTATAATATCGTAAGGGATTTGTTTTAAGAACTTTGCCGCCGGCGTTCCTTTTCTTGGCGAAAAAGGGAATACATGCAGATAAGTTATAGGAAGTTTTTTTATTAATTGATAGGTATTGTTAAAAGCCTCTTCGGTTTCGTTAGGAAATCCTACTATAACGTCTGCTCCTATTGCGGCGTTTGGCGTAAGTTTTGCAATTTTTTTTACGATGTTTTCAAAATCTTCGGCTTGATAAGCCCTTTTCATTTGTAAAAGTATTTTGTTGTCTCCGCTTTGAAGCGGGATATGAAAATGCCGGCATAAAATATTGGAATCTGCCGCAAGTTTTATTATATTTTCGGTAAGTTTGTTAGGTTCTATTGAGCTTAACCTTATTCTGCCAACAGGTTTTGTTCGTTCGATTTTTTTTAACAGCTTAAAAAGATTTGCTGCGGGCATAAGGTCTGCGCCGTAGTTTCCCAAATTAATTCCGGTAAGAACAGCTTCGTAATATCCGGCGTTTCCGAATTTTTTAACACAATCCAAAACCGTATCAAAGGGCATGCTTTTGCTTTTTCCTCTTGCATAGGGAACTATGCAGTAAGAACAAAAAGAGGAGCATCCGTCTTGTATTTTTAAAAAGGGTCTGCTCCTAAGCCCTATTGGAGTATCCGGTATACAGAAAAAGCTTTTTTCTGAAAATATATTTTTTTTATCAAAAATGTATTTATCGTAATTGTTTTTTAATATTATTTCGGCAATATTATGCTTGTTTAAATTCCCTATTACGGCATCTATATCATCTATTTTTTTTGTCTCTTCATATTCGATCTGGGCATAACATCCGGTAACTATAAGTTTACGCTTTTTGTCAAAGCTTTTTAAACTCGCGGATTTACGGACTGCTTGTCTGGATTGCATTGAAGCTTTACCTGTAACAGCGCAGGTATTTACTATTATAATATCCGCATTTTTATCTGATGCCGTTTGATTATAACCGGCTTTTATCAAAGTATAAGCAATAGATTCGGATTCAAATAGATTTACTTTGCAGCCCAGTGTTATAATTTTAAAGTTTTTAGTTTTAATGTTGTTATTCATTTAGATAAATTTCGATTTACTATAATTATTTTTGAAATACATAGATACAAAGGAACAAAGAAACGTAAAAAGCCGCTTTGATATTAAAAAACTTCGCTTATATTACGCCGGATATTATCAACCGAAAGTAAAAGAGGCTTTCAGGTCTGCCGTTTGAAAGTTCAAATCGTTAAAAGTAACGATGATATTACCAACATCATCGTTACTTTTGCTTTTAACGGATAATGTCCGGCGTAATATAAACCGTATTTTTTAAATATATGATTTGTTTTTTGCTTAAATCGGTTTCAATTTGTCCTTTTGCTCTTTTATATTAAATATATGTTGCGGCAAATAATGTTGTAGAGACGTTGCATGCAACGTCTCTACCGCTATTTATATTTTTTGATTAAAGAATTAAGAATTAATTTTTTTATTTCTTGCAGCCTTGTATTTTTGCCCTTAAAAATTTACCGAGTTAATGATTTTGTCTTCCAAAAGGTATGCAGCCATCTGATTTGCTATCATCTCGGCAACTTTTATTTGAGCATCCGTAGTGCTTGCCCCGAGATGAGGGGTTAAAACAACGTTATCAAGCTTCATAACGGGCATTGAATAATCAGGAGGCTCTACCGGAAACACATCTAATGCTGCGCCGGCAACATTTTTTTTTATTAACGCTTCATATAAAGCGTTTAAATCAATAACTTCGCCTCTGGAACAGTTTATAAGTCTAATCCCTTTTTTCATTCTGCTTAATGTTTTGGCATTTATCATACCTTTTGTTTCGGGAAGTTTCGGAACGTGAAAGGTAATGAAATCGGAACGCTTATAAAGATCGTCTAATTCAACCAATTCCGCTCCAGTCTCTTTTGCCTGCCGCGCTGTTACAAAAGGATCTGCGGCTATTACCTTCATACGAAGCCCGCAAGCTCTGTCCGCTACAATTTTGCCGATTTTTCCAAGTCCTACTATCCCTAATGTTTTACCTGTAAGTTCTACTCCTATAAGTTCCTTTTTTGCCCACGTTCCGTTTTTTAAAGTATATGTTCCGCGCGCAATATTTCGGGCAAGAGACATCATCAAAGCTATTGCATGCTCTGCCGTAGTAATCGCATTGCCTCCGGGGGCGTTCATTACTACAATTTTTTTATTTGTGCATTCTTCTATGTTTATATTATCAACGCCTACTCCGGCTCTTGCCACAACTTTAAGTTTTAAGGCGTTTTTAAGAATTTTCGGCGTAATTTTTGTTCCGCTTCTAATGCCTATTCCGTCAAAATTTTTTATAATTTCTGATAAAACTTCAGGCTTACTATTATCTTTGTTATTATCTATCGTAACCTCTATTTTTCCCGTAGCTTCCAAAATATCTTTTGCTATAAGCGCCATATTGTCTCTTAACATTACTTTATACATTGTTTTTGCCACTCCTTTTTTTAAAAAAAATTTAAAAGTTCTTTATTCTAAAAAAATAATGAATGCAATAGTCTTATAAATTTTAGAATTTATCCTAAATGCAGATAAAATAAAGCCGTTTTTTATAAAATTTAATTACGGTTAACCTGAGACGGGGAAACCTTACGTTAATTGACAAGATTTCTTGAATGGTTATCTTTCTTGTTATGCAACAAGCCTAAAAAGGAGGATAAGCTTATGCGTTTTGATAAATTAACGTTAAAATCGCAGGAACTTTTTGCAAACGCTCAATCGTTATCGGAAAAATATAATAATCAGCAGATTGAGCCGGAACATTTGGTTTTATCCATGTTAGATGATTCGGAAGGAATAGCCGTATCTATATTTCATAAATTAGGAGTTTTGCCGGAAGATATAAAAAAGGATATTGCGCTTGCCGTAAAAGGCTTTCCGAAAGTAAGCGGAGCGGGTATGGGAGAGGTTTATATATCGGAACGGACTAAAAAGCTTATGGAAGCCGCATTTAAATCCGCTGCGGATATGAAGGATCAATATATAAGCATCGAACATATTCTTCTTGCCGCAACGGAAGTAAAGGATGGAAAACTTAATGATAGTTTTAATAAATATAAAATTACAAAAGAGATAATTTTAAAAGCCTTGTTAGATGTACGCGGACATCAGCGGATAACAGATCAAAATCCGGAAGAAAAATATCAGGCTTTGGATAAATTCAGCAACGATTTAACAGACATGGCAAGGCTTGGGAAGATAGATCCGGTAATAGGAAGAGACGAAGAAATAAGAAGGGTTGTGCAGGTGCTTTTAAGAAGAACTAAAAACAATCCTGTTCTTATAGGAGAGCCGGGAGTAGGCAAAACCGCCATAGTAGAAGGGCTTGCTCAAAGAATAGCTGCAAAAGACGTATCGGATGCTTTAAAGGATAAAAAACTTGCGGCGTTGGATTTGGGAGCGCTTATTGCAGGAACAAAATACAGAGGAGAGTTTGAAGACAGGCTTAAAGCGGTTTTAAAGGAGATTGAAAAATCGGACGGGCAGATTATATTTTTTATAGATGAGCTTCATACTTTGGTAGGAGCCGGCGCAAGCGAGGGCTCGATGGATGCTTCTAATATGTTAAAACCGGCTTTGGCGCGCGGAACATTAAGATGTATAGGAGCTACAACCATAAATGAATATAAAAAATATATTGAAAAGGATACTGCGTTAGAAAGACGTTTTCAGCCTGTTTTTGTTAAAGAGCCTTCGATAGAAGATACGGTATCTATTTTAAGAGGGCTTAAAGAAAAATACGAAGTCCATCATGGGATTAGGATTACGGATTCTGCGATAGTTGCGGCGGCAAATCTTTCTGCTCGTTATATAGCGGATAGATTCTTGCCGGATAAAGCTATAGACCTTATAGACGAATGCGCTTCGAAATTAAGAATAGCAATAGACAGTATGCCGGAAGACATAGATGCGGTTTGCCGTAAAATTACCCGATTGGAAGTTGAAAAGGAGGCTTTGAAAAAAGAAAGCGACGCCGCTTCTATAGATAGAAGCGAAAAGCTTGATAAGGAGTTGGGAGATTTAAAAGAGGAACTTGCAACATTAAAGGCTCATTGGGAAAATGAAAAAAACGGCATACAGGAAATAAGAAAGATTAAAGAGGAGATAGATAAAATAAAAACCGAAGAGCAAAATGCGGAACGGGAAGGAGATTTGGCAAAAGTAGCGGAACTCAGATATGGCAAAACCGTAGATCTTTTAAATAGATTGGAAGAATCGAAAAAAAGATTGGAAGAGCTTCAAAAATCAAAAAGAATATTAAAAGAGGAGGTGGATGAAGAGGATATTGCAAATGTTCTTTCTAAATGGACTAATATACCGGTTGCCAAAATGTTAGAAGGCGAAAAGGATAAGCTTGTTAAGATGGAAGATATTTTATCCGAAAATGTTATAGGACAAAAAGAGGCGGTTTTGGCAGTATCTAATGCTGTTTGGCGTTCTCGCTCCGGTATTGGCGACCCTAACAGACCTATAGGTTCTTTTATATTTATGGGACCTACAGGGGTGGGTAAAACAGAGCTTGCAAAAAGGTTGGCGGAATTTTTATTTAATTCGGAGCAGTCTATTATAAGGGTTGATATGTCCGAATATATGGAAAAGCACAGCGTGGCAAGGCTTATAGGCGCGCCTCCAGGATATGTGGGATATGACGAAGGCGGTTTTTTAACGGAAGCGGTTAGAAGACGCCCTTATTCTGTAATACTTTTTGACGAGATAGAAAAGGCTCATTCTGAAGTTTTTAATGTTTTGCTTCAAATTTTAGACGACGGACGTATGACGGACGGAAAGGGAAGAACCGTTAATTTTAAAAATACGATTATTATAATGACTTCAAATATAGGAAGCAGAGTAATTCAGGAGTATTCTTCCGGGGGCAACAACGAAATAATGTTCGAAAAGGTAAATGAAGCTTTAAAAAACGCATTTAAGCCGGAGTTTTTAAACAGGATTGACGAAACTATTATATTTAAAAACCTTGATGCAGACGAGCTTATGGAAATAGTAAAGATTCAGGTAAAAAAACTTGAAGCAAGGCTTCAAAATAGAAGAATTAATTTTAAATTGGCAAAAGAGGTATATAATTTTTTAAGTAAAAAAGGGTATAACCCTGCTTTTGGGGCAAGACCTTTGAAAAGAGCAATTCAGAAGTATCTTGAAAATCCTTTGGCTTTGTATATTTTGCAGCTTGAGGATACGGAAGATATTTTTATTAAGGCAAAGGTTGCGGATGCAGGGGATAAAATTGTTTTTGAATAACCGATAATAAAAAAAAGACCCTTGAAAACAAACAAAATCATTTGTTATGCAAGGGTTTTAAAAAGGGCTGGTTTTTTAAACCAGCCCTTTTTAGTTTGATTTTTGGATACGATATAAAACGAGGACTATTTTTATATCGTAGTTAGTCTTTTGTTTGCCTCAAACGAAAGCTTTTCCAAAGCATTATCAGGGGCTAAATATTTTCCTACTATTTTTGACGTTTTTCCCGCCGCATTACCCATATGATTCAAATCTTTTTTAATGCTTGATATAAGCTCTTTAATTATTAATACCGAAATATAAAAGCATAAAATAAGAATAAATAATAAAATTAATAGCGGAGATGAGAAAGTCATATAATTTAGAAGAGTCCGCCCCGCTTCTTCCCTTGTTTTTTTTATAAATTCCGCTAACTTTTTATTGTTTGTTTTGAATTGGTTTTCTATATCTTTTGTTATATAATCTCTTAATTTTGTATCGTTATTAATTTTAATTGCAAAATAAGAAACTGTTGTAAACGATATTTTCTCGGTAAAACGGAGATGACTATTTAACATATCTCTTAAATTTTTATAAGTATCATCATTAAGAGATATATTGTTTGATATATAAAAATCTCTTGTTTTTTCTCTAAGATCGAATAATTTATCTCTATAGCGGTCAAGAATTGACGGACGCAAAATATATTTCCAAATTATCATAAACAATAAGATATTTATTCCGAAAAATATTGTATTTATTATTTTTTGCCTCCTGTTTTTGGGGTTTCGCCGGTATTTGTAAGCCCGCTTGAAGAACGATAGCTATCTTTACTTTCAGCTAAGTTTTGATATTTGCCTTTTTCTTTGATAGCTCGTTTTTTGCCTCTTCTTTCAATAGACCAACCTATGCCTGTAAACCCTGTTAATAAATATCCTGTTGTGTTTGAAAAGTTCAACTTGTCAATAACTAATGCTATCGTATTATATTGAAAAAAGATGCTTTATTAAACCGCAAATGGAATCAAATTTTTCAGTAGCCATTTTTTGTTTTTTATATAACAATCAAATAATGTCAAGCGGCCTCTTTATAAAACGGTTTAAAAATCGGAATTTTACGATTTTTTGAATTTTATAACTTTTTCAACGTTGTTGTGCCAAATATGAACATTTTTTATATTGATTTTTAAAACTTTTATGCCGTCTTTTACTTCGCCCTCTTTCATTGGGCTGTCATTGATGATAGCGATGCGTTCATTCGGATCATGCATCCAAGATATCATATTTAATTCTATCTCAGGCTTGGAAGCTTTTTCGGTTAAAACTGCATTGGCAGGTTCGGGTTTAAAGGCAGGTTCCGGCTCCGGTTCTGGCAATAGCTCCGGCTCATTCTTTTTTTCGGTATTGGTTTCTACAGGAGAGGATTCCTGTTTTGTTGCTTGGGTTTGATTAATAGAATAATTTTGTGAATCGGATGTTTTTTTTATATCCGATTTATTGGGAAATTCAGTCGACTTTTTTCCCGAATTTTTTTGCGCAAAATATATGCTTGCGTCTATTTGTTTGGTTTTGCCAACTTTTTTATTATTGAAATTATACAGATATAAGATTGAACATAAAAAAGATAGAATTAGAACCCCAAATAACCCGCTTCTAATAAAATTATAAGATAGTTTTTTTTTTTCGCTACGCTTTAAAAATGAATGTATAAAAGGCGCAGAGTCTTGGGCTTTCTCTTTTTCCGCTTTTTTCAAGGCTTTTAGTACAGAACTCAATTTTTATTCGTCTCCTTTTCAAATCTGATATGTGGAATATCCAATGTGCCTAATTCATTATAAAGTATTATTTTGGTTAAAGAGCCTACAACTCCGTCCTGATTTATATTATGTTTTCGCTGCACGCTTCTTATTGCTTCATCTGTTTCGTCGTTAAATTCATAATTCGATATTAGATTATTAAAGCCTACATTTTTTAAAAGTATTTTTAACGAGGATACAGAGGAAGGTAATGTATCAACAGGAGGGGTGCCTACTATGTTAAAAAAATTTTTCCAAAAAACATAAGCATAAGAAAAATTGTTCTTATAAAGTTCTTCTATCGGAATATTCGCGGTTTTTTTTCCGGATTTTAAAATTACTCCCTCTTGATTTTCGGTTATTTCTGTTAAAACTACAAATTTTTTAATATCAGATCCAACCGGATTGAACTCTAATACTGCCGGAAGATTTAATTTTTTTAGAAGGTTAATATTGTTTCCCAATTTTTTAACCATGAAATTGTTGTATTGCCCTATAGATATAAAAAATAGGTTGGGGTCCGAATAGTTAGAAGAAGAATTCGGTTCGTTAAAGTCAATATCCCAAAGTTTAATAATATCTTTTGCCGCAGTTATAGCGGAAGCCTCGGAAAGTATGCTTTTGATTTTTAATTTTTTAACAGGCAAAGGTTTTTTTTTAAGTTTAACTTCCTGTTTTTGAACGGAAATTTTTTCGACGGCATTGTCGGGCGGCGTAATAGCTTTTTCTTCAACAATTTTTTGCGGTAGATTAATCGGTTTTTTTTGGGGGATGGTATTTTCCATTTGTCTGACGGGGCTTTTTTCCGTAGATGAAATATCGCTTCTATTGGTTTTAATAATAAAAAAAAAGAATATTATGACCAATAGCGCGGCTGCAGATACTGTTATAGTTATTTTGAAATTATCGCTTTTCTCACTTTTTCCTGTCCGCAGAATTTCGTCCATGGTTATTTTGGCAATTTTTTTTGTAACATACTTACTGTTATTGGAAAATGCTGTAAGAAGCATTCTGTCGCATATAATATTAATGAGTCTCGGAATGCCTTTTGAATATTCAAAAATTTTTTTTACCGTATCCTTTGCAAAAAGATCTCCTCTTCGTCTTGAAGCTATATGAAGCCTATGAATTATGTAATCGTTTGTTTCCGAAAAACTAAGAGAGGCAAGCTCGCATGATAGGGATATTCGTTGGGCAAGTTGTCTTAGTTCGTATTTTTCCAGCAGAGTATTTAATTCCGATTGTCCGACAAGTATAATTAGCAGCAGTTTACTTTTTACGGTTTCCAGATTGGATAAAAGCCTTATTTGTTCTAATGCTTCAATGCTTAGATCTTGGGCTTCGTCTATTATAAGAACCGCTTTTTTGCTTTCTGTTTTTTGTTTGATAAGAAAAGCGGTTAATTCGTCCGTAAGGGTTTTTATATTATCTGCTTGTGAATCGATGCCGAATTCATCGTTTATAGTTTTTAGAAGTTGTATCGAATCAAGTTTGGGATTAAAAATATAAGCGGAATTTACGGATTGATCTAAAGATTCCAAAAATGTTCTACAAAGTAAAGTTTTTCCGGAACCTACTCTGCCTGTTATTTTAGCAAATCCGTTTCCTTCGTGAATAGAATAGGTTAAATGCGATAGAACATCTTCATGACTTTTTGAAAGGAATATGTATTCAGGATCCGGATTTAGGGTAAAAGGCTTTTCTTTAAAACCAAAAAAAGTATTATACATGCTTTATCAATCTTAATTGTAGTTGCAGTCAATCTAAATATAACCTATTTTCTAATTTTTTTTAAATAAAAAGTCAAACGATTATTTTTATCATAATTTTAATAATATATTCACAATTTATAAGTATAATTGTTCGATTTTAAAATTTTTTGTTTTTTTTATTCCCACAAGAGATAGCTGACCGCTTTTCTTATCAAACGTCGTTTTCAGTATACAAAAAGGAGAAATAACTTTTATTTCTCCTTTTTTTTTGCTTATGACAAGATTTATTTTCCGCCGGTAGCGGCGGCATGTGTTTTAATCTCTACTTTTTCGGTAAGAGTGCTGTAATATTTTCGTAGAATATCTAATACTTCGTCTCGTCCGAAATGATCCGGAATAGGCGTTCCTTCGGAAAGTCCTTTTCTTAACATTGTGCCGGAAAGAAGAACTCTGTCCGCTTTATCGTGAGGACATGTTTTTAACGATGCCATTCCGTCGCATTGTTTACAATAGAATGTCCAGTCGATTTTTAAAGGAGCGCATAATAATGCTTTGCCTTCTCCCGCAGGCTGTGGAATTTTATCAAAGATTGTCTGAGCTTCAAACATTCCGTAAAAATCGCCTACGCCGGCATGGTCTCTGCCTATAATCATACGAGATACGCCGTAGTTTTGTCTGAAGGTGGCATGAAGCAATCCTTCTCTTGGGCCTGCATAACGCATATCAAGAGGATAACCTCCTTGTACCACTTTATCTTCAACAAAATAATTTTTTACCAGAACATCTATACATTTTACTCTTATGTCCGCTGGAATATCTCCGGGTTTAAGATTTCCTACTAATGAATGTATAAATACCCCATCGCAGACTTCTACGGCTATTTTTGCAAGATATTCATGGGATCTGTGCATCGGATTTCTAAGCTGTAAAGCGGCTATCTCTTTCCAACCTCTTTTTTCGAATATTTTACGCGCTTCTGCGGGTCTTTGATAAATGCCAGCATATTTTACAGGATATTCTCCTTCGCTTAATACTTTAACGAGTCCGGCGAGATTATATTTTTTTTGATTCATTACCATCTGAACTCCGGGATGGTCATCTTTTGCGATTTTCCAGAATTCTTCGGGGGTATTCGTACCTTCGCCCATATATACTTTTTCGCATTCGAATTTTTTATCGGCTTCGGTCATTTCATATTTTTCGGTAACTTTCATTGTCGCCATTATTTCGTTGCCCTTAGGATCAAAAAGAGCTATTTCTTCGCCTATAGAAATGGCATTTGCATCTTCTGCAGATACGTCGAAAGTAACGGGAATAGGCCAAAAAGTGCCATCTTTCAATAAGAAGTTTTCACATACTCCTTTCCAATCGGCTTTGTTCATAAAGCCTGTAAGCGGGCTAAAGCCCCCTATTCCCATCATTATAAGATCCCCTTTTACTCTGGGCGATATGGGAACTTGTTTTAATGAAGCCGCTTTTTTCTTTTCCGCTTCCAGTTCATTTCCCTCGAGCAGACAACAGGTTAAGCCTTTTCCGCCATGCGGTGGAATTAATTTTGACATTTGTTAAATTCTCCTTTCGATTTTTTTTGAAAAAACTAAAATTTTATTTACTCCGTTAAAGTTATATAAATTACCTAATACTATATAAGTATCAAGCGTTTAATATCGCTATTATTATTTTTATTACCGATTCTGGCGTAAAATGAGCCATATTAAATACAATGTGATAGTTAGCCGGATCGTCATAATCTTTTTTACCCAGTTTGCTGTAAAGATTAATTCTTCTTTTATCTTCATTTGCTATAATGCTTGCGGCTTTTTTATCCATAACATTATAATTTTCCACCATAAATCTTATACGATTTTCCGGTTTGTTTATTAAAAGAATATTATATGTATCAGGATGATTCTGTAATATATATTGACTCCCTCTTCCTAATATTACGGCATTTCCTTCATCGGCAATTTCAGCTATAAATAAAACCAAATAATCTAAATATAGCTGTTCGTCAATATATCCTTTATCTTCGCTGGTGCTTAATATACGCTCAATCCAGCTTTGGGAAACCATTCCTGATATAATTCTGGACAGTTTTGTTCCTCCCTCTTTTTCGATCATACGAACCCAGTCTGTTGAAACTTTTGCTTCTCGCGCTATTTTTCGGATGATAGAATTATCTGCAAAAATATACCCTAATTTATCCGCAAGCATTTTCCCAAGCGTTCTTCCGCCTGCGCCGAATTGTCTTGAAATAGTTATAACCGCCATTTAATTCTCCTTCAGCTCAGCTTTATTATGTTTTAGATGCTGCTGATATTAAAAGAACCGGAAAAGCCGATTTTTCGGCAAGCTTTTTCGGAATGCTTCCTATTAATCTCTCTTTCCAAGCGTTCTTGTGAGCGCCTGCTATTATCATAGTAGCCTGACATTCAATTGCAGCTTTTTCTATTTCGGTATCTTTATCTCCTATATAAACATGTGGTCTTGCATCTATTCCTACGGCTTCCAGTGCATCGCATATTTTTTCAAGCTTTTTCATTACCTCTTTTCTGGTTTTTTGTATTCCCATTGCGGATGTGCTTTTTAATTCATTTTCGTCCGCCACATGAACTATTTCAACTCGCTGAACAACGCCGCTTAATCCTTTTAAATATTCAACGGCGGTTTGACAAACAGGAGACCAATCAGCCGCAAGCATAGGTCTGTCAAAGGGTTTAAAATCAATATTAGCCCCTCTATCTTTTTGAGGTTTACTGTATATTAATATAGGAATAGATGTTCTTTTTATTAGTTCAGTTATATCGGAGCCTGAATAAAATTGCTCGAAACGTTTTTTTTTAGTGCGTCCCATTACGATTAAATTAACTTCCTCTTTTTCAGCGGCTTTTACTAATTGTCCTATAAAAGAGCCTACCACTATATATACTCCAACCTCCATCCCTTGTTCAAAAAGAGTCTCCGCCCAGTCTATAAATCGTATATTTGCTTTTTCTTTTAGTTTAACCTCTTCTTGCTTCTGATAGCCTATGCCTCTGTGCATCGCCACTTTTTCCGTTTCTATAACGGTCAGAAATACCACATGATTATAAAACGCCTTTCTTAAATTCATTAAAGACTGCAAAGCGTCAAATCTTAATTCGTTAAACTTTGTGACAAATAACATTTTTTTTGTATTCATTGTTTTATTTTTTACAAATTTTTGATAAGGAAATCAACCGTTCAACGCGTCTTTTATGGCTTGTGCAAGTTCTGCGGGCTCTACGGGTTTTTCAAGATATGTTTTCGGCTCAGGGACCTCTTCGCCTTCGAATTCGGTTAAAGCATTCTGAGAACGTAAAAAAGTCCGCCTTGCTATACCGGATAAAAGTATAATAGGCATATCTTTAAAAGCTTTTTCTGTTTTTAGATTTCTATAAAGCCTAAGTCCGCTTTGTCTGGGCATTAAAACGTCTAAAATAAGAAGATCCGGTTTTTCTTCTTTGATAATTTTGTAACCTTCCTCCCCATTTTCTGCGGTTAGAGCAGTATAGCCGTTTTCTTCCACTACGGTTGAGTTAAATAGTCTTACATCCGGATCGTCATCTACGATCAATATTTTTTTTGCCATTATAATATTCCTCCGATTTTTATATCCTCACTAGACTTTTTTAATATCTTTTATAAAAATGTTCTATAATTGCCGAATTTAAATAATTTATCAAGACGTAAATTGAGTTAATCTATTTAAAAATTTTTTAATTGTAAATAATAAACTTAAAATATTTTTTTTTCTAAAACAATAAACAAACTACAACAAAATATTTTTTAATTTTTTCAAGCAAATTCAAGAATGCCATATTGTTTTTTATAAAAGCCAAGCTTAAATGCAGTATGTAGTTCTTAATCCTTTTTTAAAAAACAATATTCATAAACTAAAACAGACTTTTTTTATATTCTTGACAATAAAAATAGGCATTGCTATTTTTCTTTTCTTGACAAGTCAAATTAATGCTATTATCAGCCTGACTACTAATTGCTCGCGACCGAAATTTGAACACAAAAAAAATGGCTACAGAAATAAAGATATAAAAAGTTGTTTGATAAGTGATAAGCAAAATTCTTTTTATCTCTTTAGAAACCGGGTATAAGCGAATGAAAAAAAAGAAGAGCGGCCTTTTTGTTTATGACAAAAACAGAGATTGGGCGGAGAATCTATCGATTATAACCCAGCTGGGTTTGACTATGGCAGGCTGTGTGCTGTTCTGTTTTTTTGTAGGCAGGTGGTTAGATAACATTATAGGAACAAAAGGAATTTTTATTACAATATTTATACTTTTCGGCATAATAGGCGGCGGTAACACAGTATATCGGCAAATCCTTGAAGTAACGGATGAAAGTTATAAAAACAGATGGAAAAAATCAGAGAAACAGAAAAAAGATACGCGTCATTAGCAATGATAATCTCTTTGATTGTAGGATTTGTTTTGATTGTTGCAAATTTTAAAAGCGAAGGAAAAGGATTGATACTCGGCGCGATTTTCAGCTGTATTAATTTTGTTCTTATAGGAGAAGCCGTTCCTTCAATCATTAATAAAGAGAAACGAAAAAGAATTTTTTTTTCATTATCTTCAATGGCGTTAAGATATTTAATATTAGCTTTTCCTCTTATATTAGGGGTTAAATATGAAACTTTTGATTTCTGCTTTGTAGTTATAGGCATATTTAGCGTTCAGCTTTTACTTGTTGCGGAAAAAATTTTTAAAAAGGATAAAAATACTGCGATATGAATGAATTAGGCAAATTACACCAGCTAATTGTTCCGTTTTTTGGACATAATATTACTATAAACATAGAAGTTGTAATTATGACGTGGATTGTTTTTATTGCTCTTATTATTTTCGGCTGGCTTGCGGCAAGAAAAAGAGAACGATTTCCGAATTCTATGCAGGTAATAGGCGAACTTTTGGTCTCGAAACTCTACGGGCTTACTGAAGATGCTTTAGATAAAAAGCTGGCAAAAAAATATGGTCCTTTTATTTGCGCTTTATTTATGTTTTTGGTGCTTGCAAACTGGCTTGGAATTATACCGCATCTTGAAGAGCCTACAAAAGATCTTAATACTCCTTTAAGTCTGGGACTGATGGGGTTTGTAATATCCCATTATGCCGGAATTAAAGCAAAAGGGATAAAAGTATATCTTAAAAATTATTTTGATCCTATTTTTTTTATGATGCCTTTAAATGTAATAGGCGAACTTTCTAAAGTGGTATCAATATCTTTCCGTCTTTTTGGAAATGTTATGGGAGGCTCTATAATAATTCTTGTTGTATCATATCTTACATATAATTTGTTTTTGCCTCCTTTTTTAAACGTTTTTTTTGGACTATTTGTAGGAACGATTCAGGCGTTTGTGTTTACTATGTTAACGGTTGTATATATTTCGGTGCAGGTAAAATAAGTTATGGAATATGATGTCCAACAATTAATTCGTCTTGCCGCTTTTATAGGCGGCGGCGTATCAATGGGTTTGGGAGCAATAGGTGCCGCTATAGGCGAAGGTTATACGGCATCGGAAGCTAATATGGCAATTTCAAGAAATCCGAAACAGGCCGGAAATATTTTTAAAACTATGCTGGTAGGACAAGCGGTTGCCGAATCTGCGTCAATTTTTGCTTTGGTTATTGCTATTTTGCTTTTATTTGCAGATATTTCTGGAGCGGGGCTTTTAAAAGCCGTATGTTTTTTAAGCGCTGGAATATGTATGGGATTTGGTGCTATAGGACCGGGTATAGGCGGCGGACTTGCTGCAGGAGAAGCCTGTACCGGTATGGCAAGGCAGCCGAAAGCATCAAATCGTCTTACTTCAAGTATGCTTTTAGGCTCTGCGGTATGTCAGACTTCCGCTATTTATGCTATGGCTGTCTCTCTGATAATGATGTTTATAGGTTTTGGCAATGCTCCTTTAAATCCGACATGGGCGGCTTTTTTAGGAGCGGGATTAAGCACAGGACTTGCCGCAATAGGCTCTGGAATAGGCGAAGGTTTGACCGCCAAAGCTTGCTGCGAAGGTATAGCAAGGCAGCCGACCTCTGCATCTAATGTTACGGCAAGTATGTTAGTCGGACAAGCGGTTGCCGAAACCCCTGCAATCTTTGGCTTATTAATAAGCATGATTTTAATTTTCGGAAGCTATGCCGAAACCACCCTGTTAAGCCCCTCTATAGCTCTTATATCTGCAGGTCTGGCGACAGGATTCGGATGTATAGGTCCCGGTATAGGCAGCGGAATAGTATCAGGAGAAGGGGTTAGATGGATTGCAAGAAATTTTGAGCATACAGGTCTTTTAACAAGAACTATGTTAGTGGCTCAGGCAATCTCACAATCTACGGCTATTTATGCGATGGTAATAAGTCTTATTTTGATATTTGTGATGTAATAAAAAAATAATGAGTTTTGAGAGGCTTTTGGGGAGTGGTTATAACAATTAAATAATAAAGAGATTGCTTGCTGTGTTCGAAATGACAGGTTTTTTTGATGAGTAATGTTAAAAATTATTTTTTTATAGCGTTATTTGGATAAGCGTTTTTTGCCATGTCATTTCGACGAGCGCAGCGAGGGGAAATTTTATAATAGTAATTATAAACATAAGAGGTAAGGAGGTATTATGGCAATAGAAGGAGCTGATCTTATAAAAGCGGCGGCATTTTTGGGAGCAGGTTTGGCAATGGGATTGGGCGCTATCGGTCCCGGGATAGGCGAAGGTATGATAGGGGCAAAAACATGCGAAGCTGTAGGCAGAAATCCTAAAGAGGCAGGTTTGCTTACAAGAACAATGCTGGTAGGGCAAGCGGTTTCGGAATCTACGGGAATATATGCTTTGGTTGTAGCATTGCTGCTTTTATTTGTAGTTTGATTTTAATAACTTATTTTAAATTAGGAATATTATAAAGATGCAGATTATAAGCGCTACGGCTCTTATGAGCATTAACGAGACGATTATTATTCAAGCGCTCTCTTTTTTGATTTTTATGCTTATAATGAATAAAATTATGTTCAAACCGTTAAAAAAATCTATAGCCGAACGAGAATCTTATATTGAAAAGATAAAAAAAGAGATGACCGAATCCGAAAAAGAGATTTATGATATTACAATCAACCTTAAGGAAAAAGAGCAAGCAATGAGGCGCTCGGTTTCTCAATTAAATGCAAAGTTCATGGAAGATGCTTATAAAGAATCGGATAATATTTTAAAAAAAGCTCAACAAGATATAATGGTTATGAAAAAAGAAGCTTACAAAGAGATTTATTCAAAGCTTGACGCGTGCAGAAAAGATATAGAAACGGAATCAAAAAAGATAGCTCGGCTTATTATAGGAAATCTTCTTTCTGGAAAGTTGGCGTAACAATGAAAATAATTTGTAATATTTATAAATTTTTATTTATCTACATAATCGTTATAGCCGGATATATATTAGCATCCGAAGGTTATCTTTTTGCATCCGAAAGCGCGGATTCTTGGCGTTTAACTTATGATCTTATAATGAGATGGGTTAATTTTTTTATATTCATTTTTTTGTTAATCAAGTTTTTAAAAAAGCCGTTTACCGAATTTTTAACCAGAAGTAAAAAAGAGGTATCGGACGAATTAAACGAAGTTGTCACGGTAAAAGAGGGATTGGATAAAGAGATTCAAATAAGCTATAAAACACTTCAGAAAAGCGACCTCAGATTCCGAAAGATGAGAGAAAGGATAATTGAACAAGGGGGTCTAAAAAAACAGGAAATAATTGAAAAGGCAAATGCGCAGGCTGCATTTATGATAAACGCAGCAAAACAGAAAATTGACGGCTATCTTGTTGACGCCGCAGATGCTTTGCAAGAAGAGCTTATAGACGAAGCGGTAGCTTGTGCCCAAAAAGAACTCCCAAAAGAGATAACAGAAAGAGATAACGAAAAATTGGTTGAAGATTTTTTGAAAAAAGCAGAAAAATAAAAAGAGTTTCTTTGGAAAAGCAGATTATTATGAAACTTTTTTTATTTTAAAGCTTCAGCCTGATAAAAGGTTGTAAGAGATTCGATTATTTTTTCTATTTCGCCTTCAAGAATGGAAGCAAGTTTATAAAGAGTGAGCCCTATTCTATGATCCGTTACCCTGCCTTGAGGAAAATTATAAGTTCGTATTCTCTGGCTTCGGTCTCCTGTGCCTACCTGATTTTTTCTTTCCTTGCTCCTTTTTTCATTTTCTTCGGAAATCTTCATATCTAGAAGCCTCGCTTGTAAAACTTTCATAGCTCTTGCTTTATTTTTATGCTGAGATTTTTCATCCTGACATGTTACAACCATTCCTGTAGGTATATGAGTAATTCGAACAGCAGAATCAGTAGTATTTACGCTTTGCCCTCCTGGCCCGGTAGATCTATATACATCCACCTTTATATCATTAGGCTCAATATTTATTTCAACATCTTCGGCTTCCGGCAAAACCGCTACAGTAACCGCAGAAGTATGAATTCTTCCCTGCGCTTCGGTTGTAGGCACTCTTTGAACTCTGTGGGTTCCGCTTTCATATTTAAATTTGCTATAAGCGCCTTTGCCGTGAATTATAGCAATAATCTCTTTTATACCGCCTGTATCTGTAGAATGAAGATTAGCTACTTCTATTTTCCAGCCTTTATTCTCCGCATATTTGCTATACATTTTAAAAAGAACCGCTGCAAAAAGAGCCGCTTCTTCTCCTCCTGTGCCCGCGCGTATTTCTAATATTATATTCTTATCGTCATTAGGATCTTTCGGTATAAGAAGAGTTTTTAACTCGTTGTTTATAATTTTTTTTTTTTCGGCAAGTTCTTCAAGCTCGCTTCGGACTAATTCTCTTATTTCTGCATCTTTATCATTTAGTATCTCTTTGTTATCTTTTATTTCCTTTAAAATTTTATTATATTCCCTATATCTATCGACAATTTCATATAATCCTGCATGCTCTTTTGCGGTTTGTTTGTATTTATCTTTATCGGAAATTATATCAGAATCGCTTAAAAGTTTTTCAAGTTCTAAAAAACGGGCTTCTACGCCGGATAATTGATCAAACATCTTTATTAATTTTTATTTTTTTTGAAATTTTTCATATTTTTTACGGAAACGCTCTATTCTGCCGGCAGTGTCAACAAGTTTCTGTTTGCCAGTAAAAAAAGGATGGCAATTAGAGCATATTTCAACTCTAATATTGCTTTTTGTGGAACTCGTTTCAATTTTGTTTCCACATGCGCAGGCTATATTTGTCTGCTTATATTCAGGATGTATCCCTTTTTTCATACTATACCTCCTAATAATTATCAGTCGGTTACATAACCGGTTAAGTATTAAAATTATCTATTCATAGATTCCAAAAACTTTTTATTATTACTTGTTCCGCTTATTTTATCAAGTAAAAATTCCATGCTATTTATGGGATTTAAAGAAGAAAGCAGTTTTCTTAATATCCACACTCTAGTTATAACATCTTCTTTAAGAAGCAATTCTTCCCGTCTTGTTCCGGATTTGTTAATATCAATTGAGGGAAATAATCTTTTATCTGCAAGACGCCTGTCAAGCACAAGCTCCATGTTACCGGTTCCTTTGAATTCTTCAAAAATAACTTCGTCCATTTTGCTGCCTGTCTCTATAAGCGCTGTTGCAATAATAGTCAAGCTTCCTCCGTTTTCAATATTTCTTGCGGCTCCGAAAAAACGTTTGGGACGTTGAAGAGCATTGGAATCAACACCGCCGGATAGAACTCTGCCGGATGAAGGCGCCACCGAATTGTATGCTCTGGCAAGCCTTGTAATGCTATCTAATAATATTATTACGTTTTTTTTATATTCGGTTAAACGTTTCGCCTTTTCTATTACCATCTCCGCTACCTGAATGTGTCTTTCCGCAGGCTCGTCAAAAGTGGAGCTTATAACCTCTCCTTTTACCGAACGTTGCATATCCGTAACCTCTTCGGGACGCTCGTCTATAAGCAGCACAAACAAAGTAATATCCTTATGATTTGCAAGCATACTATTTGCTATCTTTTTTAAAAGAACTGTTTTTCCCGTTCTGGGAGGAGATACTATCAACCCCCTTTGTCCGAATCCTATAGGAGACATAAAATCCATAAGTCTTGTGGCATAATCTTTTGGATCAGATTCAAGATTTATTTTTTGATCCGGAAATAACGGTGTAAGATTATCGAAAAAAATTTTTTCTCTGGATATTTCCGGGTTTTCAAAATTAATAGCCTCTATTTTTAAAAGGGCAAAATATCTTTCCGCTTCTTTAGGGTTGCGAATCTGCCCGGAAACAGTATCGCCGGTTTTTAAGTTAAAACGTCTTATTTGTGAAGGGGATATATAAATATCGTCGGCGCCGGGCAAATAATTGCAATCGGGACTTCTTAAAAAACCAAAACCATCGGGTAAAACTTCCAGCGTCCCTTCTCCGAAAATCATTCCGTTTTTCTCCATTTGAGCCTGAAGCAAAGCAAAAATAAGCTCCTGTTTTTTCATGCCTGCGATGCCTTCTATATCCAGTTCTTTGCCCATCTTCATAAGATCGCTAATATCTGAGTGTTTTAACTCAATAATATTCATATCTCTCCTTAAATTTTAATTAATATGTTCGGAAAATTAATTTTTAATTTATAACTTAAAAATAATAATAAAGGCATAAAAAAGTCTGTTTAAAAACAAAAATATAATTTATACGACAGCATACTAATAATAGTATTAGAATTATTTTTATTTTTCCATTATAAAGACTTCTTATATGCGCGATAGAATATAAAATAGCTTTATTGGTTTTTCCGACAGTTGAATCGATATTTGTAAGATTCGTTTTGAGGTAATAATTTCCCTATGGTAGGAAATCCATAAATAATATATTTTTAGAAAACTATCTTATACTATATTAAAAGTCAAGGAGATTCTTTTTAAAAAAAATGATTTCAAATTGCGGCTCTATTGGACAGCCGTCTTTAATCAAGATATAAATAAAGTAAATCTTCATGACTATATTATGAACCGATTATAAAACGGAGCCAGAAGGAGGGAGAACGAAAATATGTTATAAGGAAATAAGAAAGGGATTTCTCGGTTCGCTCGAAATGATAGGATGTAATGGCAGCCTCGACAGAACAGACTTCTTATTTCGGCAGATGTTTAATGTCAGAGATCGTCATTTCAAGGAACATTTTTTATCGTGTCATTTCGACGAGCGCAGCGAGAAGAAATTTCATAATAAAATTATAAATAAAGTAAATCTCATAAATAGAAATATTAAGACGAAAGGAGATGTCCAAGCTTATCTCCTCATCGATAATCAAGAAGCAGAGCAAATAAAACTTGGACATCTCCTTTCTAAAATAAACAGATGAAAATCAATATACTTATAAGTGCATGTTTGGCTGGCAAGCTTACAAGATATGACGGAAAAGCAAATAAAATTGATAATGATTTTTTTAAAAAAATATCCGTAAAATATAATATCTTTTCTTTTTGCCCCGAAATAGCCGGAGGGCTCGGAATTCCCCGCAGTCCCTGCGAAATAGTGAAAGGGTTGGATACGGACAATATTTATAAAAGATACATAATAAAGGATAAGAATAATAATGATATTTCAGATTTTTTTATAAAAGGCGCTTTATTATCTTTAGAGTATGCAAAAAAAAGAAATATTAAGTTTGCTATATTAAAAGAGGGCAGCCCTTCCTGCGGCGTATCTTATATTTACGACGGCTCTTTTTCCGGCAGAAAAATAAAAGGAAAAGGGGTTACGGCATATTTATTTGAAAAAAACGGGATATTATGCTTTAATGAAAAGGATTGTGAAAAAATAGAAAGCTTACTACAGGTTTAATATCAGCATACTGCTTCCTTTTGTTTATAATTAGATTTTAATATTTCGTTCCTACGGGACGTTTAGATTGGCCTAATATTCCAAATCCCGTTAGGGATTAAATATTTATAGAAAAAAAATTTTAAAAAATTTTTCGTGCCGTTAGGTATGAAAAATCGTAACAATCATTCTTTTTTGTATTTACAATTTAGTCTTGAGCGCTTCATATTGCAAAAATTTAAAAATAAAAAAGCGGGGAATATGAATCTATTATTAAAAATTTCTGGATTAATTGACAATTTAAACAAAAAAGTCGGCAAAATAGCGGGATATGTGGCTTTGCTTATGGTATTGGTTGTTTTTGTCGATGTTGTAATGCGATATGCCTTTAAATCTAGTTTTGTATTTACTCAGGAATTGGAATGGCACCTATTCGCTTTTGTTTTTCTTCTGGGCGCGGGATATACTCTGTTTTTAGACGGTCATGTCCGGGTTGATATTTTCTATCAAAAATTAAGCCCAAAAGGGCGGGCTTGGACTAATATGATCGGAGTCCTTCTGTTTTTAATACCCGGATGTCTTTTAATAATTAAAACCTCGCTGGTATTTGTTTATAATGCATGGATAGTATCCGAATGCTCGCCTGATCCAGGAGGCATACCGTTAAGATTTATCGTTAAGTCTTTTATACCCATAGGCTTTGTTCTCGTATTTTTACAAGGGATTTCTCTCGGCATTAAAAGTTTTGCCGTAATAGCCGAAAAAGATATTAAAACCGAAGAACATACTAAAAAAGGATAAACATTATGGAATATTTACCTGTTTGGATGTTTTTAGCAATGACAATTTTAATTATGGCGGGTTTTCCTATTACTTTTACCCTTATGGGCGTTTCTCTTGTATTCGGTTTAATAGGTTTCGGATGGGATTTTTTTAATCTTCTGCCTCTGCGTATATGGGGAGTAATGACAAACGTTACTCTTATGGCTGTTCCGCTTTTTGTTTTTATGGGCGTTATGCTGGAACGCTCTGGGCTTGCCGAAGATCTTTTGGATACAATGGGGCTTCTTTTTGGAAGAATAAAAGGTGGGCTGGCAATTTCCGTAGTGGTTGTAGGAGCGTTGCTCGGAGCTTCTACCGGCATAGTAGGCGCTACTGTAGTAACAATGGGGCTTTTAGCTGTGCCTACAATGTTAAGGCGGGGTTATCATAAAGGATTAATAACAGGAACGGTTTCGGCTTCCGGAACATTAGGACAAATTATACCTCCGAGTATAGTTCTGGTGCTTATAGGAGATATAGTTGGCGTGCCCGTAGGGGATCTTTTTCAGGGAGCGGTATTTCCGGGTTTTTTGCTTGTTTTTCTTTATGTTCTTTATGTTCTGATTATTTCATACATCAAACCTTCTCTTGCTCCTCCTTTGCCAAAAAGCGAACTTGAAGTTTTGACTTTTCCCATATTATTAAAAAAGTTTACAAAAGCCTTATTTCCTCCTCTTTTTTTAATACTTGCCGTGCTCGGCTCTATCTTTGCCGGCATAGCCTCTCCTACCGAAGCCGCTGCCGTAGGAGCCGTAGGCGCTATTTTTCTTACTATAATAAATAAAAAGTTCAGTATAAAGATTTTAAAAAAGGTTATGGATTCCACTACTCAGCTAACCTGTATGGTTTTTATTATTCTGGTAGGAGCCGCCGCCTTCGGGCTGGTATTTCGAGGGCTTGGAGGGGATCATTTGGTTCGGGACTTTTTGGGAGGTGTTGCGGCTATTCATGGAAAATGGTTTGTTTTGGCAATGGTAATGGGGCTTATATTCATAATAGGCTTTTTTTTGGATTTTATAGAGATTACTTTTATTCACGTGCCTGTTTTGGCGCCTATTATGATAGAATTTGGATTTGACCCTGTATGGTTTTGCATTTTAATAGCATTAAATCTTCAAACATCCTTTATGACTCCTCCGTTTGGATTTTCTCTTTTTTATTTAAAAGCCGTTACCCCTCCGGAAATAAGAACCGAAGATATTTACAAAGGTATTATACCTTTTGTTTTTATTCAGTTAATAGGACTTTTGTTGGTGATAATGTTTCCGCAAATTGTTTTATGGCTTCCGGGCTTATAAAATAAATTTTGTCTCGCCAATTGTTATGCGTTATTGACGAGGCAAAAAATTTTATCCTGATTTTCGGCTATAAGATATACCCCTGTAACCAAAATTATCTAATAAGCAAAAAAAATGACACGCTTAAACCTATAGGGTAAATGTTACTACAAACAAATTTTTACACAGCCGAATTAGCGGGTTAAAAACAATAACTATACCCAAAGATTATGGAGCATAATAAATAAAACACGAAAAAAATGATAAGTATAACCTTAATAATTGTCGGTATATCAATCTTAATAATCGGTTTCATATTATTAACCTCTTTGCAAAAATTATCTGCATCAAAAAGACATGAACAAGAAATGGAAAGATTAATGGGAATGGCCGCTGCAGATGGCGTTTTTACTCCCAATGAAAAAAAATTAATAACAAAATTCTCTAAAGAGATAGGATTAAACCATAAAGCTATTCTTAAATCCATAAATGAAAGAATAGAAAATTTGAATAGTAAACCGGAGACGGAATTCATTGACTATAATAAAAAAACCGGAGATGACTTTGAAGACTTTATCGTTCAAAAATTCAACAAAAAATTTTTTACAATAACAGAATGAGCCGGCGACAAATATATCAATGGCTTTTATGCCAAAACAATCATGCAACCGGACATTGTATTAGAATTTAAATTAGGCGAAAAAAAGACCGAACTTGCCGTTGAGTGTAAATGGAGAAGTAAATATTATAAAGAAGGGATTGAATTTGCTTCTAAAAAACAATTTAAACGTTATCAAGAATTTAAAAATAGCAGGCAACTACCTGTTTTTATAGTATTAGGAATTGGCGGTACCGGAAAAAATCCAAAGAGGCTTTTTATTATTCCGATAGAAAATATCAAATCCAATTTTATTCCCATTAATAAATTGGAAAATTTTGAAAAAAGATATTTTGAAAATAATTTTTATTTTGACGTCAATACAAAAGAACTAAAATAATTAATCCCTATAACATCGCTTTTTTCTCGCATTTAAGTAGGATGATTTGCTTTTAACGGCAATAACATAAGTTACATTTCTTTTATAAAACGTCTCGCGTCATTGGAAAGCCTTTGCCGTTCCCTTTTTTTTCGCGCTAATAATAACATTACATAACAAAGCATTTTTTGGCATAATAAAGCCTTATTTCGACATTAAGATAGGAATATTTTTGTTTTTTAATCGACAATCGGTTTCAATTAAAAGCGATTAATACTTTATTTCGGCATTATAATGTTGTATTAAAATTCGATTGATGGCGTTTTCCCTTTTTTATCCTTTTTGGGAAATTTTATTTGCTTAATAAAAGCGGGGTCAATTATGAGCGAAGAATTATTACAAAGAGATCCGATTAAAAATTCCGAAAAAATAGGAAGCTTGGATTTTTATAATATCGGAGCTACAACCGTAACGGCTCTAAAAGAGTATAAAATAATTCGCGGCATTGATTACGGTTCGGTTGAAAATAAAAAAGTTGATGCTCTTATTGTTTATAAAAAAAATGTAATCGCCGTAATCGAATGTAAAAAACCCTCTTAATTTAAAACGGGTCAGATATTTTGAAGATTGCTTAACTTGGAACATTGACGGCTTAATTGGAAAAATATATTACAGGACAGGAAGATTTAGTTTGTCTGAAAAAGTGATTCCTTTAATAGTAAAAAAGGATTTGCCAAATCAATTTGATATAAATTTTTTGAAAAATGCTATAGAAAGAGAGTTTGCAAAACACTCTTTTGGATTTGCCAACAAGGCAGGAAAAGGAAAAATTAAAAAGATTGAGATTCCAGTTCCTATTGATAAAAACGGAGAATTTGACTTGCAAGCGCAAAAAGAGGCGGCGGGAAAATACAAAAAAATCGAAGAGATAAAAAAAGCTGTAAATTTTGAGCTTGATAAAATTTCTGAAATCGAAATTGAACTTGAAAGCAATGCTTAACTAACAACAAACCTTAAATAGATATTTTAAAAATAAATACTATGCCCAAACCACATATAATATCAGTAGTAGGAAAATCCAATTCCGGTAAAACAACCCTAATAGGAAAATTGATAAAAGAGATAAAAAAACGAGGATATAAAATCGGAATCATAAAACACTCTTTGCATGGTTTTGATATGGATAAGTCCGGCAAAGACAGTTTCAGACATGCGGCTGCAGGAGCCGATACTGTTATGGCTGCCTCCCCTTTTAGAATTGGCATTATAAAGAGGGTAACATCCGATAATCCTGACGAATTAGAAAAATATTTCCAAGATGTTGATATAGTAATAACCGAAGGATACAAAAAAGCCGGTAAGCCGAAAATAGAAATATTCAGACAGGCAATACATAGCGAGCCTCTTTGTATAAAAGATAATACCCTTTTTGCATTTGTTACCGATTCCGATATTGAAGTGAATATTCCGAAATTTAAAACCTCCGAAATCGAAAAAATAGCAGGTTTAATAGAAGAACTTTTTTTAAAGAAACGCTTATAACTGGATTAAGATACAAAAAAAAATGATTATGAAAATAATAAAGGGATTTCTCGCTTCGCTCGACAAGACAGGAAGGAATTTTTTTTACGGAAACTTAAACAGAGGAAATATATATTTTTATAAAAATATATATTATAGACAATAGTTATATTGACTCTTACGCTTTGATGGTTATTATATTAGATTAAAAATCTATTATTTAAATAAATATTTTTTTTTTCGCTATAAATAACGTCGTAAAATCAAATTAAAGATAAAACGCTGCAAAATATAAAAAAAGAAAAACCAAAATAAAAACGGAGCGTATATTATGGATGAAATCAAACAAAAAAAAGAAGAAATACGGCTACAAATTATAGAATATTTAAAACAGCTGCCGGAAAGAAAATTAAACGAATTAAATATAGATATGATAAACAGACTTTTCGGATTAGCAAACTTTTTTGAAGCCGCTATAGTTTTATTATACATAGGAAATCAATATGATCCGAGTTACAAACTCCTTATAAAAGAAACCGTCAAAACAGGCAAAATAGTAGCCCTACCTTTTTCAAGCAAAGATTCCGAAGAACTGGAATTCTTTAAAATAGATAATCTTAAACAAGACCTGATAAAAGATAAAAACGGAGTTTTAAAACCGGACATCTCAAAATGTAAAAAAGTTCCGGCAGACCACCTTGATATAGCTCTAATACCAGGATTTGCATTTGACGAAAAAGGAGGCAGACTCGGACTCGAAGAATGTATATATAACGACGAAATAATACCGAATCTTCCAATAACTGTAAGAAAAGTATCCGTATGCTTTGAAGAACAAATAATTCCGAATATACCTATGGAAGCAAACGATAAATATGTGGATATAATAGTTTCTAGTGAAAGAATAATATATAAAATTTGATGCCAAACCTTTTTGAAAAACAGGATATACTTAATCTTTCGGAGCAAAAACTTACAGACTGGTTTAAAACAAACAAAATAGCTCTGTATCATTTAAAACAGATAAAAAAATGGATATACATACAAAATTCCAAAAGCTTTTACGAAATGACCGATATATCCAAAAAAGTCAGAGAACTTCTTGAAAAGAACTTCCGTATAGGCAGTCTTGAAAAAAGTAAAATCCGCAAATCAAAAGACGGCTCTAAAAAATACCTTTTTAAATTAGAAGATTCAAACCTCATAGAAAGCGTGCTTATACCGGAAAAAGATCATTATACCTTATGTATATCGAGTCAGGCGGGATGCGCTCAGAGATGCAGATTTTGCCAAACCGCAAAACTTGGATTTATAAGAAACCTTTCAAAAGCGGAGATAATCTCTCAGATACTTGATATAAAAACGGATTTAAAAAAGAAACAACAGCTTACCAATATTGTATTTATGGGCATGGGAGAGCCTTTGGCAAATCTTTCAAACGTTATTTCCGCGCTTAACACAATTACAGATTCTAATACAGGGTTAGGTTTTTCAAAAAGACGGGTTACGGTATCTACCTGCGGTATTGCGTCAAATTTAAAAAAATTTGCTCAAAATACGGAAGCAAGACTTGCAGTATCTTTAAACGCGGCAGATAATAAAACCAGAGACATGCTTATGCCTATCAATAAAAAATATCCGATAGAAACCCTTATTTATGCATGTAAAAATTACCCTTTAAAGTCGAGAGACCGCATTACATTTGAATATGTTTTGCTAAAAAATATAAACGATTCCGAAAAGGATGCAATAAAGCTTATAAAGCTTTTAAACGGCGTTAAGGGAAAAGTTAATCTTATACCATTTAATAAATATCTTCAAAGCGAGTTTGAAGCATCAGAGCCCGGTACGATTTTACAATTTCAGAAAATACTTTCCGACAATAACATTACCGCTATAATAAGAAACAGCAAAGGAAGCGATATATCGGCTGCATGTGGGCAGCTCGCCGTGTCCTCTTCTGCAGAAACCGGGCGAAATACTTTGTTATGAAACAGGCTTTAAGTTATAGTTGAAAAATATATATATATATCTTATAAGTTGTCAGCTATAAAAACCTGATTTTTTAAAACAAAAAAAACAAATAAAATTATGAATCCTTTGGATATAACAATAATAATAATTTTAGGATATTGCGTAACAAGAGGGCTTTTTAGAGGCTTAATAAAAGAATTAACCGCAATAATAGCGTTATTTATAGGATTTCATGCCGCTTATAACTACTACCCGCTTCTTTCAAAACAACTTGCAGTCTGGGCGCCTAATTTTCAATACCTTAAAATAACCTCTTTTTTAATAATCTTTTTTGTTGTCGTCATCATTGTCAATCTAATAGGAATGATTATTAAATATATAATAAATTTCGTTTTTCTGGGATGGATTGATAAAATATTCGGAGTAATATTCGGCGTTTTAAAAGCCGGATTAATAGTTGTAATACTTGCGGCTATTATTACCGCTTTTATACCAAAAGGCTCAATATTTTTAAGCGAATCTTTAATATTTCCCCACCTGTCCCAAGCCTCCAAGCAATTAGTAAAGCTAATTCCAGAAAACATGAAAAGCAACCTTGAAGTAATGATAAAAGAATTAAATAAAAAATGATAGCTATAGTCGATTATAATGCGGGCAATCTTACCAGCGTAGGCAGAGCGCTGGAGCATATAGGATATAGTTACATTATAACAAGCAACCCTCAAAAAATTATGGATGCCTCCAAAATTATATTTCCCGGAGTAGGAGCCGCCGGTACGGCTATGAAAAACATCAAATCATTAGGGCTTGATAAAGCTTTAATTTCCGCGTTTGAAATAAAAAAACCTATACTCGGAATATGTCTCGGATCTCAAATTATAATGAGCGAAAGCAAAGAGAACAATCAAAAATGTCTTGGAATAATGGAAGGATATACAAAATCCTTCTCCGAAAATACAGGGCTTAAAATTCCGCATATGGGATGGAACGGTATCAATATAGAGCAGAAACATCCGATTTTTGCAGGATTAAAAAAGGACGAAGAATTCTATTTTGTTCACGGCTTTTATCCCTTACCTAAAAATAGAAAACATATCTTTGCAACAACAGATTACGGAATAAAATTTCCTTCGGTAGTAGGAGACGGCTCCCTTATAGCGACACAGTTTCATATTGAAAAAAGCGGAAAAGCCGGCCTTGAAATGTTATTGAATTTTTGCAAGTGGAACCCTTCATAATGATAAGCAAACGAATCATACCCTGCCTTGACGTTCGGGAAGGACGAGTTACAAAAGGTATAAAATTTCAAAACAACATAGATATAGGCGATCCTGTTGCGCTTGCTCAATTCTATTACAACGAAGGCGCGGACGAATTAGTATTTTATGATATTGCCGCTTCATACCAAAAAAGAGGTATAATAAAAGAGATAGTCCGCGAAACAGCTTCTAAAATATTCATACCCTTTTCCGTAGGAGGCGGAATAAGAACCATAGAAGACATCCGAAACGTCCTGCTTGCAGGCGCGGAAAAGGTAAGTGTAAACTCGGCCGCGGTAACAAATCCCGAAATAATAAGCATGGGAGCAGAGGCTTTCGGAAGTCAGTGCATAGTTCTTGGAATGGACGTAAAACAGGTTGAACCCTGCGAAAAAAACCCCTCAGGGTATGAAATCGTAATAAACGGCGGCAGAAAATATACAGGCATAGATGCTTTAGAATGGGCAAAAAAAGCCGAAAAACTCGGAGCCGGAGAAATATGTCTTAATTCCATAGACGCAGATGGAACAAAAGAGGGCTATGAAATAAAATTAACCTCTCTTATAGCATCTAATGTAAAAATACCGGTTATAGCATCCGGAGGAGCCGGAAACCCGGAACATCTATACGAAGCTTTTACAAAAGGGGATGCAGACGCGGCTCTTATAGCCTCGATGACCCATTACGGAACTTATACTATAAAGGAGATAAAAGCATATCTTACTTCCAAAGGGGTAAAAGTAAGAAGTATGATATAAGCTTATGAAGTAAATGGAAAAAACAATAGTAATAAAATACGGCGGGCATGCCATGACAGACGAAAATCTGAAAGAGAATTTTGCCCGAAACATAATAGCTCTTTTTAAAAAAAAAATAAAACCGGTTATAGTCCATGGCGGAGGTCCGCAAATAAACAATCTTTTGATGCGGCTTGGAATAGTTTCCGAATTTATAAACGGATTACGCGTAACCGATAAAGCCGCAATGGAAGTAGTGGAAATGACCCTTTGCGGAAGCGTTAATAAAGCTATAGTCGCGCAAATCAACAAATTCAAACCGATTGCCGTAGGCATATCCGGTAAAGACGCCAATTGTATTTCCGCCAAACAGCTCGCTGATAAAATCAAACTCGGACTTGTAGGCGAGGTTAAAAAAGTAAATCCGAGTATAATCAACATATTAATAAATAATAATTTCATACCTGTCATAGCGCCTGTAGGAATAGGCGAAGATAATAAAACATACAACATAAACGCGGATATCGCGGCAAGCGGAATTGCGGCGGCTCTTTGCGCGGACAGTTTAATACTTATAACAGACGTTGACGGAATCCTTGATAAAGCAGGCGAGTTATTGAGCCGCGTAAACGTAGAAAAAATAAAACAAATGATAGACCAAAAAATTATAACCGCCGGAATGATTCCGAAAATAAAATGCGCTGTTTCCGCTTTAAACAAAGGAGTAAAAAAGGTAAGCATAGTCAACGGCAAAAAGCCTAATATAATATCCGATACCCTTATGTTCGGAAACAACATAGGCACGGAAGTAACTTTATAAAATTGATTATGACGGAGTAAAAATATATAAATGAACGAAACCGATTCAATTTCAATAATAGAAGAATCAGATAAGGTATTTGCAAATACATATAAAAGAGCGCAAATAGTAATAGATAAAGGAGCCGGTGTTACCCTTTGGGATAAAGAAGGTAAAAGCTATACCGATTTTATGGCGGGTATTGCAGTATGCGGACTCGGACACTGCCATCCCGCGGTAGTAAATGCGGTAAAAGCCCAAGCGGAAAAACTTTTCCACATATCTTCACTTTATTACGTAGAACCGCAAACAAAACTTGCTTCTTGGCTTGTAAAAAGCAGCTTTGCAGACAGAGCCTTTCTATCCAACAGCGGCGCCGAGGCAAATGAGGCAGCAATAAAACTTGCAAGAAAATACTTTCAGGATAAAGGAGAAAAGAACCGCTTTAAAATCATAACCGCTTTAAAATCGTTTCATGGCAGAACCTACGGCAGCCTTTCCGCTACGGGACAGGATAAAATAAAAAAAGGATTTCATCCCATGCTACAAGGTTTTGAGCATGTTCCGTTTAACGACATAAAAGCATTAAAAGAAAAAACAGATAAAAATACATGCGCTATTATGTTAGAGCCGATATTAGGCGAAGGCGGAATAATACTTCCGGAATCCGGATATTTTGAAGAAGTAAGAAAATTATGCAACAATACCGGCGTCCTACTCATCTTTGACGAAATACAAACAGGCATAGGAAGAACAGGCAGACTTTTCGGATATATGAATTTTAAGATTGAGCCTGATATAATGACATTGGCAAAAGCCCTTGGAAACGGACTGCCCATAGCTGCAATGCTTGCAAAAGAGCATATTGCCAAAGCCTTTGTTCCGGGGACTCACGGCTCAACCTACGGAGGCAATCCAATAGCATGCGCGGGCGCGCTTGCAGTAGCCGAAACAATAGAAAAAGAAAAAATACTTGATAATTGCTTAGTTCAAGGGAAATATTTTAAAAAACAGCTTGTCAATCTGCAAAAACAGTATGCAATAATAAAAAATGTCAGAGGAATAGGGCTTATGATAGGCGCCGAACTTAGCATAGACGGAGCGGATGTGGTTAAAAAAGCCCTTGAAAAAGGATTTTTAATAAACTGCGTTCAAACAAACACATTAAGATTTGTTCCTCCTTTAATAATAAAAAAAGAGCAGATAGACGCGCTTATAGAGATATTAGACGACATTTTTGCGGGTTTATAAATAATAACGTATTATCGTTTTTTATTTAATACGTTCGGAACATTACAATGACGCATAAAGAAATCATTTTACATTATGACAAAAATCTCAATGAGAAAGACCTGTTGGCTATTCGATTATTTAATGAAGAATTTAAAGAAAATGAAATAAAATTAGAATCTGATAGCAATAGGGTAGTAGCGTTATTAAAAGAGATTGATATTGAAAAGTTAAAAAAAATAACGCCCCGCCTCTCTTCTTATATTGAAAAAACAATTTTTGAAGATTTAATCCGCTCAATAGAACAGATAAAAAGCTACGGCATAAAAGGGAACAAAAAAAATTATGTTGATTATAATAAAGAAAGAAAAGTAAAAGATAGAAAAAAAAAGGAGATTAATAGAAATCAATACTATTATGCCCAAAACAACCGATTTATAAAAGAGAATAATAATTTTCCGTCAAGCTTTACAAATAAAATAGTAACGGGCGATAGCGAAACCATATTGAAAAACATCCCCGATAATTCGGTCGATTTAGTCTTCACCTCTCCCCCGTATAATTTTGGTCTTGAATACGAAGCAAATAAAGACGCTCATCATTGGGAAACCTATTTTGAAAAACTGTTTAAAATTTTTAATCAATGTATCCGCATTCTAAAATACGGCGGCAGGATATTAGTTAATATACAACCCTTATTTTCCGATTATATACCGAGTCATCATATAATAAGCAATTTTTTTATATCCGAAAAATTAATCTGGAAAGGGGAAATACTTTGGGAAAAAAACAACTACAATTGTAAATATACCGCATGGGGAAGCTGGAAAAGTCCGAGTTCCCCATATTTAAAATATACATGGGAATTTATAGAAATCTTTTGTAAAGGAGATTTAAAAAAAATAGGGCTTGCCAAAAATATTGATATTTCAGGAGACGAGTTTAAAAAATGGGTTACGGCAAAATGGTCAATTGCGCCTGAAAGAAACATGAAAGATTACGGGCATCCGGCTATGTTTCCGGAAGAATTGGCTGAGCGGATTCTTAAACTATTCAGTTATAAAAGCGATATTGTGTTAGATCCGTTTAACGGAGTCGGAACAACTACGGCAGTAGCAAAAAAGTTAAAAAGAAAATATCTGGGAATAGATATATCCGACAAATATTGCAAAGTCGCTCAAAAAAGAATCGAAGATTTAAAAATTAAAACGGAACTATTTACAGATGGAATCTGATATAATAAAAAGAGGAATAGATGAGCTGATAACAACTTATAACAACGTTATTAAAGTTGTTGATAAAAAAGAAGCCCATCTTGAAAAAGATAGAGCTTATGGGGGAGTTGTTCGGAGCGTAAAAGGAAGGTTACAAGAATATATAACGGAAGAGATAATCAATATAGCATGGAAAAGTATAGGCGGTAAAGATGAGCGTATTTCAATTGATTCAAAAAAACATAAAATTCCCATACAAAAAAGTTATATTACACATATAGCGGATAATGAAGTTAAACAGTATATAATTTCTAATATTTCAGACTATTATTTCAATATAAGCGTTGATAAACAGGTATATATTGACAAAAAGTTTGTAATAGGAATTGAATGTAAAGCATATACGGAAAATGCTATGATAAAAAGAATTCTTGTGGATTTTAGCTTATTGAAAACAATTTTTCCAAATATTAATTGCTATCTGTTTGAACTTGAAAGTCAACTGGGCGGAGATTACTGTGAGTTAAAGGAAGTTACATTCGGCAGTAAACCCACGCATACTTTAATGTCATATTTTCCGAAAATAAGATTAAATATTTTTACTTTTTTAAAAGGAGAACGCAAAGTCAATAAGCCGATACATAAGAAGAACTATTTTAAGCCGTTAGAAAAGACGCGGATTGAAAAATCAATACAGTTATTGGCAAGCGATCTGAAAAACTACCTATAAAGAAAAAAGATAATTATGACTTTGAGCCAAAAAAACAAATAAAAGGGAAAAGCCATGAATAACAACCAACAAATTTATAAGCCGAAAAACGACATAAGAATCGTAACCGCAACCTCTTTGTTTGACGGACACGACGCGGCAATCAATATAATGCGCCGAATCCTTCAAAGCTCAGGCGCCGAAGTAATACACCTTGGAATTAACCGTTCCGTTAAAGAAATAGTAAATGCCGCTTTGGAAGAGGATGCTCAGGGAATATCAGTCTCCTCTTATCAGGGCGGGCATATGGAATTTTTCAAATACATGGTTGATATGCTCAAAGAAAAAAAAGCTGAACATATTAAAATATTTGGCGGAGGGGGCGGGGTTATAGTTCCTACGGAAGCAAAAGAGCTTCAAAACTACGGGGTAACAAAACTGTATTCTCCCGAGGACGGAGCAAAAATGGGGCTTCAAGGGATGGTAAACCATATGATGAAGCTTCTTGATTTTTCAACCCTCAAAGAAAACATAGAAAAAAGGATAGACGAGCTTAACGCAGACAATAAACTTCTTACGGCAAACTTTATTACCGCAATAGAGCAGTTAAAAGAAACCGACAAAGCAAAAAGCGATTCTTTGGTTGCGGCGCTTACAAAAAAAGCGTCCGATAAAAAAATTCCGGTAATAGGAATTACAGGCACAGGCGGCGCTGGCAAATCCTCTTTAACAGACGAATTAATCCTTCGTTTTTTACACGACATCAAAGAGATAAAAATAGCAATAATATGCAGCGATCCCTCCAAACGTAAAACAGGCGGGGCGCTTTTAGGAGACAGAATCCGAATGAACGCTATAGACAACAACCGCGTTTATATGCGTTCGCTTGCAACGAGAGAATCTTTAACAGAAGTTTCCGAAATACTTTACGAGGCAATACAAGCGGTAAAAGCATCCGGATACGAGCTTGTTATTACGGAAACGGCAGGCATAGGACAAGGCGATTCTAGCATTACCGATATATCCGATATATCTTTATATGTTATGACAAGCGAATTCGGAGCCGCTTCCCAGCTTGAAAAAATAGACATGCTTGATTATGCCGACCTTATAGCAATAAACAAATTTGAAAAAAAAGGAAGTGAAGACGCTATTAGAGATGTCCGAAAACAGTTTCTAAGAAACCACAATGCTTGGGATCAAAAACAGGAAGATATGCCGGTTTATGGAACCATAGCTTCAAAATTCAATGACGACGGAGTTACCGCTTTATATTCCGCGCTTATAGAAACAATAAATAAAAAAACCGGCGTAGCCTTTAAGTCCAATATAACGCCTGCAAATATAAAACATCCCACTTCAAAAGCCATAATAATACCGCCGGAAAAAATCCGTTATCTTTCGGAAATAAGCGATACAGTCCGTCAATACCATAAACAAACCGAAACAACTACAAAAGATATAGAAAAAGCATGGCACCTTAAAAAGACCGCAGAAATAATCGAAAAAGAGAGCGAAGCTCCCGAATTATTGGAAATACTTAAAAATCGGATTAAAGCAGCCGAAGAAAAAATAGACAGAAAAACACAACTTCTTCTTAAAGACTGGGATAAAGTCCAGCAGGATTATAAAAAAGAGGATTACACATATACGGTTAGAGACAAAACAATCAAAATACCGCTTTATAAAACCTCGTTGGCTCAAAAGAAAATACCTAAAATATCGCTGCCCTACTTTCAATCCCAGCCCGAAATATACAAATGGCTGCGGGAAGAAAACCTTCCAGGACGCTTTCCTTTTACTGCCGGAGTCTTTCCCTTAAAAAGAGCAGACGAAGACCCTACCAGAATGTTTGCAGGAGAAGGAGACCCAGCGAGAACAAACAGAAGATTTAAGCTTTTATCCGGCAATTATGATGCAAAGCGCCTTTCCACAGCATTCGATTCTGTTACCTTATACGGACATGATCCGGAAATAAGACCGGATATATACGGTAAAGTAGGTACATCCGGGGTAAGTATATGCACATTAGAAGACGTAAAAATCCTTTACGGCGGATTTGATCTTACCTTGTCCAATACCTCCGTATCAATGACTATAAACGGACCCGCTCCTATAATGCTTGCTATGTTTTTAAATGCCGCAATAGAACAGCAAATAGATAAATTTAAAGCTGAATACAAAAGAAAACCGAATATTCAAGAAGCCAAAAAAATAAAAGCGGATACCCTGTCAAAAGTAAGAGGCACGGTTCAGGCAGATATTTTAAAAGAGGATCAAGGGCAAAATACCTGTATGTTTTCTACAGACTTTGCTTTAAAAATGATGGGAGACATACAGGAATACTTTATACAAAACAACGTCAGAAACTTTTATTCCGTATCAATATCAGGCTACCACATAGCCGAAGCGGGGGCAAACCCGATTACCCAGCTTGCCTTTACCCTTGCAAACGGATTTACTTATGTGGAATACTACCTTTCGCGAGGAATGAATATAGACGCATTTGCCCCGAATTTGTCATTCTTCTTTTCAAACGGAATGGATGCCGAATATACGGTTATAGGCAGAGTAGCCCGAAGAATATGGGCAATAGCTCTTAAAGAAAAATATAATGCCTCGATTCGTTCTCAAATGTTAAAATATCATATACAAACGTCAGGAAGATCATTACATAGTCAGGAGATACAATTCAACGACATCCGAACAACATTACAGGCGCTTTGCGCAATATACGACAACTGCAACAGCTTACATACAAACGCATTTGACGAGGCAATTACAACTCCGAGCCACGAATCTGTCCGACGAGCTCTTGCAATACAATTAATAATAAATCGCGAATGGGGGCTTACAATAAATGAAAATATTTTGCAGGGAAGCTTCATAGTAGAAGAACTTACAAAGCTTGTAGAAGGGGCGGTGTTGGCGGAATTTGACAGAATAACAGATCGCGGCGGAGTTTTGGGCGCTATGGAATCTGGTTATCAGCGCAATAAAATACAAGACGAATCCCTATATTACGAACAATTAAAACATACTGGGCAGTATCCCATAATAGGAGTTAATACATTTAGAGAATCGGATGCAGACGAAGATCAGTTAAGCGAAAACATAGAGCTTGCAAGAGCCACGGAAGAGGAGAAAAAATCTCAGATTACAAGGCTTGCGGAATTTCATAATAAAAATCAAGAGGATGCGCCGGAGGCTTTAAAAAGACTTCAGCAGGCGGCTTTGGCAAACCAAAACGTTTTTGAAGAGCTTATGAATACCGTTAAATACTGCTCGTTAGGGCAGATTACAAAAGCGCTTCACGACGTAGGCGGAAAATACAGAAGAAATATATAAAGGCAGAATAAACCTCATTTGTTCTGCAGACTACGGGACAATTTATGTTGAAACCTTTTTTTGTTAAAAAAGATTAAAAATGCAGGCAGATTATTCAAACAGCAAGAAAATAAGTAATACATTTTTTATATTAGAAATAAGAAAAAAAATAACCATGAAGAAAGGGGAAATAAAAAATGAATCTAATCGTATTATTAAAACAGGTTCCTTCTACGGAATCGTTTGTAAGCGTGGGAGACGATAAAAAATCGGTAAAAACCGAAGACGTTAAATGGGTTATAAACCCCTACGACGAATTTGCCGTTGAAGAGGCTTTAAAAATAAAAGAGACTTTTGGCGGAACCGTAACAATTTTAACCGTAGGAAACGATAAAGCAACGGAAGCCGTAAGAACAGCTTTGGCTATGGGCGCGGATAACGGCATACTTATAAACGATCCGGCAGCTTACAATTGCGACGGAGCGGGAATTTCCAAAATACTTGCGGCGGCGCTTAAAAATATCCAATACGATCTTATAATTGCAGGACAAAGAGCGGTTGACGACGACAACTATTATGTAGGCGCGGCAACGGCGGAACTTTTAAACATTCCGCATATATCAATGGTAATAAAAGAAGAAATCATCGATAAAACAATCAAATGCACAAAAACAATAGAAGGCGGCTCATTTGTATTTGCAACAAAACTGCCGGCTCTTATAACAACCCAGCGCGGGTTAAACGAGCCGAGATACGCATCTTTGCCCGGCATAATGAAAGCAAAGAAAAAACCGTTAGATACCAAGACGTTGGCAGACATAGGAATAAATTCGGCGGATCTGGGCGAACCGATGCTTACAATAAAAGAGGTTAAAAAGCCTCCTCAAAGAGAAGCCGGGGTTATGATACAAGGAGACACTCCCGCGGAAAAAGCCGCGGCGCTTGTAAAGGCTCTGCATGAAGACGCCAAAGTTATATAAAACAAGAGAAAAAAATCGAATATAAGTTTAAAATAATAAAATTCGGATGGATAACAAAGTAGTTTGTTCGTTTTCAAGGCATGGGAAAATTTTAACCGCAGGAATACTAAAGTATTTCGAGGAGTAAAATTTGAGCATAACGCCGCAAACGAGCAAAATAAGAAGTTATACGGACGAATTAAAAAAAAGTTTAAAAAATATAGGAGAAAAAAATGAGAGCGCTTGTAATTACGGAACAACTAGACGGAATATTTAGAAAAGTCAGCTACGAGGCTTTAAGCGAAGGCAGACGAATAGCAGACGCTATAAACTGTGAAATGACGGCTGCGGTACTCGGAAGCGGCATCCAAAATCTTGCCGAAGAAATAAAAAAATACGGAGCCGATAAAATAATAGTTGCGGACGATCCGGCTCTTGCAGAATATCTTACGGATAAATACACATTAACCCTTGCGGATATAATAGAAAAAGAGAAACCGGAAATTATAATACTTGGTTCTACAAGTCTTGGAAAAGACATAGCGCCGCGTCTTTGCGCAAAATTTAACGGCGCGATAGCTACAGACTGCATAAGCGCGTCAATACAAGGCGGCAAAGCTTGTGCTTCCAGATACATATACGGAGGCAAATTAATAACAGAGGTAATATTAAACGCAAAACCGGCTTTTATTGCTTTACGACCAAACGCCGTATCAATTAACGAAGCGGACGGTAAAGGAGAAATAGAAAAAATTGGCGCTAATACGCAAGATACCCCCCTTATGTTTATAGAGAAAAAAATGGATGCAGGCAAAAAAGAGCTTACAGAGGCAGATATCATAGTAGCGGGAGGCAGAGGCGTAACAGGAGGCGATTTTTCTGCCATAGAAGAGCTTACCGAATTATTAGATGGAGCGGTAGGGGCTTCAAGAGCCGCTGTTGACGAAGGATGGAGACCTCATTCGGATCAGGTAGGACAAACCGGAAAGGTAGTATCTCCCAGCCTTTATATAGCCTGCGGCATATCCGGCGCAATACAGCATTTTGCAGGGATGGCATCCTCTAAAATTATAGCGGCTATAAATAAGGACGAAGAAGCCCCGATATTTGCAAAATCGGATTACGGCGTAGTAGGAGAGCTGTTTCAAGTTCTGCCGGAAGTAATTAAAGAGGTTAAAAAAATCAAAGGATAAACCTGTTGACAGACAAATTCAACATAAAAAATAACTCCCTGCGGCAGCAATTCGCAGGGAGTTTATATCTTTTAAGCCTCGGATGCGCTAAAAATCTGGTTGAAAGCGAATTTTTGTTAGGGCGTTTAAAAACAGACGGCTGGAATATAACATCCGACCCTCGAAAAGCCGAAGTAATAATAATAAATACCTGCGCTTTTATAACTCCGGCAATAAAGGAATCGATAGATGAAATATTGCTGCTTGCCGAAAATAAAAAAAACGGAGTTTGTAAAAAACTGATAGTAGCGGGCTGCCTTCCTCAAAGATTTGAAAAAGAGATTGTCCAAACCCTTCCCGAAGTCGATCATTTTGTAGGCGCCGGAGCCTTTGATCAAATACCCGCGCTTGCCGCCGGAACAAAAACAGGTAAAAACATATTTGTTAATCCCTCTTTAAGCCCTTTCCCGAAGCCGAATCAAAAAAGAATTACGCAAAACAATAAAAGCGTATATATAAAAATAGCCGAAGGTTGCGATAGAAAATGCACATATTGCATAATACCGAAACTAAAAGGAGAATACAGAAGCAGACCCGCAGCCGATATATATACGGAAGCCGAAACCTTAATAAAAAAAGGAGCAAAAGAGCTAATTCTAATAGCTCAGGAAACTACCCTTTACGGAAAAGATATAAAGTCTTTTATTGATTTTTCGGAGTTATTAAAACAAATCTCTCAAAAAGCTTTTTTATATTCGAAAGATGTAATAATAAGAGTTCTTTATACTCACCCTGAAAGTCTTGACAAAAAAATAATTAAAACCATAGCCCAAACCGAAAATATAGCCTCTTATTTTGATATCCCGATTCAGCATTCCGGTAATAATATATTAAAAAAAATGGGACGCGGATATGATGCGGAAAAGTTATATGAACTTATAAATACCATAAGATATTATGCGCCGAATGCGGCTTTACGCACAAGCCTTATCGTAGGATTTTTCGGAGAAACCGAAAAAAATTTTCAACGGCTTTACGATTTTGTTGAAAAGGTAAAATTTGATCATCTCGGAGTCTTTATATATTCGGACGCGGAAGATATAGCTTCCAACAGGCTTAAAAACAATGTAAGCAAAAAAACAGCAGAAAAACGTTATAAAGCCCTTATGAGAAAACAGGCGGAAATATCTTTTTATAAAAATCAAAAACGTATCGGAGAAACCTATAAAATTTTAATAGAAGAAAAAGAGGAAGAAAATATTTTTGCAGGCAGAGCTTGGTTTCAGTCGCCGGAGGTTGACGGAATAGTTTATGTTAATGCCAAAAATAAAAATTCGACACATAACAAAATTAAACAAGGAGACATTGTTTCGGTAAAAATAGACGAGGCTGCGGAGTATGATCTGTTTGGAACGCCGATATAACAAATTATGAAACCTACAATAAAATTTTTACGTTTAAATGCGGAAGCGGATAAAGATATAGATCTGCCGAAATATATGACCCCTTTGTCTGCCGGAATGGACATAAGAGCCGCCGTAAAAAAAAGCTTAACCCTTAAACCGCAAGATATAGCCTTACTACCTACAGGCTTTGCAATTGCAATACCGGAAGGCTTTGAAGCTCAAATAAGACCCAGAAGCGGACTTGCCGTAAAGTATGGCATAACAATAATAAACTCTCCGGGAACCATAGATGCGGATTATAGAGGCGAAGTTAAAATAGCGGTTATAAATTTGGGAAAAGCCGAATATACAATCAACCGCGGAGACAGAATAGCCCAGATGGTTATTAAAAGGGTATATCAGGCTGATATTCAACAGACGGATAAACTGGATTCTACAAAACGAGACGCCGGCGGATTTGGGCATACAGGCGTATAAACAAATTTTGTTATGCCGTCCGTAACGGTTCCGATTATTTTACCGCTTCTTATTGTATCGCTATATATATCCTTTCCGGTTTGAATCGGATGCAAAATAACATTAAGAGTATCGGAATC
>JAFDMF010000004.1 GCA_019306065.1 Deltaproteobacteria bacterium
AATCAAAAGTTTCATATCTGTTTTTATCTTTAAGCGAAAAGATTAACATTCCGTTTTTATCAAGAGAGGAATACAGGCTATCTATCAGTTTTATTAACTTGTCCGAATCTATATAATCGAATAATCCGACCGAATAGATAGTAGTTAATTTACCTGATTTTTCCATCCCGTTTTTTGAGTAAATATACCTGATTATATTCCGATTGATAAAATTAAAAGAGATACCCTTGTTATTGCCCACAAGCTCTTTGGAATGATTAAGAGCATCAAGGCTAAAATCTACGCAGTTAACGGTTAATTCTTTTGCAGGAGTAGGAAGGTTTAAAAACTCTCTGCAGGAACCGGAGCCAAGAACAAGCCAATTGCCGGCTATATCTTCAATTATTCGATGATTTAAAATTTTGTTTAAAAAACGTAATCTGGAACGAACCGCAACCGCCAGCGTTCTTGAAAGATAATATTTGTCAAAGCATTTTCCAAGCCCTTTGCCTGCCGGCTTGTTATTATAAATCATTTCAAGGGTTATATGATCTCCGTGGTAACCTTCTGGCCATTTTCTCGCTCTGTTAATAAGGCGGCTTTGGCAGAAATATTTATCTGTTTTTTCGCGAAAAAAATTCTGCATTTCTTTTAATATATCAGGCGGGTAATTATCTTCTGTTTTTTGAATCTCTAATTTTAAAAAATCCATTCTTGCTTCAAGTATTTCGTAAGCGTAATCTGCGCTCCAATCGAATCTTTCCAAAAACTCTATAAACTCATCTAATAATTCGATAAAATCCGTTGATATTTTATCTTTCACAATATCTCCTTTAAGCTTTTATTTTTTGTCTCCTTATTTGCGGTCATCATTTTCGTAATTTTTCAAATAAACCGGCAAGCATAAATATAAAAGAAAGAATACCTGAAACGCTTCCTTTTCCGCTATAAACCAATTCATCTTTTTTAAAAATTTTAATATCTGTAAGCTCTTCGCTTAACTGAACTATAGAATAGGAATTATACGCTTCAAATACCGCAAAATTATTTGCTATATTTACTAAAACCGCCTCTACCGCTATGCCCTGACTGTTTCTAAAAGTAATGACTCCGGCTGTTTTTTTATTTCTATCCATTATTTCCCATCTTTTCCCGAATCCTTGTTATTCTCTTTTTTTCTCCGTTACGCACGGCAAACTAAAAATAAATTCCGTCCATTCCCCTTGTCTACTTTCAACGTTTAAAATGTTGATGCAGTCCGTTATTGTTTTTGCTTAAAAACATTTTTAACCTCCGTGGCATCCGTATAAATTTTGCCGCTTTAATCTATATTCATAATTTACCAATATTACGCCTATAATTACTATAATAGTCCCTATAATTCCTGATAGTCCCATTATATCGCCAAATAAAAAATAGGACATTATCATTGCAAAAGGCGGGGTTAAATAAACAAGACTTGAAACCTTTGCGGCTGTTCCTATTCGGGTTAAATAAAAAAGAAGAATATAAGAAGCAATTGAACACATAAAAGTTAGCCAAGCAATTGATAAAATAAATTCGGTTTTCCATAAATAGTCATATCTTCAATTATCGGAGTAATAATCAACAATATTAAAGAAGCCGTTATATATTGAATAGTTAAAGCGGCAATTAAGTGATAATTTTTACAAAATTTTTTTTCAAAAAGAACTCCGAGAGTAAGAAACAAAGTAGCCATAAAAGCAACAATATATCCTAAAATATCGGCAGATAAATATATAGAATCTTGTATTACCAAAGCCACGCCGCAAATTCCGATAATAATTCCAATCCATTGAGATATTATGACTTTTTCTTTAAGAAACGAAAACGATAAAGCAGCCGTAAAAATAGGTTGTAAAGCGGCAATTAGAGTAACAACTCCCGCAGGAATATCATGATTAAGAGCTATAAATACACAACCCAAATAAAGTATATGTATTAATATTCCTACTATAGAAATAGCCGATATTTCACGCCAATTTGACGGCCATTGAGCCTTCATTTTTTATCTTCATTACTCATAATTTTTTGAGAATAAATAATCCCGCTTGACAAGCGTTGATTATAGTTTTTATGTATGCCAAGCGAATCTTTCCAAAAACTCTATAAACTTATCTAAGTATCCGATAAAATCTCTTGATATTTTATCATTCATAATAAAATTTTATCCGGTTTTTTATCCGGCATATTATCCTGATTATCCATCTTTTCCCAAAGCATTAGCAATATTTCATAAGTGCTATCTATCTTTTTCAAATGATTGGTAAATTCTTCTCTTAACCGTATTTTTAAAATCTTTTTTTCATCTTCCTGCAAATCTTTAATCTTTTTATCAATCGTTTCTTTCACCTCTGTTACTATTTTGGAAACTTTGTCAAATTTTTTGGAAATCTCTTCCTTGTTGTCCATAAATTTCATAATAGCGTGTATCTCGCTAATCATAAACGGAAGGAATCCTTTTTCTTTAAAACGATATTTAAGCGGCGAAATACCAATAATTGATGCAAATTGCTCTACGGAGTATTCGTTTTGAATACGAATTTTTCTATACAGCTCATAATTAATATTTTCGGCAAAAAGATTTATCTGTTCTTGTTCCGCCTGACAGAGCTCGGAAAGCATTCTGCCTAATATTAATAATTCTTCATATCTAAACCCTATATATTCCGACAGCTTTATGCGCATTTTTTCGGAACTTTCTTTTTTGCCATTTAAAAATTGATTTAAATAGCTTCTGTTAATGCCTGTTCCTTCGGCTATGCTTATTTGACTTCCACATTGCTTTGTTTTTATGCAGATTATCATTGCGGCTCTGAAATAATCTGACATGGTTTTAAAATCGTTCATTTGTATACCTATTAATTAAAAGTTAAAGTTAGCTTTAATTAAATAACATATCTTTCGAATTAGTCAAATTAAATTGTTTTTTTGTAAAAAAAATAAAAATAACTGTTGACAATATATTTTTTATATTTAATAAAGTTTCTAAAAAACAACAAATATTTGAAAACTTTTTTAAATATAAATTTAACGTCAAAAAATGCCATGATGAAAAAGTTAATGTTACGAGAGATAAAATTTTAAAAGAGGTTGTCCGACAGGTTGATGAAAAAAAAAGCGGGCTCGTCATTATTCAAAAGAGACTGATATTAAACATGTATAATCGCTTCAATTAATAGCGGAAATTGAAAGGTAGTTTATACACAAATGCCGAGCCCGCTCTTTCTTTCATTAACCATCCCCAAGGTTTTCCCCTTCCTTGATGTTTGAGGAAGCTTTTGATGCGGCAAATTTGAACGGCTTCGTTACAATATTATGCCAATTGAGCCCGCTGCTTAATTTAATTAATTAATGTAGAATGATAACAAGCCCTAATTCATTTTAACTCTTAAATTATTATTGCTTGATGCCTGCAGCGGGCTCAATTGGCATAATATTTCCAGTTAGCTTTTGAGTATAACGCTTTAAAATGAGCAAAAAAAAAGTTATGTAATATCTATCACCTTATTTGCAACCCTCATAGCCGAGACTATATCAAGCATATTAGTGGTTTCGCCCGCCTCTTTTTTTTCCAAAAGATTAAAGCGCTCCAAACATGTTCCGCATACTAATATTTTTATATTTTTTTCTTCAAGATATTTTAACGTATCAAGAACCGGCGAGCCTTCTACCGCAAGCCGAACCCCCGAGTTTAAAAATATAATTGTCCATATTTCGCCTTGAAATTCTTTTAATGTATTAATGAAATTTATCATTAAGTTTTCTCCGAGTTCATTGTCTCCTTTTCCGAGATACTGCGAGCCTATTAAAATCAGAGTTTTTTTATTAATAAATTCGTTATCCTCTATTATAGTACATGCGCATTCGTTTTTGGAGGCTTCTATTATAAAATCTGTATTTTCTTGATCTGCCTCGGTATTATAGCCGTATTTATTTAAAAATTTTATAACATTTTCTTTTGCCGCCGGGTTATCTACTATTACGGTCAATTGATTTATATTTTCGGCCTCTATACTGTTTTTAACTGTTATAACAGGACCCGGGCATGCAAGCCCTCTGCAATCAAGCCTTACTTTGCTCATTACTATTTTTCCCTTCCTATCATTATCTAATCTTTGAAAAACTCTTCAGTGGCATAATTGGGCAAGTTTAAAGCCTACAAACGATTTTATAAGAACGCAGGCGTTTCGGGAGAATAATAATTTCGAATATACTCTATAAGCTATTAGAGGCTGTATGTAAAGAGTCTATACCGAATAAAATAATAGTAATCCAAATCAATTGACAAACTTTGTTTTTTTTGTAAAAAGATAAAGTTTTATAAAAATATGGGGCAAAAAAAATGACTACTATTCGGATTGTAAATAAAAAAATAAGAGGCGGAAATCTTATAGAACTTTTAAAGGCAAAAATAGAAAATCCGTATCAATTTTTTAGTATAAAACTGGAGATAACTCCTCTTGATAAGAATGATACTAAAAAGGAAGGGGTTGAGTATGAGCAAAATAAAGCTTGATTTTGAAAAAACCGGCAGCCTTATACCCGCAATTGTGCAAGATCATCAAACTCAAGAGGTTTTAATGCTTGCCTATGTCAACCAAGAGGCATGGGATGTTACTCTTAAAACCGGCAAAGCTACTTTTTACAGCCGCAGCAGAAAAAAGCTCTGGATAAAAGGGGAAACTTCCGGAAATATTCAGTTAGTAAAAGAGATAAGAATAGATTGCGATAAAGATACTATTCTTTTTAAAGTTAAGCAGATCGGAGGAGCGGCTTGCCATACGGGACACCCGAGCTGTTTTTACCGAAAAGTGGAACATAATACGTTAAAAATTATAAGCGCGCCTATTTTTGATCCTAAGGAAAAATATAAAAATGAATAAATTAAAACTCGGAATACCAAAAGGAAGTCTTTTAAATTCTACTATTGCTCTTTTTAAAAGAGCAGGATGGAAAATAGAAACAAACGGCAGGAGCTATTTCCCTACTATAAATGACGAAGCTATGGAATGCGCAATATGCCGCGCTCAGGAGATGTCCCGATATGTTGAAAGCGGAACTCTCGATGCGGGGCTTACAGGAAAGGACTGGACTGCTGAAAATGATTCCGAAGTTGAGATAATAGACGATTTTATATATTCTAAAGTAAGCAGAAAACCTGCAAGATGGGTTTTGGCTGTTCCTTTTGATTCGGATATAAAAAGAATAGAGGATCTTGAAGGCAAAAAAATTGCAACGGAACTTGTTAATTTTACCAAAAAATATTTTGAAGCAAAAAACATATCGGTTGACGTAGAATTTTCTTGGGGAGCTACGGAAGCCAAAGTAATATCCGGGCTTGCGGATGCGATTGTAGAGGTTACCGAAACAGGCAGCACTATAAAAGCGCACGGTTTAAAGATTATTGCCGATCTTATGACTACCAATGTTCAGCTTATAGCAAACAAGAATTCTTTAAAGGATAATGAAAAAAAAACAAAGTTAGATCAGATAGCTCTTTTGTTAAAAGGAGCGCTTTTGGGCGAAAAACTGGTAGGTTTGAAGATGAATGTAGCCGAAAATAATATGGATACGGTAATTTCCCAACTTCCGAGTTTAAATGCTCCTACTGTAGCTCAGTTATATAAAACGGACTGGTTTTCGGTTGAAACCGTAGTTGATATAGGAACGGTGCGCGAACTTATTCCGAAACTTATGAAAAACGGAGCGGAAGGTATAATAGAGTATCCTTTAAATAAGGTTATTTAAAAAGAGAAACAAAACCGATGGAAAAGAAAGTTTTTGCCCTTCGCGGAGTGGCTAATATTGGTAAAACAGATTGACATACTGTCGTTTTTAAGCGACAATATAAATGTGGAAGTAAAAAAAGCGCATTAAAATATATCGGGCATACAATGGTAAAGAACCTTTTGCGGACTGAATCGGCTGCCTTACAATCAGAAACAGAGCAAGAATACTCGCAAGAATGGATAGAGTGGAAACCGGAAATATGAGCAATTATACGTCTATAGGCGGTGATGTATATGAATTAAGGTTTTATTTCGGACCAGGATACAGAGTATATTACGGCGAAACCGCCGGTATAATTTTACTTCTTTGCGGCGGAGACAAACCTTCACAGAAAAAAGATATAAAAAAGGCGAAAACCTATTGGAAAAAATTTATGAGCGGAGGAACAGTATGAGAAATTACAGAGATTTTGTTGCGGAAACAGTAAAAAATCCGGACGAAGCTGCCGAATACATCAGAGCTTCTCTTGAAGAGTATTCTGCGGACGGAAATCTTGAAGCTTTTTTAACTACCGTTCGAACTGTTACGAATACCATGGGCGGAATAACCGAGCTTGCAAAAAGAACGGAACTGAATAGGCAGACTCTTTACAGAACTCTTTCAAAAAAAGGAAATCCAAAAATAAAAACAATGAGATCTGTTCTTAGTTCGCTCGGATTAAGACTCTCTGTAGAGCCCGTCCGCGTACTGTAACAGCCGTATATTAAATTTTTATTCTCGGAAACAGAGTAACCGCCGGCATAAGCTTTGTCTGCGGAGGCAGTTTGCCCCATATTTTTAAAGAATCGGAATTAAACAAATTTTCTCTGTCGGCAAGCCCCAGATGTTTTCTCATTATCAGGGAAGTATCCGGCATTATAGGATATAAAATGCCGGCTATTATTCTTAAAGATTCCAAAAACCCATACATTAAAGCTTCAAGCATATCTTTTTTCGATTTGTCTTTTGCAAGCTCCCACGGCGCATAGTCATTTATCTGTTTATTAAGATTTGATATTAATTTCCATACTGCATCCAACGCCTTGTTAAATGAAAAATTTATCATATGTTTTTCATATTCGCTTACGGTAAATCCGGCTATCTCTTTCATTTCGGCTATCTCTTTTATTAATTCTTCCGAGGGGCGACCGGGAACAACTCCGTCAAGATATTTATGCGCCATTGAAACAACTCTTGAAAAAAGGTTGCCTAAATCGTTTGCAAGGTCAGAATTAATCCTTTTAATTATAGCCTCTTCGCTAAAAGATGAATCAAGTCCGAATACCATCTCTTTAGCAAGAAAATATCTTATTGCGTCAAGCCCGTATTTTTCTTTTAATGCAAGAGGATCTATAATATTTCCTATTGTTTTTGACATTTTACTTTTATCTACATTCCAATATCCGTGAACATTTAAGCTTTGATAAATAGGAATATCCGCCGCCTTTAACATTATAGGCCAATATATTCCGTGAGGTTTTAATATATCTTTTGCTATTATGTGGTTTGAATTTTTCCAAAACTTTTTAAAAAGCTCTCCCTCCGGATACCCTATGCTTGTTATATAATTTAAAAGGGCGTCAAACCATACATAAGTAACGTAATTTTCGTCAAAAGGCAGAGTGATGCCCCATGTAAGCCGCGCTTTAGGTCTGGATATACATAAATCTTCAAGGGGTTCTTTTAAAAATGATAAAACTTCGTTTGCATAACGGGAGGGGGTGATAAAATTTGGATTTTTCTTTATATGATCAATAAGCCAATCCTGATACGCGCTCATTTTAAAGAAATAATTAGCCTCTTTAATAGTAGTAGGTTCAATTTCGTGATCCGGGCATTTGCCGTTTACAAGCTCTTTTTCGGTATAAAATCTTTCGCATCCAAAGCAATATTTGCCTTTGTATTCGTTAAAATATATGTCCCCTTTATTATAGATTTTTTCAAGAATATCGCGGACAATCTTTATATGTCCGGAATCTGTGGTGCGTATAAACCGATCGTAACCTATATTTAATTGAGGCCAAAGTTTTTTATAAATTCCGCTTATATTATCAACATACTCTTTTACCTCAAGACCCTCTTTTTCCGCGGCTTTTACTATTTTGTCTCCATGCTCGTCTGTTCCGGTAAGAAAAAAAGTTTCCCGTTCATTAATTTTGTAAAAGCGGGATATTATATCTGCAATAATAGTGGTATAAGCATGTCCTAAATGAGGTTTTGCGTTTACATAATATATCGGAGTAGTTATATAAAAGGCGTCATTCATTTTTTCCTTCCTGTCCTGTCGAGCGAAGCGAGAAATCCCTTCATTATTCAGTCTCTCGTCTCGGTTCTCCAATCTCCCGTTTTCTGTTTAACTATCTTTAGTTATAGAGGTTTGCCTTATTTAATTATCACTATGTTATTTAACTCAGTCTCTACAGTCTGATTATCTGCGGTTTTTACGATTACTTTTTGAGCTATCGGATTATGCCCGACAATTTTTCCTTTTCCCAAAGCGCTTTCTACTTTAGTATTTATAGGAGGCATCTTAGTTTTTAGGATTTCATAAGCTTGGTTTTCAAAATTAAGGCAGCACATAAGCCGTCCGCATAATCCGGAGGTTTTACCCGGATTTAAAGATATTCCTTGCTGTTTTACCATTTTTATCGAAACGGGAATAAATTTTTCAATGTAAGCGCAGCAGCATATTTCTCTGCCGCATCTTCCTATTCCGCCCAACGTCTTAGCCTGATTTCTTACTCCTACCTGCCTCATCTCAATCTTTGTTTCAAATTTTTTGGCAAGTTTTCTAACAAGCTCTCTAAAATCAATTCTTTTTTTCGAAACAAAAAAAAATGTCAGCTTCTTGGAAGCAAAGGTGGACTTGACCATAAAAGGATTCATGGATATTCCGAGCTCCCGCGCAAATATAAGGCAGTATTTGCGGGCTTCCGCCTCTTTTGCTTTTATTATTTTTAACTTCTCATAATCTTCATCTTCGGCAAGCCGAATCACCTTTTTCAGAGGCTTTGCCAAAGGCTTGTTAGCCTTTAGCTCGTAAGAAGAAGTCGCTGTAAAGCCAAGTTCGAGCCCTTGTTTGGTTTCTACGATTACGTCTGTCTTTTTTTCCAAAACAAAATTTTCACACTCAAAAGTATAGATTTTGCCGAAGGAATTAAATTTTACTCCTACTACTTTTGTCATCTGCAAGTTCCTATTTTTAAGAACAGGTTTTCGATTGCAAGCCTAAAATTGATGCCTGAAGATAATTTTTTTTCTATTGTTTCTATCATAACAATATAAGAATACAAATTTTTTTTATTATACATTGCAGCTGCGGTTTTTATTCCGCTTTTAAAATCGGAATTTATAATCTTATCTGGCATTAGTTGAAATATCATAATATCTCTTATCCAACTTTTTATTATTTTAAGAGAATCTTCTAATATTTTTTTATCGGAAGATAAAAATTCGGCAAGTAAAAGGGAAGTAAAGATCGGTTTTAAAGTAATTTTTTCAAGTTCTGCGATAAGCCTTCCGCGACAATCAAACCTTTCTTGATCTTTTAACATCTCCGCATTTTCCAAACTGCCTTCCGCCATTTTTCCGATTATCTCCGCCTCGCTATCCGCAATGCCGTATTTATCGGTTAAAAAACAAGCGAGGCTTTTATCTTTTAAAGGAGCAAATCTTATATGACGGCATCGAGAAATAATTGTAGGTAGTAAATCGGATATGTTGACTGCGGTAAGAATAAAACAGGTATGTTCCGGAGGTTCTTCCAATATCTTTAAAAGAGCGTTGCCGGCTTCTTTGGTCATTTTTTCCGCTTCATATATTAAAACAAAGCGTAGTTTTGCTTCAAAAGGCTTTAATGCAAGTATATCTAACAGGCCGCGGATAGTATCTGTTTTAATTGTAGTATCCGGCGCAGATATTTTAATTATATCCGGGTTCATACCATTTCGTATCTTTTTGCAGGATTTACATTCGCAAAGTCTATCGCCGTTTATTATGCTTATATTATTGAAACAGTTGCAAGCCATAGCAAACAGTTTTGCGCCAATCCATTTCCCTACCCCTTTAATGCCTGAAAATAGCAGAGCATGAGGAACCGTATTATTGAAAATCAGCCTGTTTAAAATCTCAACAACATACTCCTGATCTATTATTTTGTCTGTTTGCAGTTTTTTATTGTCCGAATTTTTCAAACTACTCTTTCTGGCTGGCATCAACCCGTTCTCTAAGTTCTTTGCCGCATTTAAAGAATGGAAGCCATTTCGGACTTACCGATATTTTTTCGCCGGTTTTCGGATTCCTGCCCTGATATCCCTCGTATCTTTTGGTATAAAAACTCCATAACCCTCTGATTTCTATTCTTTCTTTTGCTACCAAAGCATCCGCCATAGAATTGAAAAAAAGATCGACTACAGTTCTTGCGGCTTCTTCGGAAAGTTCAATACCTTTTTCGAAAGCTTCGGTTCTTAACTCCAAAACGATTCCTGCTTTGTTCATACTCATTTATAAAACTCCTTTTGGCATATTGGTTATGATTAATTCCCTAATATATCAAGATTTATAATGTGTCAACTTCATAAAGTTCAATCTTATCCTTTATTTTTTACTTTTTCATAAACCTTTTTTGCATAATAAGAGCTTCTTACAAAAGGTCCGCTTACGCACTCGGAAAAACCTATTAAATAAGCCTCCTGTTTCCAATACTCGAATTTTTCGGGCAAAATAAACTCTTTTACTTTAAAATGCGCTTTTGAAGGCTGCAAATACTGCCCGATTGTAATAATATTGCATCCGGCGTTAAAAATATCGGTTAAAGTCTGTTTTATCTCTTTGTCCGTTTCTCCGAAACCGAGCATTATGCCGGATTTTGTAGGAATATTCGGAGATTGTTTTTTTACGTTTTCAAAAATCCGCAAAGATCTGTTATACAAAGCATGAGGTCTTACGGACGGATAAAGCCGTTTTACAGTCTCTATATTATGATTTAAAACATCCGGCTTTGCATTTATAACCTTTTTTAAAGCCTCTTTGTTTCCCCCGAAATCCGGTATTAAAATCTCCGTTTTTGCATTCGGCATAAACTTTTCTATTGCCTGTATTGTATCTGCAAAGCAAAAAGCGCCTCCGTCCGGCAGGTCATCTCTTGTAACCGAAGTTATGACTATATAATCAAGCCCCATATCATAAGCGGCTCTAACGATCCGATCAGGCTCCCGTTTATCCGGCGGCGCCGGTTTTTTGTTATGATCAACCGCGCAAAACGCGCAGTTTCTGGTACACTCGGAACCCATTATTAAAAAGGTTGCCGTGTGTGCAGAGAAACATTCCCACTGATTCGGGCATTTAGCCTCTATGCATACGGTATTAATGCAGCCTGTTTTTAATAGATTTCTTGTTTTTTCATATTGCGCGTCTGTCGGCAGCCTTTTTTTAAGCCAGCCGGGTTTTTGTTTTATATTCATTTATAATCATCGCTTATTTTGTCGGTTCCTAACCTTGTAGGATTCCGTTAAATGGTTCTTAACAAATCTAATCCTCAAACATTTGATCGGATATTTTCATATCTTCATACAACTCGTCGAGGTTGGAATAGTCTTGAAATGTTATATTAAAAACATCTTTGATATGTTTTCTCATATACCGTTTAGCCATAGCTATATTTATATCTTTTGCTTTGGTTTCTTGAACGATTGACGTCATACGTATCCCTATTAATCCGCAGGGATTTATCCACGTAAATGGCGTAAGATCAAGATTTATATTTAAAGCTATACCGTAACAAGTAATATCTTTTTTTACGACTATTCCCAAGCTTCCTATTTTTTGGGAGTTGGTCCATACTCCTATGGCATTTTTAACTCTGGTTACCTTAACTCCCATATCAAAAGAGGTTCTTATCATTAACTCTTCAAGTTTTTCTACATATCCTCTAATAGAAAGCTTATTTTTTTTTAGATCTATTACGGGATAAACTATAAGCTGCCCGGGGGCATGATAAGTAATATCTCCGCCTCGTTCCGTGCGTAAAATTTCTATTCCCGAATCCTTAAGATACTTTTCCGAGATTAAAAGATTTTTTCTTTGTCCGTTTTTACCGATTGTAAAAATCGGAAAATGTTCGGTTAAAAAAAAAATATCTTCATTTAAAATTTTGTCTTTTTTTAAAGCTGCAAGCCGAAGTTGAATTTTTCGCAAAGTCGCGCAATTAAGAATCGGTAAATCTAATGCCATCCATTTTCTTTTCACCGTACCGGAAGTGAAAACCATTTTTTATAACCTGTACCCTTCTGTGAGTATCGGCTTCCTCGCTGCCTTTGTTTCGTCAAGACGTCTTGTTTTACATATTTTCGGAGCATCTAAAAGCAATTGCGGATTCTCTTTTGCCTCGCAAACAATACTTTTAATCGCTTCTATAAAGTTATCAATCTCCTCTTTTGATTCGGTTTCCGTAGGCTCTATCATGATCGCGCCATGAACAATTAACGGAAAATATATGGTGGGCGGATGATAACCGTATTCCATAAGCCTTTTTGCAAGATCAAGAGTCGTAACCTTATATTGTTCCAATTTTTTATCCGAAAATACGCATTCATGCATACAAAGTCTGTCATAAGGAAGTTCCAATACTTCTTTTAAGCTTGTCTTTATATAATTTGCATTTAATACCGCAAGTTTGCTTGCTTTTTCAAGATATTTATCTCCCATGCTCATTATATAACAATAGGCTTTAAGCATTACTCCGAAATTTCCGAAAAATGTATGAAGTCTGCCTATAGATTGAGGAAAATCTTCTGAAATAATATATTTATTATCCTGTTTGATTATTCTTGGAACCGGTAGAAACGGCTCTAGCTTTTTATTTACGCAGATAGGACCAGAACCGGGTCCGCCTCCTCCGTGAGGAGTTGAAAATGTTTTATGCAGATTCAGCTGAATTACATCTATTCCTATTTCGCCCGGAGCAGCTATCCCCATAATAGCATTCATGTTAGCTCCATCGCAATATACAAGCCCGCCTTTTGAATGCACTATTTCGGCTATATCTTTTATGTTTTCTTCAAAAAGCCCCAAAGTATTAGGATTGGTAATCATTATTCCGGCGGTATCTTCATCCATAACCGCGGCTACTGTTTCGGCAGAAAGGGTTCCGTTTTGTCCTGATTTTACCGCGACAGGTTTAAAACCGCATAAAGCCGCGCTTGCAGGATTTGTTCCGTGAGCAGTATCAGGAATGATAATTTTTTTTCTGATACTATTTTTGCTTTTAAAGTATGCATGGCATATAAGCATTCCCGCAAGCTCTCCATGCGCGCCTGCCGCAGGCTGAAGGCTGACCGCATCCATTCCTGTTATCTCTTTTAAAAAATCGGCGAGTCTATACATTATTTCCAAAGCGCCCTGATTAAGTTCTTCGGCAATAAGCGGATTGGCGCTCCAGCCGGAAAGCGCTGCAAGTTTTTCGTTGATTTTGGGATTATACTTCATTGTACAGGATCCCAAAGGATACATTCCGGTATCCACTCCGAAATTCCAAGTGGAAAGCCTTGTATAATGACGCGCTATATCTATTTCCGAAAGTTCCGGAAAATTAGGCCCTTCGCCTGTTATATCTTTGTCAATAAAAGCTTGCTCGACATCCTGATTAGGCATTGAAAAAGCGCTTTTTCCTTTTCCCCCTTTTTCCCATAACAGCGGTTCATTTAACATAAGCCCTGTATTTGCAAATTGTTTGGTCATGATGTAATCTCTTTCGATAGTATATCCAAATCCTCTTTGGTTTTTGTTTCGGTTACGCATAATAAATAACTGCCGTCAAGTTCAGGATAAAATTGTTTTATAGGAATACCGGCTATTATTTTTTTACTTTTAAGCTCATTATATTTTGCCGAAAATTCTTTGCCAAAATCCGCTATAAATTCGTTGAAGCCCGGCGCCTCAAACCTAATTTTAACTCCTTCTTTTTTAAGCGTTTTTTTAAGATATTCAGTTTTATCATAGTTTAAGCGGGCAAGCTTTTTAAAATTTCTTTTTCCCAAAGATGCCATGTAAATAGATGCGCCCAAAGCGCAAAGGCTTGCATTTGTGCAGATATTAGAGGTCGCTTTTTCGCGTCTTATATGCTGCTCTCTTGTAGAAAGGGTAAGAACAAAGCCTCTTTTTCCGTCTATATCGTTGGTTTGCCCTACAAGTCTTCCGGGGATGCTTCGCATATATTTTTTATTTGCTGCAAACATTCCAAGCCCTGGCCCCCCGAAAGATTGAGGAATGCCCAAACTCTGCCCTTCTCCGCATGCAATATCCGCCCCGCAGGTTCCAGGATTTTTATATAATCCGTAAGCAAGCGGTTCCGTAAAAGAAACAATAAAAAGGGTTTTTGTGTCTTTTATACTTTCTTTGATTTTTTTTAAATCTTCAATACATCCGAAAAAATTCGGAGACTGAACAGCTATAGCGGCAAAACTTTCGGAATCGGAAGCCGAAGAAATATCTGTTAAGCCGTTTTTAAGATACGGCATCTCAATTATTTCGATATTTGCAGGCTTAAGATATGTTTTTGCAACCATTCTATGACCCGGGTGGATAGCCGAAGATAACGCAACCTTTTTTCTACCTGTTATTCGGACAGCCATAAGCAGCGCTTCGGCAAGAGCGGAAGAACCGTCGTAAAGAGAGGCGTTTGAAATCTCCATACCCAAAAGTTGAGCTGTTAAGGTTTGATATTCAAATATACCCTGTAAAGTTCCTTGAGATATTTCTGGCTGATATGGGGTATATGCGGTTACAAATTCGGACCGCGAAAGAAGATAAGAGGCAGTTGCAGGAATATAATGTTCGTAACTTCCGGCGCCTGCAAAAACTTTATATTCATCCGAGGAAGCGGTTTTTTGGGAAAGGTTTTTTATATGGCTTTCCAACTCCCATTCGGTTAAAGGTTCCGCAATTTTAAACGGCTTTTTCCTTATACATTCTTTAGGAACGGAGCAAAAAAGTTCTTCTATACTTTCCGCCCCTATTTTTTCTAACATTTCGCGAATATCATCTTCGCTGTGTGGTAAATAACGCATTTTTTATCCTTCCAACTGTTTAATATAAGTATCTTTATCCATAAGGCTTTTTAATTGCGCGCTATCCATAATTTTTATCTTTATCATCCATCCTTTTTCATAAGGAGAGTTATTTACGTTTTCGGGCGTATCCGCCAAAGATTCGTTAATTTCAATAATCTCTCCTCCTATAGGCATATAAAGATCGGATACCGCTTTTACAGACTCTATAGACCCGAATTCATCTCCTTTATCAAAAACCGAGCCTATCTCAGGCAACTCTACAAATACTAAGTCTCCGAGTCTGTCCTGCGCGTAATCGCTTATTCCTATTACCGCGTTTTCTCCTTCCTGCTTTACCCATTCATGATCTTCGGCATACAGCAGATTATCCTCTATATTTAATTCGTTAATCTCTTTCATTATATATTAACCCCCTCCATATTTTATTTTCATATTTATAATCGGTTATTCTTGCGTTTAAAATCGGTCATTAATATTTATTACAATTTGAAATTTTGTTTTTAAAACAGTAAGATGAAAAATACAATAAAAAATCGAATAAGGTATCTTGACATAAAGCGCAGCCCTTGATAAAAAGCAAATCCAGTCGGGGCGTGGCGCAGTCTGGAAGCGCGCTTGAATGGGGTTCAAGTGGCCGCTGGTTCAAATCCAGCCGTCCCGACCATTTTTTTATAGCTTATCTTTATTTAAACGCATCTTTTTAAACCACCGCAAAAAGCGGAGCAAACAAACTTCGCCATCTATTTATACTTTATCCCTTTTGCCGAGTCGAATCGAAGCTTGTAATTTTTTATAAAAACTATATTATCGCCATAAGTTTTTATAACCTAATATAAAACAGTTTTAGCGGGTTTTATGCAATCTCATTATCTAAATAAAATATTATCTATAAGCGAACCGTATTTAAAAAACGGTTTTAAGCAAAAAAGTCTTAAAGAGTTTTTTGCTTCCATTGATTTTATATATAAAATAAAAAACCGAGACAATATAATAAAGCTTTTTTCCAAAACTTATGTTGATTTTGTTAAAAAAGATTATCAAAAAAAATATAAAAGAGTAAAAAAACCCCTTAATGACTTTATAGAAAAAAAGGATGACGGAATTAAAATTATTTGGGGAGACTGCTTAAAAGTATTGCGGGGCATGCCGTCCGAATCAATACATTGCATGGCAACCTCGCCGCCTTATTATAATGCCCGCGATTATTCGGTTTGGGATAATATAAGCGATTATTTAAAAGATATGAAAAAAATAATCCGTCAGGCTTACAGAGTTTTGGATAACCATAGGGTTTTTGTTTTTAATGTAGGCGATATTTTCGATAATGATAATCTTACTACAAAATCAGTATGGGGCAAAAGACGTTTGCCGCTTGGCGCATATTTTATAAAAATCTTTGAAGAAGTAGGTTTTACATTTGTAGATGATTTTATATGGGATAAAGGAGAAGTCCAAAGCGAAAGACACAAAAACGGCAATAAACCTTATCCTTTTTATCAATATCCTGCAAATTGCTACGAACATATTCTTGTTTTTCATAAACATAGATTGGAAGATACCCGCTACCCCTGCCCAATCTGCGGATGCCTTAAAGTAAACGGCAATACCCAGTCCGAAATAGGGATTAGAAGCTGGGAATGCAAAAATTCGGAATGCTTTGAGCGAAGCAAAAGCAATAGAGGCAAAAGGTTTTCTTTAAAAACAATAATGACTCAGTCTCATCAAAAAAAAAAACATGAAATTTCAAAAGAATTTATAAAAAAATGGCGAAAAGATATTGTTAGATTTTCTCCTGTAATAAAAATCAATTCAAAAGGAGAAAACAGGCTTGGGCATACCGCCCCTTTTCCGGAAGATATTCCCGAATTTGCAATAAGAATGTTTAGCTATAAAGGAGAAAAAATATTAGACCCTTTCGGAGGAAGTTTTACCTCTGTTATAGCGGCAAAAAAATTGGAAAGAATCGGGATTGGAATTGAAATAAATAAATCTATGTTTCGCGAAGCGAGTATAAAAAATATAAAAAATAAGTTAAAAGATATTTTTAATCCTGATATTAAAATATCGGAATTTAATTTTTAAACGGTATTTATGAAGAATCAAGATATAAAAAGCGGTTTATTCGGAAGCGTCGGCGAAAACATGGCTGCTTTTGAGCTGTCCAAAAGAAATTGGTATGTATATAGACCCTATTTCGATAACAAAATAGATTTTATTGCTCAAAAATTTGTTTGTAAAAGATGTTTTTATGACTGGGAATCCAAACATATAATATGCTGCTCAAACAAAAATTGTCCAAATCAGAATAAAGAATTAAATAAGAATAATTACATAAAAACCAGAAAATGTTTATCTTGCGGTTTTATTTTCGATAAATATACGGAACATATCAACTGCCCCGAATGCAACGCGGAAATGACGGTTAAAAAAGATAAAAGAAGCGGTCAAAAAAATTATTCTTATACCTGCTCCGGTTGCGATAAAAAATTCACAAGCCAAACAAGAGGCTGCGTAAAATGCGAAAGTAATAAAAGTATAGAATTTCCTGTTTGCGAAAAATGCAACTCCGCAATTATACCCAAAAACAACAAATGCAATAACCCGGAATGTAAAAGCGAAGAATATGCTTTAATAATAAGAACCATTCAGGTTAAATCTTCTCATGAAGAAGATAGAGGAACTATAGGATTTAATTTTAAAATGCAGGATTTAATAGATGATCCGAGACATTTTTTGGTAGTATATTCAAGAACCTTTGAAGATTTTAAAGAAAAACATAATTTTTGGGTTATGTCTGTAGAAGAATTTAAAAAAGAGTACGTATCTAATAATGCCTCTACAATTATCTATCAAAATGCAAGACTTCATCCTCCTAAAGATAAAGCTTACTTTTTCAACGAAGTATCTTATAATAAAAAAATGGCGCGGATTAAAGAAGCTAAAAAGAAAAACGATATAACTTTATTAAAAACTTTGGAAAAAAAAATAAAGCAGATTGATATATTCGGAAAATTAAATCAAAAAATAAAAGGCGATTTTTAAACAGCGCGCCTTTGTCTGAACTGTGATTTGTGCAATTTATATGACAGCTACCGCGATCATCTGTAGAGACGTTGCATGCAACGTCTCTACTTTAATATATCGGCTATAAATTTATACTTTCAATCTGTAAAGGCGTAACTATTGCTCCGTAACGCTCTTTTAAAATCAAAAGCCCCTCTTTGTGTTTGTTTAATATACTAAATAATTTTTCGGATATATTCGTCTCTTTTTTGTAAGCATCGATTTGTAGATCTATTCTTGCTACTATTTTATCTATATAAAAGGAGAATTGTTTATCATAAAGTTTACGCGGATATTCTTTGTTTAAAACATTTTTAAATAAAGTTTTAAGATCTTCATACCTCGGAATATAGCCTATAGGGGTTTTGATAGCTTCAACTTCATTATGAACTCTTGCTTCAAGCCATCCGAGCCATACTTTTACGTCTCTTTTTTCCCCGAGCAAAGCTTTTCCCTCTCCGCCTCTTGCCTGACGAGTAAGAAAATAATTGAGCCCTGCTATTATCGGTTTATGTTGCGGATTTATTTTTTTATTGCCGAAAAATTTAAATTGAGCATCAAGATAATCGGCAAGGTCTCCGGGAATAAACTGAGCATTTGCCCACGGAGCTCTTTTAACTCCTTTTGCGCCCACTTCGGCCGCGGTTGCCGCAGATACTATAGACGCGCCTATTGCCACTCCGGAATCGGAATCTTTTGCAACCCATACGGAAGGCATAGTATCGCCGTCTCTGCCGCTATACGTTATTATTCTTATTTCAACTCCGTCAGGGTCTTCTAATTTTTTGGAACAATTAGACAAAGCGTTTGCTCTAATTGTTACTCTGGCGTTAGGATGAGATATTGGAACGGGTTTTCCTTTTTCATCTATCATTCCTTCTATCCATCTGCCGTAAAAATTTATTCCTTTTTCCGAATGCTTTTCCAGATTGCCTGTCCAATGGGGCTTTCCGTTTTCGTCTATTAAAACGTTAGACCATATTACTTCGGTTTTTTCGTTTCTTAACAGATCCATTAATATAGGATCCCCTTCGTAATTAACGTCTTCTACTATTCCGAATATTCCGGATTCCGGATTTATAGCTTTTATTATTCCTTTATCGTCAATCCACATTTGCGCCAGATCGTCGCCTACAAAATGTGTCCCCGCCATAGCGGTAGTGGTTTTACCGCAGCCGCTGGGAGCGGCGCCTGCAATCCATGTAATTCTTCCTTTTTTGCCTTCAAGTCCAGTTATAAACATATGTTCGGAAAGCTCGTTTCCTCTGTTTGTATAAACCGCCTTATCAACCGAAAATCTATGATTGCCTTTTTTTAAAAGAAGGGTGTTTCCAGCATAAGTGCAGTTAATGCTATAAGTCGTTCGGCATTTTCTATCCATATATACCCTTGCATTCGGCAGATCTTCCGGTCTGTTTAACCCTTGACTGTGTATGTTGGTATATAGATGTTTAAGTCTTTTAATTTCGTTATCAAAATTTTTAAACAGGTTTCTGTAAAGCATATCCGCGCTATGGGCGACATAAGCGGAACTTGTAATTTCAATCGCAGGATTGGAAGCGTCTGCGCCAATTGGTCCTCTTATATAAAAACCGGCAATCATTATTTTATCTCTCATTATACCGGACATTTTCTCCCGTATGTCGATAAAAGCTTCGTTGCGGGGTACTTTTTGGGCAAGCGAGCTAACTTTCTCCTCTTCGTCGACTATGTAAAAGGTTCTATCTACAATTCTGCCCTGCTCCTCTTTTAAGTCGTAATGTATGGTATGATCTTTAATGGAGAGCTTTGCCTCTTCTTTGTTTTCTATGGCAAGGTTGCGGACGAAATTTTTATCTTCGGACGATCCCGTGTTGATAAAGAGGCTTTGGGGGGAACACATTTTTACGGAATTTGCCAGTTTTAATATAACCTGTTCGTTTTTAAGCGCGGATAATTTTGAAAAGTTTGTTTTATTGGTTTTCTCTTTTAAAATTTTTATGGCATCTTCAAAGATTTTTACCTTTCCTATACCGGAAACTATATCTTTTTCCGATACGTTATCAGTTTCCATCCTTTTTCTCCTTATTTTCTTGAAAAAAACCGTCCTTATTTCCGGCAAACCTATATTTTCGGTTTTTAGGATAAAAGAAGCGGTATAGGTTAATTGAAATATTAAGCATTTTTATTCCATTTTAATTCATAAATTAATACCTTATTAAACGCCGATAAACAATTTACACGGCGGATAAATTTAAATAACTATATTATAAACACAAAAAAAATGATTGCCAAAGAAGATATTCAAAGTTTTTTTACGAAAACATAAATAAAAAAACTGTAAAAAGGTTACATTGCAACCTCTCTACTCTGAAACTTTGTATCTTTGTATCTTAATTATAAACCTTTATAATTATATCTTCCAAACTTCTTTTGGGAACATGATGGACATCTTTTTCATCTCGAAAATATTTTATATCATTATTATCCGAAATCGCCTCTATAATAACCTTTTCGGCAGAATTGCCCAACGCTATAACAAGCATAATTTCAAGATGAGGTTTGATATTTAAAATCTGCGCAAGTCTTTTTTTATTTACCGAACCTATCATACAGCCTCCCAAGCCTTTTTCCGCAGCTGCCAGCAGTATTGATTGACTTGCTATTCCGCAGTCGTAAGCGCTCCATTTGTTATTAGATATTTCGGTATCAAGCAAGATTATTATGTAAGCCGCCGGCTTTTCCCCTTCTTTGGGACTTTTCCAATCTTTAAGATAGGCAGCCCAGCCCAGAGTTGAAAATATTTGTTCATTTAAATTTATATCCGAAGATATTATATATTTAAGAGGCTGTAGATTTGCGGCGGATGCGGAAAGTCTGGCAAGGTTAACAAGTTCTTTTAACAGATCCGAATTAACCGGCTTATCTTGATTAAAACGTCTGTAACTTCTGTTTGCTTTTATAAGTTTTTCTATCATAATACGCACTTTACGGGGCTTTGAACCCTTTTAAAAACAGGCATCTGTTGTTTTATCCAGATTATTATTTTATCAAACTCATTACAAACCTCCGCCAATGCCAGCCCTCTGTGGCTGACTTTTCCTTTTTCCGCAGATATCATCTGCCCGAAGGTTTTATTTGCCGAAGGATAAAAAAATATCGGATCATACCCGAAACCGGCGGATCCGAATGCTTTTTCTGATATTATTCCGTCGCATCTCCCCTCGTAACTAATCGCCGATCCGGTAGGAACCGCTATTGATATATTGCATTGAAAATAAGCTTTTCTATTATCCTTATTTTTCATTTCCGCAAGAATTTTTTGATATTTTTCTGTATCCGAAGCCTGATCGCCCGCATATCTTGCCGAATATATCCCGGGTTCTCCTCCCAAAGCCTCTACGCAAAGCCCCGAATCGTCTGCCATTGCAGGAAAACCGAGTATTTTGGAAAAAAAGCTTGCTTTTTTATATGCGTTTTCTTCAAATGTTTTACCGTCTTCTTCTACGTCCGGCAGCATTCCGAACTGTTGAAGGTCTTTTATATCAACCGGAAAACCTTTCAGCATTTCTTGTATTTCCGCTGTTTTTCCTTTGTTTGTAGTGGCAAGTATAAGAGTAATTTTATCTTCCATAATAAGCGATTTCCCTAATTTTTTATTTTTATTATAATAATTCCGTTTTAATGCTTTGTTATTTTCTTATCTATAATTTTTGCTATAGCTTCGGTTTCGCGCAAGTTTCTTCCGGTTGTTTTAACTACAAGCCCGTAACCTTTATCTGTCCGAGTTAAAACAAACTCTATTTTTCCGTCAGGATAAACCTTTTTTATAAAATTATTCTTTTTGGGATTAAAAGGTAGCGAATTGATAATTTTTTATGGTTTCATCCTCTTCCGCAATAAACGGATAACGCTTTAAGCTAAGCAAAAGAGTTTTATAATCTTGTCTGACCGAATCATCGCTAATCCAGTTATATATATTATAGTTTTCGGCAAGATAATGAGCCGCATATTCCCCTTTTATCCCTATATTATTATTTTTTATTACTTGAAATTCCGATTTTTTATAAGTTGTTTGCGGCGAAATATGCTCCGCGTTTAAATATTGAAAATTAGAATTAAACAGATTGCATAATAAAAGGGAAATGTTTAACTGTTTTTCATTAGGGGATAGTATGTCGCTTTTTGGAGCATATTGAAAAGACCATTTTAAACGATTATTATTGTATAATATTTCAAATTCTATATTTTCATCCTCTGCATATTGATAAAAAACATCTTTGCCCGAACCCAAACTTGCCAATTCTCCGTCTTGCAATATTAAGCCTTCGTTTGAGTTGGGGTTGTTTTTGTAAGATTGACGCAGCAAAAGCAAAGTTTGAATAAATGAAGATTTCCCGCCGCCGTTTAATCCCGCCAAAAGATTAAGGTTTGATAGCTTTAATTTAATATCTTTAAGAGACTTAAAGTTTTTTATAGCAATTTCTTTAATCATTTTAACGCCTCTTTAATCAGATTTTCAATTGAGCTAAAACGTTTTTCAACATGTTTTCTACCGCTTGTACTTGAACTAATTGATTTTTCGAACTCTTTATCTTCGTTTAATAGTTTAATAAACTTTTTTATTAAAATTATTTTTTTTTCAATAACGATTTTAATTTCTTCCTCTTTTAATCTATATAAGGCAATATTCCAGCTTTCAAACAGGGCTTTATTAAAAGGTTTTTTTTTATCCCTCATACTATATTGTTTTCTATAAGCATACTCGCCAAAAATATCCCAAGCAACTTGTAAAGCCTTTTTAAAATCCGCTTTTATCTGTTCCCGCTCTTTAATGGAAAGGCTCTTGAGTCTCGCCATTGAAGTATTAAGAAAATTATCTAACGAGGGTTTATATTCTTGAAGGGTATGAATACGAAAAGCTACAAATCGAGTTATAAAATCCTTATCTAACATCCTTTTTTTAGTTATGCCGTATCTTTTAAATTCATCCAATTCTGCCAGTTGAAGGCGCGACAATATCTTCGAGATTAGAATCATCGGAATCATCTTCAATCCGTTCAGTCTCTACGCCGTCTTCTTGTAGAATTTTATCCGATTCTTCCATAATTGAATCCTTGTTTTAAAACCTTTGCATAAGAAAAAAAATAATTCTAATATCAGATAAATATTTTGCCCGGGTTTAATATTCCTTTGGGATCAAATATGTTTTTAATCTTTTTCATAAGATTCAATTCAACCTCTTTTATTTCTTTAGGCATATAAGCGGATTTTGTTATTCCTATTCCGTGTTCGCCGGAGATTGTTCCTCCGAGTTCTAAAGCGTAATCGAATATAGCTTCCACCGCTTTTTTTCCTTTTTTTATCTCTTTTTCATTATTCTTATCAAGCATTATATCTATATGGATATTGCCGTCTCCCGCATGCCCGAAGGTTATTATCATAAGGTTCGTCTCTTTTTTTAAAGCTTCGATTCTGCTTACCATATCTGGTATTTTACTTCTCGGAACAACTATATCTTCATTTATTTTAAAAGAGCCGTATTTAAATAAAGCGGGCGAAATTGAGTTTCTTGCTTTCCATAAATCTGCCTCTTCCGCCTTTGTAGCGGCGTTTTTTATTTCTTTTGCGCCTGTTTGCAGGCATAATTTGTTTAATTGTTTTATTTGCTGTTCGGTTTCGTATTCGCTTCCGTCAACTTCTATTAATAAAAGCGCGCCTGCTTTGGTATCCAGATCTGTATTTATAAAGTTTGCCGCGCAATTAATAGCAGCGTTATCCATATATTCTATTTTTCGGGGTATAATGCCGGATTTTATTATTGCGGATACGGTTTGAGCGGCTTTTTCCATAGTATTAAATATTACCATAATCGTTTTTTGAGCCGCGGGAAGGGGTAAAAGTTTTACAATAATGCGGGTTACGACTCCGAGGGTTCCTTCAGAGCCGACTATAAGGCGGGTTAAGTCATATCCTACAACTCCTTTTGCGGTTTTTACTCCCGTATGAATTATATTGCCGTCCGGAAGAACAACTTCAAGCCCCAGAATGTAATCTCTCGTTACGCCGTACTTTACGGCTCGCGGTCCGCCGGAGCATTCCGCGACATTGCCTCCTATGGTAGAAAAAGCGGAACTTGCAGGATCCGGGGGATAAAAAAGTCCTTGTTTTTCTACGGTTTCGTGCAACGCCCCCGTAACTACTCCTGGTTCTACCTCTGCAGTAAAATTATCCGTATCTATGTTTATAATACGGTTTAAACGGGTCAGCGCCATCACGACTCCCCCGCAAACGGGCAAAGATCCTCCCGTCATACCCGATCCCGCGCCTCTTGGTATTACGAAAAATTTTTTTTCGTTTGCAAGACGCATTACGGAAGCAACATCAAAACTATTTTTTGGAAAAACCACGGCATCCGGCATAAAATGCTTTTTTGTGGCGTCATATCCGTAACATACGAGGTCTTCCTTTTTAAAAGCGCAATTTTCTTCTCCGCAAATATCAATAAGGCTGCGAAACGTATCAACCGAAATTAAATTTTTATGCAATTCGGAAGACATTGTTTTTATTCCGGTTCAATTATTACTTTTATTTCCGGTTCTATATCCGCGTAAACTCTAACGGGTATGCTATATACGCCTATATGTTTTATAGGCTTTTTTAAAAGTAGCATTCTTTTTTCTATTTCTATCCCTTTTGTCGCAAAAGCTTGAATAATATCATTGATTGTAACAGAGCCGTAAAGTTCTTCTCCCTGACTTACTTTTGCCTTTATTGTGCATTCAATCCCTTTAATTCTTTCGGCGGTCTCTTCGGCTATTTTTCTTTCTTTTGCTATTTGAAGTTTAAATTTCTTTTTTTCCTGCTCGATTATCTTTCTATAAGCCGGAGTATCCGGAACTACTTTATTGCGCGGCAAAAGATAATTGCGGGCATAACCATCCGCCACGTTTATTGCGCTTCCTACAATGCCCAGCGCGTCTATCGTTTCTTTTAATATAACTTTCATTACAATCTAACCTCCGTTATGAGATTTCTCCTCACTTCGTTCGATGTTTAAGTTTAACCTTGATGCTTTATAGGCGCTTTATTTTCAATTCGTCTGAAATTAAACCAAGTATCAAAAAGTCCGGCTACTATCAGAGCAAATAATAAATATTTTATTAATATAACAGCGGCAAATAAAAGCAGTTTTACGCCCGTATTGATCTTTTTTTTCTCAAAATAATAAGATATTATTGACCAGCCCTGAAAAAAATATACGTTAAACAAAACTATAAACCCGTTTACTCCGATAAGTTTCCAATCTCCTATGGGAAGCAGCATTAAAACGGCGCTTATTATAAAATACCATACAAATTTATCTTCGGCTCTCCAGCAATTTGGATTGCCGAAATTCGGAAATCCAATACTTTTTTCAAAGCTTCCTTTTGCAATTAAAACCGTTATAACAGATATAAGCAGCGCGCCGGATAATATAAACCCCGGTATTATTCGGACAATAAGAAACTCTAATCTTTTTATAGAAGCGGCAAAAAGCTTTATTTCGCTTTCCGATATTCCGACTTCTTTATATAAGCTTAAAATAATATTAAGATTCTTATTTACAAAGCCAGCGGCCATCTCGAATATGCTTTTATCAACTGCATTTGCGTAAAGATAAATAAATAAAAAAGCAACAAACGCCCCGCCAATACTAGCTCTTATTATAACGCTTTCTAACGAAAGTTTTGCTGCGGTTAATTCGCTCAATATAAAGCCCAGTATAATAAGCCATAAAAAAATTAAGGAATAAAAATCATTATCGGAAATATAAAAAATAAATAACGTAACCGATACTAAAGATATAATTGAAATTCTTCCGCCCAGCCTAAGCCGATAAAAAAAAACGGGCAAAGGGGTAAAAATCGCGCATAATCCTCCTAAAAACGGAAGCATTATCGGTATGAAATATAAAGAAATTATTATTCCAAATTCACAAATAACGCTTTTTATTTCATTTGTATGTTTCACTATTTTTTATGCTTATAATTAAGATACAAAGTTATAAAGTTATAACGACCCTTTTTTGTGTCTTAATTTAATAACAGACATTTTATAATATCTTTAATTCAGATTCCCAATATAAGGCAGCAAAGCGATCATTCTCGCGCGCTTAATTGCCAATGTTAGTTTACGCTGATGTTTTGCGCAGGTGCCGGAAACGCGCCGAGGTATTATTCTGCCTCTTTCGGTTATAAAGTAGCGCAAATTTTTAGGCTGTTTATAATCAATTTCCTTGCTCGAATCTATACAAAAACGGCATACGCGGCGTCTTGGATATACTCTTTTGCCTCTTTGTCTTTTTGTTCTGTAATTATTATCGTATGCCATGTTATTCTTCCTCTATGTTATTATTTTTTTCTTCGTTGCTTTCATCCGTTTCCTTTTTAGACTCGGATTCGTCCGGCTTGTCTTTTTCGGCGTTTTGCGCGGCTATTTTTTCCGGATCCGTATCTTTGTCTATAAGAATGGTCATATATTTTAAAATGGCCTCGTCTATTTTAAAATTTCTTTCTAATTCCGCTACAAGTTCTCCGTCTCCGCAATAATCAAGCCTTACATAGTAACCTCGTCTCTTCTTTTTGATGTCGTAAGCAAGTTTTCTATCTCCCCATTTGTCAAATTCTATTACGGAGCCTTTTTTTTCTTCGACTATGTCGGACGCTTTTTTAAAAAGCTTTTTTCGTTTCTCTTCGCCTTCGGCCGAATCAATAATAAAGATGGTTTCATATCTTCTCATATTTTTCCTTTCCTCCTTTCGGATATTAAGCCCTTATTTTGATATTTATAAATCCAAGCATATTATATCTTATAAGAGCAAGGGGTTAATAAAACTTTTTTAATTAACACTACTAAACTATTTGTGTCAATTAAAAAGATACAAAGGATAAAAAGATTAATTACAGTTAAAAACAAATTATTAAATAAAGAAAAGGGCGGAGGTTTTAACCCCCGCCCTTTTCTTTTTGCAACAACATTATAAAAACATTACAATGCAGCGTTTCTATCGAAACAGAATAACATATTTATTTTATATATTAATAAAGCGCTTGCAAATATTGTAATTTTGTCTCTTGTAGCTGCTTTTTTAATCTTATGCTGTCTATTTTTATCTCGCTTGAGTTGTTGTCTTTAATTTGATTTTTTAGATATTCAATCTTCTCTCTTAATGCCATAGCAGAGGGTTTTTTACAATTAAAATATTTAGATATAGGTTTAAAAGAGCCGGATGAAATTTTTATATAATTGTATTTAATGTTTGCTTATATTTAAAAAATTTTCGGCTATTATGCCGCCGTATTCCGTTAAAAAGCTTTCGGGGTGGAATTGAACGCCGTAGATATTATGGTTGGGGTATTCTATTCCCATTATTATGCCGTCTTCGGTTTTTGCGGTTGTTTTAAGGGGCGAAGCGGGACTTAATTGGGCTGTTAAGGAATGGTATCTTGCGGCGTTAAAAGAAGTTTTTATGTTTTTAAATAATCGGCTGCCGTTGTGATATATTAAAGAGGTTTTGCCGTGAACGGGAACGGGCGCTTTTACGGTTTTGCCTCCGAATGCCTCGTTTATGCTTTGCATTCCCAAACATACGCCAAGTACGGGCGTTTTTTTCGCAAGTTTTTTTATTAAAGCAACAGATATTCCCGCATTCTGCGGATATTTCGGACCCGGGCTTATAATGACGTAATCCGGTTTTATTTTTTCAACATAACTAACGGATGTTTTGTCGTTTCTGCAAACGGTTATATCCAGATTGAACGGCATAAAAAGCTGAACCAGATTGTATGTAAAGGAATCGTAATTGTCTAAAACAAATAATTTTTTTAAAGTCATTGTATCTACAATATTAGATTACGCGCATTTTTTTGCATTGTTTTAAAATCTTGTTCGTCAAGCCCCGCGCCGCATACTATTTTTTTTGCGGTTTCTTTGTTTATAAGATTATTCGGAGAATGAGTATCGGTATTGATAACTATTTTTGCTCCGATTTTTTTTGCAAGTCTCGCTACGTGTCCGTTTGTTAAGCTGTGCCCTGCTCTTGCGGTTATTTCTAACATAACATTTTTTTCTTTTGCAAGTAATGTTTCTTGTTCTGTTATTAATCCGGGATGGGCTAATATGTCTGCGCCCGCTTCTATTGCAGCGCGGTTTGTTCCGGGCGCTACGGGTTCGGCTATTGTTTCGCCGTGAACTATAACTATTTTTGCGCCGAGTTTTTTTGCGTTTTGAACTTTGTTTTTTATTATTTGGGGCGGAACGTGGGTTATTTCTATGCCTGGTATTACTTTTATATTTTTTAATATGTCGTTTAACTCTGCGGCTATTGCTATTATTTTGGGTATTATAAAATTCATGTTGGAGCCGTCGTCATGATCGGTAAGCGCTATTGCTTTTACTCCTATGCTTTGGGCTCTGCGGACAAGTTCCGCAGGAATTAATTCTCCGTCAGAATATATTGTATGGGCGTGTAGGTCTATCATTTTTGCGTTGTTCTCCTAAAATTTTTCTATAATCTTAGTCAAATATCCTTTTTGCAGGGTTTGAAGGTTGAGTAAAAAATCGGAATTATCAAAATATTCTCTTAATGGGTTGGCGCTTGTTAGCCAGCCGCATCCGTCCGTAACCCATATAAATGTTATTTTCTGATTGTTCCAGTGCGAATTCATTTTTATGTATTCGGTTGCCGTAGATTTTAGTTTGGAACCGCCTCCGCCGTAAAAATTTGTTTCGATGAAGTAAAGTTTTCCTTTTTTATTAATGGCAAAATCTACAATTCTTGATGTTTTGTCTTGAGTTACGGATATATTCCATTTGGATTTTATTTTCTTTGCCGTAGCCTGACATAAATATCTTGCGTCGGCGTTTTTGCAGGTATCGATAACAAAGTTTTCAACTATTGCTTCCATTAATTTTCCGCCTCTGTTTTTTCTGGCGTTGCTATTTAAACCCGCTTCTACGCCGGTAACATAATCGGGAACGCTTTTGATTTTTTGTTGAGATAATAGGTCTCCGATGCCGGAATTAACAATAAATTTAGCAAAATTATTCGCCTGTTCTTTTGTCGGAGATTTTATGGAAAAATCAAAATTTTGATATATGAAACGATTAACGTCAACTAAAACTTGAACGGATTTTTCTCTTATTGCAAGCAAAAAAGGGATTGCTTTTATAATTTTAGGGTATTCGATTATTAGATTTTCGGTTTCTTCTAATATATTTTTTTTGCCTATTAAGGTATTTAAAAGATTTAACTCTTTTTCAATCGAAGCTATATTTCCCAATACTTTTTTCCAATCGACAAAATAGTCCCATTGCGTAATTTTACTTTTTAATGTGTCTATAAGATAATTAAAGTATTCTTCTTCTGTTTTGTCTGCAATTTTGCATATTTTTTTCATAAGTTTATGTTTCGATTGGCAGACGCATAATTTGTTTGCGTCTAATATTAATTATTAAGGTTTTTACGTTTATAATAAGATACAAAAATACTAAAAGCGTAAAATTTGCAATGTGCAATGTTTAAAAGGCTGCAATGTAAAATCTCTGCCGTTTTATTGTATAATCTTATTTTACGGCAATAAGCCGTATTCCTCCTCCTCTTCTTGTAAGCGGCAGTCGGAAGTTGACGAGCTGCATAACTCGTCTTTAAGTCTCGGTATTGCATATTTGTCGAGATATTTTTTTTCAAAATCTATTCCTACAAACTTACGCTTATGTCTTATTGCGGCGACTCCCGTGGTCGCGCTGCCGCAAAAGGGATCTAAAACTGTGTCTCCTTCGGCGCTTGAAGCCGTTATTATTCTTTCTAATAAAGCTTCCGGCTTTTGAGTGGGGTGTTTTCCGTATTTTTTTTCTCCGTTTTTAGGGGTGCCTATTGCCCATACGCTTCTCATTTGTTTATCCGGCTTTTTTATAATGTCTTGGCTAAAATCGCTATGCTTCATTAACTTATAATTAAAGATATGTTTGGCGTTTTTATTTTTTTTTACCCATAAAAGCGTTTCATGGCTTGCGGTAAACATTCTGCAGGAAAGATTCGGAGACGCGTTGGGCTTATACCAGCAGACGTCGTTAAGAATATGCCATCCTTGCTTTTGAAGGATATATCCGCATAAATATATGGAATGATAGGTTCCGGAAATCCATAATGAGCCGTCTGATTTTAAAACGGTCCGGCAAGCTTTTATCCAGTTATAATGAAACTTAAAATCCTCTTCCGCGCCTTTACTTTTATCCCATGTTCCTTTATTAACGCCGACTCTTTTGCCTGCATGGCAGGTAAAACCGCCGTTTGATAAATTATACGGCGGATCTGCAAAAATAAGGTCTATACTTTCGGAAGGCAATTGTTTAAGCGTATTTATAATATCGCCGTAAAAAAGCCTAATTCCTATTTTTTCAAAATACGGTTTCAATTTTTCACTCTATAATGTTTGTAAATATGTAATGCCGTTTTAAATTATTTTATATGGTTATACTTAAGTTACAAAAGCGTTTTATCAAAATTTGCTTTCTGTTTTGTCAAGCGAAGCGAGAAATATCTTTATTATGTAGTTCCCGTAGAAACAAATTTTATATTACTATATTCACTAACTTGTTTTTCACCACAATTATCTTTTTTATTGGTTTGTTATTTATAAATTTTAAAACTCTTTCGTCCGATAGAGCTATTTCTTTTAATTTTTCGTCTTCAATATCTGGTTCGGATAGAAATTTGCTTCTTATTTTGCCGTTTACCTGCGCCGCTATCTCAACTTGATCTTTTGTAAGAGCATCTTTGCGGTATTCGGGCCATTGCGCGTTTGTTATGCCGTTTTTATGCCCTAATACCAACCATAATTCTTCGCAAACGTGGGGAACTATGGGAGATAACAAAAGTATTGCGGTTTGAATGGCAAATTTTAAAACTTTCGGCAGATTTGGATCTTTTTTTGTATTTGTATTATCGTCTATAAGATAAAGCTCGTTTATAAGCTCCATTACCGCGCTTATTGCGGTGTTAAAATGAAAGCGGTTTTCTATGTCGTTTGTTACTCTTGCAATTGTAACATGAGTTTTTTTATAAAGTTTTTTTATTTCTCCGGAAAGTTTATCGGGAGTATCCGTATAAGGCGACGCGGAAGCGATTGTGTTGATATTTGTATAAACTATTCTAAAAACTCTGTTGATGAATCTAAAACTTCCTTCTACGCCTGTTTTACTCCATTCCAGATCTCTTTCCGGAGGCGCGGCAAACAAACAGAATAATCTGGTTGTATCCGCTCCGTATTCGGAGATGAGCTCCGAAGGTTCTATTACGTTTTTTTTAGATTTGGACATTTTTTCCACTCTGCCGGTTTTAACTTCTCCTCCGCATATTGCGCATTTTTTATTTTGTTTTTCCGGTTTAACTTGTTCCGGAAATAAAAATCCGCATTTCGCGCATTTATGGGTTTCTTTGCATACCATTCCCTGTGTTAACAGGTTGGTAAACGGCTCTTTATGATTAACAAATCCGAATTTGTTTAAAACTCTTGTAAAGTATCTTGAATAAAGAAGGTGTAAAACCGCATGCTCTACTCCGCCTATGTATTGATCTACAGGCATCCAATAGTTGTTTTCTTCTTTTTCTATAATTGATTTTTGATAATTCGGGCTGCAGTATCTTTCAAAATACCAAGAGGATTCTACAAATGTATCCATTGTGTCTGTTTCTCTGCAAGCGTCCTCGGATTTGCATTGGGGGCATTTGGTTTTTTTAAAATTTGCCGCGCTTTGAAGCGGCGAGCCTTCTTTTTTTCCTATTTCAATATCTTCCGGCAAAAGAACCGGAAGGTCTTTTTCGGGAACCGGAACTATGCCGCATTTTTTACAATATATTATCGGTATGGGCGCGCCCCAGTATCTTTGACGCGATATTCCCCAGTCTCTTAATCTGAAATTTACTTTTTTATCTCCGCTTCCGTCTTTTTTAAGTTTATCCGCTATAGCCTCCATTGCGTCCGTGTTTTTTATGCCGTTAAATTCGCCGGAATTTATAAGTATTCCTTCGTCCGTATATGCTTGGGTCATTGTAAGCGGATTTAATTTTTCATCTTGCGGCTGTATTACTACTATTATTTCAAGGTTGTATTTTTTTGCAAAATCGAAGTCTCTTTGATCGTGAGCGGGAACGGACATAACCGCGCCTGTTCCGTATTCCATTAAAGCAAAGTTTGCGGTATATATTGGCATTTTTTTCTGCGTAAAAGGATTTATGCAGTATTTTCCGGTAAAAACTCCCTCTTTTTCCTGTTTTTCAAACTCTTTGTCTGTTCTGTTTAATTTTATTGTTTTTTCTACAAACTCTTTTACCGCTTTTTGCCGCTCGGTTCCTTGTGAAAGTTTTTCTACCAGAGGATGTTCCGGCGCCAAACACATAAACGTAGCTCCGAATACGGTATCTTGTCTGGTTGTAAATACCTCTATGTAATTTTGTTTTGTATTATCTTCTAAAAAAAATTTTATTGATGCGCCTATGCTTTTGCCTATCCAGTTTTTTTGCATTAAGGTTACTTTGGGGGGCCAGCCCGGAAGTTTATCGCAACAATCCAAAAGTTCGTCCGCATAGTCGGTTATGGAAAAAAACCATTGATTAAGTTTTTTTTGGCTTACAATTTCTTTGCATCTCCAGCATGCTCCGGATTCAACCTGCTCGTTTGCCAAAACCGTCTGACATTTTTGGCACCAATTAACATAAGACTCTTTTCTGTACGCCATTTTAGCTTTAAACATTTTTAAAAAAAGAAGCTGCTCCCATTTGTAGTATGCAGGAGAACATGTGGCAAATTCTCTATTCCAATCATAAGAAAAACCTACTCTTTTAAGCTGGCTTCTCATAGCCTCAATGTTGGAATATGTCCATTTTGCGGGATGTGTGTTATTTTCTATGGCGGCGTTTTCCGCCGGCATTCCAAAAGCGTCCCAACCCATAGGATGCATTACGTTGTATCCGCGCATTCTTTTATAACGGGCGACAACGTCTCCTATCGCGTAGTTTCTTATGTGTCCTATATGGATTTTGCCAGAAGGATAAGGAAACATTTCAAGCAGGTAATATTTTTTTTTATTTGTATCTTTTTCTGCTTTAAATGTTTTGTTTTTTTCCCAATATTTTTGCCATTTTAATTCTATTGCTTCCGGATTGTATTTTATATCCATTTTTAAATACGGTCTCCTAATAAGTTTTAAAAAATCTTATGAAGTTGTTATTTTTCTATCTATGCAAATAATATGTTTTAGGCTTTTTGGCAAATTGATTTTGAAGATAAAAAAAAGCGCTACTAAAATTAAAACGTAAAAAAAAACAATTATACGGAAAAACGTCAAAGACATTGACAATCCAACATATAAAAAAATTGTTACTTGAAACATATTATTGCTTATGTAATATAAGATGACTTCATAACTTCGCCTTTTGATAGACAGGAAGGAAGTTTTTTTGCCCTGTAATGTCAACGAACGCAGCGAGAAGAAATCCCTTAATTAAATTATACGCAGAGGAATAACTTATGCATCCGATTTTATTTAAGTTTTTTAATATAAAAATTTATACTTACGGTTTTTTTATGGCGGTAGCTTTTTTAATGGGGCTTATATTCATTAAAAAAGAAGCTGCCCGCGTAGGCGAGTCTCCCGAAAAAACGGGAGATTTGGCGTTTTATATAATTATATCCGGAATAATCGGAGCAAGACTATTTTATATTATTACCGATTTTAAAACATATCTTTTACATCCGCTTGAAATCTTTAAAATATGGAACGGCGGTCTTACCTTTTACGGCGGTTTTATAGCCGCTTTTTTTACTACGATAATATATCTTAAAAAAAACAAACTTTCTCTTTTAAAAACTATGGATATTATAGCGCCCGGGGTTGCATTAGGTCATTTTTTCGGAAGAATAGGCTGTTTTTTTGCGGGTTGCTGCTATGGGAAAGAATGCGATCTGCCATGGAGCGTTGTTTTTACAAACCAGGATACTTTGGCGCCTGCTCATATTCATCTGCACCCGACTCAGCTGTATTCCTCTTTTACTAATTTTATTATTTTTATTATGCTGCTTTTAATAAGAAAATATAAAAAATTTAACGGAGAGATATTATTAATCTATATTTTTCTTTATGGAATAACCCGTTCTATAATAGAGATATTCAGAGGCGATTACAGAGGGCATGTTTTTTGGGAGTATATTTCAATATCTCAAATTATAGGAATAAGCGCGTCGTTAACAGCGCTTGCCGCGTTTATTTATATAAAACGCCAAAGCATAAAAAAATAATGATTATGATGAAAATGCAGAGGAAAGCCACATTATTAAAAATATTTAATCACAAAAAAGAATGATAAAATTTCGTAGAATAACAAAATAGTTTGTTCAAGTTCAAGGCGGATAAAATACGAAGTTATCCGACGAAATTTAAACAGAGGAAAGGATATAACCAACAGTGAGAATAGGCATAGGTTATGATATACACAGGCTTATTTCCGGAAAAAAATTGGTTCTCGGCGGAGTAACAATCCCTTTTGACAAAGGGCTTATTGGGCATTCGGATGCGGATGTTTTGGTTCATTCGGTAATAGACGCTGTTTTGGGAGCTTCAGGCGCAAAAGATATAGGAGAACAATTTCCGGATACTTCTTTGGAATATAAAAATATTTTCAGCATAAAGCTTTTAAAAAAAACAGCTATGATTATAAAAGAAAAAGGTTTTGAAATAGTTAATATAGACGCTACGATTTTTGCTCAAAAACCTAAACTTTCCTCGTATAAAAAAGAGATGGAAGCAAATATTGCCGAAGCTTTAAATATATATATTTCCGCAGTAAATATAAAGGCATCTACAACGGATCAACTCGGAGTTATAGGAAAAGGAGACGGAATTGCGGCTATGTGCGCGGCGCTTGTTAAAAATATGGAATAGGAATAATAACGCCCAAAATATCCATAAAAAATAAGAGTAAAAACATGAAAAAAATTGGCATACTTATTGAATCCGCCAATTGCGGCAAGTATCTTTACGAAACTGTTAGCGAACTATCAAAAAGCGGTAATATAGAACTTTTCTTTTTACTAAGCTCCGGCGTTTTGGAACAACGAAACATTTTTGATAAACTAAAATTTAAAATTAAAGCTAACGGTCTGTTTAGAACTTTTGAGCTGTCGCTCTTTAAAATTATATCCTATATCGAGTATAAAATCTTATCAATATTTTATAAAGATATCAAAAACCAGAACACAACCTTTAGCATAGATAACTTTATAAAAAATAAAATTATCCATCTAAATCCTATCTATTCGGCAAACGGACTAATCGTTCGGTATCCCGACGAAGATATTGACAAAATTAAATCGCTTGGTTTGGACCTTATTATTCGAGGCAATGCTTTCGGCATATTTAAGGGAAAAATAATTAATTGCGCAAAGGATGGGATTATATCTTTTCACCACGGAGATAATCGTTGGAATCGCGGAGGTCCCGCGGCTTTTTGGGAGGTTTATCTGCGAAAACATTCTACGGGATTTATTATACAAATATTAAACGAAGAGCTTAACGCCGGCGAGGTGATATTCAGAGGAAATATACCGACTCAAAGGAGTTATACAGAAAACATCGTATCTCTTTACAAAGAAAGCAATCCTTATATAGCAAAAATAATATTAGAATATGCCTTTAATAATAAATTTCCTCCGAAAGAAGAAAAACTGCCTTTTGGATGCTCTATTTTAAAGGCTCCGTCCTTTATTCAATCAATCTCATATTTATTACGCACAGGCGCGCTATTTCTTTTGCTTGCAATCAAAAGACTGATCTTGCGTAAACATAAAAGATGGAATGTAGCATATATCAAGTCTTGCTGGCATAATGCAAATTTAAAAAAAGGGACCCGCATAAAGAATCCGCGAAATCGTTTTTTTGCCGACCCTTTTGTTATTACAAAAGAGGACAAAACAGTTTGTTATGTTGAAGATTATTGTTATAAACAAAAAAGAGCGTCTATTACCGCGATTGAACTGATAAACGACAAAAACTATGCAATTCTTGGGACTGTAATACAGGAACCGTTTCATATGTCATTTCCTTTTTTGTTTGAATATAAAAAAGAATTGTATATGGTTCCCGAAACCATTAAGGCAAATTCAATTCGACTTTATAAATGCGTTAAATTCCCTTTAAAGTGGGAGTATCAAAAAGATATTCTGACTAATATTAGCGCTGCGGACACAATGATTTTCGAACATAACGGGAAATGGCAGCTGCTATGTAATATGAACATTGCGGGGCAGCAGGATCATTGTTCAACCCTTTATGCCTTTTACAACAAATCTCCTTTGGCTGATAACTGGACAGCTCACGAATCAAACCCCTTAATTTTTAACAGCAATATAGCAAGAAACGGCGGGCTTCTAAATGTTAGCGGCAAAATTCCTATCAGAGTAAGGCAGAAACAAGGCTTTAACTTTTACGGGAAAAGTTTAACTCTTGCTAAAATAACGGATCTAAGCCCGTCATCATTTAAAGAAGAAGAAATCGGGCGGATATATCCTGACTTTTTCAATAAAATAATAGGTTGTCATCATATTCATAGCAACGACGTTTATTCGGTTTACGATTATTTAAAAATAGATTCTTTAAAATGATAAAAAAAAAGGATGTAATATATGAAACGTTTTGTAGATCTTAGTATAAGTATTGAAGCAAATATTCCAAGCGATCCGGAAATAATGATTCCAAAAATAGATTATATCGATCATAACAAAGGGGCGGAGCAGATGACGGAAATGATGCCCGGATTAAAAAAAGAGCATCTGCCAAAAGGACTCGGCTGGGCTGTGGAATTCCTTAATATTACAAGTCATTCCGGAACGCATCTTGACGCTCCTTATCATTATCATCCTACAACAAATAAGGGTGAAAAGCCGGCTCTTACAATTGACGAAATACCTCTTGAATGGTGTTTTAACGACGGAGTTTTGCTTGATTTCAGACATAAAAAAGACGGCGAAAGAATTACCGTCCAAGATATAAAAAAAGAGCTTAACAGAATAAAATACAAATTAAAACCGCTTGATATAGTTCTAATACAAACCGGCGCAGATAAAGCATGGGGAACGCGGGAATACCTTTTAAAAGGAGCCGGAATGACAAAAGAGGCAACCCTATTTTTGTTAGAAAAAGGAATAAAGGTTACGGGTATAGACGCATGGAGCTGGGATCGTCCCTTTTCATATATGTTAGAGGAGTTTCGGCAGACAAAAAACCCCGCCGTAATATGGGAAGCTCATTTTGCGGGAATAGAAAAAGAATATTGTCATATAGAAAAAATGGCAAATCTTTCCGCTATAGGACGTCCTTTCGGTTTTACCATAAGCTGTTTTCCAGTTAAAATTAAAAGCGGAAGCGCGGGCTGGACGCGGGCTGTGGCAATTATTGAAGAGTAATTATAAGTATTAACATATAGGCAAGGAAAATAAGCGGGATTGAAAGCATATCAAATTATTATTGCCGCTAATATATTAGCGGCTGCGTTACCCTCTAAACAAACATCTTCTTCTTTTCGTATAATACCTCCAATCCTTATTTGAAAAAAACCAAAGGTTTTGCAACTTGCTTAAACGCAAGAAAGGAATTATAAAAAGGTAGATTTTATAGCTGATTGCTTGAATAAATAAATTGAGGAGACGCAAAAAACGCGTTTTCGGTTTATCCGTTATATAGAAATTACCAAAACAAAAAGCTATGTTTGAAAAAATAAAGCTGTCTTTAAAAAGTATAGATTACAGACTGTTTGCCGTTCTTTTGGCAATGGGGTTTATTCCGACAATATATACGACTGTAAGAATATTCTTTTTAGGAAATATGCCGACAGACTGGGGATTTAACATCGCCAGCCAATTATCTTGGATTAATCTTATTTATGAGGTTCTGCAAGAAGCTATAATACTTCCTCTTTTTTACCTTATGGGTAAATCCATATCCGACAAATCAGTATTTACAAATAAAATTAAAACCGGATTGATCGTTACTTTTGGAATATATGGATTTCTTTCTGTTGTCGTAATTATTTTTGTAAAACCGTTAATTACTCTTATGAGTCAAAAACAATATCTCATTTCCGCAACGGCTGCATATATTAGACTTGAAGCCATAGCTTCAATATTGTTGACGGTTGCCCGCTTCCTTCTTCTTGTTCTTATTATTCTTAAAAAAAATAAGCAATTGTATGCAATAATGATTATACAAATGCTTTTGACTGTTTTTGCGGATATATTTCTTGCGTCTTCACTTTCGATTTCATTTGATTTAGGCGTAAATGGAATTGCGATCGGCAATATTATCGTAAATATTGTTTTATTAATTATCGTTCTGTTTTTTTTAAACAACGCAGGTTATCAAATCGGTTTAAAGGGAAAAATTTCGTTTGGCTGGATGAAAGAATGGATAGAGGTCGGCGGGTATTCCGGGCTTGAGAGTTTTGTTAGAAATATTGCATTTATGTTAATGGTTATACGCATGGTAAATGTTGTAGGAGAACAAGGAACGTTTTGGATTGCAAACAACTTTATCTGGGGTTGGCTATTGCTGCCGATACTTCAATTAGGTCAATTAATTAAGCGGGACTGCGGAGCGTCGGGCGATAGAGCGATAAAACAAAAAACAATAGGATATTTTGTTATAACCGGAATAATTGTAATCATTTGGCTTTTTACAATGCCATTTTGGGATTCATTTATTAAAAACGTAATGAATGTAAAAAATTATACCGATGTTTATCAGATTGCTTTAATATCTGTTGTTTTTTATATTACCTTTGCATTCAACAATGTAATTGACAGCATTTTTTATGGAATTGGAAAGACAAATTATATGCTATTCCAATCAATTGTGATAAATACATTGTTTTACGGAACTCTTTTTATTCTTTATAAAACTGGAATCTATAAACCTACTTTGAGCTTAATCGCTTTAATGTTTGGGGCGGGAATCGCATTTGACAGCGCGCTTACTTATGCAATGTTTATTTGGATGCTTAAAAAACGCAAATTAAGTATCATTTGAGTCGATTTGCCATTAAGCGCGTGAAAATAAGCCGCCTGACAGTTTATATCAATTGGCGGCTTGCCTAAACACAGAAAAAAAATTATAAACATAAAATAAGACAAGTTGATATTTCCTGTTGAAAAAAAGGCGTATAAATTTTTAATTATAAGAATAAAAAAACAGAAGTAAGATTTAATAAAACAAAAAACATTATTTAAAAGGTATAAAAAAATGACCCTTTATATTTATAATACGTTAAGCGGAAAAAAAGAAAAATTTATTCCGATTAAAAAAAATCAAGTATCTATGTATGTATGCGGACCTACGGTTTATGATTCCTGCCATGTAGGACATGCAAGGTCCGTAATAGTATTTGACGTTATAGCAAGACACTTTAAGGCATTAGGTTATAATTTAAAATATATAAGAAATTTTACCGATATAGACGATAAAATTATAAAAAAGGCGCAGGAAACCGGAAGCGACGCAAAAAGCATTGCCAAAAAATATATAAAAGAATTTTATCAAGACATGGACGCGCTTAATGTTAAAAGAGCAGACGTAGAACCAAAAGCGACGGATCATATTGACGAAATTATAGAGCTTATAAATCTTTTAATAGAAAAAAAAGCCGCTTATGAAATAGAAGGAGACGTATATTTTGAAGTTAAATCTTTTGAAGACTACGGCAAATTATCCGGACGAAACCTTGAAGATATGCAAGCGGGAGCAAGAATTGACGTAGATGAAAGAAAAAAGAATCCTTTTGATTTTGCTTTATGGAAATCTGCAAAACAAGACGAGCCTTACTGGATAAGTCCGTGGGGTAAAGGAAGACCGGGCTGGCATATAGAATGCAGCGCTATGAGCCGTAAATATTTGGGAACATCTTTTGATATACACGGAGGAGGAAAAGATCTGATTTTTCCGCATCACGAAAATGAAATCGCCCAATCCGAAAAAGCTTTTGGCATAGGATTTGTAAACTATTGGATACATAACGGCTTTGTAAATATAAATAAAGAAAAAATGTCTAAATCTTTGGGTAACTTTTTAACCGTAAAGGATATGCTTAAACAGTATCATCCGGATTCTATAAGATTATTTCTTTTATCTAATCATTACAGAAGCCCGATAGATTTTTCGGACAAAAATATTAAACGCGCGGAAGCCGGCATTGAAAAAATATACGCTCTTACAAAAAGAATTGCAGATATTAATATTGTTTCGGAAAATAAAGATACCGGAAAATATTTTGGGCTTTTTTGCGAGGCTATGAATGATGATTTTAACACTGCAAAAGGTATAGGCGAACTATTTAATGCAGTAAAAGGCTTAAATAAACTTCTTGACAAAAAAGAGAAATCCGAAAATATAATAACAATTAAAAATGATATAGAAAAAATATCAAATATTTTAGGAATATTATCTGACGAGCCTTCCTTATTTTTTGAAAAAAAAAACTATACCGGATTAAAAGAGAAAAATATTGACGCCGAATTAATAGAGAAGCTTATATCCGAAAGAAACGAAGCAAGAAAATTAAAAAAATGGGCAAAATCGGATAAAATCAGAAATAAATTAAGCAAAATGAATATAGTATTAAAGGATTCGGCGGAAGAGACTGTTTGGAGTTTCACAAAATAGTTTCCGTAGAAAAAAGCCTTCTTTATACTTCATATATTCCTGCGGTTAAAATTTTTATCCGCCTTATATATCTTATCCTTTCTTAAACTTTTCTTTAAAATACCCAATCCAATGTCCGCTTAAAATATAGGCATATATATATGTTCCTACTATTATCAAAGCAAAGGCTTTTACAATATCAAAAGCGCTTCCGTCCAAAGAAAAGCCCGGAACATACCCGAAAAGAAAGGGTCCCAGATATAAAAATTTCGCAAATTTAAATGCTGAAAAAGCGGTTTTCCACATGTTTGCTTTTGCAATTGCAGCTCCTGCAAAAGCGGCTATACATACGGGAGGCGTAATATTGGAATCTTGAGAAAGCCAATATACAATCATATGGGCTGCCAGCGGATTAACCCCAAGATGAATTAATGCCGGAACAGCCACAACCGCGGTTATAAGATAAGCCGCAGTAACGGGAACGCCCATTCCAAGCACCAAAGAAGCAAAGGCTATTAAAAGTATTGTTAAAAATAAAGATCCGCCCGCAAGTTCTATAATAATATCCGCAAAGGTTAAAACAAGTCCGCTAAAGGATAACACCCCTATAATAATGCCTATAATGCCTATAGTCGCTCCTATTTTAAGACTATTTATAGTTCCTTCTCTCGCTGCTTCGGTAAATTCTTTAAATTTTATACGGGTATCTTTTCTGACCCAGCTTACTGCCAAACAGGTTACAAGACCTAGCACAGCGGAATATCCGGGAGAATATCCGGTAAGCATAAAAATAGTAATAACTACAAGCGGAAGAGTATAAAACCATTCTTTTTTAAAAAGCTCCATAGCCCCCATCTTATATTTTTCTCCTACTATATTATTTATTTTAGCTTCATAATGAACCATTACAAATACGCTAAAAAAATACATAAAAGCAGGAAAAAGAGCCACAAGCATAATTCTTGAATAAGGTTCGCCCGTTAATTCCGCCATAATAAATCCTCCGGCCCCCATAATAGGCGGCATAAACATTCCGCCTATAGACGCCGCCGGCTCTATGGCTCCCGCTACATGAGGCTTAAAACCTGCCTTTTTCATCATGGGAATAGTAAAAGCGCCGGTAGAAACCGTATTTGCTATTGCGCTTCCGGAAACAGATCCGAAAAATCCGCTTGCAATAACAGATACCTTTGCAGGACCTCCTATTTTATGACCTACAGCCGCAAGAGGCCAGTCTATAAAAAATCTCTCGGCTCCGCATTTCTTTAAAAATGCTCCGAAAATAACAAATAAAACAACATAAGTCGCCAAAACATTAGCCATAATTCCAAACACGCCGTCGCTTTTATAAAAAATGGTTGTGCAAAGCCCCGGAAATGTTTCGCCTGCATGAGAAACTAAATCCGGCATATGCGCGCCGTATATTCCGTAAAGAATCATTAAGCCGCCTAATATTACAAAAACATTTCCAACCACTCTTCTTGCCAGCTCTATTCCTATAAGCACCCCTACCATTGCTATTATTGTATCAAGCTGTGTTTCAGCCCCCGTTCTGTAATTAATGACTTCAAAATTATACATCCAATAACTTATTGTTACCATAGAGGCTATTATCAAAATGTAATCTAATATTCTCATAAAAATATTTTTCGATTTATAAAGAAAAAAAATAAGAATATAAGTTATTATAACATATATTCCTCTGTGATACTGAGTTGCTGCGGGTTCCAATACTGCGGAATATGCATAGAATAAAACCAGAAACAAAGATAACGCGTTAAAAACGGTTTTTTCAAATTTATTTAGTTCTTCATACATTATGTTAAGATTTCCTCCTTAATATTTAGTACCCGTAAAAATTTTTTAATAACAAACGCAACCCATTATTATCTTGTCTCTTTTGAAGTATGCTTGCGCTTAAAATCTTAAACACCATAAAACAAATTTTTTTTGTTATGTAAAGCTATAAAAATTTCAATCTATGGAAATCATTTTTATAAGACTTATAACAGGTATGCAAGTGTTTTTGACTAAAAAAGCCAATTTTTCACGATAGATTTATCGGATTAACACAGATTACCAAAATTATTAAAATAGAAAGTTATATAACAAGATATTTATATTAAACGTTTGACATAGAAACAATTGAGTATTAATTTCAAAATTATATTAATTTATAACTAAAATTAAAAATAGATTTATATTATTCAACATCTTGAAAAAGTTTAATGGGATTTAATAATGAGTTGCGATAAAAACGGAATAAAAGCATTAAATATTAACTCGGAAATGCTTAAAGGGATACGTCCAGCGACTCTTTCGGTTGACATAAACAACCTTTGCAATTGATATAATGCTATTTTTTTGATGAGAAAGATATTATATCTCTACTTATTATTAAAAATTATGAATAGTAAAAAAAGAGGTATAATAGGTTATGGATAATATAAATTTTTTTTGGATGATGTTTATAATGAAATTATCTCGGATAATATATCCGAAGGAATAGAAGAATTAGTTGATTTTTTAAAAGATATAAGAACAAATTCTACAAAAGAAAAATGGGATTATATAGTTAAATCGGCTTTACTTGCGCATCCTATAAAAGCGATTCTTTTTGAAAAGCAGATTACAAGCAGATGTTTTAACAAACCGAGAGGCTATAGCGGAGACGCCGTGTTACTTGATATGATTTATAAACATAAATCCATAAAATCGGATAATGTTATAGACAGAGGGGGAAAAATTGATGAATATTTATCAAATGCTCCTGCTTCAAAATCGGTTAGATATAGAAAGCAATATCAAGCGCGGCTTATTGACGAGACTGCAAAAATAAAAAATAAGCCTAATATCTTATCCGTAGCTTGCGGGCATTTAAGAGAAATAGAAATATCAAAAGCGGTTAAAAACTTCGAGATCAGTAGTTTCGTAGGGATAGATCAAGACGCAAAATCGCTTGATGTTATAAAAAAAGATTATCCGAGTTATAATATTACCCTTTTAAACAATTCGGTAAAAGATATTTTAACTGGAAAATGTGTTTTAAAAAATTTCGATTTAATATATGCAGGCGGACTTTACGATTATTTATCGGACAGAATAGCTACAAGGCTAACGGGTTTTTTTTTAATTTACTTTCAAAAAAAGGAATCCTTTTATTAGCCAATTTTTTATCTAATATCAAAAATATAGGGTATATGGAAAGTTATATGGGATGGTATTTAATATATAGAAATAAACCGGATATGTTAAAACTTATACAAGAGATTCCTTCAAAAGAAATAAGTAAAATTGAGACGTTTACAGATCAACATAAAAATATTAATTTTTTAGAGGCGCATAAGTTATGAAAATATCATCTAATATAATTAAGGAAACAACCCCGGATTTTGACGATATTAAACAAAAAAAATATATTCGGAAGAAATCCGAGATTCGTATATTAAGAATACAAAATGGGGGGTTATTTTACTAATAATTTTAAATCTTATTTACGGCGTATTGGATTACTTTATGTATCCAAATCATTGTATTTCTCTTTTTACCATGCGAGTTATTTGCACGCTTTTTCTTATAATTCTATTATTTTTATTAAATAAAAAAGATTTTGCAGAAAAACATTATAAATTATTAAATCATATCTATGGAGTATTAGCTTGATATTATTGGGAGTTTGTCATTTTTCGCCTTATACCTCTTTTGAAACTCTCCGATACGGTAGCTTTGCTATCCTGCTTTATATTCTATCTGTTTTATTTCATAAGGAAACTGCATTTAACTTAACCTATTTTTTATTATTTCCACTTTAATTATTAGTTCGGTAGTATCTTATGTTGTTACCAAACTCCGCATAAAAGAATTCAAAAAAAGATATGATCTAAAAGAAGCAAACAGAATAAAAACCAAAAAACAAAAAGAGCTTAAAGAGGCATTAAATCAGGTAGAAGAATCTTTAGCGCAGGTAAAAAGTATGCAGACTAAAATGCTGCAAGACGAAAAAGTAAAAGCTTTGGGAATAATAGCCGGCGGCATAGTTCACGAGATAGGCAATTGTTTAAACTACATGCATTATCACACTATATATCTACAGAAAAAGCTGGCGTATGACCCGGATATTAAAGAGTCAATAGACGATGTTGACAAAGGAGTAAACAATATAACCGAAATTACGTCCAATCTTAGAAAATTCGGTTCCGGCGGAGTTAAAGAGATAGAAACATTTTTATTAAACCGGCTTATAGGAAGCGCTTTAACTTATGCCCAAGATAGAACCGAAACAATTGAAGTAAAAAACAGCATTAAAGAGGATATTGAAGCCGCAGGTTATCCGGGAGAACTTTTGCATGTATTTTTAAACCTGATTACAAATGCAAGTTATGCTTTAAATAGTATTGAAAAAGAGGATAAAATAATAGAGGTAAGTTGTTATAAAAAGAATAAAAAGATACAGGTATCGTTTAAAGATAACGGACCTGGAATTGAAGAGGAAAAAATCAAGAATATTTTTACTCCGTTTTACACAACCAAAACCACAAATAAAGGAATGGGGCTCGGGCTTAGTATTTGCGCCCAGATTATAAGAAATCACGGAAGCGAATTAAAGGTTAAAAGCAAATTAGGCGAATTTACCGAATTTAGCTTTGAAGCGCCTTGCGACGCGGCGCTTATACCTGATAATGAAACGAAATAATAAACGCAGCGCGAGTTTGAAACGAGCAATGGATTTCAATAATTGCCAATTGCAGACTTACAATTACCCGATTGTAAGCTTGTAATTTTAATTGCAGCTTTGCAATTGATAAACCTATGAAACAAACAATTAAAAGGGGGTAAAAATGAGTAAAAGAATTCATAGAAAAGAGGCGGAAAAAAAAAGAGATTATGCAAATCTCCTTATTTTTATCTTTAAATTTTAATTCCGATATGTTATTTCCATTTTTCCACGTTAAATAGATAGAAAAAAATTAAACGACATATTGAAAAAAAGGAAAATATATGGGCGGATTAAATAAAGCGATGATTATAGGAAGACTCGGTAGAGATCCGGAAATGCGTTATACTACGGATGGCGTTGCAATAGCAAATTTCAGCATAGCCACATCAGAAGATTGGAAAGATAAAAAGACCGGAGAAAAAAAAGAGAAAACGGAATGGCACAGAATAGTAGCCTTTAGAAGACTTGCCGAAATTTGCGGAGAATACTTAACAAAAGGGAAACAGGTATATATAGAAGGCAGACTTCAAACCAGATCTTGGGAAAAAGACGGCGTTACAAGATATTCTACCGAAATTATAGCGGATAAAATGCAGTTTTTAGATACAAAAAGCGATTCCGGTTCTCAAGGCGGGGCATCATCTGATACAAGCGCTTATGATAATTATATAAACGCTAAGCCAGATGACGATATACCTTTTTAATTTTTACGGCGTTTATGCATCTTCCGAAATTTTTTCTTTATCTTTTTCTTTATCTGGATCAGACGTGGCTTTTTTAAAGTTTTTTATTCCCTTGCCAAGTCCTGCGCCTATTTCCGGAAGTTTGCCCGCGCCGAAAATTATCATTATAATTACCAGAATAATAAGAAGCTCCGGCATACCAATTCCAAACATATTATTTCTCCTTTTAGATTCATAATAAAGGTAAAGCATTATAAAAATTTTGCATATGCCAGATATATATTATCTTAATATTAAAATATCAAGATAAAAACCAAAAGAAACCTTTTGCTAAAATTTTAACCACAGGCTTATTAAAAATAAGTCTAGGATTAAAATTTTAGCAAAACACAGAAAACAGGCAAAATACAAAGAGCTTTCAACTGTTATAATCGGCTAATAATATCTTGGCTTACTCTTTCGGCATCTGCAAGAAGAGGTTCAATATCAATTGTAACCAGTTTTCTATCTTTCATAACTATCTTTCCGTTTATAACCGTAGCGCTAACATCTGCCGCGTTTGCAGCATAGACTATCCGAGATATTATATTTCTGCCTACACCCGGAGAATTATGAGGCGTATTAAGTTTAATTACCGCTATATCTGCTTTTTTTCCTCTTTCTATACTGCCGATCTCTTTTTCTTTGCCCATAGCTTTTGCGCCTTCTAATGTAGCCATTTCAAAAACCGTTTCCGCAGGCATAACTGTAGAATCTAATAGTCTTGTTTTTTGTATTAAAGCGGCATGGCGCATTTCTGTAAATATATTTAAATTATTACTACATGGCGAGCCGTCCGCAGCTATCGAAATATTACATCCTAGTTTTAAAAGTTCCGGTATTTGCGCTATGCCGGAAGCAAGCTTTAAATTGGAGCTTGGGCAGTGAACAATCATAGTTTTGGAATCTGCAAGAATCTTTTTCTCCTCTTCGTCTAACCATATGCAATGAGCAAGAATAAGATTTTTACCGGTCAAACCCAACTTTTTAAGATATTTGATATTTCTTAAACCTCTTTCCGCCTCTACTAAAGCTATTTCTCCCAAATTTTCGGAAGCATGAGTATGTATTTTAAGATTCATACTTTTTGCCATATCCGCAACCCTTGACAAAAGCTTTTGAGTACACGATACTACAAACCGCGGAGCAAAAGCATATTCGATTCTTCCCTCCGCGCTTTTATGCCATTTATTAATCAGTTTTTCAGATTCTTTAATAGATTCTTCGGTATCTTCCAACAATTGCGCAGGAACACCTTTACCGTAATCCATCATGCATTTTCCCGCCAATGCTCTAAAACCTGTTTCTTCTATTGCTTTAAATATAGCTTCCGTATGACGAACAGTTCCCATATCTACTATCGAAGTTGTTCCGCAGGATATAAGCTCGGCTATTCCCAGCGTTGCAGATATATAATTCGTTTCGTAAGTATGATTCGCTTCGCAGGGCCAAATTTTTTTTTTAAGCCAGTCTAAAAGATGCAAGTCATCTGCCAAGCCCTGAAAAAGACGCTGAGTAAGATGAATATGAGGCTGAATAAACCCGGGAGTTATCGCGCATCCCGAAGCCTCTATTACCTCGTCTGTTTCAACTTCAATCTTATCTTCAATCCGCTCAATCTTATCATCTTTTATTAATATATCTCCGGTAAATATCTCCCTTTTGGGATTCATAGTAACTACAACACCGTTTTTTATTAAAAGCGTTTTCATAAAATACCTCTCATATATCCAAATTATTCAAAAAGCCTCTGCATAACAAAGGATTTTGTTTATTTCTAATCCACAAAACAAGTTTTCGTATTTCATTTAGCTTCAAATACCGCATCAACTTAATCTGTTATATAATTCTTTATTTTTATTCTGTAATTTTTTAGATTATATTACTTTAAATAGCAAGATTAATAATATATTGACAAATAAACTAAAAGAACGTAATCGCTTTATTGGTAACTAATAAAAAGACAGTTAAAAATGTATAATGTTTTAAAACAAGCTATTTTACCCCATCAAAAAGTCTATATCGTAGGAGGCGCAGTAAGAGATATAATCTTTAACAAAAAGCCGGAAGATATAGACATTGCCGTATCTGAAGATCCGCAAAAATACGGAAAACAGCTTGCAAAAATAACAAACGGTAGATTAATAACAATAGGCAAAGATCAAAAAAAAATAATAAAAGTAGTTTCAAAAACAAGCAGTTTCGATATATCCCCAATCCGCGGCTCATCCATAAAAGAAGACTTATCTTTGCGAGATTTTACAATCAACGCCATAGCTCTTAACATTGATAACAACAGTATTATAGATCCGTTTTTAGGCGCAAAAGATATAAAAAAAAAAAAAATCGCTCCTGTATCCGAAACTATTTTTAAAAAAGACCCTATCCGTCTTATAAGAGCTTATAGAATTGCGGCTTGTTATAATTTTTCAATTGCGGAGTCCGCTATAGATTTAATAAAAAAATATAAAAATCTTATAACCGAATCCGCTGCGGAAAGAATAAAACATGAGCTTTTTAAAATATTAGATACTCCGTACTCCTGCCGATATATAATACAGATGGCAGATTCCGGGCTTTTATTTTCAATTTTTCCGGAGCTTCTGCCTTTGACGGAAAATCCAACACAAAAACCCTTGCAGAACAAAAAACTTTGTTTGGATTTTAATATATTTGCTCACACAATGCGCGCTTATCACTATCTTGAAACAATCTTAAACAACAACTTTAACCTGCCTATAAATCCCGCGCTTAAAATAGATAAAAAAAATATTTCTTCTTTAAAACTTGCAATACTGCTCCATGATATAGGAAAGCCGGAGATAAAAAAAATAAACGAGGATAATACTCCGACATTTGAAGGACACGATAAAAAAGGCGCTGAACTTGCAGAAAAAATATGCAAAAGACTTAAAACATCTTCAAAAGAAACCGATTATATAAAATTTATAATAAAAAATCATCTCAAGCCTCTTTATCTTTTTCAAAAAAACTGCATAACTCCTATTACAAAAGAAGCAGAAATAAAATTTTTTATAACATACTCGGATATTACCCCGGATTTGCTGATACATACCATTGCAGATATACTCGGAAAAAATAAAACCGCTTCAAAACAGGATATAGACTTTGTTTTTTTTGGAATAAAACTTTATAATAAATTTCAAAACCAATTTTTACTCGCAAAAAGCCTTCCGCCTCTTATAACCGGCAACGATCTTATAAAAAAATTCTCTTTAAAGCCGTCTCCGTTATTTGCCAAAATACTAAACGCAGTAGAAGAAGCAAGGCTTATACGAAAAATATCGGATAAAGCCGGGGCATTTAAAATTGCCGAAAAAATCATCTCTTTAAACTCACAAGCAGCAAACCAAAAATATTGACGATTTTTCTATACGAAGAAATTAAGATTAACCTTTTTATCAATGATTTTATATTCATAAAGCTTATCAAAAAACATAGAAAGCCCAGCGGTTTTTTTATCGTCCAAATCAAAATCAAGCTTTTCAAAATATTTTTTGCAAATTAAATACGGTATATTAAGTTTTTCTGCGCCGTTGTTTATTATGGTTTCTATATTTTTTTTGCCTTCTTTTTTAGAAGCTTCAAAATCTTTTATAAGCTTTAAAACCGTTTCTTTTTCGGTTTTTGCAAACTCTTTATTTACCGCCCATAAGGCAAAAACAAACGGGAGTTTTGTTATATTATTCCATAATACGCCCAAATCCCATGTATATTTAAAATGTTTATCCCAGCCTCCGGCAAGCGCCGCGTCTCCTATTATAAGCGCGGCTTGTTCGTCCGCGTTTATATCTTTATAAGAATTTATTTTTTTTATTATAAAATTCGGAGAAATACCGCGGGAGCAAAAAAAGAGCTTTATAAGATCGGATGCTGTTTTTGATTCTGCAGATATTATTACTTTTGCTTTCTCAAGATTTTTTACGGATACTTTAAATACAAATATCACGCTCATAACGTCCGCCGCGCAAGATACCGAAAGATTCGGCAATATAAGCCATCTGTCCTGATTTTGAGCGTAAGCGGCGGCAGATACAGCGCTTATTTCAAGCTTTTTTTCGGCAAGCATTTTATTTAACCCCGCCGGATGTTTCGATACTATTTTATATTTGTCTTTTAAAGAGCCATTTTCAAATCCGTAATATATCGGATCAACGTTAATGTAGCTTATTCTTCCTATTGCAAGTTGTTTGGTCATAAATTTTTTTCTTCTTTTTTTTGTTCAATTCTTATTAACCGAGTAACATTTTTTTTGACCGAATACCTTTATTAAAAATTAATTTTTTCGTCTTATAAGCGGCAGGTTTTGTATTAGCAAGCTTTTTAATCGGTTTTTATAGAAAAAAGTCTCCTTGAGTAAAGCGAGAAATCCCTTTATTATTTTTATAATCATCCTTTTTTATAGGCATGAAGCTTTACTTTGGTAAAAGTAAAGCTACTCCTGATTATTGTAAGGTTACTTCAGAATATGTGAAGGCTGATTTCAGATCAAAGCAAGGCTACTCTATATCAAAGGGGCTTTGCTTTAGGTTAAAGGAGATAAACTTTATGCTATAGGAGCTTATTTTTTGTATAATACAGATATATAAAAATAAAATGTTTTTTATATATAAAATACGTTATTATTAATTCAATGCTCGTCTGCATAAATAAGCCATTTGTTCAATATTTATAGAATCAAAAATATCCGCTGCCTTTTTTATAAATTTAATCCCTTTTTCTTTATAATCTTTATTCTCTTTAAAAAGTCTGCCGTAGTTTAAATATGTAGTTGCTATTGAATAAATATCTTGTATATTTTCGTATAGTTTTAAAGCTTTGTTAAAATAGTTTTCCGCACTTTTGTAATCTCCTGTTTTAAATAAAAGTCCCCCTATTATGCTTATACAATTAGCTTCGCCTATGGTATTCCCTATTTTTTTATAAATAGATAAAGCGGTTTTAAAAGCTTTAAGTGCGGCTTTATTTTCGGACATTCTAAGCTTAAGCTCACCTGTATAATAATATAAAAGAGCAATTGCTTCAATTCCTGTCTTTAAGCTTTTTTTTAAGATTGTTTAATTCAGTTGATTTACCGCATCCTTTATGTCCGCAAAATAGTATTCTGTTTTCCTCTTCTGTGGTTACATAAGATTTTAAGATGTTAAAAATATTTTATTCCGGATCTCTTGCCGAATTCGTATCAATATAAAACCGGTCAAAATCCTGTTCCGCAAGAGGCTTTGGGGTGCAGTATTTTTTTATTTCTTCTATAGTTGTAGCTTTTTTATCATTTTTTTACTCCTTGTTTTATTAAAACAAGCCTGTTTTTTTATTGGTTTCGGTAGATGTTTAAGATTACGGCAGATTAAAATTTTTATCCGACTTTAACTCATGCAAAAGAAGATTTTTTTGTAAAAGAACTAATCAAAACCATTACTATTCCTATGCTTATAGCGCTATCCGCCACATTAAAAGCGGGCCAATGAATATTTTTAATATAAAAATCCAAAAAATCTATTACAAACCCGAAAACAAACCTGTCTATCAGGTTGCCTATTGCTCCGCTTATAATCAAAGAAAGCCCGAAGTTTAAAAATTTATAAGAAGACGGAACCGTTTTATAAAAAACAAACAACAAAAAAATTACTATCATCGGAAGAATCTTAAAAATAATATTTCTTAATAAAACCGATTTTTCGGCAAAAAAGCTAAAAGCCCCCCCCGGATTTTGAAGATAGATAAGATTAAAAAAACCGTCTATAACCGAAACCGATTCGAACAAAGAAAAATTGTTTATTATTATTCGTTTTGTCATCTGATCTACGGCTATTATAATTACCGCTATTATAATTAGTTTTATATATTTCATTACATTTCTGTTTGGTAAAACTACCCTATTTTATAAAATTTCTCCTCGCCGCACTCGTTGACATTACATGACAAAAAAACAGCTCGTCGAAATGACAAAAAAAAAAAACTTCCTTCCTGTCCTGTCGAGCGAAGTGAAAAACCCCTTTATTATTTTGATAATCATTCTTTTTTACGTCTATAATATAATCATGGGCGTTTTCTCTGTTATACAACGGGATTTAATATTTCCCGGCATCTTGAACATATATTAGGATATTTATCATCTTCTACTACCGAAGTATCCCGTATCCAGCATCTTTGGCACTTCATAGCATCGGAAGCTTTTACGGATATAAAAAGTCCTTCGATTTCCGAACTTATAAAATCTCCTTTATTATCCTCGTTTGCCTGTTCAAGCTCCGCTTTTGAAACTATAAATATTGATCTTAAATCGTTGTTATACGGCAAAATGGTTTCGTAAGTTTTAGCATCTGCAAAAATTTTAACCTCCGCATCCAAAGAATGCCCTATAACCTTTTTTATTCTTGCGGCTTCCAAAGCTTTTGTTACCTCTTTTCGGACATTAAGAATAATTCCCCATTCTTCGGCAAGATCATAATCAAGCATGCTTTCGGAATATTTCGGGAAAAGTTCCAAATGAATGCTGTCGGCTTTATCCTGATAATTCGGTATGAATTTCCAAACCTCTTCCGCTGTAAAAGGAAGAACAGGCGCCATAAGTTTGGCGATAGTCTCTATAATCTTATACAATACTGTTTGCGCGCTTCTTCTTGTTTTTGAATTTTGTAAATACACATAAAGCCTGTCTTTTAAAATATCCAGATAAAAAGCGGAAAGATCAACCGCGCAATAGTTGTGTAACGAATGATACATTATATGAAATTCATAACTATCGTATGCTTCCACAATTTTTTTTGTTAAAAGAGATAATTTATGAAGAGCAAATTTATCTATATCCGACAAATCGTCATAAGAAACGTCGTCTGTTTCCGGATTATAATCGTCTAAATTGCCGAGTATAAAACGGCATGTGTTTCTTATTCTTCTGTAAGCATCCGTAAGCTGTTTTAATATTTTATCCGATATTCTAATATCGTCTCTGTAATCTGATGCGGAAGCCCATAATCTTAAAATTTCCGCTCCGTATTTATCAATCACCTCGCCCGGAAGTATTACATTTCCTATTGATTTGGACATTTTTCGCCCTTCGGCGTCCACTACAAAGCCGTGAGTAAGCACCGATTTATAAGGCGCTTCCCCTTTAAGTCCTACCGCCGTAAGCAAAGAGCTATGAAACCATCCTCTATGCTGATCGCTGCCTTCAAGATATAAATCCGCCGCCCATTTAAGATTTTCTCTTTCTTCCAATACCGCAAAATGGCTTACTCCGGAATCAAACCATACGTCTAATATATCCGTTTCTTTTATAAAGGTTTCGCTTCCGCATTTGCTACATTTTGCGCCTTTATTTATCAAACCTGCCGCGTCGGCTTCAAACCAAATATCCGCGCCGTATTTTTCAAACTGCGAACATACCGAATCTATAGAATCCGCATCAATATAAATCGCGTTGCATTTATCGCAATAAAAGACAATTATAGGAACTCCCCACACTCTTTGTCTTGATACGCACCAGTCCGGCCTGTTTTCGATCATAGAATATATCCGTTCTTTTCCCCAGCTCGGAATCCATTCTACCTTTTCTATTTCCGCAAGTGATTTTTTTCTTAACCCCTGCTTATCCATAGATATAAACCATTGCGGAGTCGATCTGAATATAACAGGTTTTTTACATCTCCAGCAATGCGGATAAGAATGTTCTATATGCTCCGAACAAATAAGCGCCTTGTTTTCTTTTAACTTTTCTATGATTTTTTTATTAGCCTCAAAAACAAACAGATTTTCAAACATCTCGGCTTCGTTTGTAAATCTGCCGTTATCGTCAACAGGAGAATACGGCTCAAGACCGTATTTAAGCCCTATTTCATAATCTTCGCGTCCATGTCCGCATGCAGTATGCACCGCTCCCGTTCCCGCCTCCAATGTTACATGATCGCCTATTATAACTACAGAATCTCTTTCATATAAAGGATGAGAGCATCTTTTATTTTCCAATTCGCAGGATTTTACTTCGGCTTTTATATTATAATCTTTAATGCCAAATTTTTTCATACATAATTCTACAAGATCCTTTGCCAATATAAGAATCTCGCCGCCGCCTATATCTACAGCGGAATAAATAAAATTCGGATGCAAAGCTACGGCAAGGTTTGCGGGAATTGTCCAAGGAGTTGTAGTCCATATAACTATATATATTTTTTTACCGGAAAATTCAGGAATGAGTTGGCTTACATCATCTTTTAACAAAAACTTTACAAATATAGAATCGGAAGTTTCGTCATGATACTCTATCTCTGCCTCCGCCAAAGCGGTTTTGCAAGAGCAGCACCAATAAATCGGTTTTTTATTTCTAAAAAGACTCCCTTCTAATGCAAACTCCCCAAGCTTTCTTGCAATAATCGCTTCATATTTGTAATTCATAGTAAGATACGGATCATCCCATTCCCCCATTATGCCCAGACGCTTAAATTCATCTCTTTGAATATCTATAAAGCGGCTTGCATATTTTCTACATCTTTTTCGTATGGCAGCATGACCGAGGACCTCTTTTTTTTTTTTCAATGCCTTATCTACATTATGCTCTATAGGAAGCCCATGACAATCCCAACCCGGAACATAAGGAGCGTTAAAACCAGACATCTGTTTCGATCTTATTATTATATCTTTTAATATCTTATTTAATGCGGTGCCAATATGAATATTGCCGTTTGCATAAGGAGGACCGTCGTGTAAAATAAAAGGTTTGAAGCTTTTTGAAATCTCTCTTATTTTTTCATAAAGCTTCTTATTTTCCCATTCGGTTAATTGTTCCGGCTCTTTTTTTGCAAGATTAGCCTTCATAGGAAAGCCGGTTTTAGGCAGGTTAAGAGTATCTTTATAATCCATTTTTATATATCCTCCGAAAATAATAATATAATATATAAATTTCGACAAAATATTTTTCGTAAAAAAAATACGAATTCTCATAAATATAAGGCATCAAAATTTTTTAAATGCTCAATCTCAAAAAACAGATGCCTTTTCTATTAAAAACAAATAAATAACATATAAAAATATCAGATAATTAAAAAATAAGCAAGAAAATTAAATTTTTAGACGTTTAAAACTTATAATAAAATACGTCATTGCAATTAAAATATCAAACAATTGCAGACAAATGATTTTGCAAAAATTTTAATCGTTAAGCTCTCCTACGTTTAAAATTTTTTTACGTCTTGAACTCAACGTTTTTCTACGGAAACCATATAGATTCTTAAAAACATTTGACTTGTATCGATATCTGATCTATATTATATTAGGAGATAAAAAATGAGTAAAACAGCAAACATAAGAGCAATAATAGAACCGGAATTAAAACTCGGACGAGGCATCCCATTCCCTATTAAAATTCCTAAGAAAAAAATTAAACAAGTATTCAATGATACCAATTCCAGTTTAAATATTAACAAATATAAAAATACAAAAAAATTATTTGATCAGTTAGGAATATAAATGCTTTCCCCGTCTTATACAAATCAATTTAAAAAGAGTCTAAAAAAGAAATAAAAACCTCTTAAAACTTAAAAATATAATAACAACGATTAGTAATAAAACCGAATTGAAAAAAAATATAAAGACTATGCATTAATCGACAATTATGCCGATAGACGAAAGTATTATTTGGATTAGTTATTAATATATAAAAATCAGATGACGAAATAATTTTCGAACGCACAGAAACTCATTCGGATTTATTCAAATAATATTAATCTTATAAACTTTTTATATTGAATCCGCTTTGTTATTAATCTATAATCCTTTTTTAAAAATACAAAATCGGTTTTGGATAAGCTGAAAAAATCAACCCGTAAAAACTTTATGGTAAAAAGATGGAAGATTCCTTTAAATTTGAACGCCTCCGTTTAAACATGATAGAAACTCAATTAAAACCAAGGGGCATAACAGACCAAAAGGTTATAAAAGCAATATCAAAAATTCCACGACACCTTTTTGTTGACGAAGCTTTAGCAGAGCAGGCTTATGCCGATCATCCGCTTCCTATAGGGGAAGGGCAGACAATATCTCAGCCGTATATAGTAGCAGAGATGACTCAAGCCCTTATGTTAAACAAAGATGACAGAGTTTTGGAAATAGGCACAGGATCCGGCTATCAAGCCGCGGTTTTGTCCAAAATTGCTTTTAAAGTCTATACCATAGAAACCATCCACTCTTTATATACAAAAGCCCGCAGTCTGTTCGATCGCCTCGGATACTACAACATAGTTACAAAATATTCGGACGGCACATCAGGCTGGAAAGAGGAAGCTCCGTTTGACGCTATTATAGTTACCGCCGGCGCGCCGGATATTCCGGAAAACCTTATAAAAAATCTTGCCGTAAGCGGAAAAATGATAATACCCGTAGGAAGTTTGGATTTTCAGGAACTTATAAAAATATACAAAAAAAGCGAAACCGAATTAACAACCGAAAAACTCGGAGACTGCCGATTTGTAAAACTTACAGGCGAGCAAGGCTGGAAATGTTGAAAAAATTATACCAATCCGTTCTCGGCTGGGCTAAAACCCCTTACGGAACTTTGGCGCTTTTTATATTAGCATTTGTCGAATCCTCTTTTTTTCCCATACCGCCGGATATTCTTTTAATAGCTCTTTGTCTATCGCTTCCTAAAAAATCTTTTAAATATGCCCTAATAACCACGGCAGGCTCTACAATCGGCGGTTGTTTCGGATATTTAATAGGAATGAAGTTTATGTCTGCTATCGGCGTAAAAATAATAGCATTTTATAACATAGCCGAACAATTTGAATATATAAAAGAATTATACTCCCGCTATGACGCATGGGCGGTAGGAATAGCCGGTTTTACTCCCATTCCTTATAAAGTTTTTACCATAAGCGCCGGAGTTTTTAATATAAACTTCAAAGTATTTTTATTTGTCTCTTTAATATCAAGAGGCTTACGATTCTTTTTAATAGGATGGCTGATATTTGCTATGGGGGAAAAAATAAAACCGTTTATAGAAAAATATTTCAATACATTGGCGGTAATATTTGTTATTCTTTTAATATTAGGGTTTGTGTTGATTAACCTTATATTTTAATACTATTGCATAACTTCCTCTTTTATCCATTTTCGGCGTTATGATAGAATGAACAAAATATTTTGTTATGCAATGGCATTATCTAAAAAAAAATTATTATAAAAGATATGTCCAAAATTTTTTGCGTAGCGGCTCTTATCGCTGACGAAATAATTTTTGACAAATTTTGCGTTAAAAAATATGAACTGTTTAAAAGCGTAGCTTGAGTTTTCACATTTTTCACAAAACGCAGTCAAAAATCCGAAGCGATAAGCAAAAAACGGAGCAAATAAACTTGGACATATCAGAACTGAATATAAACAAAGGAAAATCTTATAAAACAAAAATAGTCAACTGATATAACATAGAAAAGGAAACAACATAATGAAAAAATATAAAATCCTTTTTCAGCCGTACAACAAAGAAATAGAAGCAAAAGAAGGCACAACCCTTATAAGAGCCGCGATGGAATCTCAAATACACATCAACGCCTCATGCGGAGGCGAAGGAGTATGCGGCAAATGTAGAGTTATAATAGAAAAAGGCAAAGTAGATGACGGCATATCCGAGCAATTAGACGCCGAAGACATAAACAAAGGAATACGGCTTGCCTGCCGAATTAAAATAAAAGATAAACTTTGCGTCCGCATACCAATTGAATCCGAAATAGATGCCAAAATACTCAATACCGATTTCGGAAAAAGAAAAAACGCAAAAATAAAAGAAGAAAATTTTGAAATCCTAAAAAAAAGGGGGGGATTTATAAAACCGGTAGAGAAAAAATATGTTGAAATACCTCCGCCAAACGCTCAAGACAATATACCCGATATTTCCAGACTTATAAACCATCTTAAAACAGAATACGGCGAAACCGAACCAGAGCTGTCAGTTCTAAAAGAGGCGCCAGATATACTAAGAGAAACCGATTTTAAGGTTACCGTATCAATGATAAAACCAGTGCGAAAAAAACGCAAAACAAAAATAGTAAAAATCCAGCCCGGCAATACAGAATCCGAAAACTACGGCATAGCAATAGATATAGGAACAACTACCATATATCTTCAAATCATAGACCTTAATACCGGAAACGTCCTTGCTCAATACGGAGATTTCAACAGACAAATCAGCTACGGAGAAGATGTTATATCAAGAATAGTATTTGCCGAAAAAGGAGGGCTCAATAAACTATCGGAAGTTGTTTTGGCAACGATAAACAAACTTATAAAGAAAGCGATAAAAAAAGCAAATATATCCGAAGAAAATATCACTGTCGTAACAATAGCCGGAAATACCGTAATGACACACCTTCTGTTACAACTAAACCCCAGATACATAAGACGCTCTCCTTATGTTCCTGCGGCTACCATCTTGCCGCCTTTCAAAGCAACCCAAATAGGAATCGAACTTAAAGATTACACAACCGCCCTAATATATCCGGGCGTATCCAGTTATGTAGGCGGAGACATAATAGCCGGAGTTATGGGCGCGGGAATGTATCTTGCCGAAGAATTAACCCTATTTATAGACATAGGAACAAACGCCGAAATAGTAATAGGAAACAAAGAATGGTTTGCCTGCGCCGCATGCTCTGCAGGTCCTGCATTTGAAGGCGGAGGAATAAAATTCGGCATGCGAGCCGCAAAAGGCGCAATAGAAAACTTCTCCGTAAATCCGGCTACATTCGAACCGATGATATTAACCATAGGAGACGTAAAACCAAAAGGAATATGCGGATCAGGACTTATAACAATAATAGCCGAAATGTTTTTGGCAAAAATAATAAACGGCAGAGGCAAATTCGACAAAACCTTAAATACAAAAAGAATACGGGAAAACAACGGAATACACGAATATGTTCTTGCATGGGCAGACCAAACCCAAATAAATAAAGATATAACCTTAACCGAAATAGACATCGAAAATCTAATCAGGGCAAAAGGCGCAATATACAGCGGCGCAATGACCCTGCTAAACGAAGTGGGATTATCCGTATCCGATTTAGACAGAATAATAATTGCCGGAGGCTTCGGAAGCTTCATAGACCTTGAAAAAGCAACAATAATAGGCTTGCTGCCGGAAATAGACACCGAAAAAGTTACATTCATAGGAAACGGTTCTCTGCTCGGAGCAAAAATCTGCTCCTTAAACAACAACATAAGAAAAGACGTGGTAAAAGTAACAAAAATGATGACAAACTTCGAGCTTTCCGAAACCGTATCATACATGGACAACTATACTGCGGCTCTATTCTTACCCCACACAGATATAAATCTGTTTCCCAACCTAAAAAAAAAAATGGCAAAGCCTAAAAAAAAACAAACATAGGAGATAAAAACAATGGCGGAAAAAAACATCAAAGGTTCAATAATAATAGGAATAGCAATAATAATAGCCGGACTTATAACAGGAAGCGCAATATACAAAAAAAATATACCCCCGCAGGAAGAAACCGAAGTTCAGCCTACAGACTTCAAAAAAGTTGCAGAAGCCGCAGAAAAAATAAAAGCCGAAGACCTTGAAGGCGCAATAAAACTACTTGTAGAATCTTACAACGAACGATTACAAATAGTTTTAAAAAACAAACAGACAAACAAAAGACTATTAAAAACCTACGAAAACTCCCTTGCAACCATAGAAAAAGACGAAAAAATACTGGCAAGATACCTATTTGAAATAGGCGGCATAAAAACAAAACAAAACAAATATGCCGAAGCAAACGCTTACTATTCCGAAGCGGTTCGGCTACATCCCGAAAACAGCATATATATAAGCGGACTCGGATTAACCTTTAAAACCCTCGGCAGATTAGACGAGGCTTTGGGATACTACGATACAGCCCTTAAAATAGATAAAAAAGCCTACGGCGAAAATACAGACGTAGCAAGAGACCTAAACAATATAGCCGGAATATGGGACGCAAAACAGGACTATAAAAAAGCTTTGGAATACTACAAACAAGCCGAAACAATACTGGTGAAAAGCGTAGGAAAAAATAATCCGTTTATGGAAATAGTGGCTGGAAACATAAAAGGAGTCAATCAAAAATTAAATGCTCCCGCGCCAAAAACACCCGAAAAAAAAACGCCGGAAAAAAAATAAAAAAAGCTATGCAACAACCTTAAAGGAAACGATATAATCATATCCAAACTAATATTAAAAAATTGATAGAAAGACCCAATGCTTGCGGAAAATCAAACCTGTTAAACGCTTTTAGATTCTTGCAAGACATTGCAAAACAGAAAGGCGGAGTACCTAAAATACACTGCCTTTCCACAAGAAAAGACACGGAAATAGCCATAGACATCTCCTTTGCCGACAATCCCGACGAAAAAAAATTATGGCGCTAATTCAATAGGAATAAAACAGGAACCTCGCGGACACAGACAGTCTATACTTTCATTTGAAAAAATATGGAAAAAAACCAATTTTAAACAGACCCGATAAAGAGGATAAAAAAAACCCCGAAAAATTAAAACAAACTTTTTTGGAACAGATTAATACAAATCGAAACTTTCGAGAAATATCAAAACATCTCCAAGCAATAACATGCATACATCTTGTATATCAGCTCCTGCATTATGCCGATTCTTTTCAAAAAAACACATTCGAAACTTATCCTCTCGGGCAAGGCTTTCTTGCTATAGTTGCGCAGTCAAACATAAAAACCCATAGAAATGAGACCATTTTATGGTTAAAACATAAAAAAAGTCCTAATCTAATATTAAGATTTGCGGTTATGGAAACGAAATCTTGGATAATGGCAGACAGAGAGGCATTTGGGGAAATAAAAAACTTTAAAAACATCTCCGAATAATTAATAAAAACAGAAAAACAAAAAAAAATAAAATGAACCCTACTATATTCAAACTATTATTAAACCTGTACCCGCCATACTGGGGAACCGGAATCTTTATAAAAAAGGTAGCCCCGGACTACAGAAGAATAACCGTTATAATGAAACAAAAATGGTATAACCGCAACTATGCAAAAACCCACTTCGGAGGCTCCCTTTTTGCAATGACAGACCCCTTTTACATGCTAATGCTCATACAAATACTCGGGAAAAACTACAATGTATGGGATAAAACTTCCCGCATAGATTTTATAAAACCCGGAAAAGGAACTGTAACCGCAGAATTTATAATAACCGAAGAGCAAATAAAAAAAGTCTTAAAAAATACCAGAAACGGAGAAAAATATCTCCCCGAATTTTCGTTGCATATAAAAGACAAAACAGGAGACACTGTAGCAATAATAACAAAAATCATATATGTTAGAAAAAAATAAAGATAAAAGACAAGCTTTTCCCATTAAAAAAAGCTTGACATACAAACGAAAAAAAAACTACTTTATAAATGCGGCGCCGATAAATAACATATTCGGCATTCCCTTTTTTATTATAAGTGTATAAGCGAAAAATCGAATTATAAAGGAGCCATTCAAAATTTTTTGCCGATCGGAAAACAAAAAGAAAAGCAAATAAACATATACACCTCCTAACATAATATAAACAGATCAATAAGAGAGGCGGAAAATATGTCAACGGAAGAAAATCTCTCCTCTTTAAAGCGTCTACGCGAACAATACCTTGCCAAAGGAATAATAAGCGCGTCAGAGCGCTACATATCAAGCGCAAAAGGTTCCCTGCTTACAGATAGCCAAGGAAAAGAATACATAGATTTTGCAGGCGGCATAGCCGTAATGAACATAGGACATTCCCACCCCAAAGTAGTAGAAGCGCTAAAAAAACAGGCAGAAAAATTTACCCATACATGCTTTATGGTAAATCCTTACCAATCTGCCATAAAGCTTGCGGAAAAACTATGTGCGGCAACCCCTGGAAATTTTGCCAAATCTGCATTCTTTGCAAACAGCGGAGCGGAAGCCGTAGAAAACGCCATAAAAATCGCTCGCTATTATACCAAAAAAAAAGGAATCATAGCCTTTGAAAATGCGTTTCACGGCAGAACCCTGCTTGCAATGACATTAACCGGCAAAGTCAAACCATACAAATACGGTTTCGGTCCCTTTGCTCCCGAAATATACAAAATACCTTATGCCTATTGCTACAGATGCCCGTTTAATCTTAAATACCCGGAATGCGATATATATTGCGCCGAAAACCTGAAAGATTTCTTTATAAAAGGAATCGATCCAGAAAATACCGCCGCCGTTATAGTCGAACCAATCCAAGGAGAAGGCGGATTTATTACCCCTCCCAAAGAATACTTCCAAAAAATTAAAAAAATCTGCGAAGAAAACAACATCCTGTTTATTGCAGACGAAATACAAACGGGAATCGGCAGAACAGGCAAAATGTTTGCTATGCAACATTATAACGTTATCCCGGATATAACGCTAACCGCAAAAAGCCTTGCCGCAGGAATGCCGTTAAGCGCAATAGTAGGAAAAAAAGAAATAATAAATTCCGTTCACCCCGCAGGAATCGGAGGAACATACAATGCAAATCCTCTATCCTGCGAAGCCGCATTGGCGGTATTCGATATAATCGAAACCGAAAACATATTACAACAGGCAAAAGCCCTCGGAGAAAATCTTAAAAGCCATCTTGAAAACTTAAAAGCCGAATACCAAATAATAGGAGACGTCCGCGGAATAGGCGCAATGATAGCTATGGAACTTGTAAAAGACCGCAAAAAAAAGACTCCGGCGCAAGAGGAGGCAAAAGCCCTTACAAAATACTGTTTAGACAAAGGGCTTATACTTTTATCCTGCGGAGTATATGGCAATGTTATAAGATTTTTAATGCCGCTTACAATCCCCGAACGACTCCTTTCCAAAGGATTGGAAATAATAAAAGAAGGGTTGTCCGAACTCCGCGCCAATGACTAATCTAAAAAATAATTGTCAGCGATTATGAGTTATACTAAAACCATCATAAAGAAGCCTTATCCTGTAGAGAGGCTACATTCAGCCTCTCTACTCTATATCTTTGTATCTATAAACATAAATTAAAAGGAGATTATAAATGATTGAAAAAAAAAGTATTAAATTTTTATTTGCGGCAGTTTTGGCATTTATGCTTGCATTCGGGATAAGCGCTCCGCTTAAAGCCGAAGATACAACCGTAAAAATCGGAAACATAATCCCGCTATCAGGTCCGTCTGCTTCATTAGGCGAACAGGGAAAATATGCCCGTGAAATGGCGGTTAAAGAAATCAATGACGCAGGGGGCATAAAATCTTTGGGCGGCGCAAAACTCGAAATGGCGTATGCAGATTCCGAATCAAAGCCCGAAAAAGGAGTATCCGAAGCAGAACGACTAATAAACACCGAAAAAGTAAACATTCTTACAGGCTGTTGGAATTCGGCGGTTACATATCCGGTAACGGCAGTGGCGGAAAAATACGGCACGCCCTTTGTAGTTCCCGTATCCGTGTCGGATAAAATTACAGAACAAGGATTTAAAACAGTATTCAGAATAGCCGCAAAAGACAGCTGGTGGACAAGAGATCAGTTTGCGTTTTTAAAAGACATGGAAAAAGAATTTAACGGTCCCGTTAAAAAACTTGCTTTTGTATATGAAAACGGAGACTGGGGACAAGGATTTGCCCAGCAATGGAAAAAACTTGCCGAAAAAGGCGGATACGAAGTTGTTTTAGACGAGCCTTATCCCTCTTCGGCTACGGATCTAAGCCCTGTTGTTCAAAAAATAAAACGCTCCGGAGCGGAAGTTTTAATGCTTGTTTCAAATGCGGCAGACGCAATATTATTAACCAATACCCTTGCAGATTACAAAGTTAAACTAAAAGCGATAATTGCAAGCGGGGGCGGACATGCGGATCCTTCCTTTATAAAAGCTACGGGAAACAACGCGTTAAAATATTTCGATATAGTGGAATGGGAAACAGACATAAACAAACCCGGCGCAAAAGAAGCTAACGAAAAATACAACAAACTTTACAAACAAAATCTCACTGGCGAAGCCGTTGACGCATATCTGGCAGTATATGTTATAAAAGACGCTTTGGAACGCGCAGGCTCCTTAGAACCGGCAAAAATAAAAGAAGCTTTGGCTGCCACATCTTTAAAAGACGGACCAGGAATGATAGTAGGATACCCTTCCGTAGAGTTTGATGAAACAGGACAAAACAAAAACGCCGCGCTGGTAATGATACAAATAAACGATATAGGAAACGGACCCGAACGAATCAGCGTTTGGCCCAAAGAAGCAAGAAGAAAAGGTTATACTCCCGTATTTCCTATGAAATAATAAAGCGACACGAAGAGACGCTATGCGTCTCTTCGTGAGATACAAAGATACATGGCCAGATAAGAGAAACGCCTATTATTCAAAAAGTTAATCATAAAAAAAGAATAATAAAATTTCGCCGGATAACAAAATAATTTATTATCCGGCGAAATTTAAAGAGGAACCCTATGATATACCTTATAGAAGACATAATAAACGGAATCTTAATGGGGTCAATATACGGACTTACCGCTTTAGGCTTAACCGTTATATTCGGCGTTCTTAAAGTAATAAACTTTGCCCACGGCTCCTTGCTTATGGTAGGAATGTATGTTGCATACTGGATAATAACCGCAACAGGAATACACCCCTACATAGCCCTTTTTATAGCCGCGCCGATAATGTTTTTTTTCGGCTATTATCTGCAAGACATAATAATAAAGCCGATATTCAAAGCGGAAAAAAATGTCCGCGAACCTATAACCGTTATAATAGTTACAACAGGTTTATGGTATATATTAGATAACCTTACCTTACTCATCTTCGGCCCCCAATACCGCTCCATACAAGATAACGCATTAAAAGGCGCTATGCTGGAAATAGGCGAAATATTTATATCCGTTCCGAAACTTTGCGGCGCAATTACCGCAGTAATTACGGCTCTTGCAATATACCTCTTTTTTCAAAAAACAAAAACAGGCAGAGCCGTACGCGCAACATCTATAGACAGAGAAACCGCAAGCCTTATGGGAATAAACCAATACAAAATATACAACATTGCCTTTGGAATAGGAACCGCTGCGGCAGGAATTGCGGCTGTAACCCTTGTTCCGTTTTATAACATATTTCCTACCGTAGGAGTTCTATTTGACATAAAAGGCTTTATAATAGTGGTATTAGGAGGATTAGGCAGCATACTCGGAGCTATGCTCGGAGGAATAATAATCGGGCTTATAGAATCGGTAGGGCCGCAATTTATGTCCAGCACTTGGACAGAAGCAATAGTATATGGACTGTTTCTTCTTGTTCTATTTATAAAACCCTCCGGATTATTCGGTATAAAACAGGATTGGTAAACAATAATGACAAAAGAAAAAATAAATAAAACAGCGTTAATACTTTTTCTATTTATAGCTTTTACAATTCCGCTTTTTGTCCGAAGCGCCACATATCTACATATATTAATACTTCTTTATTTTTATGCATATCTAACTACAAGCTGGAACCTTGTAGGCGGATTCGCCGGCGTTCTTCCGCTGGGGCATTCCGTATTTGTAGGAATAGGCGCATACACATCTACAATCCTGTCTCTTCAATACGGTATAAGCCCTTGGATAGGAATGATTGCAGGCGCTTTTATAGCCCTTATACTCGGAGTTATAATAGCCCTGCCTACCCTTAAAATGAGAGGCGCATACTTTGCGCTTGCCACCATAGCCTTCGGAGAAGGCATAAGGGTAATGGTAGAAAACATCAACAATATAGGCCCGTTAAACATAAACGGGCCCCGCGGCATACAAATACCGCCGACAAATACAGGCTTTTTCAACTTCATGTTTGCCGGAAAAGAGCCATACTATTACATAATATTAATAATGTTGATACTGGTTTTGACTTTAACCTTTTTAATATCCCGCTCAAAACTCGGATATTATCTTAATGCCGGAGGCGAAGAGCCGGAGGCGGCAATGGCGCTTGGAATAAACGTTGCAAAAGCAAGATTAACCGCAATGGCGATAAGCTCCTTTCTTACCGCTTTGGCAGGAACATTTTATGCTCAATTCACCCTTTACATACATCCAAAAAGCGTATTTTCATTAGATCTTTCTTTTGAAATAGCCTTTATTGCGCTTATAGGCGGACGAGGCTCGGTTGCAGGACCTATAATCGGAGCGCTTCTTCTAAGACCGGTAAGCGATCTGTCCCGAATATACTTCGGAAGCCATCTGCCCGGACTTCACTTAATAATATTCGGAGCCGTCTTAATACTTGTAATGTTATATCAACCGAGAGGCTTACAAGAACCGTTAAGCAGAATATATAACAGAATAATAGAAAAAAAAATTTTAAAAACCGATAAATAGACGCAAAACCGCAAACGGGAGAAGTAAACAAACTCGGACAGCTCCGAACGAAATATAAACAGACAAAAACTTTTATAAGAGGCTGTAAATGAACATCCTTAAACTTCAAAACATAACAATGGATTTCGGAGGGCTTAGAGCCGTTAACTCCTTAAACATAATAATAAAACAAGGAGAAATACTTGCCTTAATAGGACCTAACGGGGCAGGCAAATCTACGGTTTTTAACTGTATTGCAGGAGTTTATAAACCTACTGCCGGCGAAATATACTTTAAAAATAAAAAAATAGACAGACAAAAACCCTGGAATCTATGTAAAACAGGGCTGGCAAGAACATTTCAAATAGTAAAACCGTTTACATCCAAAACCGTGTTATACAACGTTATGACTGCAACATTCTTAAAAACTTCAAGCATCAAAACCGCCGAAAAAAAAGCGCTTGATATACTTCAACTCTTCAACTTTGCAGATAAAAAAGATGTAAAGGCAGGAAATTTAACAATTGCAGACCTAAAACGTCTCGAAATAGCGCGGGCTATGGCAACCGAGCCGAAACTCCTTTTATTAGACGAAGTAATGGCAGGTTTAAGGCCATCTGAAGTAGATGATATGGTATCTGTAATAAAACAGGTTAGAGACAGCGGAGTTACAATATTTGTTATAGAACACATAATGCGAGCAATAATGGCGCTTTCCGACAACATAGTAGTAATACAATTCGGCAAAAAAATAGCGCAAGGACTGCCTGCAGAAATAGCAAAGGATGAAAAAGTTATAAAAGCATATCTCGGAGATGATTATGAGCTTTCTTAAAATAGATAAAATAAACGTTTATTACGGCGATATTCAAGTTATATTTAATCTCTCTTTAACCGTTGAAAAAGGAGAGGTTGTTAGCATAGTAGGCGGAAACGGCGCAGGCAAATCTACCCTGCTAAGAACAATTTCCGGCTTGCTGTTTCCTACTTCCGGCCAGATAAGTTTTGAAAACCAAAAAATAAATTCCAAACAGCCAGAAAAAATAGTTGACTATGGAATAATACATGTTCCCGAAGGTAGAAAACTATTTTCTTTAATGACAGTAAAAGAAAACCTAATTATAGGCGCATACAACAAAAGAGCCGAAACAAAAATTGCCGAAACCATTGATAACGTATATCAACTTTTTCCCAGACTCAAAGAAAGAGAAAATCAGCTTGCAATGACCCTGTCCGGCGGCGAACAACAAATGGCGGCAATAGGACGAGGAATAATGGCTCATCCCAAAATATTAATGTTAGACGAGCCATCGCTCGGTTTAGCGCCGATACTAATGAAAGATATATTTGCCGCAATACGCAAAATTGCAGATCTCGGAACAACCGTTCTTCTTGTAGAACAGGACGTAAAAAATTCGTTGAGTTTAAGCGACCGCGCTTATGTTTTGGAACACGGGCAGGTTGTTATGGAAGGCTCCGGCAAAGAACTTTTAAAAAATCCCCATATAAAAGAGGCGTATTTGGGAATGTAAAAAACAGAGCTTGGATTTTGAATAACCTCCGGAAACTCCGGCAATAAAACTTCCGAACAGATAATCTCTTCCAAGGCTTACTCCTTTGGTATTTGTAATTATATGAATAATGATAGAATAAAAATAAATTTGGAAAAGCTTTACGCCCTTTATAATAAAAAAGAATATGTCCATCCGGATCCTTTGGAATTTTTATATTGTTATAAGGATGTAAAAGACAGAGAGATAGTAGCATTAATAGCTTCGGCTCTTGCCTACGGAAATGTAAAACAGATATTAAAAAGCGTTTCAAAAGCGCTTGAGCCTATGGCGCCGTCTCCAAGTATTTTTTTAAAAAACGCAAGCTGCGATTTTTTGGAAAAAACTTATGGAAATTTCAAACACAGATTTGCGGACGGAAAAAGTTTTGCGGCTCTTCTTTTCGGAATTAAAGGGGTAATAGAAAAGTTCGGCTCTTTAAACCAATGTTTTTGCGAAGGAATGGACGATAAAGAGTTTGCTATTGTTAAAGGAATGAGTTTTTTAGCGCGTAATTTAAACGCACAAAAAAATAAGCCCGGACATCTTATACCTTTGCCGGAAAAAGGAAGCGCATGTAAAAGAATGAATCTTTTTTTACGCTGGATGGTAAGAAAAGACGCTGTTGATCCGGGCGGATGGATTGGTATTTTGCCGTCTGCGCTTATAATTCCGCTTGATACTCATATGCGCAATATTTCTCTTTTACTCGGCTTTACAAAAAGAAAAACCGCAGATATTAAAACCGCTTTTGAAATAACTTCTGTTTTTAAAGCAATAAATCCGAAAGACCCTGTTAAATACGACTTTGCTTTAACGCGGTTTGGAATAAGAGATGATATGAGCATTAAAGAACTATTCGATTTCTACGATACAAAGTAAAAAAGATACAAAGAGGCAAGAGGCCATCTCTGTATCGCGCCAATGGGTCATTGTAACATTGTAATCGTTGCAAATGGGCTAAAAGGGACATAAAATTTGTTAATCCGATAAACATTATGTCAAAGAACGGGACAAAGCTTTGTATCTCTGTATCTTTACTCAAAATATTTCGAGGATTAAAATTTTTTTTCAACGCAGAAAACGGGCAAAATACGAAGTTATACGGCGAACCGGAAAACTTCGGCGCATAACTCGCCAAATGTTCCCAAATTTTCGCATACATTGATTCCGGCTCTTTTCATAGCCGTAATTTTACCTGTTGCGGTTCCGCTTCCACCGCTTATTATAGCCCCTGCATGCCCCATGCGTCTTCCGGCAGGAGCCGTAAGCCCTGCAATAAACCCTACTACATGCTTTGTTACATAAGAGGATATAAACTCGGCAGCCTGTTCTTCGGCGCTTCCGCCTATTTCGCCTACCATAACTATACCTTTTGTATCCGGATCTTTTTGAAAGGCTTTTAAACAATCTATAAAATTGGTTCCGTTAACGGGGTCGCCGCCTATGCCTATGCAGGTGGTCTGCCCGATTCCTTTAAGGGTTAATTGATATACCGCCTCGTAGGTTAAGGTTCCAGAACGTGATATTACTCCTATAGGACCGCCGGCAGTATGAATCGGAGCTGGCATAATTCCTATTTTGCATTCTCCGGGGGTAATAATACCGGGGCAGTTAGGACCTATTAAACGGGTATTTTTATCTTTTAAAAAACCTTTTACCCTCATCATATCGGCTATGGGAATTCCTTCGGTAATGGCAACAATCATTTCAATTCCCGCATCCGCCGCCTCCATTATTGCATCTGCGGCAAACTGCGGAGGAACAAAAATTAAGCTGCAATCCGCTTTTGTATTGAATACCGCCTCGGCTACCGTATTAAATACGGGTATGTTATCGGCATTCTGTCCTCCTTTTCCGGGGGTAACTCCGGCAACAATTTTTGTTCCGTAGCTTACGCACTGAGCCGTATGGAAACGCCCTTCTTTTCCGGTAATGCCCTGAACAACAACTTTTGTATTTTTATTTACGAATATGCTCAATTGGTTTTCCTCCGTTTAAGTTTCCGTTCGCTATACTGCCGACTTTTTGCGCCGCATCTTTAATATCTACTGCGGTAATGAGATCAAGACCGGAATCCGCCAAAATTTTTCTCCCTTCCGCAACGTTGGTTCCTTCCATACGCACAACTACCGGAATATTTATATCGCTTTTTTTTGCCGCTTCAACAACGCCGGATGCAAGAACATCGCATCGCAAAATACCGCCGAATATATTTATTAATATTCCTTTTACTTTGGAATCTCTTAAGATGATTCTAAAACCGTTTTCTATCATTACGGCATTGGCTCCGCCCCCTACGTCTAAAAAATTCGCAGGTTCCGCTCCGGCTTGTTTTATAATATCCATAGTAGCCATAGCCAAACCAGCGCCGTTTACCATGTTTCCTATATTTCCATCGAGATTGATATAGTTAAGCCCGTATTTGGAAGCCTCTACTTCCAAAGGGTCTTCTTCGTCTATATCTCGAAATTCCAGAATGTCTTTATGCCTAAAAAGGGCGTTATCGTCAAAATCCACTTTAGCGTCTAATGCCATTACATTATTTTCTTTTGTAATCACAAGCGGATTGATCTCTACCAGCGAGCAGTCGTAATCCGTAAAAAAATTGAATAACCCTTTTAAAAGCCCGAAAAACTCTTTAATACAATCTGCCGAAATATTAAGCCCGAAAGCAACTTGTCTTAAATGATACGACTGTATCCCTATTAACGGATCCACATATACCTTAATAAGTTTTTCAGGCGTTCCTTCCGCTACCGCTTCTATATCCATACCTCCGGCTTCGCTCGCTATTATAAGGTTTTTTCCGGTAGCCCTGTCCGGCAGAACGCTTAGGTACAACTCTTTTTCAATGTTAAGCCCTTGTTCTACCAAAACCTTTTTAACAATTCTTCCTTCCGCCCCTGTCTGACGGGTTAGCAAATTCATACCTATAATATGCGCTGCCGTCTCTTTTACTTCGGCTTCGGAATTTGCAAGCTTTACCCCGCCCCCTTTTCCTCTGCCGCCGGCGTGTATCTGCGCCTTTATAACAACAGGATATTCGCCCAATTCTTTTGCCGCCAAAACAGCCTCTTCCGACGTAAAAGCTACTTTGCCTTTCGGAATAGGTATATTATATTTCCGAAACAATTCTTTTGCCTGATATTCATGAATCTTCATTATATATTATTTCCCCCTTTCTTATTTCTCAGTCGGGTCAAATAACAGGTTTTATCTTTTATGACAAAATATTTTCTTAATTAATATCAGAAAAATATGCTATGTAACCTCTACCCTTTTATATTTCGTCTTTTTTTAATCTGCTTTTGACAATTTGTTTTTTATAGCATTTTACGTTAAATCTTTCCATATCTCGCCGGATTTTTTCAATCTGCTTTTAATCAATTTCCCTACCGCCTCATGCCCCATTTTTATGGTATCTAACAAATCCTTATAATAATTTTTTGCAAGTTCTCTTGCTTTTTGAATTTTAAAATATTTTAAGGTCATCATAGTATAAATTGATTTAAAATCATTAAATATAAAAGAAAAAATAGGATTTTCGGAATGCTTTACCATTAACATCTGTAATTCCCAGTCGAATTTAACAAAAGCGTTAGCATTTTCTTTTAATTTCGGATAATTTTTTAAATATTCGGTTATGTTATCCGAAGCCTTTAAAACCGCAAGTTCTGCTATATCCGGCAAGAGACTATTTCTTACCTCTATAAGATGAAACAAAAAGCCTTTGGGTAAAAATTTTCCGTATCTTGTTAAGGTTGCAAACATACCCAAACCGCCTGTATTCCAATAATCGTTTACCATAGTAGCTTTGCCGTGTCTTATGGTTATCCAGCCTTCTCTTGCAAGCCTTTGAAGGATTTCTCGAAAAGTCGGTCTGGTAACTCCGATTCTAGCGGCAAGTTCCCTTTCGCTCGGAAGAGTAGAGCCTACTGGATATGTTCCGTCTAAAATGCCTGTTAATAATTCCCGTTCTGCAAATTCAGCAGGTTTTAATATAGAGTTTTTTCGATTTTTCATGTTATTATATTTTTATTATGAAATTTCTCCTCGCCGCGCTCGCCTAGATGGCAAACAAAAAAAATTGTTTCCTGTCATCTTGAGCGAAGCAAAAAATCCCTTTATTATTCCTTTGTTTATATTCGATTGAAGCCCGTTATACAATAAAATATTTTGTTCATTTTCAAGGCATGCAAAATTTTTATTTGCTTTTTTTATTTTTTCTGGTAAGAGGTCATACCAGTTTGCAAAACTATTTTCAACAGTTAATTTTATAATCACAGGAGGAAAAAATGGCTCTAAAAGGAGGGGAATTTTTAATAAACGATATTATGCCGGAAGAGATGTTTACGCCGGAAGATTTTAATAAAGAGCATAAGATGCTTGAAAAGGCGGTTATCGAATTTGCGGAAAAAGAGGTCGTCCCCCGCTCTGCTCATGATTTAAAAGCGGACGGAGGTAAAATATCTATAGCCCTTATGCAAAAAGCGGGAGAGCTGGGACTTCTCGGAGCCGGCGTTCCGGAAGAATACGGCGGCGAAGGTATGGATACCATATCTAACTGTATTATTGCCGAAGGGCTCGGATACGGAAGCAGTTCTTTTACAACAACATTTGCGGCTCATAACGGGATAGGCACCCTTCCGTTAAATTATTTCGGAACCGATGCTCAAAAAAAAAAATATCTTGAAAAATTATGCACGGGAGAATCAATTGCCGCATACTGTTTAACAGAGTCGGAAGCCGGATCCGACGCTCTTAATTCCAAAACTTCGGCGATTCTTTCTAAAGACAAAAAACATTATATTTTAAACGGAGAAAAGATATTTATTACAAACGGCTCTTGGGCGGAACTTTTTACCGTTTATGCTAAAATAATAGAAGAGGGGCAAAATGTAGAAGACGGTAAATTTACCGCTTTTTTGATAGAAAAAGACTTTCCGGGCATATCTATAGGAGTCGAAGAGGATAAACTCGGAATAAGAGGCTCTTCCACAACTTCGGTTATATTAAAAGACTGCATGGTTCCGGTAGAAAATGTTTTATACGATATAGGAAAAGGGCATAAAATAGCCTTTAACATATTAAACATAGGACGCGCAAAACTTGGGCAGATGTCAAGCGGCGGCTCCAAAAAAATAATATCAATGGCGATTAAACAGGCAAAAGAAAGAAAACAGTTTGGAATGCCTATAGCCAATTTCGGAATGATCAAAAATATGATAGGCGATATGACAGTCCGCACTTATATATCCCAAAGCCTTCAATACAGAATTACCGGAGATATGAAAGATACTTTTTCGGGTAAAAAAGATCCGGATATAAACTCGAAAGCAATAGAGGAGTATGCTATTGAATGCTCTATTTCAAAAGTATATGGCGCGGAAACCTCGATGATATGCGCGGATAAACTTGTCCAGATATTCGGAGGAATGGGCTTTATAGAAGAATATCCTCCTGCCGAAATATACAGAGATGCAAGAATATTAAGAATTTTTGAAGGAACAGACGAAATCAACCGTCTTTTAACTGCAGGAACCATATTAAAAAGAGTTATGACCGGCAGATTAAATCTGATGGGAGCAGTTGGCGAAGCTTATAAATTTGCATCCTCTTATAATCCCGCCTCGGTTGAGCTTAAAGATGAACCGCTTGCAGGCGAAGAACATACTTTGAAAATGGCAAAAACCATCGCTTTGGCAACGATAAAAAATACAATGGCAAAACTGGTAATGAACCCGGAAGACCAAGAACTGCTTGCTATAATAGCCGAAATAGTTATGGAAATATATGCTATGGAAAGCGGGATTTTAAGAGCTAAAAAAATGTTGACTAAAAACGGAGTAGAAAAAGCCGAATATTATATAGCCGCGGCTTCGGTATATTCCAGCGAAATTATGCCGAAAATAGCTTTCTGGGCAAAACAAGCGGTTGCTTACGCTATGGATAACGATCCTTTGTTAAAGGAAAAATTAAACGAAATAGATAACATGGCATATAATATAAAGCCTGTAAATTATATAAAATTACGAAAAACAATAGCCGAAAGAGTTATTAAAGCAAAAAAATATATATTTTAATCAAGTTACTCGGAGGTAAATATGAATCAATACAAATTAGAGAATAAACAGCTTGCGCAAGGAAGAATCTCAAAAATTGGAATACTCGGATCAGGCATAATGGGAGGCGGAATAGCAGCGGCTTATACCGGCGCAGGAATACCTGTGGTTTTGCTCGATATATCGGAAGAAATAGTAAAAAAAGGATTAAAAGCAATCCAAAAAGCAAAGCCGGAACTATTTTTATCTGCGCAGGACGCTAATCTTATTAAAACCGGAACTTTTGACAACCTTGATCTTTTAAAAGACTGCGATATGATAGTAGAGGTTGTAATAGAAGACCTTAAAATAAAAAAGAGCCTTCTTGAAAAGGTTGCGGCTGTCCGAAAACCCGGCTCTATAATATGCACTAATACTTCCGGAATATCATTAAAAGCAATGTCGGAAGAGATGCCGGAAGAGATGCAGAAGCATTTTATAGGAACCCACTTTTTTAACCCTGTCAGATATATGGAATTGCTCGAAATAATTCCGGGGCCAAAAACTCTTCCCGAACTTGTAAGATTTATAGCCGATTTTGAAAAAGAGAGACTCGGCAAAGGAATTGTAATTGCAAAGGATGTTCCGGGATTTGCGGGAAACAGGATAGGCGTATGCGGGCTTACAATAGCTATGCAAAAAATGGTAGAGCATAACCTTACGATTCCGGAAGCGGACGCTCTTATGGGCAAAGCAATAGGAAGACCGAAAACAGGCGTTTTTAAAACAAGCGATTTGGTAGGGCTGGATACCGCCGTAAAAGTTGCTCAATACCTTTATGCTATGTGCCAAGACGACGAAAGACGCAGCATGCTGAAAATCCCGGACTTTACCGTAAAAATGGTAGAAAAAGGACTGTTAGGCAAAAAAACTCCGAAAACAGGCGGATTTTATAAAACCGAAAAAATCGGAAAAGGTATAATAAGAAGCGTTATCGATTATAAAACGCTAACTTACGGTCCTATCGAAAAACCGCAATTTGCATGTTTGACTGCCGCTAAAAAGGCAAAAAGCATTCAAGACAGCCTAAAAGCAATAGTATATGGAGAAGATAAAGGCGCGCTTTACGCCAAAGACGTAATTTTCAATCAGCTGGCTTATGCGGCAAGTATGGTAGGAATAGTAGCCGAAAATATAGTTGATATAGATAATGCTATGAAATGGGGCTATAATTTCGAGCTCGGGCATTTTGAACTTTGGGATGCCATAGGCTTGGAAAAATCCGTATCGGAAATGGAAAAGCTGGGCATAAAGGTTCCGGAAAATATAAAAAAGATGCTTTCCCAAAAAGCGGTATCTTTTTATAAAATCGAAAAGGACAAAAAACTATTTTTCGATTTCAAATCTCAAAAATATCAAGAAGTTCCGACTGATAAAGAATCTATATGCCTTTTCAATCTCAAACATAACAAAAAAAGCGTTATATCCAATAAAGCCGCCACATTACACGATGCAGGCGACGGAGTCTTTATTTTTGAAATCCATACAAATCAGGTAAACGCCCTTGATATGGAAGCGCTTCAAACCTTTGATAAATCGCTCGATTATGTAAATAAAAACGGAACAGGACTTATCGTAGGAAACAATCACGATTTTTTCAGCGCCGGAGCAAATCTGGGCGCGGTAATGGGGCTTATAGGTCAGAAAAATTTCAAGGGAATCTCGGACATGGCGGGCTCTTTGCAACGCCTCGTTTATAAAGCAAAATATATAAACTATCCTGTAGTAGCCGCTGCTTATGGCAGAGCTCTCGGAGGCGGCTGCGAATTAATAATGGGCTGCGATAGAGTTGTGGCTCATCCGAATACATTTATGGGGCTGGTTGAAGTCGGCGTAGGGCTTGTTCCTGCCGGCAGCGGATGCACAAGTTTATATTCCAGAGTAATAAACAGTATTCCCGCATCCGTTACCGGAAACGACATAGGCAAATTTTTGGAAGCCGTTTTTATGACAATAGCTATGGCAAAAGTATCAATGTCTGCAAAAAAGGCTTTTGAACTCGGCTTTTTAAAACCTACCGATAAAATTGTTCCCGCAAGGCCAAACCTTTTTAAAGCCGCAAAAGAGGAAGTTTTATATATGGTAAAAAGCGGTTACTCTCCGGAAATACCAAAACCGCTACAAGTTATGGGACAAGACGGCTTCGGAATGCTTAACGCGGGAATTTTATCTTTTGAAAAAGGCGGATTCATAGCGCCTCACAGCGCAAAAGTGGCAAGAGGTATAGCAAGAATACTTACAGGCGGAGATACAGGACCAGGCGTAATTTCCGAAAAAACTATGCTTGCTCTTGAAAGAGAAGCTTTTACCGAATTATGCAAAGATCAAATAACCGTAGAAAAGATAATTCATATATTAACTACGGGAAAACCGCTTTTAAAGTAATAAAAATACAGGAGGTTTAAAGTGAGTAATAAAATATTGGATAATAAAGCTTATATTGTAGCCGCACACAGAACTCCAATCGGAAAAAGCGGAAGAAGAGGGGTTTTTAAAGATACCAGAGCCGAAGATATGCTGGCTTTTATTATAAAATCTACTTTGGAAAAAATACCGGCTTTAAAACCGGAACAGGTGGATGATGTTGTAGTAGGATGCTCCTTTCCCGAAGGAACTATGGGTTTTAACATAGCCCGCGTCGTAGCCCTTGTAGCAGGGCTTCCCGAAGAAGTTCCCGGAGTTACCGTAAACAGATTTTGCAGCTCCGGTTTGCAGGCTATAGCTTACGCCACTCAACAGATCGAAGCGGGACTCGGAGGAGACGAGATAATTTTAGCAGGCGGCGTGGAAATGATGAGCTCCGTTCCGCTAGGAGGCAATATGCCTCGCCCTTATCCGAATCCTAATTTTGCCTATATTTATACGCCTATGGGAATCACTGCGGAAAATGTGGCAAACAAATATAATATTTCCAGAGAAAAACAGGACGAGTTTGCGTATAAATCTCAGATGAAAGCAAAAGCCGCAAGAGACGGAGGCTTTTATAAAGAGATTATACCGACTCCTGCAACCGTATTTGAAAATGGAAAGAAAACAAGTATAATTGTAGAACATGATCAGGGTATAAGAGACGCTACAACTATCGAAGGGCTTGCAAAATTAAGACCTGTATTTGCAAAAAAAGGAAGCGTTACCGCAGGGAACTCTTCTCAGACTTCGGACGGAGCGGCAATAGCGGTTGTTATGAGCGGCAGAAAAGTAAAAGAGCTCGGCTTAAAGCCTATTGCCAAGCTTACAAATTTTGTAGCGGTAGGCTGCGACCCCGAAGAGATGGGAGTAGGACCGAGATATGCAATACCTAAACTTTTAAAAGTTGCGGGCAAACAGGTTAAAGATATTGGTTTGTTTGAAATTAACGAAGCTTTTGCATCTCAGGCGCTATATTGCGTAAAAGAGCTAGGAATAGATCAATCCAAAGTAAATATTTACGGCGGCGCCGTAGCTTTGGGGCATCCTTTGGGATGCACAGGCGCAAAGCTCTGCGCGACATTGCTTTCCGGAATGCAGGCAAATAAAGTAAAATACGGAGTGGAAGCTATGTGTATAGGAGGCGGAATGGGAGCCGCGGGACTTTTTGAATTAATGGAAAATTAATACCACGGTATCATAAATCTTAAATAAAAAAGGCGGGGTTTTTACCCCGCCTTTTTTTAGTCCGATAAATCAGCTTGTTTGAATTAAAATATAGCCTTTATCCTTCTTTTTTTCGCAAAGCCCGTTTTAAAACTTTGCCAACGTTGGTTTTAGGCAGCTCTGTCATAAATTCAACCTCTACGGGCCACTTGTATTTTGCAAGTTTGTCTTCCGCATACTTGATAAGCTCTTCGGAAGCGGCTTTTTCCCCTTTTTTAAGAACTACAAAAAGCTTAACCGCCTCTCCTCTTGTTTTATGAGGAATTCCTACTGCGGCGACTTCCGATATTTTCGGATGTTTAAAATAAACTTCTTCTATATCTCGCGGATAAACGTTTAATCCGCCGGATATTATCATGTTCTTTTTTCTGCCTACTATAAAAAAGTATCCGTCTTTATCCATATACCCTATATCGCCCGTAAAAAACCAACCGTCTTTTAAAACATTAGCCGTTTCTTCGGGCTTATTTACATAACCTCTCATAACCTGAGGACCTTTTATAACCAATTCTCCGTTCTCTCCTATAGGCACGTCGGTTTCGCCATCTGCCAAATCAACGACTCTCGTTATTGTATCAAGCGCGGGAAGCCCTATGCTGCCTATTTTTCTTTTCCCTTTTGCAAAAGGATTGAGATGAACAACAGGAGCGGTTTCGCTTAAACCGTAGCCTTCCACTATAGTCGCGCCGGTCTTTTTTTCAAAGGTTTCCAATACGTTTAGAGGAAGCGAAGCGCTTGCGGAAAAACAGCCTTTAATAAAAGAGAGATCATATTTTTCTATATCCGGATGCTCTATCAAACCTATATACATTGTAGGAACAAGAGGCGTAAAACTGGGTTTGTATTTAACTATCGCTTCCAAAAGAGGATCCGGCTGGGGTTTCGGAACAAGCACATTTTCCCAAGCCATGTAAACCGCAAAGTTCATACAGCATGTAAGCCCGAAAACATGGAAAAAAGGAAGCGCTCCCAACATAATATGCTCGCCTCTTCCAAACTCATTAAACCATGCAGCGCTCTGCTGAATGTTTTTACTCACGTTTCCGTGAGTTAGTTCGGCTCCTTTTGAAGCGCCGGTAGTGCCTCCGGTATATTGATACATTGCGATATCCTCAAAAGATAGTTTTGCATCAGGGGCAGCAGGGTAACTTTCAGATAATATATCTTTCCATTTATCCAGATTATCCGCTTTATTTACAGATGCAGCCAATCCTTTTTTTTTGCCTACCAAAGGGAATAAAAAATTTTTAGGAAACGGCAAATAATCTCCTATTGAAGTATAAATTATCTGTTTTATTTTGGTTTTGTTTCGCAATTCAATCATTCTATTGGCAAGAAGATCTAAGGTAATAAGAACTTTTGAATCCGAATCGTTAAATTGATGCTCCAGCTCTCTATCGGAATATAAAGGGTTATTCATTACGCATATAGCGCCTATCCGCATTATGGCATAGTAGGCTATTACGCATGGTATTACATTCGGAAGTAAAATGGATACGGAATCCCCTTTTTTTATTCCTATGCTATTAAGAAAACCTGCAAAAGTATCTACCATTTCTTTAAATTTTTTAAAGTTAATCTTATATCCCTGAAAATTTAAAGCTGGACTTTCCGGAAATTCGGCGGCGGATCTTTTTAAAAAATCGTATAAAAGTAATTCTTCATATTCAATATATTCGGGAACTTTCTTGTCATAATTAGCAAGCCACGGCTTTGTTAAATAAACGCTTTCTCCAGACATTTCAACCTCCTTTTTTAAAACCTTTGCATATCCTCGCCTTTTGCTCCTTATTATATGGCAATGGCAAAGGTATTACAATTAATAAGAATAACCGCTGTATTTGTATATAAATTTGGGACGGATGAGAGTATAATTGACATAAAATTAGTTTATTATCAATATAAAAAAAGGGCTTACTGTAGATATTTTGAAAATTAAATTCTAAATATGAAATAAATATCGAAAATTAATTATATGTCGTATTATAAAGGCTTATTGGAAAATACTTTTTCCAATTGATACTCCTTCCCTTATAAAAGGGAAGGAGTATATTCAAATATTTAAAAATAATATTTTAAGCCAGATCCAATTCCGTATGTTCTTCTGCTAAGTTCGTCGCCGTCGGAAGTGGTTTCCGTATTATAAAAGGTTGCGGTGCTTCCGAAATTCAACACTACATTATCGTTTAATTTATAATCGAAGCCAAGCCCTATTGTACTGGAAATTAAAGAAGGTTTGAATTTGGAAGTGGTTTCTATATTAGCTCTGGGGTTGCTATACAGATAACCGGTATAAAATTTCCATTTGCTGTTTACAGGCTCCCATGTTCCGCCAAGCGATATTTCATATCCGTCGCCAAAACCTTCCTGCCTATTGTCAACGCTGCCAACCGCAAAGATGTCATTCCATACTACGCCTCCGAAATCGCTTTGCAGATAGTATGTAAGGTTGGTTTTTAATTCAAAAAGTCCGCTATCGGTAAGAAAATTTCTTTTTGCTCC